>CAXSHL010000014.1:0-71420 GCA_964237315.1 uncultured Nocardioidaceae bacterium
GGCCTTCGACATCCTGGTCGAGAACCGCGACGTGCTGGACTCCCTGGTCACCGAGCTCCTCGAGAAGGAGACGCTCGACAAGGCGCAGATCGCGAAGGTGTTCGAGCCGCTGCGCCGCCGCCCCACGCGTCCGGCCTGGACCGGCTCCCCGACCCGGGAGCCGTCCAGCATCCCGCCGGTCCACGTCCCCAAGGCGGCCTCCAACGGTCACGTGCCCGAGCCCCAGGGCGCGGTCGTGCTGACGCCGCCCGGCGGTGGCGGCGACGTGCACGGCGACCCGACCGTGAACTCCACCGAAGGCTGACCGGGCTGCCGGCGCCGACGGACCGACGGCTCACTGACATGGCGATCGAGCGCATCTCCGCGAACCCGCGGACCGACATCCCGTCCTTCGACCACGCGCGGGCCGAGGCCGCCGTACGCGAGCTGCTGATCGCGGTCGGGGAGGACCCGGACCGCGAAGGGCTCCAGCAGACCCCGGCCCGGGTGGCCCGCGCCTACGCCGAGCTGCTCTCCGGCATGCGGTCCTCGGCCGAGGACGTGCTGACCACGACGTTCGACGCCGGCCACGAGGAGATGATCCTGGTCCGCGACATCGAGCTCTGGTCGATGTGCGAGCACCACCTCGTCCCGTTCACCGGGGTCGCCCACGTCGGCTACATCCCCGACTCGAGCGGCCGGATCACCGGTCTCTCGAAGCTCGCGCGGCTGGTCGACGTCTACGCCAAGCGGCCGCAGGTGCAGGAGCGGCTGACCAGCCAGATCGCCGACTCCCTGATGGAGATCCTGCAGGCCAGCGGGGCGATCGTGGTGATCGAGGCGGAGCACCTGTGCATGACCATGCGGGGGGTGCACAAGCCCGGCTCCAAGACGGTGACGTCGGCGGTCCGGGGCACCATGCACCGCGCGGCGACCCGGGCCGAGGCGATGAGCCTGATCATGGCCGGCAGCCGCCGCTGAGCCTCGCGAGCCGGGCGCCCGCCGGTTGGTAGGGTCCTGGGGCTGCGTCCCGCTCAGGCGCCGCCGCACCGCCCGCCCGTGCCACCGAGAGGCCTCCCACGTGTTCCGCCACGAACTGCTCAAGCACCTGCACCAGCTGGTCCAGCCCCGCAACTACCTGGAGATCGGGGTCCGCAAGGGTGCCAGCCTGGCCCTGTCCCGGGCCACGACGGTCGCGGTGGACCCGTTCTACGAGATCGAGCGGGAGATCCTCTGCGACCTGCACCTGGTGCGGACCACCAGCGACGAGTTCTTCGCCCGGCGGCACCCGCTGGCGCACTTCGACGAGCCGGTGGTCGACCTGGCGTTCATCGACGGGATGCACCTCTCGGAGTACGCCCTGCGCGACGTCATCAACGTGGAGCGCTACTGCCACGCGGGCAGCGTCATCGTCATCGACGACATGCTGCCCCGCGGCATCGAGGAGGCCGGCCGCACGCGCCAGGGAGCCGCGGCGCACGGGCACTGGGCCGGCGACGTCTACAAGATGGTCCAGGCGTTCCGCGAGCTGCGTCCGGACCTGATCTGCCTCGAGGTGGACACCCGACCCACCGGCACGGCGGTCCTGATGACGCCCGACCCCACGTCGACGGCCCTGGTCGACGCCTACGACCGGCTCGTGGGCGAGTTCGTGGTCCCCGACCCGCAGGTCGTGCCGGTCGAGACGCTCGAGCGCACCCGGGCCGTGAAGCCCGCGGCGGTCGTCGACGCGCCGTTCTGGGAGGCCGTCCGCTCCCTGCGGACCGCGCCGGACGCCCGGGCCCGCTCGGAGATCCGCCGGCTCGTCACCGATGCCGGCCTGCTGCAGCGCCAGGGTGCGGCAGTCGGCTGAGCGCTGTCCGGGCCGGTCCCATGCAGCTGCGCTCTCGTGCGTCCCTCCGGCTGCGGAGGGGCGTGGCGTACGTCGCCCGCAGGGATCCGCCCGCTCCCGCGTCCTCGCGGCCCGCTGTCCGGCTCGTCGAGGTGGCGGTGGCGGCCGGCTGGCGACCGACCCCGGCGAACCGGGCCCTCCTCCGGCGGCTGGACCGGGCGCTTCGCCGCGGTTCCGGCTCGCCCGGTGCGCGGCAGGGGGGCGCGCGGGTCGCTGTCCTGGTCGCCGGGGACGCCGAGCCGGGTGACCTCGCCGACGTGGTGCGGACGGCCTACCCCGACGTCCGGCTGACCCGGGTCGCCGTGTCCGCCGGGCCGTCCCGCGTGCATGCGACGCTCGCGGCCGCCGGTCGCCTGGACGTGGTCGTGGACGACGTACGACGTGGCCGGGGACGGGCCGACCGGTTCCGGCGCACCGTCCTGCACCTCGACGACGGCGGGCTGTTCCTGGTCCGGAGGTTCGCTGCCGGCAGCCGGGAGCTCAGCCGCCGCGGGGAGGAGAGCGTCACCCGGCTGGTGGCCCGGCTGATGGAGCTCGAGGCGCCTCCCGGGGCGGACGCTCGCCAGCAGGGACGCCGGCAGCAGGACGACGCGGCGCTCGCCGCGTCGCTGCGCCGGGCCGAGCTCGACCGCGGGCACCTGGGCGTCACCAGGACCGGACGTGCCTACGCCAAGCTGACCGAGGCCGAGGCCGACCAGGTGCTCTCGATCCGAGGCGGTCCGGCCGGCCGGGTGGTCAGCGCGCTGAGGCCGGTGCGGCTGGTGTCGCGAGCCGTGCTGCGGGAGAGCCCGTCGGCCCGCAACGGCAGCCTGCCGGCCGGCTTCGACGTGCCGGCGATGACGCACCGGGAGTACCTCGACGTGGTCTGCGCTCCTGGGCAGGTGGTGCTGCAGGGCGGCCTCCTGCTGCCCGACACCTACCGGCAGAACCAGGGTCGGCGGCTGGGGAACTACCACACCCGCGAGCTGGGTGCTCGCTTCGCCGAGCCGCGGCACGACCCCACCCCCCGGTCCGAGCTGCCCGGCTCCTACTTCTTCCTCGACTCCGAGTACAGCGGCCACTTCGGGCACCTGCTCACCGAGCAGCTCTCACGGCTGTGGGCGTGGCCGGCGGCCAAGCGCGCCGACCCCTCGCTCAAGGCGCTGGTCGCGGTCACGTCCGAGCCCCGCGAGCTCGCCGGCTTCGAGACGGCGCTGCTCGAGGCGGCGGGCATCGGCCCCGAGGACGTCGAGGTCGCGGTGGGACCGGTGCGCGTCGAGAGGCTGGTCGCCGCCACCCCGATGATGAGCCACCCCGCCTACGTGCACCCGGGCATCGAGGAGGTGTGGTCCCGCACCGGCCGGGCGCTGGTCGCTGCCTCGCGAGGTGACGCAGTGCCCCGGCGGCTGTTCTGCTCGCGCCGTGAGCAGGAGGGGCCGGGCGTCTTCCGTGGCAGCCGCCGCGCCTGCCGCAACGCCGAGGCGGTCGAGGCTCTGTTCGTGGAGCACGGCTTCACCGTCGTGCACCCCGAGGACTTCTCGCTGCCCGTGCAGGCGCGGATGTTCGCCCAGGCGGAGGTGGTGGCGGGGTACGCCGGCAGTGCCATGTTCAACCTGGTGTTCTGCCAGCGGCCCACGCAGGTCATCCTGGTGTCGTCGGAGTCCTACACCGCCAAGAACGAGTACCTCGTCGCGTCGGTCCTCGGCCACCACCTCGACGTGGCGTGGTGCGAGGCCGAGACCCCGATGCCCGAGGGCCGCTGGGACCGGGAGGCGTTCACCTCGGCGTTCAGCTTCGACTTCGCTCGCGAGGGCCGGTTCCTCACCGAGGTGCTGGCGGGGCTGTAGCAGCCCCGGCGGGCCGGACGCGCTGGTCGCCGTACTTCCCATGGGAAACTGGCGCTTCCCATGGGTCATGGCCCATGGGAAGCGCCAAACTTCCTGCATCCCCTGGTAATCGGCGGGACCGGGTCAGGGGCGGAGGCGGCGGCCGGCCTTCTTCAAGACGGTGCGGGCGCCGGCGGCCTGCCGGGCGGGCAGCAGGCCCAGGCCCCTGTTGGCCACCACGGCGGCGGTGCGGTAGGCGCGGGCCCTCGGCGAGGACGCGGACGCCGGAGTCGAGGGCTGCGGCGGAGGCAGCTGGGTGCGGGGGAGGGGACCGGGGAGCAGGGCGACGGGCTGCTTGCGGCTGTTCAGGAGCCGCGCCTGCACGGGCCGAGCCGAGCCCTCGACCCCGGTCAGGGCGAGCCGCCACAGGCCGGGTCGCAGGCCGGCGGACGGGACGGTCGCGTCCAGGGCGCCGTCCCGGCTGGTCACCGGGACCCGCACCACCTTCTTCCCCGCGCGCAGCTCTAGGTGCACCGGGCCGTCCGCCGAGGGCGGCCCAGCCAGTCCGTCAGCCAGTCCGTCGGCCAGCTGCAGGACCACGTGCAGGTCGTCCCCCACGCGGTGCGCATAGCTCGCGGACAGCTCCAGGGTCAGCTCGTCGGCCGTCTGGGCCTGTTCGCTCATCATCGTCTCCAGGTGGCTCTCGTGGATCGGGGGTGGCGGGTGTCCGGGGCGATGCTAGCGCCCCGGGCTCCGCCCCGAGGACTGGTCGCCCGGGCGGTAGTCTCGCCCCATGTTCAGCCGCCCGCCCCGCTACGTCGACGGCCTGCCGCGGCCGGAGCGTCCGCTCGTGATGGGCGTCCTGAACGTGACCCCCGACTCCTTCTCCGACGGTGGGCGCTATCTCGACCCGGCCGCGGCCCTGGCCCACGGCCGCCGGCTGGTGGCCGACGGGGCCGACCTCGTCGACGTGGGCGGCGAGTCGACCCGTCCAGGGGCGGGCCGGCCGAGCCCCCAGGAGGAGGCCGACCGGGTCCTGCCCGTCGTGTCCGGGCTGACCGCCGACGGGGTGCGGGTTTCCGTGGACACGATGCGTGCCTCGGTGGCCCGCCAGGCGGTGCTGGCCGGAGCCGTCCTCGTCAACGACGTCTCGGGTGGCCGCGCGGACGAGGAGATGCTGTCCGTGGTGGCCGAGCTGGCGACGCCGTACGTCGTGATGCACTGGCGTGGGCACTCGCGCGAGATGCAGCAGCTCACGGCGTACGACGACGTGGTCACCGACGTGCTCGCCGAGCTGGGCCGCCAGCTCGAGGCGGCCGTCGCCGCGGGCGTCGACCGGAGCCGGATCGCCGTCGACCCCGGCATCGGCTTCTCCAAGACCGCGGACCAGAACTGGGACGTGCTCGCCGGCATGGAGCGGCTGCACGAGCTCGGGCAGCCGCTGCTGGTGGCCACCAGCCGCAAACGGTTCCTGGGGGCGCTGCTGGCCGATGCGTCCGGGGCGCTGCGACCCCCCGACCAGCGTGAGGACGCCGGGACGGCCACCGCTGCCTTGGCGGCCGTCGCCGGGGCGTGGTGCATCCGCACCCATGCCGTCCGTCCCACCCTGGACGCGGTGCGGGTCGCCGCCCGGTGGGCGTCCCCGGACCGTCTGCCGGACCGGGTGGGAGCCGCACGTGCCTGACGCCGTACGCCGCCAGGTGGAGGCGCTCAACACGGCGTTCTACGAGGCGATCGAGACCGCCGACCTGGACACCATGCGGGACCTGTGGCTGGACGACCCGGGCACCGTCTGCGTGCACCCGGGCGCGACGCCCGTGCGCGGGGCGGGGGCGGTCAGCCGCTCCTGGGCGCTCGTGATGGCGCACACCTCCTACATCCAGTTCTTCCTGACCGACGTCGAGATCGCCGTGCACGAGGGGACCGCGACGGTCACCTGCACCGAGAACGTGCTGACCGGGGACGACCGGACCGGCCCCGACGCCTTCGGTGGCGGCCGGGCGGTCGCCACCAACGTGTTCGTGTCCACCCCGGAGGGCTGGCGGCTGTGGCTGCACCACGCCTCGCCTGTGCTTGTGGCCGGCCATGACGGCGACTGACGGCCGGGAGCCCCTGGACCGGCTGGCCGTCACCGGCATCGAGGCGTTCGGGCACCACGGCGTCCTCCCCGCCGAGCGACGCGACGGCCAGCTCTTCAGTGCCGACGTGGTCCTGGCCCTCGACACCCGGGCCGCGGCGGACAGCGACGACTTGCGGGACACGGTGGATTACGGAACGCTCGTGCTCAACGTCAAGAAGGCGATCGAGTCGGACCCCGTCGACCTGATCGAGACGCTGGCCCAACGACTCGCCGACATCTGCCTGGAGGACCCACGGGTCCGCCGCGCGGAGGTCACCCTGCACAAGCCCGGGGCCCCCATCGAGGCGGCGTTCGCCGACGTGACCCTCACGATCACCCGATCCAGCACCCGATCCAGCACCCGAACCAGCACCAGCACCAGCACCCGCTCCAGCACCCGCACCCGAACCGGCACCGGAGACGACCATGACTGAGACCCCGAACCCGAACATCGTGGACGCCGACACCCTGACCGGCGAGATGCATCCCATCCGACGGTGCGTGCTGTCCATCGGGTCCAACCTCGGGGAGCGGCTCAACAACCTTCAGGGCGCCGTCGACGCGCTCGCCGACACTCCTGAGGTGTGGCTGACCGCCGTCTCGCCGGTCTACGCCACCGAGCCGGTCGAGGCCCCCGACGGCTCGCAGGAGTTCCTCAACGCCGTGGTGCTGCTCGACACGACGCTCGCGGCCCGGACGCTGCTGGACCGTGCGCTCGCCATCGAGGACGCCTACGGCCGCGAGCGCACCAGCGAGGCCAACGCCCCGCGGACCCTGGACGTGGACCTCATCGTGGTGGGTGACCGCCGCGCCGACGACGACCACCTCGTGCTGCCGCACCCCAAGGCGCACGAGCGGGCGTTCGTCCTCGCTCCGTGGCACGACGTGGACCCCGAGGCCGAGCTGCCCGGCGTCGGGCCGGTCGCGGACCTGCTGGAGAAGACTGCCGACCAGGTGGTGACCGTGCGCGAGGACCTGGTCCTCACCTTCTCCTGACCCGGCTGCTCCGGTCGGGCTCGGCTGGCGGCTCGTGGCAGGGTGGGACCGTGACCCAGCCCAGGCGCCCTCGATGACCGGGGACCGCGACACCGACCCGTCCGGCACCCAGGACTCGGGCCCGGCCGGCGGCGCGGCGGGTGGCCGATCCGGTGACCGGTCCGGTGACCCGTCCGGCGGCGCGGCGGGTGACCCGTCCGGTGGTCGGCTCGGGACGACGCCGCCCGGCATCGTGGTGGGGTTCGCGCTCGTCGGACTGGTGCTGGGCTGGCTGGTGCGCCCGGTCAGCGTCGCGACCTCCGGCTCCGCGCCGACGGTGAGCTGGCTGCCGGTCCTCGCCCTGGCGTTCGTCGCGGTCGTCGTGGGCTCGGTCGCCTGGTCGACGCACCGGCTCATCCACCGGCGCCACCAGCGGCTCGCGCCCCACCACGCCGTCAACCGGCTGGTGCTGGCCAAGGCCTGCTCGCTCGCCGGTGCCCTGGTGGCAGGCGGCTACTTCGGCTACGCGATCAGCTGGCTCGGGATGACCGAGGGGGCGCTGGCTCGCGAGCGGATGGCGCACTCCGGGCTCGCCGGGGTGGCGGGTGTGCTGCTCGTCGTCGGGTCGCTGCTCCTCGAGCGAGCGTGTCGGGTCAGCAAGGACGAGCGCTAGCCACCTAGGCTGGCCAGATGGCTGTCCCGAGCTCTGGCCACACCCCTTCCACGACACCTGCGACGACACCTGCGACGACGTCTTCGACCACGTCTTCGACCACCCCCGCGACCCGACCGGACCGCCGTCGGCAGCGCGGCGTCCGGGTGACCGTCGCGGTGTCGCTGCTCGCGCTGGCCACGGTTCTGGTGCTCCTCGCCCTGCCCACCCAGTCCCCGTTGTGGCTGAGCGTCTCCTCCGTGGTGGCGCTGGCGTGCGGCTGGGCCGCGGCCCGGATCATCTACACCGAGCTGGTGCAGAGCCGGCGCGAGGCTGCCGCCGACCGGGCGGCCCAGGCCGCGGCCTACCGAGCGGTGTTCGCGGCCCGGGCCGCCGAGCACGAGGAGTTCACCGCCGCCATGACCGGCCGGCTCACCCGGCGCGACGGCGAGGTGGCCGAGCTCGGGAGGAGGGTGGTGGCCGCCGAGCAGCGGGCCGCCGAAGCCGAGCGGCGTGCCGCGGAGGCCGAGACCCGGGTGCAGCGCGAGGCTCGGCGGGTGGTCGAGGCCCAGGACCAGGTCCAGCGGCTCTCCGCGCGGCTGGCCGAGCTGGAGACCCCGGTGGCGGCCGCCGCCGGCTGAGGAACGTCCCGACCTGGTGCAGGCATGCGGCAGGATGATCGCGTGACCTCTCACGGCGACACGTCTCCCCGGCTGCCCACCGGCTGGACGACCGCCGAGCAGGACGAGGCCGACACCGAGGAGCTGACCGACCTGCTTGGTCGCCACGAGGAGCACGCACGCGGGTGGAGCGGGGCGACCCGGGACGACGTGCGCGTCGCACTGTCCCGCACCCGGCAGAACCACGTCCTGCGCGACGCCGACGGCGTGGTCCGCGGCTGGGCCAGCGCCCACGACCGGGCGGCGGGCCGGATGCTGCTCACGGCGCTGGTCGACTGGCGGCTCCCCGGTAACGTCGCCGACGCCGCGGCCGAGGCCCTGCTGGCCTGGGCCGACCAGGCCGCGGAACGGGTCGGGAGGCAGCGCGGTCTGGCGACGCAGCAGGTGGACACGGGCGCCTTCGAGGACGACGAGCGGCAGCAGAGGTGGCTGACCCGCGCCGGGTTCGAGAAGGTCCGGGCCTGGTGGCAGATGACCCGGCCGGTCACGCCCGACGAGGCCGACCTCCCGTCCGGGGCCGGCCCGGGCGTCCGGATCCGCACGGTCCGCCGGCAGGGGAGCGGGATGCCCGACGAGGACGACCTGCGCACCGTCCACGACGTGCTCGAGAGGGCCTTCGCCGACCACTTCAACAGCCACGCGGAGACGATCGAGGAGTTCCTCACCCGGCTGCGCGAGGACCCCGGCCACCGGTGGGACCACTGGTGGATCGCTGAGTTGGTCGATGGGCCGGTCGATGGGCCGGTCCCCGAGCCCGCCGGGGCGCTCGTCGGCGCGGTCCTCGAGTCGACTGACGGGGAGGCGGTCGCCGACGGCAGCTACGTCGAGTACCTCGGGGTCCTCCCGAACGCCCGGGGCCGCGGCGTGGCCAAGGCGCTGCTGCGGACGCTGGTCGCGGACGCGGCGGGGAACGGCCGGGACCGGGTCGGGCTCGAGGTGGACGCCGACTCCCCTACCGGCGCCGACCGGCTGTATGAGTCGATGGGCTGGACCACGAGCTATGTCACGCAGTCCTGGCACAAGGACGTCCCCGTGCGCACCGCCGCGTCGGCACCGTGAGCCGGCTGGCGGTGGCCGCCCGCCGGCTGGCCCGGACGGTCCGTCCGACTCCCGGCTCCCGGCCCCGGGTCTCGGTCGTCCTCGAGGACGCCTCCTGCCTGCCCGTGCTGGCCGAGCGGCTGGCGGGGCTGCCGGTCGGCGCGCGACCCTCGGTGCAGGCGGTGGTGGTCGGTGAGCCGGTCACGGGCCCGCCGAGCCGTCTCACCGGCCTGAGCGTCACGGGCTCGGAGACCCTGGACGATGCGGTGCTGTCCGCGGTCGGCGACCACCTGGTGGTCGTGCCCCAGGGGGAGGCTCCGATCCCCGAGTCGTGGGCGGCGATGGTGGACGTGCTGGCGGAGACCGGCTCGGACCTGGTTCTCGGCGCCGGTGGCTGGCCCGGTGACTGGCCCGGTGACTGGCCCGGTGGCCGGGCCGGTGGCTGGGCGGGAGAGCTCTTCGCGAGCCGGCGGCTGCGCCAGACCACGACCTCCTGCCCGCTCGCCCTCGTCAACCTCTCGATGGGCACCACGATGCTTCGGCTCGACCACTGGCGCCGGACCGGCCTCCGCCTCGGTCCGGGAAGCGTCGCGGAGACCGGCCCCGCCGTGCTGCTCGCCGCCTACGCTGCTGCCGGCACGTTCGACGTCCTGCCTCGGGTGGTGACCGAGCCGGTGCTGGCAGAGGCGTCCCTGCCGGTCGGCCAGCAGGCCCGGTTCCGGCCGTCGGTGCTCGCCGAGCGGCTCCGCGGTCTCCGGCGAGCCCTCCCGACGGCGCCACCGGGCTGGCCCGACCTGGTCGCCACCCACCTGCTGCCCCCGTTGTACGTCGACGCGGTCGGGGGAGGCGAGCCCTACTTCGCGACCCTCGCAGACGGGTGTGCGCCCGTCGTCGACGCGATGGACCCGGCCCGTGTCCCGGTGGCCGCCCGCCTGGGGGCCTGGCTCGCCCGGCACGGCACGTTGCAGGACCAGGCCCTGCTCCAGGACCTGCTGGCCGACCATCCGCACGGGTTGCCGCTCCGGGACGCCGTCGCGCCGGTGCCGGCCGCACTGTCGGTCGACGTACCGCTGGAGTGGCGGACCGTGCAGGACGTGGACCGCCGGCCCCGCACGCAGGTGTCCGGCCGGGTGGCGATGGTGGGGACCAGGTGTCGGCTGGAGGGCGCCAGCTTCGTCGAGTACGTCGAGGAGATGCCGCTGCCCGACGTGTCCCTGCTCCTCCCCGGGGGCCCGGTGGCGCTGCAGGTCGAGCGCCGGCAGGACCCGCGCACCAACGAGTGGGCCGCCCGCGCCTTCGAGGACCGCTCCGGCGCGGGCTGGACGGCCTGGTTCGACACCTCCCTGCTCGCCGGAGCCGGGGGCAGGCGGTGGCCCGTGGAGGTCCACGCGTCCGGGCACACGTCCCGGCACGAGGCGGAGGCTCCTCGCGGTGCACGGTCCGTCGCCGGCACCGAGGTGGGGTCGGTCCGCCTGGCCTCCGCGCGGCTCACGCTCACCGGCCGCACCGACCAGCCGGAGCTGCATGCTCGGCTCACCGGTCCGCACGGGAGCTCGGCGGAGGCCGTGCTGGCCGTCGGCGAGGACCGGTTCACCGGGGAGGTGGAGCTCAGCAGCATCGAGTTCGGGGAGCGCGCGCGGCTGCCGGTCGGCCGCTACGAGCTGCGCCTGGTCGGCGCCGGCCGAGAGCCCGTCCGCGCGCGCTGGTCGGCCGACCTCCTGGAGACTCCCCCCGAGCTCGTCGACGACCGGCACCGCGTCATCCTCGCCAGCGACGGTGCGGTGCGGATCCGCGCCCCCCTGCGGCCGCACGAGCGCGGCGCCTTCGCCCAGCAGGACCTGCGGTCCCGGATCTATGAGGCCCCCGGCTCCACGCCCCGCTCCGCCCGGCGGCGCGCGTCGTACGACCGGACGGTGCTGCTGGAGACGTTCCGGGGCCGCAGCGTCGGCGACAACCCCGGAGCCATCGCCCGTGAGCTGCTCCGCCGCAACCTCGGGCTGGACCTCGCCTGGGTCGTCGACGACCCGGGCGTCGTGGTGCCGGCGGGCACCCGGCCGGTCGTCCGCCGCTCGCAGGGGTGGTACGACCTGCTCGCGAACGCCCACGGCTACGTCGCGAACGCCGGCGCGCCGTACTGGTTCGAGAAGCGGCCCGGCCAGCTCCACCTGCAGACCTGGCACGGCACGCCGGTCAAGCGCATCGGGGAGGACCGTGGCCCCGGGGACTTCGCGACCTGGCGGCACCGCCGCCGGATGGCGGCGCAGGCCGCCCGCTGGGACGCGATGATCTCGCCGAGTCCGGAGTGCTCCGAGATCTTCCGCAGTGCCTTCGGCTACCGCGGCCCGCTCTGGGAGGTCGGCTACCCCCGCAACGACGTGCTGCTCGCCCCGGAGGCGGGCCGGCTCCGCGACGCCGTACGACGCCGGCTCGGTCTGCGGCCGGCCGACCGGGTGGTGCTCTACGCACCCACCTGGCGCAGCCACCTCGGTCAGCGGGACTCCAAGCCGGTGTTCCTCGACGTCGACGAGCTGCTCAGGTCGTGCCCGGACGTGGTGGTGCTGGTCCGCGGCCACTACACCGCCACCACCGAGTCCGACGCCTTCCCCGACCACGACCGGGTGCACGACGTCACCCGCTACCCCGACATCGCCGACCTCTACCTGGCCGCGGACGTGCTGGTGACCGACTACTCCTCGGTGATGTTCGACTTCGTGCTCACCGACCGGCCGATCGTGCTGCTCACCCCCGACCTGGAGCGCTACCGCGAGGTCGAGCGCGGCTTCTACTTCGACCTCGAGGAGCACGCCCCCGGACCGCTCACCCGTTCGACCGCGGGCGTCGTCGAGGCACTGAGCCGCCCGGACGCCGACGGTCCCCGCCGGGCCCGCTTCCGCGCCCGGTTCTGTCCTCACGAGGAGGGCCGGTCAGCCGCTCAGGCCGTCGACCGCCTGCTCGAGCTGTGGTGAGAGGCCGTGCACGGCACGGTCGAACTGCTCCATCGCCGCACGGTTGTAGTCGCGTGCGTCCAGGGTGGAGGACGGCACCTTGCCGGCCAGGAACTGCCGCATCCCGTCGGCGACCCCTGTCACCGTCTGCGGCACGACCAGACCGGCTCCGGGAGGCACCGAGTCGCCGACGGAGGAGAACGCGGTCGTCACCACCGGCAGGCCGAGCAGCCGCGCCTCGAGGATCACCATCGGCTGGCCCTCGTAGTCGCTGGAGAGCACGAAGCAGTGCGACTCGGCCATGATCGCGTAGGGGTTGTCCACCTGCCGGGTCAGCGTCACCGCCGACTCCAGGCCCAGGCTCCGCACCAGGTCCTCGAGCTCGAACTCGAGCTTCCCGCCGCCGATGATCACCAGCCGGGTGGCCGGCTGCTCCTCGTGCACCTGTGCGAACGCCTTGACCAGCCGGGCGTGGTTCTTCTCCGGCGACAGCCGACCGACCGTCACGAAGACCGCGTCGTCGTCGGCGACCTGCGCCCGCACGAAGTGCAGCCGGCTGCGGATCTCGCGGATCACGGGCATCGGCGGGTAGTGCTGGAGCAGGCTGCTGACCGCGGCGGCGAGGTTCTCGGTGTCGAAGGTGGCGGAGTGGTCCGCCGGGGCCTCCGAGACGGCCCTGCGCACGCTGCCCGAGCCGCGGGCGTCGTCGGGGGACTCCTCGGGGGAGAAGCCGGCCATCTTGAGCACCCGCTCGCCGTCGATCGTGTTGGCCGCATAGGTGAACTGGCCGGACGAGGCGAAGGCGGCGAGCTTCTCGCGGTTGACCCGGTCCAGGGCCGGTGACACCGAGACCAGGTGGTCGAAGTAGCGGTAGGTCGAGAACACCGCCCGCAGCCGGTCCTCGAGGTGCCGCTCCCCGATGGTCTCCCGCTGCATGTCGGCGTCCATGTCGTTGTGCAGCCAGATCGACTTGTGTCGGGCCTCGGCCACGCTGTAGAGGAACGGCGTGTAGCAGCCGTAGCCGCTGAAGTCGATGAGGTGGTCGAACCGTGCGTGCCCGAACATCCGCTGCCACTCGTCGGTCCAGAAGCGCCGGTGCCGCTCGTCGAGCTGCTCCGGGAGGCCGTTGACCATCAGGTTCCGGGTCTCCTGGCGCGCCCGGCGCGGCGAGCCGATGAACAGCGTGGCGCGGGGGACCACCCGCACCCGGTCGTCGACCAGCAGGATGTTCTTGTAGCGGTCGCGGCCCCGGCTCCAGGGGTAGAACGCGGTCACGTCGTAGCGCTCGAAGTCCAGGTTGCGGAGCAGGTTGAGCGCCGAGGTGGTGATGCCCTGGGACTTCATGCTGCCCAGGTAGACCAGCATCGTCTCCTTGTCGGTCCCGAAGTCGCGGTGCACCGTGAAGCCGGACTCGTCCCGCTGCCGGAACACCAGGTCCACCACGCGTGCGCACACCGAGCCGTCGTCGCGGGGCGCGTAGGTCTCGGCGAAGGCGCGGACGCGGTCCGACGTACCGGCGGCCAGGCCTGCGCGCACCGCCGTGAGGGTCTCCTCGACGGTCGTGCACAGCGGCCCGGGGAGCTCCGACTCGTCGAGGTAGAGACCCCGGCCTCCGGCGTACGTCGAGAGGTCCGGCGCGTAGTGCACGATCGGGCGGCCAGTGCCCGCGTAGTCGAAGAAGATGCTGGAGTAGTCGGTCACGAGCACGTCGGCGGCCGCCAGCACGACGTTGGTCGGGATGCTGTTGGGAACCAGGAAGGGGTGCTGCCCGAACCGCCTGGCGGCCAGCTCGTAGACGACCTGGTGCACCTTGAGCAGCACGACGTGGTCCTCGCCGAGGTCCTTCTGGAGGTCGCGCACCGTGGACACCAGCTGGGCGGCGTTGATGTGCGGCTCGCTGAAGGTGTCGCCGCGCCAGGTCGGCGCGAACAGCACAACCTTGCGGTCCCCCACGTCCACCCCGCGCTCGGCCAGCAGCCGCCTGGCCGCCTCCGGGTCCGCGAGCGCCTGCACCTGACGGTCGGTGCGCGGCTGGCCCTCCTCGACCACGGCGCCGCGGAAGATGCCCTGGAGCCGGTAGGCGTCGCGGTACATCGTGCGGGTCATGAACGGGCACGCGGAGAGCAGGTAGTCGGCGTTCAGGAAGTTGCGCGTCACGTTGCGCGACATCGGGCCGCCCTCGGGCATGTCGAAGCCCATGTGCTTGAGCGGGACCCCGTGCCAGGTGTTGAGGTAGACCTGCTCGGCCCGCTTCGCGAACTCCTGCGGGAACGTCGCGTTGTTCACCAGGTACTTCGAGGTGGCCATTGCGCGGAAGTACGCCGGAGAGCGGATCTCGACGAAGCGGACCCGCGGGTGGCTCGCGAACTCCGCCGTCACCTCGGGGTGCGCCTCGAGGTCGTCGAGCACCCAGATGTGGGTCAGGTCGGCCATGTCCGGCTGGGTGAGCAGGTGCCGGAAGATCGCCTCGGGGTTGTCGAGCACGCCGTTGCCGGAGAACGCCTCGTAGAGGACGGTGCGCTGCCGCACCGGCTGGGTGCGCCACCGGGCGTAGCGGGTGGCGAGCACCTGCGCCTCGGCGGCGCGGAGCCGGGTGCCCAGCGCGAGCCTCCGGCGGGCGGCCGAGGCGAGGTCGGCGGCTGCGCTCATCCGCGGCGCTCCTGCAGCACGCGCCGGGCCCTCGCGGCGGCCCGGCGCAGCAGGGCGCGGCCGTCGGCCGCCGGGCCGGGTGCGTCCGCCGCCGGGGCAGGGGCCGCGCGGTTGAGGCTGCGGGTCATGGAGCGGCGCACCCGGCGACGGGTGTCCTTGATGGCGAAGTCCATGGCGTCCTGGACCAGGGCCTCGGAGTGCCGGAAGAGCCGGTCGTACTCCTCGCGCGCCGCGTCGAGGCGGGCCATCGCCTCGGCGTCGTCCGGGTCGCGGGCCAGGGCGTCCAGGCCGCTCCACACGGTCTCGGCGATGGTCCGCAGGTTCGCCGGCACGTCGAGGTCGTCCAGCGTCACCTGCACCCTGCGCAGTCCGACGTCGATGAAGTCGTCGACCGGGTGGTGCCCGCCCGCGGACAGGTCCGCGTCGTAGCTGAGCCCCAGCCGGTCCGCCACCACCGTCATCGCCGAGCGCCAGTCGCTGATCATGTCGCTGTAGTGAACGAACACCCGGCGGTCACCGCGAGACGCCCGCTCGTTGGTCAGGCCGACGTTCACCCAGCCGGCGAGGTTCGCGGTCTCGCGAGCCAGCCGGTGCGTGTCGTTCGCGCCGGCGAGGTAGTGCCGGTCACGTGACCCGACGACCTCGGCCGGGTGCCGCAGCATGGTCAGCCACCTGGTCTCCGCGCCGAGGTCGGTGGCGACCGTCGACCACATGTCGCGCAGCCAGACGATGCGCGGGTCCTTGACCACGACCTGCCGGCCCTGCAGCTGGGTGGCGAACCAGTCGCGGAGCTCGGTGAGGAAGTCCTCGCGGCCGGTCACCGAGCGCATCAGCTCCCGGGCGACCGGGCGCCCGTCGAGGGTGCGCACGCCCGCCTCGGCGAGGACCTTCTTGTGGAACGCGACGGTCCACTTGGGCTCGAAGTAGCCCCGGGGGTTGGCCTCGTTGGGCAGGATCTCCGGCTGCGGGACATAGCTGCCGAGCATCTTCAGCGTGCCCGCGACCGTGCTCGTCCCGCTCCGCCCGGACCCGGTCACCACGACGACCAGCACGTCGGCACCGGGTGCTGGGTCGGGATCGGGCATGGAGTCTCCGGCGGGTGGGGGCGGGGATGGGAGTCGCGAGGTGACAATACCGAACCCGTCACTTGTCGATGTCGCCCACCACGAAGAACAGCGACCCGAGGACCGCGACCAGGTCCGCCACCCGGCATCCCTCCAGGACCGCGGGCAGCACGGCCACGTTGTTGAACGACGCGGTGCGCAGCTTCAGCCGCCATGGCGTCCGCTCGCCACGGGAGACGAGGTAGTAGCCGTTGACGCCCAGCGGGTTCTCCGTCCAGGCGTACGTCGACCCCTCCGGCGGTCGCAGGATCTTGGGGAGCCGCACGTTGACCGGGCCGGTGCCCAGCGAGCGGAGCCGGTCCACGCAGGCGCCGGCGAGGGCCAGCGACACCCGCACCTGGTCGAGCAGCACCGACCACCGGGCGAGGCAGTCGCCTCCCTGGCCCAGCGGCACCTCGAGCACCCCGTCCCTGAGCAGGTCACCGTAGGCGAGGTAGGGCTCGTCGCGGCGCAGGTCGAAGTCCACCCCGGAGGCCCGCGCGGCCGGGCCGCTGACGCCGTACGCGTCGACCAGGGCCGGGGCCAGGACGCCGATCCCGCGGGTGGCGGTCTCGAAGCCGGGCCTGCCCAGGACCGACTCCCGGATCCGGGGCAGCGCGTCGTCCACTGCTCGGACGGCGCCGGCGACCCGGTCCAGCCATCCGGCCGGCAGGTCCTCCTTGATCCCGCCGACGCGGTTGAACATGTAGTGCATGCGGCCGCCGGACAGCTCCTCCATCACCGTCTGCACCGACTCCCGCTCGGCGTACGTGGTGAGCCGGGACGGGCCGGCCGTGGCGTCCGCGGGGCCCTGGACCGGGCAGGCCCCGAGGAACATCAGGTGGCTGAGCACCCGGTTGAGTTCGGCGAGCAGGGTGCGGGTCCAGGTGGCTCGCTCCGGCACCTCCATCCCCAGCATCCGCTCGACCGCCAGCACGACGCCGAGCTCGGAGGAGAACGCCGAGAGCCAGTCGTGCCGGTTGGCCAGCAGGACGATCTGTCGGTAGTCGCGCACCTCGAACAGCTTCTCGACGCCCCGGTGCAGGAACCCCACCACGGGCTCGCAGGCCACGACGCGGTCACCCGCGACCTGCAGCCGAAGTCGCAGCATGCCGTGGGTGGACGGATGGTGGGGCCCGAGGTCGAGCGCCAGGTCGTGGGTGGTCCCGGCCGCGGCCGCCCCGACCCCGACCGTCAGCCGGCTCATCGTCGGCCGGGCAGCTGCCGGCGCCCGCGGCGCACGGCCCGGCCGAGCAGGCCGCGGGCCGCGCCCGGCGTGTCCGGGGCCGTCGCTGCGGCCTCGGTCGGGGCCTCCGGCGCCTCTGGGGCCTCGGTCGTCTCCGTGGGCAGGCTCGCTCGCCGGGCTGCCCCGGCACGCCGGTCGCCTCTCGGCTTCGCGGCCGGCTTCGCCGCCGGACCGGGTGCGTCCTCGACGTGGTGGAAGCCCTCCTCGACCGCGTCGAACCACCAGGTCCGCGACACCTGGTCGACGGCCTCGTCGAGCTCCGAGGCGGCGGCCACGACCCGAGCCGCCCGGTGGAACGCCGAGGTGCGCTCCAGCCGGCTCACCCGGCCGTCGGGAAGCAGCAGCGAGACCAGCCCGCGGTCGCGCCGCGTCATCTCCCGGGCCAGCCTGCGGACCGTGTCCGGGCCGGGGCTCCAGCCCGCCGGCAGCAGCATCCGGAACGGGACGGGGAAGGCCGTGGGCGGCACCTCCTCGGCGAACCGGACCCGCGGGTCGCCGACCAGCTCGGCACGCACCATCCGCAGGTCGCGGTCCGGGTCCTCCACGAGTCGGTGGCGGGTGTCCTCCAGCCTCGACCAGGGCCCGACCACGACGACGTGCACGTCGGCGACGGCGCCGGTGAGAGCCCCGTTGGCGGAGTGCCGGACCTCCTCGAAGGTGCGGTCGGTCGCGTCGAGCACCACCTCGACCCACGGGACCGTGTAGGAGCGGCCTCGCGTCCGCCAGTGCCGCAGGTCCGGCACCCGGTCGGTGACGAAGGGCCGGTTGTAGCGGTTGACGGCCTCCTGGGACCCCATCAGCGTGGACCTGCCGAGGTGCCAGGACCGGGCTTCGGCGTCGGGGACGAACACGGCACCCTGCTGCGCGAGCCGGTAGCCCAGCTCGATGTCCTCGCTCGCC
Organism: uncultured Nocardioidaceae bacterium; assembly: GCA_964237315.1. Lineage (GTDB taxonomy): Bacteria > Actinomycetota > Actinomycetes > Propionibacteriales > Nocardioidaceae > Nocardioides_B. The sequence goes on from CAXSHL010000014.1 coordinate 17,983, forward strand.
TTGAGGCCTGGGTCCATGCCGCCGGTGTCCAGGTAGAGGTCGCGACGCACCGACGCCGTCGCGCCGACGTGCACGAGGTAGCTCGACGTCGGGTTGGCGGTGAGCCCGTCGGTGCGCTCGAGGTGCTCCTCCACCCACTGGTGAGGAGCGGTCCACCGGCCGGTGAACAGCTCCCCGGTGCGGCCCTCGCGCACTGCCTGCGCCACCGCCTCGGGACCGGGCAGCGGCTCGGTGATGTCGACGAACGTCTTGGTGCCGAGCACGACCGCGTAGTCGACCAGGTGGTGCCAGCGCAGCTGCGCCTCGAGCTCGTCGGCCTCGAGCAGCATGTCGGCGTCCAGCCAGTGCAGGACCTCCCCCTCGGCGGCGAGGGCTCCGACGTGCCGAGCCTCGGCGGGTCCCCAGGACCGGCTGGTCCTGGCCACCCTGGTGCGTGCTGGGCGGAGGGCGGGCAGGGTCACCTCGGGCTCGCTCCCGTCGTCGACGACCACGACCTCGACAAGGTGCTCGGGGTAGGTCTGCACCGAGAGGGCGGCCAGCACCGAGGGCAGGGTGCGTGCGGACTGGTGCGCCGGGATCACGACGGTCACCGTCCGGGTGGGGGTCCAGCCACCGAGCCGACTGGGCGAGAGCGACCGCCAGTCGTTGCCCGCGACCCGCGGCTGTACGTCGTACGCGGCCCCGGAGGCCGACCAGTCCTGGGCCACGTCAGACCGGGCTCTGGGCAGGGGTCCGGGCCGCCGCGGAGGGCAGGTCCTCGTCGGCCGGCTCGAGCAGCACGCTGGGTCGGAAGCCCCGCCACTGGTCCGACGTACGGGACCGGCTGACGAAGTAGGGCAGCCCCGGGTCCCAGGTGTGCCCCGTCGAGCCGCGCCGCAGCAGGTAGCCGTGGCCGTGCGCCCGGTAGACCGACCCACCGGCCGCCCGGACGGCGCTCAGCAGGCCCGCGTCGACGTGCCGTCGCATCGGCCGGAACCCGCCCACCGAAGCCAGGGCGTCGCGGGAGAGCAGCAGGGTGCCACCCGCGACGATCGGCCGGTAGGCCTCGGTCGCGTCGCGCCGGCGCACCGTGACGTCGAGCGGCTCGACGTAGACGAACTCGGCCATCGTCCCCGTGACGTCGGCGCCGCTGTGCTCGCGGGCCATCAGCAGGTCGCTCACGAAGTCGGGACCGTACCAGTCGTCGTCGTCCATCTTGACCAGCAGGTCGCCGCCCGCCCGCTCCGCCGCGAGGTTCAGCATCGCCCCCAGCGGCTCGTCCCCCGCAACCGTGAGGGTGGTGATGCTCAGGCCGGTGCGCTCCCTGGCCTCGTCGAGGACCCGGGGGTCCGGGTCGTGGCCGTGGGTGGCCAGCACCAGCTCCAGCTCCAGCCCGACCTGCCGCCCGCTCTGCCGTCCGACCTGCCGGAGGGCGAAGGCCAGATGCTCGGGACGCATCGTCGGCAGCAGCACGCTGACCCGAGCCGAACGGGGCCGACCGGCACCCACCAGCTCCGCCAGCCGCCGCCGCCAGGCCGGCGCGCTGTGCTGGGCGTACGCCGCCCGCCTGGTCCTGATGCTGTGCACCTCGCGGTCCAGGGGGTCGAGCAGGTCGACGGGTCCGGCCAGGGTCTCGAGCAGCGCCGGGTGGACCAGCGCGGCCGCCCACCCCGGCACCGGTCCGCATGTCATCGGCACGCCGGCCGAGGCCAGCCCCACCACCAGCCGGCAGTAGTCCACCGGACCGGTGCCGCCGGACCAGCTGACGTGCACCCCGAGGAGGGGTCGTAGACGCGCCACGTCGGTGTCCCGCAGGCCGTGGCGGGTGTCCAGGACCACCGGTCCGGCCTTGGTGTCCAGGCGGCACAGGTGCGGCCGCTCAGGCAGCCCGGCCAGGACGCCCGGCGGCGTGTCCACCCGACGCAGGAAGCCCTGGGGGTTCACCAGCCGGGAGTCGACCGGGCCGAGTCCGAGACCGTGCTGGGCGGCGAGCCGCCGGTCGCGGAGGTCGGGGTCCTGACCCTCGTAGTCCGGCCAGCTCGGCGGCCTCGGCAGCTCCACGGCGTCCGACAGAGCCCCGAGGACCGGGTGGTCACGGGCCGACCTCCGGGCAGGGCTCGTCGGCCGGACCGATCCGGAGACCGGTCCGGTGACGACCACGTCCGCGGGGTAGTCACCCTCCACGTCGTGGATGACCTCGCCGGTCCCGACCAGCGACATCGCGTCGCCCGGAGCCCACAGGTGGGGGGCGTCGCTCTCGAAGGCCAGGGTCGGCCAGCCGTCGGACGCGAGGCGGCTGGGGGCGCAGGCGCGGGCCAGGTCGGCCACGAAGTCGCCGGCGGGGAGCGGGGACACCAGCGCCAGGAACACCGAGCAGACCGGGGTCGAGGCGGACGCTGTGCGGTCCACGGCCGGCCACGACGGTGAGCCCGACACCAGGGGCGGTGCCGTCCCCTCGAGCAGGAGGCAGGCGAGCAGGCGGCTGCCGGGCAGGTTCTGGCTGGCGCCGACCACCAGGCGCAGCTCCAGCCGGTCGCGCACCACGACCAGGACGCCGTCCACCTCCTCGGCCCGGCGGTCGTCGCCGGCCAGGTCCGCGAGGGCGTGCTCGCTGCGGCGAGGATGCCGACAGACGGCGGAGACGTCCTGCGGAGCGACCGAGGGACCGCGGAGCACGAGCAGCTGCTCGGCTGCTCCGAGCTCGACGGCGAGGGCGTCGGCTGAGGGCGTCACACCGCCATCACACCATCACCTCACCCGCGCCAGCACTTCACCCGCGCCAGCACCTCACGCGCACCAGCACCTCACGCGCACCGGCACCTCACCCGCACCGGGGGTCATGACCCGGTCTGCCACGCCTTCACCCAGTCCACCGTCATCGTGCTGGGCAGGCGCCGCCGGTCCAGCTTGGGGAGCTCCCAGTCGGAGGTCAGCAGGCTGAGCACCAGGTACTCGTTGACCTTCGAGACACCGCGGTTGGTGGTGAAGAGGAGGCGGCCGTCGACGTAGAACGTGTAGCTGGACGGGGTCCACTTGACGGAGAACACGTGGTAGCTGTTCCACCAGGTGTCCCGAGCCGGGATGAGGCCGCCCGCACGCTCCCACACCCCACCGGTCTTCACGCTCCTGCGGTGCCGGTCGACGTAGTAGTTGAAGCTCGCCAGCCCGCCCTGGGGGTAGCCCTGGCCGAAGAACTCGGCGACGTCGATCTCGGCGCCGCTGAGGTCGGCACGACCGGGCTGGCTGCCATAGGTGGGCGACTGCATCCAGAACGAGCCGTGCTGGCCCCGCCCGGGCTGGAACCGGACGCGGGCCGAGGCCACGCCGTAGGTGAGCGCGTAGTGGCCCTCGGTGGAGATCTGGGCGTTGAGGTACCTCGAGCCGGGTGCGGCGGGGTCCTTGCGCACCTGCAGGCGGACCGTCCCGCCGCCGACGGACACCGCCCGCCGGTCGTTCTTCGAGTGGGTGCGGGACGGGGCACGTCCCTCACGGTAGGACCACAGCGACGTGTTCAGCGCGGACCCGGAGAACTCGTCGCCGAACGTCGGGACGTAGGCGTCGGTGGCGCTGTTGGTGGTTTGCGTCGCCGCATGGAAGCGGGCTGCCGTGGTGGCGAGGTACACGTGGGTCCCGGTCGCCCCGAACAGGTAGGCGGACCCGTCCGCGCCCTGGCGGGTCCTTCCGGCGCGAGTCCAGCCGCCGTCTGGCCGCTGCACGAAGAAGGTCACCGGGCGACCCCGCCTCGCAGGTGCGAACCGGGCGACCACGGAGTTGCGAGCCGCTGCCGAGGAGGCGGGGCCGCTGCCGCGCTGGGCGATGGCCGGGAGCACCTCCAAGGTGCCGCTCTGGCGGACGGGGGACACCCGGCGCGACCGCGTGGTGACCGCGGTGTAGACGCGCCCGGCCCGGCGTGCTGCCGGTACGAGCACCGAGTACCTCCTGGCTGCCGTGAGCGAGAGGCCCGCGACGCGGTAGGCCCCCGCGTTGTTCGTCGAGGTGCGTCGGACCACCCGCCAGGCCCGGCCGACCTGCACGCGCAGCACCACCGGCCTCCGGAACCGCGTGGACACTCGTCCGGACGCCGTGAACGACTCCGAGGCCATGGGCTGCGCGGGCGAGAAGCCGAGTGTGGCTCGGCTGCGCACCGCCGCCTGGGAGGCCGACGGGGCCAGCACGCAGCACGTGAGGGCGAGCAGGGTGGTGAGCACAATGACCATGGCGGAGCGAAGGCGGCTCATGGTCGATGAGTAAATCAGACAGACGTGTTGCTGTTGGGGAGTTGCGACAAGTCCTCGTCGGCCCAAGCCACCTCGCGGTCGCGTCGACCGGACCGGTGTCGTGCTAGGTCCGACCGCTTCCGAGACGGTAGGTTCCCGCCGTATGGGGAGTCCCTCTGACCGCGTGCGGCACCGGTTGAAGCGGGTGGCCCACCGGGTCGCCCGACAGGTGGCCGGTCACGTGCCGGGAGTGACCTCGGCCCTGGGGCCCGCGACAGCCGGGGACACGCTGCCGGAGGACGCGCTGCTCAGCGTCGTCGTGCCGGTCTACCAGGTCGAGGAGTACCTCGCCGAGTGCCTGGACTCGCTGCTCACCCAGACCTACGAGCGCCTGGAGATCGTCCTGGTCGACGACGGGTCGACCGACCGGAGCGCCGACATCGCCCGTGGCTACGCCGAGCGCGACCCGCGCATCCGGGTGATCCGCCAGCCGAACGCCGGCCTGGGAGCAGCCCGCAACACCGGGCTCGCGCACTGCAGCGGCCGCCTGGTGACCTTCGCCGACTCCGACGACACGGTGCCCTCCGACGCCTACCGGCGGATGGTCAAGTCGCTGCGCAGGACCGGCTCGGACTTCGTCGTCGGAGCCCTGGTCCGTGACGAGGGCGGCGTGGAGCGGATGCGTCCCTGGGCCCGACGCGCTCACGCACGCCGCCGGCTCGCGGTCACCATCGACGACGCCCCGGTGATGCTCACCAACGTGATGGCCTGCACGAAAGTGTTCCGGCGGGAGTTCGTGGACCGCATCGGGCTGCGGTTCCCCGAGAACACCCGCTACGAGGACCAGGTGCCGATCACCCGGGCCTACCTGCAGGCGCGCGCGTTCGACGTACTCCCGACCGTGGTCTACCGCTGGCGCAAGCGTGACGACAAGAGCTCGATCAGCCAGCAGAAGGCAGAGATGCAGGACCTGCTCGACCGGGTCGCTGCGCAGCGGGAGATCGCCGAGTTCCTGCACGAGGAGGCCTCCGAGGCGGTCCTGCGCAGCTGGTACGTCAAGGCGCTGCGCCAGGACTTCTTCGCCTACCTGCGCGTCGCGGGCGACGCTGACGACGACTACTGGGAGGTGCTGCAGGACAACCTGGTCTCGATCGCCCGGCAGGCGCCCGAGGACCTCGACAACGAGCTCGAGCTGAGGATCCGCGTCGCGGTGTGGCTCGGCCGGCGCGGGGACCGCACCGCGCTGCGCGACTTCGTGCGGGACGAGGGCTTCGCCGGCTCGAACTTCCCGGTGGACGCCCGCGACGGCCACCTCGAGGCGCGGGTGCCCTCCCTCGAGCGCCACGGCCTGCCGCTCCCGGAGTCCCTCATGCGGATCCGGGTGGTCGACCTGATCCTGACCACGCGCCTGGAGTCGCTGGACTGGTCGGTGCCCGGACGGCTGGGCGTCCGCGCCCTCGCTGCCCTGTCCTACGCCGATCCGGGCCGGCACGACGTGGCCACCCGCGTGACGTTGTCCGGCCCACCTGGTACGACGCCCCTCGACGTCCCCACCCGGGTGGTCGAGGACCCCATGGCCAACCTGGTCGCCCGGCGGTCCTACGAGGACCACACGAGGTCGGCCGTGCTCGCCGAGGTCGACCTGGTGGCCCTGGTCGCCGCGAGCGGGACACGTCGCGCCACCAAGTGGGAGCTCCGGGTGGAGGCGGCCCTCACCGTCGGGCCCCCGGGCGGGTCGGCCGGCGGGTCGGTGGGGCAGGCGCGGCTCGGCACCGAGACGTCGCTGGAGAGCAGGCGGGACAACGGCAGCGCGGTGGTCCCCCGGTCGGTGCTGGTCGACGGGGCGCTGGTCACGACCAGGTGGTCCGACCGCCGCGGGCTGGTCATCGAGGTGCACCGGGAGTTCGCCGCGGTGACGAACGTCGTCGTCGCCGAGGACGCGTTCGAGGTCGCCGTACGCGCGCCCGGCCTCGCTGCGGTGAGCCAGGTCCACGTGGGCACCAGCGTGGTGCCGGCGACCATCGTGCCGGCGGCCGACCCGGACTGCTGGACGATCCGGCTGTCCGGGCGCGCGCCCGGTGGGCAGTCGGTCTCGGGCCGCGTGCGGGTCGCGGCGAACACGCCGGACCGGCAGACGCTGCCCGTCGTCGGGGACCTGGAGCCGGCCTCGCTCTGTCAGGACGAGGTCTGCCTGACCATCAGCAACGACGGCCAGCTGACGGCGGTGCCGGACCAACCCCTCCTCCTCATCGACGACGTCGACGTCGTCGATGACTCGATCTCGGTGGCCGGGCGCGCACATCGGGTCACCCAGGGCGTGGTCGTCCTGCGTGGACCGCGCGCCGAGTCCGAACCGTGTCCCCTGGAGGTCGTGGACGGGACGTTCTCCCTCGTGCTGCCCACTCGGCACTCGCCATGGGGCCAGCCGGACAGCCCACTTCCGGCGAACGTCTACACGGTGGCCGCAGAGAGCGCCGGGGAGCCGGTCCAGGTGCTGGCCGGCCGGCTCTTCCACGACGCGACCACCCGCCCCCCGGCCCACGGCTGGTCCGTCGAGACCGTTCCGGACCGGCGGCTGATGCTGCGCCGGACCCGGCACGAGAACCGCACGACTGCGAGCCGCCTCGGCCAGGAGCGCCTCCGCTCCGGTGTGTACGCACAGGCACTGTCCCGCCCGCCTCGCGACCTGGTGGTCTTCGAGTGCTTCGAGGGGGCCGGCACCGGGGACGGTCCGCGCGCCGTGTGCGACGGGCTCGTCGAGAGCCGCACGGACCTGGACCTGGCCTGGAGCGTCGACGACCTGTCGGTGACACCGGTCGACGGCACCAGGGCCGTCCTGCGAGGCACCCCCGAGTGGTACGACGCGATGGGCTCAGCGCGGCTGGTCGTCACCAACACCACGCTGCCGGTGTTCTACGTCAAGGGTGCCGAGCAGGTCCTCGTCCAGACCTGGCACGGCACGCCGCTCAAGCGGATCGGCACCGACATCCCGCACCAGCGGGTGTCCACCGAGCACCACCTGCGGCTCCTGCTGGGGCAGGCGCACTCCTGGGACTACCTCGTGTCCTCGAGCCCGTACTGCACCGAGATCTTCCGCCGGGCCTTCGCCTACCACGGCGAGATCCTGGAGATCGGCCGGCCGAGCAACGACATGCTCGTGGGGCCCGGATCGCCGGCCCTGCGCGACCAGGTGCGGGCCCGGCTGGGGATCCCCGAGGGGCAGACCGTGCTGCTCTACGCGCCGACCTGGCGTGACGACGCCTGGCGGGGCGGGACCTGGGACAAGGTGGTGCACCTCGACTGCGACACGGTGACCCGCGCCCGCCCCGATGTCACCGTGCTCGTGCGGGGACATCCGAACACCGCGCACCGGCCGCGGGTGGCGGAGTCGCCCCGGGTGAAGGACGTGACGGCCTTCCCCGACTTCACGCGCCTGCTGCTGGCGGCCGACGTCCTGGTCACCGACTACTCCGCGGCGGTGTTCGACTTCGCGCACACGGACCGGCCGATGATCTTCCTCGCCCCGGACCTGGAGACCTACCGGGACCGGGTCCGGGGGCTGTACCTCGACCTCGAGGAGCTGGCACCGGGGCCCGTCGTCCGCACCACCGAGGAGGTGCTGACCTGCCTGGACCGCGACGACCGGTGGTCCTCGGCCCGTCACCACCTGCGGTCGACGTACGCACCCCTCGACGACGGGGCGGTCACCAAGCGGCTGCTGGCCGCGGTCAGCGACCGCCTCTGAGCGGCGATTCGCTACTACGAATTTTACTGTTCGGCGGTCATCATGGTTCGATTGATGTCACGCTGCGTCACGCGGGCGCGTCCCCATCCCGGCATCCATACTCGGGGCAGCTCCATGGCTGCCGTGGGAGCCGCTGTGGAGGGCGACGCCGAGGGCGCAACATCTTCTTGGGGCCTAGATGACGATATCGGCTGGACACTCCAGAGGCTGGCGGCGGGTCGCCCGAGCCGTGCAGCACACCGCACGCGGCGGCTCCGGACCGGTGGCCGGGAGCCCCGGGCCGCCCGCTTCGGCCACAGAGGCGGCACCGTCGGACCCGGATGCCGCGACCATGACGGATGCGGCCGCTGCACTGCTGGTCGGCTCCCCGCTCTTCGACCCCGTCTGGTACGCCGAGGTGGCCGGCTGTGACCGTCGACCGGCGGCCGCCGCTCGGCACTACCTGCGGCGCGGCGCCCGGCGAGGGCTGCACCCGCACCCCCTCTTCGCCACCGAGCACGTCCTTGCCGGCTGCCCGTCGCTGGCAGAGGGAGGAGACGCGCTGGTCGGCTACCTGACGCAGCAGCGGTTCGACGTGGCGACGCACCCCCTGTTCGACCTGCGGGGCTACACCGCCGCGAACCCGGCCGCGGCCACCCACCCCCTGGGTCCGCTGGGCCACTACCTCGAGGTCGGCGCACCGGCAGGGCTGGCGCCCAACGACTGGTACCAGCCGCACGAGGGTGAGCCCCGCGGGCTCGTCGACTGGGTCGTCGCCAGGCAGCGCGAGTGGCAAGGGCGCAGGAGGCTGGTGCCCAAGGCCCGGACCAGGCGGCCCCCGACTGGTGAGCCGACTGGTGAGCCGACTGATGAGCCGACTGATGAGCCGACTGGTGAGCTCGCCGACTCGGTCCCGCAGCCGGTCCGCACGGGTCCCAACGCGGGCCCGTCGGCAGGCTCGGTCAGCGTGATCATCGAGGCTGGAACCGACCGTGCGGCGCTGGATGTCACCGTCGGCTCGGTGCTGGCGCAGGACGTGCCCGCCCACGATCTGATCGTCGTCGCCACCGGCGACGCGGACGCGCTCCGTCACCAGCTCGGCAGCTCGTTCCCCGAGGCCCCGCTCACGGTGTTGTCCCTCGCGGACGCCCCCGGGCCACGCGCGTCGATCGGCCTCAACCGGGCCGCCCGGCAGGCCACCGGCGACCACCTGGCCTGGGCCGCGGCCGGTGACGTGTGGGCGCCGGGGCGGCTGCGACGGCTCCTGGCGGCCTGCACGACCGACGGCACCGGCGGATGCCCCTCCGCCGTGTGCGACGTGATGCGGGTCGTGCGGCCCGGCAAGCACGACCAGTACGCCGCCGCGTCCCCGACGCAGGGCCGCCCGACGTCCCCGGTGACCGCCGAGCTCGGCAGGCTGCTGGTCGCCCGGAGCGCCTTCTCGGAGACCGGCGGGTTCGACGAGCAGCTGCCCGCCGCATGGGAGCCGGACTTCGTGCACCGCCTGGCGAGTCGGTTCGCGGTCCGGGCCGTCCCGGTGGTGGGCACCACCCGTGCGGTCGACGCCGAAGGCGCAGTGGCCGACGCGACAGAGCCGGTCCTCGACCACGCCGGCGTCTCGACCTGGGCCGACGTGGCGTTCAACCGCTACGCCGTGGACTGGGACGACCTCGCCCGTCGCGACCAGCGCGCCGACCTGGTCACGGTCGTGGTCACCGCCACCGGGTGGCGCCAGGTCGTCGGCTGCGTCCGGCAGGTCCACGCGGCCGGCGCCCCGGCGGGCCGGGCACTCGAGTGCCTGGTCGTCGACGACGGGTCGCACAGCCTCACCTCCCAGGTGCTCTCCTCACTGGAGACGCGGTTCGACGGCGTCCGGGTGGTGCATCTCCCCTCGCCGCACGGGTCCTCGCTGAGCAGCAACCTCGCTCTCCCGGAGGTGCACGGCTCGGTGGTCGTCTGGCTCTCGGGCGAGGTGCGGGTCCAGCCGGGCTGGCTGGGTCCCCTCGTCGACGCCGTGGAGCGTCCCGACGTGCTCGGTGCCCAGTCGCTGGTGACCAGCCCGACCGGCTCCATCCGCAGTGCCGGGTTCGCGTTCCCGAGCTGCGGCGGCCTGCCGTACGAGTTCCTGCACGGCTTCCCCGCCGCGGACGCAGCGGGCCTGGACGACGTACCGCTGTCGGCGCTGAGCCGCACCGCCCTCGCCCTCCGGTACGACGACCTGGTGACTCTGCACGGCTTCGACCCGCTGTTCCGCGGGGGCCTGGAGGACGTCGACCTGTGCCTGCGGCTGCTGCACGAGCGCCGCGGCCACTTCGTCCTCGCGCCCGACTCGCGGGTCAGCCTGCCGGCCCGTTCGCGAGGCGGGCGCCGCTCGGCACCGGCGCATGCCCCGGACCGGGCGGCCGAGTCCCCGGTGCCGGCGCTCAACCGGGAGCTGTTCCTGGACCGCTGGGAGGCCAGGACGCCGCGCGACGACAGCCGGCTGTGGGCCAGCCGGGGGTTCGACGTGCACAGCTACGTCACGGTGCCCGTCGACGGCATGCACCGGCGGCTGTGCGCGCCCCGCCCGGTGGTGTCCCGCCCGAGGGTGAGCGTGCGCGAGACCGCACCCCGGCTGCGGTGGGCGCTGAAGGTGGCGTCCCCGGCGGGGGAGCGACGTGAGCTCTGGGGCGACACGCACTTCGCCCGGAGCCTGGGCGGTGCCCTGCGCGATCTCGGTCAGCAGGTCGTCGTCGACCACCGGGAGGACTTCGACCGGCACACCGGGCACTACGACGACGTGGTGCTGGTGCTGAGGGGGCTGGAGAGCTTCGAGCCGGCCTACGGGCAGGTGAACCTGGCCTGGGTGATCTCCCATCCCGAGCTGCTGCTGCGCCGGGAGGCGGCCTCCTACGACCGGGTGCTCGCGGCCAGCAACTCCTGGGCGGCGAAGATGTCGCAACGGTGGTCGATGCGCATCGACCCGCTGCTGCAGGCAACCGACCCGGAGCTCTTCCACCCCGACCGCGGCCGCACCGACGAGGGTGACGCGCTCGTCTTCGTCGGCGGGTCCCGCCAGCACTACCGGCAGATCGTCAGGCACTCGGTCGTCTCGGGGCTGCCGCTGTCGGTCTACGGGTCGGACTGGGAGGAGCTGATCCCACCGCACCTGATCAAGGGCACGTTCGTGCCCAACCGGGACCTCGGGGCGCTCTACGCCTCGGCGGGAGTGGTGCTGAACGACCACTGGGAGGACATGCGGCGCGAGGGCTTCTTGTCCAACCGGCTCTTCGACGCCGTGGCCAGCGGTGCGCGGGTGATATCCGACGACGTCGCGGGCCTGGACGGGATGTTCGAGAACTCGGTGCAGGTGGCCACCGACGCGGCGTCGCTGACCCGGCTGGTCCGCCACGACCCCCTGGACCACACGTTCGGCACCGACGAGGAGCGCAGGCGGGTGGCCGGCCGGGTGCACCGCGAGCACTCGTTCCACCAGCGCGCCAAGCGGCTCCTGGACGTCGCCATGGAGGTCCGTCACCAGCAGGCCACCGGTCACCCCCAGCAGCCGCTCGGCGGGTAGTCCGTGACGAGAGGGACCGGATATGGCGCCCGGGCTTCTTGGCGCCGGGCCTCAGTAGCCGGGGAAGTGGGCGCGCCAGTCGTCGCCGGTCCTTCGACGCAGCACTGCTCCTCGGGCGCGTAGGGCCGTCTCGACCCGGCGCACGGTCTTCCCCGGATCACGGAAGATGCCGCGGGAGAAGACCGGGACGTGCAGCCAGCCCTGGGCGTCGAACCAGTCCTTGCGGTCCGTGTCGTGGTCCCACTGGGCGAGGTCGGCTCGGTGCTGGCGTCCGTCGTACTCGACCACGATCTGCAGGTCGGGATAGCTGAGGTCGAACCGGTAGAGCACCGCGCCGAACTCGTCGCGGACGGTGTGGTTGACCTTCGGCTCGGGCAGGCCGGCGAGGACGATCAGCATACGCAGCCGGGTCTCCATGGGGGAGTCGACGTCTGCGCGGACGTACGTCGCCGCCCGCAGCGCTGCCCTCGCGCCCGGACGCGTCGACGCTGCGCATGCCGAGCGCAGCTGGTCAGGGGTGACGAGCCGCATCCGGACCAGCGCGTCGCCCACCACGACCATGTCGACCAGGGCGAGCTGCACGGCGAGCTCGAGGTACATCTCGACAGGCGTCGACACCCGGACGCCTCGCACCGTGACGACGTCGGCCGTGGCCGGTGCCACGTGGTTGCGGATGCCGACTCTGCGGCGCCGGTCCTTGTCGGTGAAGACGCTGACGTGCTCCAGCGGCGAGGACGGGACGGGTACGTCGTACACCCGGGCCGCGCTGAGGTGGCTGGCGAACGCGCTCGGGGGATGGGTGGCGAGCGCGCCCTGGACCCGGATCAGCGGGTGGGACGGGACAGAGGCGTGCACGTAGACGCCGGTGAACAGCCGTCGGAAGCGCCTGCCCTTGAGCGCCGAGGGACTCACGCCGGCAGCCAACGCGTCGGCGCGGGTGAACGGCCGTCTGGTCTCGAAGGCGATGGCTCGGGCAGGGGTCTCGGGCATGGGCAGACGCTGCCACGGACGCGGTGAAGGTGCGGTTCGTCATCCACAGGCAGCCGCCGCCCAGACCGGTCGCCCAGACCGGTCGCCCAGACCGGTCGCCCTGACCTGTTGTGGCGCTGGTCCGGCGAGGAAGACCGCCATCATCGGTCGCCCTGAACGATCCTGGCGAGCGGTCCGCGTCTCCGCGGCCCGTCGGTGCGCCTCTGTCCGCGCCTCGACGCCGTAGTCTCACAGGGTGGACGAGCTCTTCGCACCTCCGGGCAACGACTGGCAGCCCGTCTCCCCCGCGCTGGCCACGATGCGCCGGATCAGGCTCGCCGTCGTCGCAGTGGTGCTCGTGGCCGTGCTGGCGGTCGGCGGCACCCTGCTCGACCTGCCGGCGTGGTCATGGACCGCCGGCATCGTCGTCGTCCTCGCCGCCGCCGCCTTCGGCTGGGTGCTGATCGGCCGCAACGCCCGGTGGTGGGGCTACGCCGAGCGGGACGAGGACCTGTTCATCAAGCACGGCGCCCTGTTCCGGACGCTGGTCGTCGTTCCCTACGGGCGGATGCAGTACGTCGACGTACAGGCGGGACCGCTGGAGCAGGTCTTCAAGATCGCCAGCGTGCACTTCCACACGGCCACCCCGCAGACGAGCGCCCGGATCCCGGGCCTCCCCGCGGCGGAGGCGGCCCGGCTGCGGGACCGGATGACGGTCCTCGGCGAGTCGCGGGCCGCGGGCCTGTGAGCTCCCCGGACGGCCCGCCCGCCACCCCGCCGGCTACCCCGCCGGCCGACCCAGCGGCCACAGCGCCCGCCGGTCCGCCGGCCGAGCGGCCGTTCAAGCGGCTCTCCCCGCTGACGCCTCTGGTGCGCAGCTTCATCCTGGTGGTGGCCGTTTTCGCCTCGACGTGGGACGACATCCTGCGTGGGCAGATCGGCCCGATCGCCTGGATCCTGCTCGCCTTCCTCGTCGCCGGGGTGGTGTTCGGGACGGCGTCGTGGCTGCGCACGAAGTACTGGATCGAGGCCGACGAGCTGCGGGTGGACACCGGCGTGCTGTCCCGCCAGTCGCGTCGCATCCGCGTCGACCGCCTCCAGGGGATCGACATCGTCCAGCCGTTCGTGGCCCGGCTGTTCGGCCTGGCGGAGCTCAAGATGGACGTCGCCGGCGGCTCGGCACGCGAGGGGTCGCTCGCCTTCCTGCCGCTGCGCGACGCGCACGTCCTGCGGGAGTCACTGCTGGCACGCCGGGACGCCGTCCGCACGGACCGGGCCAGCGTCGGGGTGCCTACCGGAGCGACGCCGGGGCAGCCCCGCCCGCTGCCCGACTCCGGACCGACGCCGGAGTACGTCGTCGCGCGCCTCGACCTGGGCACCCTCCTGGTCAGCCTGGTGCTGTCCCCCGAGACGGTGCTGTTCGTGCTGGCCTCACTCGTGCTGGCCGGCGTGTCGTTCGCGATGGGCACCCTCGGCGGGGTCGCCGGCGCCATCCCGGTCGTGGCGGGTTTCGCGCTCACCCAGTTCCGCAAGCTGACTGCGTACTACGGCTTTGTGGTCACCCGGTCCCCGGCCGGCTTCCAGGTCCGGCGCGGGCTGTTCGAGCTGAACGCCCAGACGGTCGCACTGGCGAGGGTGCAGGGCGTGGTCGTCACCGAGCCGTGGATGTGGCGGCACTTCGGCTGGTCGAAGCTGCAGGTGTCGGTGGCCGGCCAGGCGTCCTCCGACAGCGAGGGGAAGCCGTCCGCGTCGACCGTCATGCCCGTCGCCGAGCACGCCGTCGTCGCGTCCATGGCGCGCTCGCTGCTGTCCTCGGCCGGCAGCCCGGACCTCGGGGCCGTCGTGACCACACCGCCCCCTGACCGGGCCCGGTGGGTGGCTCCGGTGCGCAGACGGTTCATGTCCAGCGGGTTCGGCACGGACCTGATGCTCAGCCGCAGTGGTGTGCTGACCCGGCGCACGCACGCCGTGCCGTATGCCCGCGTGCAGTCACTGCGGCTGCGGCAGGGACCGTGGCAGCGTCGGTTCGGTCTCGCGGACCTGCACGTGGACAGCCCACCAGGACCCGTCAAGGTCCGGGCCCGGCACCGGGACGCCGGCGAGGCTCGCGCTCTGCTCGAGCTTGGCGTCGAGCGGCTCCACGAGGCTCAGACCCCGGCTCCGGCGCGACGCTGACGGCAGGCCGTGACAGCGGCGACCAGGGCATGCGCCTGCGGGTCGAGGTCGGCACCGGCCGGCTCGGGCAGCGCCTCGACCAGTCGTCCCGACTCGATCGACAGCGCGTGTGCCACCTCGGCGGACGAGGCGTAGACGAGGTCGAACCCGGCCAGCTCCGCCGGTCCGAGGAGCTGCCCGGGGTCCGGCAGCCAGAGCACGTTGACCTTGCCCGGGTGGGCGACCACAGGGTCGTCGCCGCGGATGCCGAGGACCACGTCGTCGAGGTAGCTGGCCTGGCCGGCGTGCGCTCCGCGCCGGTAGCTGACCACCTCCTGCCCCAGCCGGCCCAGGGCGGCCGAGAGTGCTCCCGCGAGCCGCCAGGCATCGGAGGTGTCGCCGGCCGGCCCGGGGACCGCCGCCGTCTTGATGCCCCAGCGGAGCGGACGCGGCGGACCGCCGGGGTCGCCGGCCTCGGGTCCGCCCGGGGGGCGCACGACCACCGGTCGCGCCGCCGACACGCTCTGACCGTCGGACGCCAGGTGGGCGACGGTCAGGCCGAGCTCGGCGTAGCGGTCCAGCTCGGGTCCCGGGAGCTGCCCGCGCCACCGGTCCATCAGGATGCGGCGGTTGGCGGGCACGTTCGCGTTGCGTCCCGGTGTCCTGCTCTCCAGGTGGGTCACCCTGGCTGCCGGCTCGACCAGGAACCCACCGCCGTACGCCCGGGTGGCCCGCAGGCAGTAGTCGATGTCCTCCATGCCGTTGACGAACACCGGGTCGAACCCGTGCAGCGCAGCGAACTCGGTCGCCCGGACTGCCAGAGCGGCCGCGGTGACGGCCGAGAAGGGGCGTTGGGACAGTCGCTCGGCATCCTCGACGGGGTGGCCGGCCAGCAGGTGGACCGGCAGGAAGCCGCTGTCGCAGAAGACCGTCCCGGCGGACTGGACGGTGTCGTCGGGATACAGCAGAAGAGGCTGTACGCCGCGCACCTCCGACTCGGCCAGGTGGGGCAGCATCGCATCGAGCCAGCCGCGCCGCACCACGGTGTCGTTGTTGAGGAACACGACCGTGGCGCCCGTCGCCGCGGCGAAGCCGGCGTTGCAGCCGACGGCGAAGCTGAGGTTGCGGGGAAGGCGGAGGTAGCGCACCCGGGGCTCGGTGAGGAACCCGGCCATCAGGCGCCTGCCCACCTCGCCGGGCGAGCCGTTGTCGACGACGACCACCTCGACCGACTCCGTCGCGGCGGCGTCCCGGTCGTCCTGGAGCACCGCCCGCACGGCGTCCGTGGTCATCCGCCAGTCGCCGTAGGTGGGGATGACCACCGAGACGACTCCCTGGTCCCGGGCAGGTGCCTGGGCGTCCTGGGAGACCCAGTCGACGAGGAGGTCGCCCAGCACGACGAGCCATCGCGGGTCGTCCGGGTCCGACGCCGGGCTCTCGCCGTGGGCGACGAACGGCAGCCGCTCGACCGTGGCGCGCCGGGCCCGCCCCGAAGAGACCAGCACGGAGGAAACCAGCACAGTGACCTCGTCCCACTCCGTCAGGGGGAGGAGCGCGGACACCGCCTGCGTGCGAGCGGCCCGGACGTGCTCGAGCATCGAGCGCCTGGCGGCCCCCCACGTCGGGGCAGGTGAGCCGTAGGCGTCCGGGACCGGGAGGACCGTGTCCTCGTCCGCCCGGTCCAGGAACAGCCCGAGCGCTCCGCCCGGGTGGGCGGCCTTCTCCGCATCGGTGCCGGGCGCGCGTCCGCCGTCGAACAGCGGCCCGACGGGACGGTTCTCCGTCCTGCGCAGGAATCCGAGCACCGCTCCGACCCGGCCGGCCCGCCAGGCGTCCTGCACCGCGCGTGGCAGGTCGCCGATCTCCAGCAGCGGTGACGGCGACAGCGACTGCGGCATCCCCTCACGCACGCAGTGCCGGGCGGCGGCCGGCTCGTCGGGGAACGAGATGCCCACCGTGGCCGCGTAGTACTCGGCGTCGAAGACCGACGAGGCGAGCAAGGTCTGGGCCCGCGACGGCCTCGCGGGCTCCACGGGCGGCTCCCCTGGCGGCGACCCTGGCGGCGACCCGGGCTCCGGCCGCCGGCCGGCCCGGTCCAGGCCCCGGTCCCGGAGCCGGGGGAGCCTCATCTGGTGGTCACCACCCACCAGAAGCCGCCCAGTCCCTCCTCGGCGGTCAGCTCCGCGGCCTCGGTCGCGGAGGACAGCCGCTCGAGGTAGGCCGACGGGTCGTCCCTGGCGAGACCGAGCTCCGGCGGGGCGCCGTGGACACCCAGCTCGTGCAGGACGTCGCGCTGGCGCCGGAGGACTCCGTCGGTCCGGTCCGCCACCGAGTCCACCGCCACGTGCGCGGTGACGTCGCGGGAGCCGTCGGGGAGCACGTCGACCAGGTGGCCGTCGCGGTAGGACGCCAGCGAGCCGAAGGGCGGCCGGTCGTCGTGGAGATGGCCGTAGTCGACGGCGACCGCGAGGCCCCGCCGCAGCCTGCTCACCACGTCGGCCCAGGCGGCGTCGCGGGTGGTGCCCACCTCCAGGCGCCACCCCGGCTCGCCTCCGTCGAGCGGCCACCACCGCTCGCTCCAGGCGCGCAGCGAGGACGGCACGGAGGCGTGGGTCAGGGGCAGGCCCGGCGACTCGCGGCCGGTGTCGGGGTCCACGTGCAGCACGCGCGGCACCGCGTCCTCGCCCAGCTCCACGACGTGGCAGGGGATGTTGTCGAGCCACTCGTTGGCCACCACCAGCCCGTCGACCGCCTCGGGCAGCCCGGTCGTCCAGGCGATCTCGCGGGGCAGCCCGGCCGGCCGGGCCGCGACCTCGACGCCCAGCAGCTCCAGTCCCGGGTCGAGGCGGTGCATCTCGGTCAGCAGCTCACCCCGGCCCGCACCGATGTCCACGACCGTGTCCAGGCCCGCCTCGCGGGTCATCGTCACCAGCGCCCGGGCGAACAGCGGGGAGGCGTGCACCGAGGTCCGGAAGTGCGCCGCGGGCGACTCGCGACGGAAGAACCCGTCGGCGCCGTACAACGCGGCGTCCCACGCCTGCTTCCAGGTCGGATGGGTCGTCGGCGGGGGCACCGCGGGCATCCCGAGCGAGGTCAGGCTGGTCACCGGGTCAGGCTACGTCCGCAGGTCCCCGCTGTGACCGAACGCACCCGGCCCTCCGGTTACGGAGCGGTTACGCCGGGCGTAGGCTCGCAGGACAGACATCAGCAAACCGTCCGGTACCCGCCTCCTGGGACTGGAACGAAAGGCGATGAGCTATGGCACGAGTGGGAGTGGTCGGAGCCGGCCGCGTGGGTGCGGTCCTGGCGGCGGCGCTGCGGGCTGCAGGTCACGAGATCACCGGGGTGGCAGGTGAGTCGGCCGCGTCCCGGACCCGGATCGAGACGCTTCTCCCCGGCGTCCGCCACGACAAGCCGACGGCGGTGGCCCGGTCCTGCGACGTCCTCCTGTTGACGGTCCCCGACGACATGCTCTCCAACGTGGTCACCATGCTGGCCGCCTCGGGCGCGATCCGGCCGGGTCAGACGGTGGTGCACACCTCGGGCAAGCACGGCACGTCGGTGCTCGCCCCCGCCACGCAGCTCGGCGCGAGCGTGCTCGCGATGCACCCGGCGATGACGTTCACCGGCACAGACGTCGACCTGGACCGGCTGACGGGCTGCGTCTTCGGGGTCACCGCCGGGCCGGGCACCCGCACCCTCGGCGAGGGTCTGGTCGCGGACCTCGGCGGCACCGTCGTGTGGGTCCAGGAGGACCGGCGCACGCTCTACCACGCCGGGCTGGCGCACGGCGCCAACCACCTGGTCACGCTGGTCGCCCAGGCGATGGACCTGCTGCGGGCCTCAGGCGTCGACGACCCCGCCGGCACGCTGCGTCCCCTGCTGGGCGCGGCCCTGGACAACGCCCTCGCCTACGGCGACGCGGCGCTGACCGGTCCCATCGTGCGCGGCGACGTGGAGACGGTCCGCGCCCATCTGGTGGACATTGCTGCCAGCTCCCCGGAGACCCTCGAGTCCTACGTCGTGATGGCGCGGGCGACGGCCAACCGAGCCGTCGCCGACGGCCGGCTGCTGCCGATCCGCGCCGCCAAGCTGGTCGGAGTTCTCAACGACGCGCTCGTCTCCGTGCCGAGCCGCGGACGCGGGTGAGCCGTCCCGTCGTGGCGAGCACCCGCGCGGAGCTCGCCTCGGCACTGGCCGCGACCCGCGCCCACGGCGGCCGGGTCGCGCTGGTCCCCACCATGGGAGCCCTGCACCATGGCCACGCCGAGCTGGTCTCCACGGCACGCGCGGCGGTCACCGTCGACGACGCGGTCGTCGTGTCCGTCTTCGTCAACCCGCTGCAGTTCGGCCCGGGCGAGGACCTGGACCGCTACCCGCGCACGTTCGAGGCCGACCTCGCCGTGTGCGCCGACCACGGCGCGGACATCGTCTTCGCCCCCCTGCTCGAGGAGGTCTACCCCGGCGGCGACCCCCAGGTCATGGTCGAGCCGGGACCCGTGGGCAGCGTGCTCGAGGGTGCCACCCGGCCCGGCCACTACCGCGGCGTGCTCACCGTCGTGGCCAAGCTCTTCGGTCTGGTGCGTCCCGACCTCGCCGTCTTCGGGCAGAAGGACTACCAGCAGCTGGTGCTCATCCGGCGGATGGTCGAGGACCTCTGCATGGGCCTGGAGGTGCTGGGGGCCGAGACGGTCCGCGATCCGAGCGGGCTGGCGCTCTCCTCCCGCAACGCCTACCTCGACCCGCCCCAGCGACAGGCCGCGACCGTGCTGTCCCGGGCGCTCGGCGCCGGTGCGTCGGTCGGTCCGGCGGGTCGCGAGGCGGTGCTGGCGGCGGCGCACGCCGTACTGCGGGAGGAGTCCGGTGTCGAGCTGGACTACCTGACCCTCACCTCGCCCGAGCTCGGCGAGCCCCCGGCGCGCGGCGAGGCCCGGCTGCTCGTCGCCGCCCGCGTCGGGACGACCCGCCTGATCGACAACGTCGCGGTGCACCTCGACAAGCAGGAGACCTGATGCTGCGGACCATGATGAAGAGCAAGATCCACCGGGCGACCGTGACCCAGGCCGACCTCCACTACGTGGGATCGGTGACGGTCGACGAGGACCTCCTCGACGCGGCGGACCTGCTTCCGGGAGAGCTGGTGCACGTCTTGGACATCACGAACGGTGCGCGCCTCGAGACCTACACGATCCCCGGCCCGCGGGGCTCGGGAGTGCTCGGCATCAATGGTGCAGCGGCCTGGCTGGTGCACCCGGGGGACCTGGTCATCCTGGTCGCCTACGCCCAGCTGGACACCGAGGAGGCCCGAGCGCTGCGGCCCTGCGTCGTCTTCGTCGACGAGGACAATCGGGTCACGGCGACCAGCCACGACCCCGCCGAGGCGCCGGCAGGGTCGGGCCTGGGCCGCGGCGACGCGCTGCAGGGTGCCCGGTAGCCTCGCGCGATGACGCCGATGAGACCGCTGCTGTGCGTCGACGTGGGCAACAGCCACACCGTGATCGGCCTGCTGCACGACGGCGACGTCGTCGACCACTGGCGGGTGGCGACCGACGAGCGGCGCACCGCCGACGAGTGGGGCGTGCTGGTCAAGGGACTGCTCAACGACTCGCCGGTGGGCGGCGAGCTCCGAGGGATCGCCCTGTGCGCGACCGTGCCCTCGGTGCTCCACGAGTGGCGCGACATGCTGCGCAGCTACCACGGCGACCTTCCCCAGGTGATCGTCGAGCCGGGCGTCAAGACCGGCGTGCCCGTGCTGATGGACAACCCGCGCGAGGTCGGCACCGACCGGATCATCAACGCACTGGCCGCCGCGCAGCTGTACGGCGGTCCGGCCATCGTCGTGGACTTCGGCACGGCCACCACCTTCGACGTGGTCAGCCCCCGCGGGGAGTACGTCGGAGGGGCGATCGCCCCGGGCATCGAGATCTCCCTCGAGGCCCTCGGTCGACGAGGTGCCCAGCTGCGCAAGGTGGAGCTGCTCCGGCCGCGGACCGTGATCGCGAAGAACACCGTCGAGGCGCTGCAGAGCGGCATCCTCTACGGCTTCGCCAGCCAGGTGGACGGCATCGTCGGCCGGATGCGCCAGGAGCTCAAGCTGAAGGTCGACGAGCTGACGGTGATCGCCACCGGCGGCCTGGCACCTGTCGTCGTCGAGGAGTGCGCGGTCTTCACCGCCCACGAGCCGTGGCTCACCCTGCTGGGGCTGGAGATCGTCTTCGGCCGCAACGTCACCGCCTGAGGCGGATCAGGCCAGCCGGTCCTCGATCCACACCTGCAGCCGGGCGATCCCCTCGGCCAGGCTGACCGACGGCTGCCAGCCGAGCTCCGTCGCGGTCGCCGAGACGTCACACGCGGCATGCCGCACGTCACCGTCGCGGAACCGCCCGGTGACCACGGGTGCCGGTGCGCCGTGGTAGTCGGCGATCACCGTGGCGAGCTCGCGGATCGTGGTGGCGACCCCGCTGCCGACGTCCACGAGCCGCATCCTGCCGGGGACGTCGCGCAGTGCGGCCACGAACGCCGAGGCGACGTCGTCGATGTGGACGAAGTCGCGCGTGATCTCGCCGTCCTCGTACAACGGGATCGACTCTCCGTCGCGGGCCAGCTGGGAGAACAGGGAGACGATGCCGGTGTAGGGGTTGGTCAGCGACTGCCCTGCCCCGTAGACGTTCTGCAGCCTCAGCACGGACAGCGGGACGTCGTGCGCGCCGGTCCACGAGGACAGGATGTGCTCCTGGGCGAGCTTCGTCGCGCCGTACACGCTGGTCGGTGACGGCGCGGTCTCGGCGGCCGAGCTGGGCAGGTGCCGGACGCCGAGGTCCCAGATCCCGGCGCTGAGCTGGGCGTGCGTGCGTGGACCGGGATGCACGAGCCGGCCGTCCTCGGCGACCCAGGTGCCCTCGCCGTACACCGCCCGGCTGCTGGAGAGCACCACGTGGCCGGGGACGTGACCGGCGCGGGTGAACGCGTCGAGCATCGTGGTGGTGCCGACGACGTTCACCAGGCCGTGCCGGGTGCTCTCCGACAGCGACTGCGCCGTGCCGGTCTCTGCAGCCAGGTGCACCACCGTCTGCGGGCGTACGTCGGACAGCAGTCGGTCCCAGTCCTGGCTGCTCGTCACGTCTCCCACGCGGAGGTCGGCCGCCTCGTGCAAGGCCGCCGGGCGCACGGGAGTCGGGTGCACCTGGGGGTGCAGGTTGTCGAGGACCACCCAGTGGTCGGCCTGCTCGGCAGCGCCGGCCAGCGACATCGAGAGTGCCGAGCCGATGAACCCGGCCCCGCCGGTGACGAGGACCGTTCCGAGAGTCGAGGGCACGGGCCAAGCAAACCAGACGGTCTTCTCCAGCGGGTGCGACGCGGCGGGGAGCCTGCGCGTCCGTACAATAACCGGTGTCCTCGGGGGCGCCCGGCCGTCTCTCCTGCATGGGAGTCCCCTCCCGACGAAGTAAGGATGCCGGTGCCTGACGAGCAGTTCCCTGATGCCCCGGTGAGCGTCGCGGTCCAGTCCGTGCTCTACCAGACGCCGTTCGCCTCGATCGTCCGGATGCTCGAGGCTCTCGACAACTCCGTGCGGATCGGCCGCACCGAGCTGCTCTGCGAGCGGCTGGTGGTGGTGCTGGGGGACGCGTCGCCCGTCCGGCTGATCGCCGAGGACGCGTTGCAGGACCTGCGCACGCGGTTCCACCACCTCGACGCGATCGACTACACCTACTTCGGCGAGAACGTGGGCACGTCGCGCGGACACAACGCGCTCGCTCAGCAGTCGGACACCGACCTCCTCGTCACCTCCAACCCCGACGTGGTGCCCGACGCACGGGCCCTGTGGCGGATGGCCACGGTGTTCAACGACCCGGAGGTCGGCATCGTCGAGGCCAAGCAGCTCCCGGTTGAGCACCCCAAGGACTACGACGTCCACACCGGCTTCACGTCCTGGGCGACGACGGCCTTCGCGATGACGCGCCGCAGCGTCTTCGAGGAGCTCGACGGCTTCGACGACCAGACCTTCTTCCTCTACTGCGACGACGTCGACTACTCCTGGCGGGTGCGCGAGGCCGGCTACCGGGTGGTCTTCCTGCCCGCTGCGGTCGTCTTCCACGACAAGCCGCTGGACGTCGCCGGCAAGTGGATGCCGACCCAGGCCGAGCACTTCTTCTCCGCGCAGGCGACTCTCCTGCTGGCCCACAAGTGGTCCCGTGACGACGTGGTCACCCGCATCATGAGGCAGTACGAACGCGCCAAGATCGCCGAGCAGACGGCCGCCGTGGAGGAGTTCGTCCGCCGACGGGACAGCGACCAGCTCGTCGAGCGGCACGACCCCGACAACGAGGTCGCGACGTTCGTCGGCTATCGGTTCACGAAGAACAGGTACGAGCTGTGACCGACCACAAGTACGACAACGAGGTCCAGCCCGACAACAAGTTCGGGCACACGCTCGAGCTGCTCGCCCGGCACCTGCCGGAGAACCCGGCGGGGGGCGTGCACCTCGACATCGCGTGCGGGTTCGGTCACATCGCGGAGCCGCTGGTCGACGCGCACGGCGTGCACTACGTCGGCGTCGACATCGACGAGGCGGCGCTCGAGGACGTCCGCTCCCGCGGTCTCGAGGCCCATGTAGCGGACCTCGGCAACGACGGCGCATCCGATGCCCTGCTGAAGATCCTGGACGGACGTCGGCTGGTCTCGGTGACGTTCCTCGACGGTCTCGAGCACCTCACCGAGGGCTCCTTCGCCCTGGAGGCGGTGGGCCGGCTCGTCTCGCAGGAGCGGGCGGTCGCAGTCCTCAGCGTGCCCAACGTGACGCACGTCGACGTGGCGATCAAGAACCTGCTGGGCCAGTGGACCTACACCGAGGCGGGGCTGCTCGACGACACCCACTACCGGCTGTGGAGCGCGTCCGCGCTGGAGACGGCCCTGCTCCGGGCGGGGCTGCAGCGGATCGACGCGTACGACGTCCTGGCGGCCCACAGCGACCAGCACTTCCCGGCCGACCACGTCGGTCTGAGCGAGTCGACGACCATCGGCCAGTGGCTGCGGGACACCAGGCGCCGGGCCGATCCGCACGCGATCACCAACCAGTTCGTCTGGGCGACCACCTCGGTGCCGCCGAGACCGCGGGCCAGCGACGTGCGCCCGGTCGCCGACACGTTCCTCACCGTCATCATGCGCACCCAGGGCAGACGTCCCCAGGAGCTGCGTGAGGCACTGCTCTGCCTGGCCGGACAGACCTGCACCGACTTCGAGATCCTGCTGGTGGCGCACCGGACGTCGCTGGAGCAGCAGAAGGTCGTCGAGCAGGTCGTCGAGGACCAGCCCCCCAGCATGCGCGCCCGCATCCGGCTGATCCGCCTGGATCACGGCCGGCGGTCGGCACCGATCAACCTGGCCCTGGCCGAGGCGAGGGGCCGGTACGTCGGCATCTTCGACGACGACGACGTCGTCCTCGCGGACTGGGTGGCCGCGTTCGCAGCTGCGGAGCGCGACAAGCAGGGACGCATCCTGCGCGGGGTGACGCTGCGACAGGACGTCGAGCTGGCGCTGGTCCGCGGCATGGTGGGCGTCCGGGCGACGGGCTCGCCGCAGAGCGTCTACACCCAGGACTTCTCGCTGGCCGAGCACCTGGCAGAGAACCAGTCACCGCCGATCGGCTGGGTCTTCCCGCGGTCCCTCCACGACGACTTCGGGCTGGACTTCGAGGAGTCGATGACCACCACCGAGGACTGGGAGTTCCTGCTGCGCGCCGCTTCCATCGCCGGCGTCGCGGACATCCCCCAGGTGCTGGCGATCTACCACAGCTGGGAGGGTCGCGAGACGTCCCGGACCCTCCATCCGCAGGACGAGTGGCTGCAGAACCAGCAGGAGATAGAGCGACGCATCGACTCGAGTCCCTTCCTGCTGCCTGCCGGTGAGACGCGGACCCTTCGCCGCAAGCTGATCCGCCTCGCCCAGCTCGAACGTCAGACGAGGCGCCAGCAGGGTGCCCTGACCAAGAGCGAGGCACGGGTCGCCACGCTGCAGGAGCGCCTGGACAGGGTGCGGGCCCGCGAGACCGCCCTGAGGACGAGGTTGACCAACGAGCGTCGGCAGCGAGCACGCCTGCGTCGCCGGGTGAACCGCCTGTCCGGGGCAGCGCCGCAGCCGGAGCAGAGGCGCGGCGGGCTGCGCAGCCGCCTCCGGCTCCGCACGCGGGCGAGAGCCCTGCTGGGCAAGGGCTGACCGGACGGCTCAGCGGCGACCGGCAGGCTCGCCCAGCGGGTCGGTGGCCGGCCTCGGGCGCCCGGACGACGAGCCGGGGCCGGAGAACCGCACGTTCAGCCGGTCCTTCAGGCGCAGCGACGGGTGCTCGACGAGATGCCAGGACACGAACGCCAGAGCGAGGGTGAGGCCGGTCACCAGCGGTACGTCGACCACCATCCGCTGCACGCCCAGGAAGTGCACGACGAGCTGCTGCACGGGGAACGCCCACAGGTACAGCCCGTATGACATGTCACCGAACCGGGCCGCTCGCCGGACGCCGGGCGTGCTGGCGAGACCGACGACCAGCACGGCGTACGGCAGCGCCAGCCAGGCGATCCACCCGGTCCAGGTCGGGGCCATCGAGATCGTCACGGCGTAGGCGCTGACCGCGACCACCGCGACGTCGGTGCGGAACACCGCGACCGACCACCGTTGCGACGCCAGCCGGAGCAGTGCACCGGCCGCGAAGAAGACCCACATGCCGGCGGCGTCGGACACGCGCGACCCGTAGACCACCGGGGACTGCTCCGGCGGCACGGAGGCCAGCCACAGGGAGACCCCGAGGAACGCCGCCAGGGTGACGGGCCGCAGCCGCCGGGGCCACAGCAGCAGGAGTGGGACCACGAGGTAGCAGAAGAACTCGGCGGGAAGGGTCCACAGGGACCCGTTCACGGCGACCGGGTAGGGCAGGTCCACGAAGACGCCCGGCAGGTCGTACTGCGGCCGCATCACGATGTTGGTCAGGTAGCCGGGCGTGCGCGGCATGTCGAAGTAGGTGCCGACGGGGAAGCTCGACATCCAGGGGCCGACCACCAGCACCGAGACCAGCACCACGGCGATGAGCCCGGGGAAGATCCGGAGCACGCGGGCGCTGAGGTAGGTCACGGGGTTCGCCGAACGCGTCCAGCTGGCCGTGATCAGGTAGCCGCTGATCGTGAAGAAGACGACGACGCCCAACGTCGACAGCGGGTAGCCGAGCACGAAGGGGCTCTGGTCGCCACGTCCCTCCAGGTGGTAGGCGTGCCCGATGATCACCGCGAAGGCTCCGACGAGACGCAGCGCGTCGAAGTTGTTCGACCTGGACACTGGCACCACGTCTCCCGAGGGCACCGACAGACGTCGGCCGTCGTGCGCCTCAGCGCCGAGCCGAGGCAACGGGGAGCAGCATATCGGCAGCGGCCCGGGCAGGTTGCGCACTCGCGCGAGGTTCCTCGAACACTGCAGGAACAGTGCAGGTGGAGTGCAACAATGCGCTTGTGTCGCGGGCCGTTGCCGCCCGAAGCCGTCTCGGGGGGATCAACTGGTGCTCGACGTACTGGACCGGGTGAAGCCCGACAAACGTCGCAGCCGCGGACCTGTCGCGGCTCCCGCCCGCAGAGCGATGTGGGGCGCCGCGGTCCTGATGGCGGTGGCGACCGCACTGTTCGCCGCTCTCGGCGGGACGCCCGGGCCGTTGCTGGTCACGGCTCTGCTGACGACCGCGTTCGGGCTGGCCCAGGTCGTGCGGCCGGGGATGGCGGTGCCGGCGGCGGTCGTGGGTGTGCTGCTGACCATCGCGATCATGATGCAGCTGTTCCCCCTGCTGCACATCCCGCTGGCCCTCGGCGACGTCGCGGTGCTCTCCGTTCTGGCCCTGCTGCCGCTGGGCATCGTGAGGACCCGACGCGACCGGCTGCGCATGCCCACCCGGGACGACGCGCTGGTCGCGGCCTCCTGCCTTGTGGTTCCGGCGGTCGCCCTGCTCGGCATGCTCGTGATCGCCCTGCGCAGCAGTGGGCCGAAGCTCGCGTGGGCGATGGCGAACGACAGCACGTTCAACGTGATGTCGGCGCGGTTCGTCGTGGGTGACGGCGGTGTGGACCTCGACCGGCACTTCAACGTCGCCCCGCTGACCAGTGAGCTGGTGGCGCTCTTCATGGTGCCGGGACGCAGCAGCCTCGCACCGGCGGACCTCATGCAGCACGACGTCGTGCGGTCGACCCAGGTCCTGCTCCTGCTCCTGGCGGTGATGAGCGTGGGCGGGTCCCTCATCGTGGCGAGCGCCGTCCCGGCCCGCCACCGGCACGCCCGCGCGGTCCTGGCCGTGTGTGCGGGCCTGCTCCCCTGGAGCTGGTTCGTGGGCGGCTACTCCTTCCAGTACGGCTTCTGGAACGCGATCGTCGCCGGCGTCGTGCTGGTGATGTCCTGGCTGGCCTGGGTGCAGGCCCCGCACTCGCCGCGCGTCGGCTCGGCCGTGCAGGCCTGTGCGGCGACGGTGCTGCTGACGGTCTGGGCGCCGCTGGTGCTGGTGCCCGCGGGCTTCGGGACCGTGCTGGTCCTCCGGCACTGGCGCACGCACCTCGCGCTGCGCCGCGGGGCTCTCGCGCTCTGGTTCGTGCCGGTGGTGCTGTTCTTCGTCTTCGGCTACGTCCTGACCAAGCCCACGGTCGAGACGTCCACCACCGCCCTGGCCTTCGACGGGGCGTTCTTCGCCATCGCCCACTCGACGCCGGGAGTCGTCGCACTCGTGGCGACGGCCGTCGTGCTGGTGTCGGCGTCCTTGCGCGGCGAGCGGTGGGAGCTCCTCGGCGTCGCGGTGCTGGTCGTCCTCGGCTGGCTGGGACTGCACTACCTGATGGGGCAGCGCGCGGCCTCGCCGACGGGTGAGTGGGGCTACTACCCGCAGAAGTTCTCGTGGCTGATGTGCGTCCTCGCGCCGTACGTCGTGGCGGCAGCGGTCGCAGCACTGCTGCCTCTGGTGCGCGGGGGCCGCGCAGCAGCAGCCGCCGTCGTGGTGGCCGCCCTCGGGCTGAGCGCGGTGGTGATGGCACAGATCCCGCCGGCGGACAGCAGGCCGCCGTCCACGGAGAGCAACCCGTCCCCTCGCCCGGCGCCCGACTACCGGGCCACGTCGATGTTCTTCCCGCTGTCGGTGGCCCGGCGCCACGGCGCGAGCGACTTCGACGACGCGGCCCGCCAGATGTTCGCCTGGTCCAGCCCGAAGGACAAGATCCTCGCCGCCAGGTGGTTCCACGACCGGTCCCTCGAGGGCTTCGCGGACTTCTGGCTGTTGCAGCAGCCGATCACCACCGGCTTCCCGGCGGTCCGCAACTACGCCTACACGCTCGACTCGCGGAGCGCCACCGCGCTCTGCGCCGTGGTCGGCACCTGGGGCGGTGGGGTGCGGCTCGAGACCCGGAGCGCGACGCTCGAGCCCCAGATGCGCCGCAGCTGCCCCACTGCGAAGTTCACCGTGCACCTGGTGGACGGGGGACTGGTGCCCAGCGCCTCGTAGCCGGCTCCGACCGTCCTCAGCTCGGGCGGTGCGTGACACTAGGGTGAGGACATGACCGACCAGCCGCCTGCGGGCCCGTCCGGGCCGGAGGGCGACGACCTGCCCGAGCAGGTGCGGGTGCGCCGGGACAAGCGCGCGCGGCTCGTCGAGAGCGGCGTCGATCCCTACCCGGTGACGGTCGAGCGCACCCACACGCTGGCCGAGATCCGCACGACGTACGACGGGCAGCAGCTCGACCCGGACACCCGCACCGGCGAGCAGGTCGCGGTCACCGGACGGGTGGTCTTCCTGCGCAACACCGGGAAGCTCTGCTTCGTCAGGCTTCGGGAGGGGGCCGGCGCCGAGCTGCAGGTGATGCTCTCGCTGGCCGACCTGGGCCAGGAGTCGCTGGCCGCGTTCAAGGCGCTGGTGGACCTCGGTGACCTGATCGCGGTCCGGGGCGAGGTGGTCACCAGCCGCCGCGGCGAGCTCTCGGTGCAGGCCACTGACTGGTCGATCGTCGCGAAGACGCTGAGGCCCCTGCCCAACGAGCACAAGCCGCTCTCCGACGAGGCCCGCATCCGGCTGCGCTACGTGGACATGATGCTGCGTCCGGAGCCGCGCGAGATGGTCCGGACCAAGGCCACGGTGCTGCGGAGCCTGCGCGCCACCCTCGACGCGCGAGGCTTCGTCGAGGTGGAGACCCCGATCCTGCAGCTGACCAACGGAGGCGCCGCGGCGCGGCCGTTCCGCACCCACCTCAACGCCCTGGACCAGGACATGCTGCTGCGCATCGCGCTGGAGCTGGACCTGAAGAAGGCGATGATCGGCGGCGTCGACCGGGTCTACGAGATCGGCCGGACGTTCCGCAACGAGGGCCTGGACTCCACCCATGCCGCCGAGTTCTCGATGCTCGAGGCCTACGAGGCGTTCGGCGACCAGTTCACGATGATGGACCTGACCCGGTCGCTCGTCCTCGACGCCGCCCGCGCGGTCGGCCGGACCGTCGTACCGGCTCGCGACGGCCGGGAGATCGACCTCGAGGCACCCTGGCGGCAGGCAGCCATCCTCGACCTGGTCTCCGAGGCCGTCGGCGAGGAGGTGAGCGTCGGCACCGAGGAGCACCTCCTGCGCAAGCACGCCGAGCGCCACGACGTCGAGCTGCAGCCCGGCTGGGGGCCGGCCGAGATCGTGGTCGAGCTCTACGAGCAGCTGGTCGAGGACTCGCTGGTGGACCCCACCTTCGTGATGGACTACCCCGCCGCGGTCAAGCCGCTGGCCAAGCCGCACCGCAGCAAGCCGGGGCTGAACGAGGCGTGGGACCTGATCATCAACGGCGTGGAGCTCGCGCCGGCCTACTCCGAGCTGAACGACCCGGTGATCCAGCGCGAACGGCTCGAGGCCCAGTCCCGGCTCGCCGCCCAGGGTGACCCCGAGGCGATGGACCTCGACGAGTCGTTCCTCAAGGCCATGGAGTTCGGCATGCCCCCGGCCGGCGGCCTGGGACTGGGCGTGGACCGGCTGGTCATGCTGCTGACCGGCGCCGGGATCCGGGAGACCATCTTGTTCCCCCTCCTGCGCCCGGAGTGACCGCCCTTTACCTTTCCCCCTTCCT
Source organism: uncultured Nocardioidaceae bacterium (assembly GCA_964237315.1). GTDB lineage: Bacteria > Actinomycetota > Actinomycetes > Propionibacteriales > Nocardioidaceae > Nocardioides_B. The sequence goes on from CAXSHL010000014.1 coordinate 47,686, forward strand.
TCCCGCTCCACCCTTGGCCGATTACCAGGGGATGCAGGGCGTTTGGCGCTTCCCATGGGCCGTGACCCATGGGAAGTGCAAGTCTTCCGTGGGAAGGTCCTAAACCGGTTCCCGAATTTTGCCCCAATAGTCTTTACGATCCCGTCGTCTGCGACGCTGGCTGGTTCAATTCTTGACTATTAGCCGTGGCGCACGGCGGTGGAAATATCAACAATTGCCACGCCCCATTACCGATTCGCGCAAGCGGTTCGCCATGACGCTTCACCAGGAAGCGGCCCGACGTACGCCTGAGGCCGAGTCACCGCGAGCACCGGCCCTTCGACGCGGCCCTACATCAGTCCCAGCGGAGACGTAGTCACTCCGCTGGAAATTTACTCGAGAAATAGCAGATCAATACCGGGATCTTGGCCGACTTTGCTAACCTGAACACTGTTCGAATACGTTGAGTTTGCCCCGCAAGGGGTTCCTGGGAATGAGGAGCTGTTAAATGGCACAACGCGTGAATGTAGTACTGGTGGACGACATCGACGGCAGCGACGCCCTGGAGACGGTGAGCTTCGCTCTCGACGGCGTGGACTATGAGATCGACCTCTCCGACGAGCACGCCGGCGAGCTTCGCAACGCCGTGTCGCTCTACATCGGGCACGCCCGCCGCACCGGCGGACGCCGCAAGAGCGGGAGGCGGGCCGCGTCCTCAGGGTCGGTCGAGGCGGCCGGCACGTCGGCGGCCGACATCCGCGCCTGGGCGCGCGAGAACGGCTGGACGGTCCCCGAGCGCGGCCGGGTCAGCGCCGACGTGCGTGAGGCGTACACCGCCGCCCACTGAGTCTCTCTCTGAACCGCTCTCTGGGCCGCTCACACCGGGCCGGCGCCGGGCGTGTTCGCTGTCGGCGAAGGCGGCGACCGCCGTTTCCGGGAACACGTAGGCTGGGGCGAGGAGTTGGCACTCATGAGCCCGGTGCGCACCTTGCGAATCGGGCAGTGATGACCCGTCATCGCGCGGGACTACTGTGTCAACTGAATCCCCCCTCGCCGGACCGGTTCCACCGGGTCGGTCCGTGTGAGGCACGGCAAGGAGCGAGACATGTTCGAGCGGTTCACAGACCGAGCCCGCAGGGTGGTCGTCCTGGCGCAGGAAGAAGCCCGGATGCTCAGCCACAACTACATCGGCACCGAGCACATCCTTCTGGGCCTGATCCACGAGGGAGAGGGCGTCGCCGCCAAGGCTCTGGAGAGCCTCGGCATCTCGCTCGAGGCCGTCCGCGCCCAGGTCGAGGAGATCATCGGCCAGGGCCAGCAGGCGCCCAGCGGCCACATCCCCTTCACCCCCCGGGCCAAGAAGGTCCTCGAGCTGTCGCTGCGCGAGGCGCTGCAGCTCGGACACAACTACATCGGCACCGAGCACATCCTGCTCGGCCTCATCCGCGAGGGTGAGGGCGTCGCCGCCCAGGTGCTCGTGAAGCTGGGTGCCGACCTCAACCGGGTCCGCCAGCAGGTCATCCAGCTGCTGTCCGGCTTCCAGGGCAAGGAGACGGCCGCGGCCGGCGCTCCGCAGGAGGGCGCGCCCTCCTCCTCCCTGGTCCTCGACCAGTTCGGCCGCAACTACACGCAGGCCGCACGCGAGGGCAAGCTCGACCCGGTCATCGGGCGCGAGAAGGAGATCGAGCGCGTGATGCAGGTGCTCTCGCGCCGCACCAAGAACAACCCGGTGCTGATCGGGGAGCCCGGCGTCGGCAAGACGGCCTGCGTCGAGGGCCTGGCCCAGGCGATCGTGCGCGGCGACGTGCCCGAGACGCTCAAGGACAAGCAGATCTACAGCCTCGACCTGGGGTCGCTGGTGGCCGGCTCGCGCTACCGCGGTGACTTCGAGGAGCGGCTGAAGAAGGTCCTCAAGGAGATCAAGACCCGCGGCGACATCGTGCTGTTCATCGACGAGCTGCACACCCTCGTCGGCGCCGGCGCCGCCGAGGGCGCGATCGACGCTGCCTCGATCCTCAAGCCGATGCTGGCCCGGGGCGAGCTGCAGACCATCGGCGCGACCACCCTCGACGAGTACCGCAAGCACCTGGAGAAGGACGCCGCCCTCGAGCGACGCTTCCAGCCGATCCAGGTGGCGGAGCCGACGATCGCGCACACGATCGAGATCCTCAAGGGGCTGCGCGACCGCTACGAGGCCCACCACCGGGTGACCATCACCGACGAGGCGCTGGTGGCGGCGGCGACGCTGGCCGACCGCTACGTCTCCGACCGGTTCCTGCCCGACAAGGCGATCGACCTGATCGACGAGGCCGGCTCACGACTCCGGATCCGCCGGATGACCGCTCCGCCGGACCTGCGTGACTTCGACGACAAGATCGCCGACGTACGACGTCGCAAGGAAGGCGCCATCGACAGCCAGGACTTCGAGCTGGCGGCGTCCCTGCGCGACGAGGAGAAGAAGCTGATCCTCGCCAAGGGCGAGCGCGAGAAGCAGTGGAAGGCCGGCGACATGGACGTCGTCGCGGAGGTCGACGAGGAGCTGATCGCCGAGGTCCTCGCCGTCGCCACCGGCATCCCGATCGTGAAGCTCTCCGAGGAGGAGTCCACCCGGCTGCTCAAGATGGAGGACGAGCTGCACAAGCGCGTCATCGGCCAGGACCAGGCCGTCAAGGCGCTCTCCCGGGCGATCCGGCGCACCCGCGCCGGCCTCAAGGACCCCAAGCGTCCCGGTGGCTCGTTCATCTTCGCCGGCCCGTCCGGCGTCGGGAAGACGTGGCTGTCCAAGACGCTGGCGGAGTTCCTGTTCGGCGACGAGGACGCGCTGATCCAGCTCGACATGAGCGAGTTCAGCGAGAAGCACACCGTCTCGCGGCTGTTCGGCTCGCCTCCCGGCTACGTCGGCTACGAGGAGGGCGGCCAGCTCACCGAGAAGGTCCGCCGCAAGCCGTTCTCGGTCGTGCTGTTCGACGAGGTGGAGAAGGCCCACCCGGACATCTTCAACTCGCTGCTGCAGATCCTTGAGGAAGGTCGCCTGACCGACTCCCAGGGACGGGTCGTGGACTTCAAGAACACCGTGATCATCATGACGACCAACCTCGGCACCCGCGACATCTCCAAGGGCGTCAACCTCGGGTTCAACCAGCAGGGTGACGTCGCGGGATCCTACGAGCGGATGAAGGCGAAGGTGTCGGAGGAGCTCAAGCAGCACTTCCGTCCGGAGTTCCTCAACCGTGTCGACGAGATCGTGGTCTTCCCGCCGCTGTCCAAGGAGCAGATCGTCTCCATGGTCGACAACATGATCGCGGGTGTGGAGCTGCGGCTGCGCGACCGCGACATGTCGATCGAGCTGACCCAGGTCGCCAAGGACCTGCTCGCCACCCGGGGCTTCGACCCGGTCCTCGGCGCGCGGCCCCTGCGCCGCACGGTCCAGCGGGAGATCGAGGACGCGCTCGCCGAGAAGATGCTGTACGGCGAGGTGCGGCCGGGCCACATCATCCTGGTGGACGTCGAGGGCGAGGGCGTCGACGCGGCGTTCACGTTCAAGGGGGAGCCGCGCAGCGAGCTGCCGGACCTCCCGCCCATCGAGGAGCCGGCCGCCACCGCCGAGTCCGACTAGTCACCTCTCGGGCCCGCCAGATTCCCAGGGGCCCCGGTTGAACAGGCACACCCCCTGCGTAGCTACGCAGGGGGTGTGCCTGTTTCGTCGGGAGAGTGGGACCGCGGAGCGCTCTCAGTGCGCGCCGTGCAGGTTCAAGATCAGCACGCCGCCGATGATCATCAGCAGCGCGACGGCCTTGAGGATGCCCCAGCCCTCGCCGAGGAACAGCACCCCCACGAGCGCGATGCCGGCGGTGCCCAGTCCCGACCAGGCGGCGTAGGTGACCGAGACGGGGATGTAGCGGATCACCAGTGCGAGCAGCCAGATCGAGAGCGCGTAGCCACCCAGCACCAGCGCGGTCCACAGTGGGTCGCGGAAGCTCTGGGTGCGCGGCATCGCCGCCGTCGAGGCCACCTCGACGGTGATCGCGGACAGCAGGAGCGCCCAAGCGCCGATCATGTCCCACCTCCTTGTGTAGCAGTCGCTACACCACCCACTGTAGCACTCGCTACACTGGGAGGCACGGCTGGCGAAGGAGGGCTATGCCACGCGAGACGTCCCGGCGTGAGGAGCTGGCCCAGGCGGCCACCGACTACGTGCTCAGCCACGGCCTGATGGGCCTGAGCCTGCGACCTCTGGCGGCCGAGCTGGGCACCAGCGACCGGATGCTGCTCTACCACTTCGCGGGCAAGGACGACCTCGTCGCCACCGTCCTGCGGGTCTCCAACGACCGCTCGGTGGCGGAGGTCCGCGCCCTGCCGCCGGCGCCCGACGTACGCCGGGCCGTGCTGGACCTCTGGGACCTGCTGTCCTCACCGCGGTTGGCGCGCTGCCAGCGGATGTACGTCGAGGCGGCGGCTCTCGGGCTGTTCGGTCACGAGCCCTATGCCACCGTCGTGCGGGAGGCCAACAAGGTCTGGCTGGCGGCACTCGCCGACCACCTGGTCGCCTCTGGAACGCACCGGGACCGGGCCGGACGGGCCGTCGCGCTTCTGGACGCGGCGCTGATGGGCTTCCAGCTCGACCTGCCGCTCGACGGCGGTGACCCGGTGCAGGAGCAGGCGGTCCGCGACCTCGCGGACGCCGTCGCCACGATCGCCGACCCGTCGCGTCTGCACGCCTGACCCCGGTCGGCCCGGCGCATCTGCACGCCGTCGCGTGGTCAGGGCAACGCGTAGGTGTCATCGGACACCCGGGCGACCAGCCCGTCGTCGACCAGCCACTGCAGGCACCGGTCCCGCTGCGACGCCGAGGGCCACACCCCCTCGAGCGCGCTGCGGTGCACCGGCTCCGGCCTGTCCCGCAGCAGCTGCAGCAGTCGACCGCGGCACTGGCGGTCCGTCCCGTCGTAGGACTGCCCTCGCCGGGCCGGGCCCTCGTACGGCGGGTAGCCGACGCGGCGCCACTCGCACAGGTCGGCCACCGGGCACGCGGCACACCGGGGCGTCCCGGCCAGGCACACCACGGCGCCGAGCTCCATGGTGGCCACCGCCCAGGCGGCCGCGGTGGGACCGTCGTCGGGAAGCAACGCGGTGGCCAGGTCGCGCTCGGCCCGGGTCACCGCGGTCGCGGGGAACTGCGCGCCGCGGACGGTGCGCGCCAGCACCCGGCGCACGTTGGTGTCCAGCACGACGTGTCGCCGCCGGTAGGCGAACGAGGCCACCGCCGCCGCCGTGTAGTCACCCACCCCCGGCAGGGCGAGCAGCTCGTCGTAGTCCGCCGGCACCCGCCCGCCGTGCTCCTGCACGATCGCGCCGGCCGCGGCGTGCAGCCGCAGGGCCCGGCGGGGATACCCCAGCCGGCCCCAGGCACGCACCGCCTCACCCGTGGGTACGGCGGCCAGGGCAGCTGGCGTGGGCCACGCCTCGAGCCACCGCTCGTAGACGGGGAGCACCCGGGACACCGGGGTCTGCTGCAGCATGAACTCACTGACCAGGACCGCCCACGGGGACGCCGACGGCTCGCGCCAGGGCAGGTCTCGGGCGTGCTCGTCGTACCACTCGAGCAGCCGGGCCCGCAGGCGATGGGCCGACAGCTGGTGAGCCGACAGCTGCTGGGGCGGCGGCGGGTGGCTCGCCGGCTGGTCGGAGGCGGCCGTCACGGTGGCCCACCCTAACCGGGCGACAGGCCGGTCCCGAATCGAGCGGGAGCCAGGGAAGTGGTCGGCCGGCGCTCATTCGCCGGTGACACGGTGTGGCAGCCGGGACCGCGCGACGCTCGCACATAGCCTGGCCCGCATGACCGCTGTGACGCGACCTCGAGGGCCGCTGCCGGCTCGGGTGTACTGGACCCGGCGGCTGCTCGTGCTCGCGGTCGCGCTCGTGCTGGTCTTCGGCATCGCCCACCTGCTCGGCGGGGGGAGCGGCTCCGGCAGCGGGCCTTCGGCTCAACCGGTCGGGGCGGAGCAGTCGTCCGACGCCGCCTCTGTCACCCCGTCTCCGAGCCCGTCGGTGAGCCCGTCCCGTTCGCTGACCGACGTGCCGACCGGTCAGCCCAGCGGCCGGCTCGGTGCCCCGCCGAGCGACCAGGCCGGCGGCCGGCCCGGCGCGGGCGCGACGACGGCGCCGAGCTCGACCGGACCCGGCGCCAGCCCGTCGGCCACCCCGAGCACCCCGCTGGTGCAGCCGACGGGGTCGTGCGCCAGCAGTGACGTGGTCGCGGTGCCCTCGGTGGCGGGACCTGCCTACGGGGCCAAGCCCGTGGTGCTGACTCTGACGCTGACCACCCGGACCTCGCCCGCCTGCACCTGGGAGGTGTCGGCATCGTCGCTGGTCCTGAAGATCACCTCGGGCCCCGACCGCATCTGGTCGACCCAGGACTGCACCGCCGCCGTGCACAAGCAGGTCGTGGTCGTGCGCAAGGACGCTCCGACGACGGTGTCCGTGGTCTGGAACGGTCAGCGTTCCGACGCGGACTGCAGCCGGGCCACGCCCTGGGCGGAGCCGGGCTACTACCACGCCGTGGCGGCTGCTTTCGGGTCCGACCCGAGCGACGTGCAGTTCCGCCTGGCGCCTCCGCCGCGCGAGACCGAGACGGCCTCGCCGACCCCGTCGCCCACACCGTCGGGCAAGCCGTCGGCCACACCGTCGGGCAGGTCCTCGGCCACGCCGTCAGCCCATCCGTCCAGCCGGCCGACGGCCGGGCGGCACCCGAGCCCGTCGGCGACCAGCCAGAGCCGGCCCGGTCACCGGTCCGGTCACCGGTCCGCGAGCCCGTCGAGGACGAGTCACCCCAATCCTTCGACCGGTCCGTCGGCCAGCCCGTCCGGGACTCGGTCCACCCACTCGTAGCCGCGGACGTGGCGGTCCTACACGTAACGCTCGAGGATGCTGGACTCGGCGAGCCGGGACAGGCCCTCCCGGACGCTGCGCGCCCGGAGCTCGCCGACCCCGTCCACCGCCTGTAGGTCGTCGATGCTCGCCGACAGCAGCTTCTGCAGGCTGCCGAAGTGCTCGACCAGCCGGTCCACGACCGTGCCGGGCAGCCGGGGGACCTTGGCGAGCAGCCGGTAGCCGCGCGGGGTGACCGCGCCGTCGAGGTGCTCGCTGGCGCCGAGCCCGAGCGACCGCGCCACCGCGCCGATGTCGACCAGGTCGGTGGGGCTCAACGCCTCCAGGTCGCCGAGCACGTCCTGGGGGGTGCGCTTGGCCTTCAGCGCCGGGTGGTAGTCGCGGACCACCAGCTGGCGCTCGTTGTCCACACCGGTCACCAGCTCGTCGAGCTGCAGAGAGAGCAGCCGCCCGTCGCTGCCCAGCTCGAGCACGTAGTCCTCGATCTCACTGGCGATGCGGGTCACCATCTCCAGGCGCTGGGCGACGACCGCCACGTCGCGAGTGGTCACCAGGTCCTCGATCTCGAGCGCCGACAGCGTGCTGGACACCTCGTCGAGGCGGAGCTTGTAGCGCTCCAGGGTGGCCAGCGCCTGGTTGGCCCGGGAGAGGATCTGGCCGGAGTCCTCGAGGACGTAGCGGGTGCCGCCGACGTAGACCGCGATGATCTGCATGGACTGGGACACCGAGATCACCGGGAACCCGGTCTGCCGGGCCACCCGGTCGGCGGTGCGGTGCCGGGTGCCGGTCTCCTCGGAGAAGATCGAGGGGTCGGGCATCAGGTGCACCGCCGCGTGCAGGATCCGGGCGGCGTCCCGGTCCAGGACGATGGCGCCGTCCATCTTGGCCAGCTCGCGCAGCCCGGTGGCCGTGAACGCGATGTCCAGGTAGAACCCGCCGGTCGAGATCGAGTCGACCGTCTTGTCGCTGCCCAGCACCAGCAGCGCCCCGGTTCGACCGCGCAGGATGCGCTCGAGCCCGTCGCGCAGGGTGGTGCCGGGCGCGATGTTGGCCAGGGTCGCCCGCAGCCGGAGGACTTCCTCGGTGCGGTCGGTGGCTGCCACGTTGCTCCCGTTCTGCTGGTGTGATGGCCCGTGCGGCTGGTCTGGTGCCCCAGGAGGCGGAGGTCAGTCTAGAGGCAGCGCACTCACCCCGTCCGGGCGAAGCGACGGGACAGGGGGTGGTCCGGCCTCACACGACCCCCAGAGCCGGACGGCCCGGCTCGGTGCGGTGCACCTTGAACAGCGGCTTGCAGTCGGTCACCCCCAGGTCCAGCACCCGCAGCGCCGACGCGATGTCCGGGACCGCGACCACCTTGAGCCCGTCGATCGTGCGCACGACCCCCGCCTCGCGGTGCGAGTCGGCCGGGACGATGGCGGCACGGAAGCCGAGCCGGGCCGCCTCGGCCAGCCGTTGCGGGGTGTCCCGCACCCGCCGGAGCTCTCCGGCCAGACCGAGCTCACCGACGGCGACCAGGTCCGTGGGGATGTCGCGCTGCTTCCACGCCGAGGCGATGGCGATGGCGCCGGCGAGGTCGGCAGCCGGCTCGTGGATCCGGACACCGCCCACCGTCGAGGCGAACACGTCGTAGGTGTCCAGCCGCATCCTGGCTCGCTGCTGCAGCACCGCGACGAGCATCGCGATCCGGGAGCCGTCCAGCCCGGAGGTGGTGCGACGCGGGCGCTCGGCGGCCGAGGGCGTGACGAGGGCCTGCACCTCGGCGAGGATCGGCCGACGTCCCTCCAGCACGACGCTGACACAGGTGCCGGGGACGGGCTCGTGGTGCCGGGCGACGAACAGGCCGGTGGGGTCGAGGACCGCCACGATGCCCTCACCGGACAGGTCGAAGCAGCCGACCTCGTCGACGGGGCCGAAGCGGTTCTTGACCGCGCGGACCATCCTCAGCCGCGAGCTGCGCTCGCCCTCGAAGTGCAGCACCACGTCGACGAGGTGCTCGAGCACCCGTGGGCCGGCGATGCTGCCGTCCTTGGTGACGTGCCCGACGATCATCGTGGCGATGTTCTGCGTCTTCGCGACCCGGACCAGCGCAGCGGCGACCTCCTTGACCTGGGTGACGCCGCCCGGCACCCCCTCGACGCCCGAGGCGCCGATGGTCTGCACGGAGTCCACGACGAGCAGCTGCGGGCGGACGGCCTCGACGTGGCTCAAGATGGCGCCCAGGTCGGTCTCCGCGGCCAGGAACAGCTCGTCGTGCACCGCCGAGGTCCGGTCGGCGCGCAGCCGCACCTGGGAGGCGGACTCCTCGCCGGTGACGTAGAGCACGCGCAGGCCCGAGCGGGCGGTCTGCGAGGCGACCTCGAGCAGGAGCGTGGACTTGCCGACCCCCGGCTCCCCCGCCAGCAGGACGGCGGCCCCCGGCACCACCCCTCCGCCGAGGACCCGGTCGAGCTCGGGGATCCCGCTGGTGCGCGACCGGGACTCCTCCACCGGGACCTGGCCGATGGGCACCGCCGGGGAGCTCACCGGGCCGGCGACCGTGCGACCGGCAGGCTGGGCGGCTGCCTCGGCGACGCTGCCCCAGGTCTGGCACTCCCCGCACCGACCCACCCACTTGGCTGTCTCCCAGCCGCACTCGGAGCAGCGGTGGCTGGCGCGGGGTGCTCGGGCTGTCTTCATGTGCCTCACGCTAGGACAGCCCACCGACAACCATCGGCAGGCTCGTCCACGGCACACCCGGCTCGCATGGTTTCATTGGATCGATCCACAACGTCGAAGCCATCCGGGGGAGCCAGGCCATGTCCATGCCGTCGACGCCGTCGACGCCTCGGCCGGCGTCCGCTCTCGTGCCGGTGCCCTCGGACGGCCCTCCGTCGAGGCACACCGACAGCGCGCCGACCCTCGCGACGGTGGCGCAGGCGGCCGGGGTGTCCCGGCAGACCGTGTCCAACGCGCTCAACAGCCCCGAGCTGCTGCGCCCGGACACCCTGGCACGCGTGCAGCAGGCCATCGAGGAGCTCGGCTACGCGCCCAACCGGGCCGCGCGCAGCCTGCGCACCCGGTCCTCCCAGCTGGTCGGGCTGCGCGTCGACCCGGCGGTCGAGGACAGCGCCAACGCGCTCATGGACCGGTTCGTGCACTCCCTGGTCGAGACCTCGGAGGTCGCGGGCTACCACGTGCTGCTGTTCACCTCCGGCGGGAACCACGAGGCCACCGACCCCTACGACGAGCTGCTGCGCTCGGCGGCCGTCGACGCGTTCGTGGTCACCGACACCTTCCGGGGCAACCCGCACGCGGCGTGGCTGAGTCGGCAGGGGGTGCCGTTCGTCGCGTTCGGACGACCCTGGGACGACCCGGCAGCCCGGCACCCCTGGGTCGACGTCGACGGCCGGCAGGGTGCCGTGCTCGCCGTCGACCACCTCGTGGAGCGCGGGCACTCCCGGATCGCCTGGGTGGGCTGGCAGAAGGGGTCGTTCATCGGGGAGGACCGGCGCAGCGGCTGGGTGAACCGCATGCACGAGCACGGGCTGGTCACCAGCCGGCGCTCTGCCCGCGGCGACGACACGCTCGAGTTCGGCTCCCGAGCCGCGCACGCACTGCTCGACGTCTCGGCCGAGGAGCGCCCGACCGCCTTCGTCTGCGCGAGCGACACCATCGCGATGGGAGTGCTCAGGGCTCTCGACGCCCAGGGCCTGCGGGCCGGTCGTGACGTCGCGGTGGTCGGCTTCGACGACTCGATCGCCGCCCAGGTGTGCACGCCCGCGCTGACCTCCGTCCGCCAGCCGCTGGAGCAGGTGGCGGTGGAGGTCGTGGGCTACCTCGGCGACCTCCTGGCCCACCGACCGATCCCCGAGCCGGGCCGGGTCCTCACCCCCACGCTCAGCATCCGCTCGAGCAGCTGAGCGGCCTCAGGCGTCCGTCGTACGTCGGACGCGGGCTGCGGCCACGCAGGCCCCCACGGCGATGCCGATGGACACCGGCACCGTGCGGTAGACGAAGACGTCGTGGATCTGGGAGTGGTTGCTCAGGACCAGCATCCAGGCCGGAGCGATCAGCGCCGGCGCTGCCAGCACCCCGGCCACCACCAGCTGCCCCGCGCCGTACCTGCGCCAGGCGACAGCCAGCGCGCCTGCCGCGCACAGCGCGGAGCCGACCAGCACGAGCTCGGGCGTGACGGGTACGGCGAGCCAGGTCCGCCCGTTGCGCAGCACGGCCGCACCGAACACGTGGCTGACCGCCCGGTAGTCGCCGTCGACCCGGAACTTCGCGATGCCCAGCACGACGTGCATCACGTGCCCCCAGCCGAGGAACACCGCCGTGATCAGCCAACGGCTGACCCAGGTGACGGTGTACGCCGCGAACCAGACGCCCGAGGACACGACCCCGACCCGGAGGGCGTCGGGCAGGTGCCGGGTCCTGGTGAAGACCGCTGTGGCCGCCACCGCCGCGGTCATAGCCCAGGGCATGGCCGGGGTGGTCAGCAGGTCGACGAAGTTGAACACGCACGCGCTCGCGGCGACCGCGAGCAGCAGCGTCCGGGCGCCGTGCCGGCTCGCGACGGCGACACACGCAACGCCCGCGAAGGTCACCGCGAGGCTCAGCGCATGGCTGAACGCGGTGGCCGGCACCGTGAGCACGTTGGAGGAGACCAGCAGGGGCACGGTCAGCGCGCACAGGTAGCCCACGGACGTGGCCCGCGACACTGCGAGCACCATCGCCATCAGCGCGAGGCCGAACAGCCCGCCGGCGACCAGCCGCATGCCGTCCATCCCGTCGATGGCGAGGACCGGCCGGGTGAGGACGGTGTAGCCGGCCCAGTAGCGGAAGTACTCCAGCCGCTGTCCGGGCGGCTCGCCGTGCGCGAGCCGGGCCAGCTGCCGGGCCCCCTGCGAGCAGCTGCCGAGCCGCGGCATCCTCAGAGCTCGCTCGAAGGCGGAGAAGCGCGGCTCGCCCAGGCCGGTGCCGGCGGCGACGCAGTCGGTGAAGGTGGTCGCGCGCCCACCCTGACCGTCGGGCTCCCCGCTCGGTCCGTAGGCACCGGAGCGGGCGTCGGCACTGAGGTGCTCGACGACCGGGCGGTCCGGGAACGCGGCGCCGGCCACGAGCAGGGCGAAGAAGACCAGCTGCAGCACCAGGACCACGCCGACGACCGCGGGCAGCGCGCGCAGCAGGGACCTCACAGGCGTCCCGGCGACTGGTGCCCCGGCGGCGGGAGCCGCAGGTAGGCCAGCCGGGCGCCTTCGTCGCGCACGCGCCGGTTCGCCTCGAGCAGCATCCCCATCACCAGAGCCAGCACCGCGATGATGGCGATCGACGAGGCCAGGATGGCCGTGGGGAACTTCGGCACCAGCCCGGTGCGGAAGAACTCGAGGACCACCGGCAGCCCGAGCACAAGTGACACGACGGCGAGGACGCCGGCGATGACGGCATGGAACGGCTGGGGCCGCTCGTAGCGGGCCAGCCTGATGATCAGGCCGAGGATGCGCAGGCCGTCGTGGTAGGTGCGGAGCTTGCTCTCGCTGCCCGGCGGGCGGTCCCGGAAGCCGACGTCCACGTGCACGGTCGGCACCCGCAGCCCGACGGCGTGCACGGTCAGCTCGGTCTCCACCTCGAAGCCCCGCGAGCGCACCGGGAACGACTTCACGAAGCGCTCGGACAGCACCCGGAAGCCGCTCAGCATGTCCTGCACGGGCTCGCCGAACAGGCGCCCGACGACGCCGTTGAAGAACAGGTTGCCCGTCGAGTGGCCCCGACGGTACGCCGACCGGTCCACCTCGCGCCGCACCCCGACGACCTGGTCGTAGGGCCCGGCATGCAGCAGGTCGACCATCATCGGCAGCCGCGACACGTCGTAGGTGCCGTCCCCGTCCACGACCACGAAGACGTCGCCCTGCACGTCGCCGAACGCCCTGCGGATCACGTGGCCCTTGCCGCGGCGGGCCTCCTGACGGACGATGGCGCCCGCGGACAGCGCCTCCTCGACCGTGCGGTCGGTGCTGCCGTTGTCGTAGACGTAGACGGTGATGTCCGGCAGGGCCGCGGTCAGGTCGCTCACCACCGAGGCCACCGTTGCGTCCTCGTTGAGACAGGGCACGATGGCCACCACGGCCGGTGCTCTGGTCAAGGTCCCCCTCTGCGGACACGGCTGCTGTCGGCTGGAGTGTATGTCACCGCTTCAGTAGGAGTGCCGCACACTCATCACCTCGCGCACGCGTGCCTCGTCGAACTGCTCGCCCAGCCAGTCGAACATCCCTGCGAGCCGGCGCACGTCCGCGACGTAGTCGTCGTAGTGCACCCGGTAGGCCGCCTCGCCCAGGTCGGCGGCGACCTCGAGGATCGCCTCCTCGGCCCGCTCCAGCCGGCCGTCACGGGGCTTGTCCCGCCAGAAGGCGCTGGCCAGCACAGCCTCGTGGTCCCGGGTGTTGACCACGAAGCGCGCTCCGGGGAAGACCTGGCGCAGGAACGCGACGTACTCCGGCAGGTCGTCGTGGTACCACCTGATCTCCTTGAACCCCATCACCCTCGTCCCCGGCTCGGGACGCAGCAGCGTCCGGGTGACCAGCTCCCGCAGCTGCTCGAGCGAGTCCTCGGCGGGGAAGGAGTCGATGCCGAAGAACGGGTGCCTCACCGGCCGCTTGTGGCCGTCCTTGCGGGCGACCCGGCGGGCCTCGTCGGTGCACGTGCGGTGGAACCGGTAGAGGTGGTAGACCGCGTCGCGGTTCTCCCCACGGACCAGGTAGCCCGGGACCGCGTTCAGGATGCCCTGCAGCAGGGTGGACCCGGAGCGGCCGTAGGTCATGATGAACAGGTACTGCGGCTCCTCGCCGGGTCGCCGGCCGACGCGGGCCCTCAGCCGCGACAGCGCTCCCCGCTCTCCGCGCATGGCTGGCCCTTCTCTGGAGTCCGGTCCCGGTCCACGACGGTGAGCATCATGTCACCGCAGAGGGCCGAACCTACGCAACATCGGGCTGCCCGCCACCTACACTCACGAGGTCGGCCGCCCCGCCCACAACCGCCGGAGACCCCACGATGTCCAGACCACGCACCGGTGCAGCAGCGACCCTGGCGACTCTCGGGCTGGTGGTCGCGGGGCTCACCGCGCCGACGGCGGGCCGGGCCGCCGGTGCCGAGCCGACGCGTCCGTCGCGCGTCGTTCCGGGCCGAGGCGTCACCTGGCTGCTGCCACCGCTGGCCCAGCAGGGAGCCCGCCCGGCCTGGGCCGCCAGCGCACGGCTCGCGGGAGTCGTGCGGTTCTCGCCGGCCCGACCGGGACGCCAGGTAGTGGTCCAGCGACGGGTCGCCGGGGGACCGTGGCGCTCGGTCGTCGTCAAGCGTCAGGACCGGACCGGCGCCGTGACCTTCTACGCCGCCTCACGCCTCGGCCGTGAGCCCTTCATCTACCGCGGGGTGGCGCGCCGCGCCCCCGGCCAGCCGACGGCGATCGCCCGACCGATGGACTCGGCCGCGTGGCGCCTGCAGTTCTCCGACGAGTTCGGTGGCACCTCGCTGGACCGGACCAAGTGGGACTACCGGCTGCTGCGGACGAGCACGGCGAACCGCACCCGCTCGGTGAGCGCCGCCCGGGCGGTCGCGGTGCAGGACGGCACCCTGCGGCTGCAGGTGAGGCAGGACCCGGCACACCCGAGGCGCTTCCTCAACGGGCACGTCGGCACCCAGGACGGCCGGTTCGCCTTCACCTACGGGGTCGCCGCCGCCCGGATCAGGTTCCAGCGCGGCCAGGGGCAGCACGGTGCCTTCTGGCTCAAGCCGAGCTCGCCCCAGACCCTTCCCGGCCAACCGGGCGAGAGCGGAGCCGAGATCGACACGGCCGAGTACTTCGGCTCGGGCTACGCCAACGGGGGCCTGGGAGCCTTTGTCTACAACTACGGCGTCCTGACCGCGGAGGGTGAGCCGCGAAGGCTGGGCGCGGTCTGGCCGGGCGCCACCGCGCAGCTCGCGCGCGGCGACGACTGGTGGAAGAGGTTCCACGTGTTCTCCGTCCAGTGGACGCCCACGTCATATGTCTTCCGGGTCGACGGGCGACCGTTCTGGCGCACCACCGAGGGCGTGTCCCACATCGAGGAGTACCTCATCCTCAGCCTGCTGACCTCCGACTACGAGCTGCCGAGGCTGGACCGCTCGCGGCTGCCGTCCCAGGCGTCCGTCGACTGGGTGCGCGTCTGGCAGCGCTAGAACCTCTTCCACCACAGGTTCACCGCGTAGTCGACGCGGGTGCCGCGGTGGCTCGCCAGCGCGTCGGCAGCGACCTGCTCGTCGAGCTCGATGCGGACCACGGCCTCCAGGTCGGCGCGGCTGGTGAAGCGCCACTCGATGTCCAGCGGCTCACGGGACCAGCCGTGCCGTGACCAGAACCGCTCCACCGCGGCGGCATCCACCATCGGGTAGCCGCGCCGGAACCAGGCGCCGAAGGTGCTGCGGGTCGAGTCGTTGTCGATGACGAAGGCCGTGCCGCCTCGGCGCATCACCCGGTCCAGCTCCCGCAGCCCAGGCTCGCAGCCGGGCCCCAGGAAGTAGGCCCAGCGCGCCTGCATCACGTCCACGCTGGCGGGCGGCAACGGCACCTGCTGCGCCGTACCCACGTGGACCGAGATGTTCTCGAGCCGGGACGTACGACGGGCGGCGAGAGCGGCGAGGTCGGGGTGCGGCTCGACGCCGTACACGCGACGCGCCTCACGGGCCCAGCGGGGGAGGTGGAACCCGGTGCCGCAGCCGAGGTCCAGCAGGTCGCGCCCGGACCAGTCGTGGACCGCGCGCATCGCGGACTCGATCACGCGGTCAGGGTCGACCGCGTGGTTCTCCAGCTCGTAGGTCTCCGGGTGCTGCCAGATGTTGGGGCTCGGGACGACGCCGTCCAGCACGGATCCGCCGGCCGGGCTAGACGCGGACCAGGCCGCGCGGGGTGCGGAACTGCACCGCGACCACACCCGGTGCGCCGCCGGGCGCGACCCACTCGACCTCGACGTCCTCCAGAGAGTTCTCGACAGCGCTGCCGAGCCAGTCGCCCACGCGGGCCGGGTCGCCGGCGATCTCCAGCGCGTCGAGGCGGACCCCGTCGGAGCCCCCGGCGCTCGGGTGCTGGTCGACCGAGGACTGCCACTGCACGAAGAACGGCAGCTGGGGGTCGGCCTGCAGACCCATCACGCCGAGCTGCCGCCAGCGCAGCTCGACCCCGTCGGGGCGGTGCCGGTTGCCCTGCACGGAGTAGCGCCCCAGACGGGTCTCGGCCTCGACGATGTCGTCGACCGCGACCACCCACCCGAGCCAGCCGCCGCCGGCTGCCGAGCGGGCCCGCACGGCCTGCCCGAACGGCACCTTGTCCGACGCCGGGTGGTCGAGCACAGCGACGATCTCGATGTACGTCCGGGCCGCCAGCGGCAGGATCATGTTGGTGGTGCCGAACCTGGGGTGCACCCCGCCGTCGTGGAAGGCCTCCCCCAGCAGGGCACCGATCCGGTCGGCCGTCGCCTGGATGCCGTCGGGTCCCGCGGCGTACGAGACATGGTCCAGGCGCATGCACAGCATTCTCACCACGCGCGGCTGCCGTCGGCGCACCGGGGTGTCGCGCGCACTCTTGTGCGAGTGATCGCGAAGGTGAAGGGTGTCACCAGGTCTCGCACCCGAGGAGGCGTCACGTGGCAGGCAGGCAGGCCTCTGGCCCGAGCGCAGGGCCGGTCGCGGCGCAGGCCGCCACCGTCCGCAACGTCGTCCTGGTCGGACCGGCCGGGTCGGGCAAGACCACCCTGGTCGAGACCCTGCTGGTCTCCGCGGGAGTCATCAACCGCGCTGGTACGACGTCCGAAGGCTCCACGGTCTGCGACTTCGACGAGTCCGAGCATCGCCAGCAGCGGTCGGTCGGCCTCGCGTTGGCTCCGCTGCTGCACGACGGCGTGAAGGTCAACCTGCTGGACACCCCCGGCTACGCGGACTTCGTCGGCGAGGTGCGGGCGGGTCTGCGCGCGGCCGACTGCGCGATGTTCGTGCTGGCCGCCAACGAGGGCGTCGACGAGCCGACCCGCGTGCTGTGGCGCGAGTGCGCGGAGGTGGCGATGCCGCGCGTGGTGGTGGTGACCAAGCTGGACCACGCGCGGGCGGACTACGACGGCGTGCTGGCGCAGGCCCGCGCGGCCTTCGGCGACCGGGTGCTGCCGGTCTACCTGCGTGAGGGCGGCCGGCTGGTCGGGCTGATCACCGGCGACCACACCCACGACGAGCAGCGCGGTGCCCTGATCGAGGGCGTCATCGAGGAGTCCGAGGACGAGACGCTGATGGAGCGCTACCTCGCCGGGGAGGAGGTGGACGCCAAGCTGCTGGTGCAGGACCTCGAGCGCGCCGTGGCCCGCGGGTCGTTCCACCCCGTCGTACCCGTCGACGCAACGACCGGGGTCGGTGCCACCGAGCTCCTCGACCTGGTGGTCGCCGGCTTCCCGTCCCCGCTGGAGCACCCGCTGCCGGAGGTGTTCACCCCGGCGGGCCGCAAGGGTCCCGACCTGCGCTGCGACCCGGACGGGCCGCTGGTCGCGGAGGTGGTGAAGACGGCCAGCGACGCCTACGTCGGCAGGGTCAGCCTGGTGCGGGTCTTCTCCGGCACCCTGCGCCCGGACGCGACGGTGCACGTCTCGGGGCACCGCAGCGCGTTCTACGGCGAGCAGCGGGGTGCGCTGTCCGGCCACGAGGACCACGACGAGGACGAGCGGATCGGTGCCCTGTCGATCCCGCTGGGCAAGGTGCAGCGGCCCGCGGACCAGGTCGTCGCCGGTGACATCGCAGCGATCGGCAGGCTCAGCCGCGCGGAGACCGGTGACACGCTGTCCGACAAGGAGTCGCCCCTGGTGCTGAGGCCGTGGGACATGCCGGAACCCCTGCTCCCGCTGGCGATCGTGGCCCGGGCCAAGACCGACGAGGACAAGCTGAGCTCCGGTCTGGCGCGGCTGGCCGCCGAGGACCCGACCCTGCGCATCGAGCACAACGCCGAGACCCGGCAGGTGGTGCTGTGGACGATGGGCGAGGCGCACGCCGACGTGCTGCTGGACCGGCTCGAGCACCGGCACGGCGTGGCGGTGGACGAGGTGCCCGTACGGGTGCCGCTGCGCGAGACGTTCGCGGCACCGGCGGCCGGGCACGGCCGGCACGTCAAGCAGTCGGGCGGCCACGGCCAGTACGCCGTCTGTGACATCGAGGTGGAGCCGCTGCCCCAGGGATCCGGGTTCGAGTTCGTCGACAAGGTCGTCGGCGGAGCCGTGCCCCGTCAGTTCATCCCGTCGGTGGAGAAGGGCCTGCGCGCCCAGATGGACCGCGGGCTGGTAGCGGGCTACCCGGTCGTGGACATCAGGGTCACGCTCAAGGACGGCAAGTCGCACAGCGTGGACTCCTCCGACATGGCGTTCCAGACCGCGGCCGCCCTGGCGCTGCGCGAGGCCGCCGCCGCGACCCGCACCGCGCTGCTGGAGCCGGTCGACGAGATCGCCGTGCTCGTGCCGGACGACCTGGTGGGCACTGTGATGAGCGACCTGTCCAGCCGGCGCGGACGGGTGACGGGCAGTGAGCCGGCGGGAGCCGCCCGGACGCTGGTGCGGGCGGAGGTGCCCGAGGTGGAGATCAGCCGCTACGCCGTCGAGCTGCGAGCGTTCTCCCACGGTGCCGCGTCGTTCACGCGCAGCTTCGCCCACTACCAGCCGATGCCCGAGCAGGTCGCCGAACGGGTGCTCCCCTGATGCGTGCCGGACGCCGCGGGACTGTCGGCGCCAGCGGCTAGGTTCGGCTCATGGCCTACGACGAGCGCACCGTGGGGCCGGGCATCGAGGTGTGGCGGAGCAGCACCGGTCCGGGCGACGCCCAGCGGATCCTGCCCGACGGCTGCATGGACCTGGTCCTCGCGGGCGGGCGGCTGCTCGTCGCCGGCCCGGACACCTCGGCCCGCGTCCACCGGCTCGCCGGGCCGCAGACCGTCACCGGGGTGCGTCTGCACGCCGGTCGGGCCCCTGCACTGCTGGGCGTGCCGGCAGACGAGCTGCGCGACCGCACGGTCCCGCTCGAGGACCTGTGGGGCGACCGGCGGGCCCGGCTCCTCACCGCCCGGGTCGCCGAGCGACCCGCTCCGGCACTGGCCTCGTGGGCGTGCGAAGCACGCACGGTCGACCCGTTCGGCGAGCACGTCCAGGCCCTCCTCGAACGCGGGTGCTCGGTGAGGGAGGTCGCCGAGGCGATGGGCTACAGCACCCGGCAGCTGCACAGGCGGCTGCTTCCGGTGTTCGGCTACGGACCCCAGCAGCTCAGCCGGGTGCTGCGGCTGGTGCGAGCCGTGGCCGATGCGGACACCGGACGCGGGTGGTCCGACGTGGCCCACCGTGCCGGGTTCGCCGACCAGGCGCACCTGGTGCGCGAGGTCCGCGCGCTGGCCGGGGTGACTCCGACCGAGCTGCGCCGCGAACGCGTCCGATCCGTCCAAGACGCTGCCTGAGCCCCGCACTAGCGTCGACGTCATGAAGCTCACGCCCTCAGTCATCGAGATCGTCGTGGCCGACATGGCCGTCTCCCTCGCCTTCTACCGCCGCATCGGGCTCGACATCCCTGCCGATGCGGACGCCGAGCCCCATGTCGACGTCGACCTCGGCGGCATCCACCTCGCCTTCGACACCCGCGAGACGATCCTGTCCTTCCAGCCCGGGTGGACCCCGCCCAGCGGCGGGCACGGCATGGCACTGGCGTTCGCGTGCGAGTCGCCCGCCGAGGTCGACGCGGCGTACGCCGAGCTGACCGACGAGGGAGGCACCGGGGTGCTCAAGCCGTGGGACGCCTTCTGGGGGATGCGCTACGCGGTCGTGCACGACCCCGACGGCAACCCGGTCGACCTGTTCGCGCCCCTCGCGTAGGCCCCCTCGAGTCAGGTCGGGTCGGTCAGCGGGGGTCGGCCGGGTGCACCGCGAGCGCGGACCGGGAGGCCAGGTGCGCCTCGCAGTGGTCCACCAGCTCGTCGTACGCCGCCTGCCCCATCAGCTCGACGAGCTCGGGACCGTTGGAGACGTAGACCGGCTCCTGGGCGACGTGTGCCTCGGTGTTGCCCGAGCAGTACCAGTCGAGGTCGTGACCGCCGGGGCCCCAGCCGCGGCGGTCGTACTCCCCGAGGGTCACCTCGGTGTACTCCGTCCCGTCGGGCAGCTCGACCTCGCGGAACGTCCGCCGGATGGGCAGCTGCCAGCAGACGTCCGGCTTGGTCTCCAAGGGGTGCCGACCGATGCGAAGGGCCAGGCTGTGCAGGGCACAGCCCTCGCCGCCGGCGAACCCGGGCCGGTTCAGGAACACGCAGGCACCGTCGTGGACGGCGGTCTTGCGGTCCCCCTCGTCGTCGGTGTCGATCCAGGAGTTCTTGTGCCGGGTGCCGGACTCGTGGTGCTGCCAGTGCTCGGGGTCGAGCAGCTTCACGAACCCCCGGACCCGCTTCTCGTCGTCCTTGTCGGCGAAGTGCGCGCCCAGCGTGCAGCACCCGTCGGTCGGCCGCTCGGCGTAGATCCCCTGGCAGCCCTGGCCGAAGATGCACATCCACCGTGACGTCAGCCAGGTGAGGTCGCACTTGAACACCTGGGCGGCGTCGGCCGGGTCGGCGAACTCGACGAAGACGCGCGGGATCACGAGGTCGGTCTCGGGCACGCGGGTCACCATACGTCGGCCACTACGCTGGGAGGCATGAGGCATCTCCCGTGAGTCGGACCGCGGTGCGCGGGTGATCGCCCTGTCCACCGCGTCGGTCTATCCCGAGACCACCGCCGACGGGTTCGCCCTGGCCTCGCGCCTCGGCTACGACGCGGTCGAGGTGATGGTGGGGATCGACCCGATCAGCCAGGAGGTCGACGCGGTCCGGCACCTCTCGGACCACCACGGGGTGCCGGTGTGCGCCGTACACGCCCCCTGCCTGCTGATCACCCAGCGGGTCTGGGGTGTCGAGCCGTGGGGCAAGCTCGAGAAGAGCGCGGAGATGGCTCGCGCCGTGGGCGCCGATGTCGTCGTGGTGCATCCCCCCTTCCGCTGGCAGCGCGACTATGCACGCGCCTTCGTCGAGGGGATCGCCGAGCTCGAGGACCGGACCGGTGTCGCGTTCGCGGTGGAGAACATGTACCCCTGGCGTGCGTCCAAGCGTGAGATGGAGGTCTACGTGCCGGGCTGGGACCCGTCCGGGCAGGACTACGCCAACACCACGATCGACCTGTCCCACTCGGCCGTCTCGCGGTCCGACCCGGTCGCGATGGCCCAGCGGCTCGGCGACCGGCTGCGGCACATCCACCTCACCGACGGCACCGGCTCGGCCAAGGACGAGCACCTGGTGCCCGGCCGAGGCAACCAGCCCGTGGTGGAGCTGCTCGAGCACCTGGCCGCCGTCGCCTTCGGTGGACATGTGGTGCTGGAGATCAACACCCGCAAGGCCGACAACCGGGACGCGCGCGAGCTGGACCTGGTCGAGGCGCTGGCCTTCGCCCGGCTCAACTTCGCGGCCGCTCCGGAAGCCCGGTGACGGGCCGGTGACGGGCCCGTGACGGACCCGGTGAGGGGCCCGGACCTGGGCGGCCGCTCGGCGTCCGGTGAGCCCCGGGGTCGTGGTCGACGGCCGGGAGGCCCGGACACGCGGGGGCAGATCCTCACCGCGGCCCGCAGGTCCTTCGCCGAGAAGGGCTTCGGGCGCACGACGATCAGGGCGGTCGCCGGGGACGCGGACGTCGACCCGGCTCTGGTGCACCACTACTTCGGGTCGAAGGACGACCTGTTCCTCGCCGCGCTGGACATCCCCGTGGACCCCAGGAGGCTCGTGCCGCGGGTGTTCGACGAGGGGGTCGCCGGGGCGGGTGAGCGGCTGCTGTGGCTGTTCCTGTCCGTGTGGGACGACCCGCAGACCCGTCTGCCGCTGATCGCGCTGGTGCGGTCCAGCCTGGTGCAGGAGACGCCGGAGACGCTGCTGCAGCAGGGGATCCTGCGGATGGTCCTGGACCCGCTGCGCGCCGCGCTGCCCACCGCGGAGGCCGACCAGCGGGTGCAGCTGGTGATCAGCCAGATGGTCGGTTTGGTGGTGACCCGCTACCTCCTGGCCCTCGAGCCGCTCGCCTCGATGCCGCCCGCGGAGGTGGTCGCCTGGGTCGCCCCGACCATCCAGCGCTACCTCGACGGCCCCCTGCCGTAGCCCCCTCCCCGTGACGGTTTCCCAGGGGCCCCCTGGGAAACGGCTGGGCCCCTTGACGCGGGATGTCGCCCGAGGCAGAATTCATCACATGATGAAAAACGATGCGGCGGTGGTCGTCCGCGATCTCATCGTCCAGCGCGGATCCATCCGGGCCCTCCGAGGCCTGGACTTCACGGCCGCGGCGGGCCAGGTCACCGGGCTCCTCGGGCCGTCGGGCTGCGGCAAGTCCACGCTGATGCGGGCGATCGTCGGTGTGCAGGTGGTCACCAGCGGCACGGTCGAGGTGCTCGGCCTGCCCGCGGGGGACAAGCGGCTGCGGGACCAGGTGGGCTACGTCACGCAGGCACCGAGCGTGTACGACGACCTCACCGTCGCGGAGAACCTCAGGTTCTTCGCGCGGGTGCTGGGTGTCGAGCAGGACGAGGTCGCCCGGTGCCTCGCGGCCGTCGACCTCGAGGCGACCCGCGACCAGGTGGTCTCCCGGCTCTCCGGTGGCCAGCGGTCCCGCGTCTCGCTGGCCGTGGCGCTGCTCGGCAGCCCGCCGGTGCTGGTGCTCGACGAGCCCACCGTCGGCCTGGACCCGGTGCTCCGCCGGGACCTGTGGTCGATGTTCCACGAGCTGGCCGCGGCCGGCACCGCCCTGCTCGTCTCGAGCCACGTGATGGACGAGGCGGAGCGCTGCGACCGGCTGCTGCTGATGCGAGACGGGTCGCTCCTGGCGGACGAGACTCCGGCGGCCCTCCTCGAGCGCACCGGCGCCTCCGACGTCGAGTCGGCGTTCCTGTCCCTGGTGGACCAGGACAGCCGCACCGAGGCCGGCAAGGAGGTCGTCGCATGAACGCCCGCATCCTCCTCGCGGTGGCCGCGCGGGTGCTGATCCAGCTCCGCCGGGACCGGCGGACGCTGGTGATGCTCCTGGTGCTGCCGTGCCTGATCCTGACGCTGCTCTGGTGGATGTTCACCGGCGGTCTCGGTGCCGAGAGGGGGTTCGACGCCCTCGGTCCGCCGCTGCTGGCCCTGATCCCGTTCGTGGTGATGTTCCTGGTCACCTCGGTGACCACGCTGCGTGAGAGGTCCTCGGGCACCCTGGAGCGGCTGCTGGCGATGCCCACCGGCAAGGGCGACCTGCTCGGCGGCTACGCGATCGCCTTCGGGATCGTGGCAGCCGTCCAGTCGCTGCTGGCCGTGCTGCTCTGCCACTACGTCCTCGACCTGCAGGTGTCCGGTCCGCTGTGGATGCTGGTGGTGGTCGCCGTCGTGGACGCCGTGCTGGGCTCCGCGCTGGGGCTGTTCGTGTCCGCGTTCGCCCGCACCGAGTTCCAGGCGGTGCAGTTCATGCCGGCGCTCGTGATCCCGCAGCTGCTGCTGTGCGGGCTGTTCGTGCCCCGCGACGCGCTGCCGCGGGTGCTCGAGGTGGTCTCCGACGTGCTGCCGCTGTCCTACGCGGTCGATGCGATGACGGCCGTGTCCACCACGACCAGCGCCGGGTTCGGCGGAGTCGACGGCGGGGTCTGGTCCGACATCGCGGTCGTGGTCGGCTTCGCGCTGGCCGGCCTGGTGCTCGGCGCGGCGACCCTGCGCCGCCGGACGGCCTGAACCCCTGGGTAGTCCGTGACCGGATGCACGTTCTGCGGCCGGCGATGTCAAGGGGTCTTAGCAACGGGGGTTCACGCTGCTGTGCTCAGCA
>CAXSHL010000015.1:0-70975 GCA_964237315.1 uncultured Nocardioidaceae bacterium
CGACGTCCTCAAGAAAGCGAACCGTCACCCAACTTCAGAAGCGCGACACTAGAGGCTGACGGCCGAGCAGCCCGAACGAGTCATGCGGTTGCGTCTCCGGCAGATCGGTGTCGGTGAGGATGAAGCCGCTTCGGTCAAGGAGGGCGCCATCGAGCCAAGACGTCGCGGGCACGGCGCCTATGAAGCAGAAGAGCCCCGCGCAGGGCACGGTCTCCTGAGTCCCAGTGACCTTGTTGGCGAGCACGATCGAGTCCAGGTGGTCGCCACCGTCGATTCCGACGACTTCGGTGCCTAGGTGCAGCTCGATACGACTGTCGGCGAGGATGCGGGTCGCGAGATAGCTCGACATCCCGCTTCCCAGATCGTCGGCTCGCACGACGAGGTGGACCCGCGACCCTCGACTTGCGAGAAAGAGGGCCGCCTGCCCGGCGGAGTTGGCCCCACCGATCACGGCCACCTGCGGGCCTTGACGCGCGCATGCACGGGCTTCGAGTTCGGTTGCGGCGTAGTAGATGCCGTTGCCTTCGAAGTCCGCCCACCGCTCGAGGCTCAGCTTCTGGTAGCGGGCGCCGCTCGCGATCACGATCGAGCGGGCCGAGACCTCGGTCCCGTCCGACAGGGTCACCACAAGGTCGTCCGCCATCCGCAGTGTCGTCACTTCGATCGGGCTTTTGATCTTGGCTCCGAACTTCTGGGCCTGCACCTGCGCCTTGGCAGTCAGCTCCGCGCCGGGGAGGCCGGACGGGAAGCCGAGGTAGTTCTCGATACGTGCGCTCGCGCCGGCCTGCCCGCCTACGGCAACCCCTTCCAGGACCAGCGTGTCCAGGCCTTCAGAGGCGCCGTAGACGGCAGTCGCCAGCCCTGCGGGTCCACCACCGACGACGACGAGGTCGTAGACCTTCCCTGGTACAGAGCGGTACGCAAGACCGAGCTGGTCCGCCAGGACGCTCGGGGTTGCATTGTGGAGGATCGCGGTCGGGGTGATCACTACCGGGAGGTCATCAACATCGAGGCCGAGAGAATCGAGGATCCGGTGCCCGTCCTCGGTTTCGACGTCGAGCCAGGTGTGCGGCACGTTCAGACGCGTGGCCCAGTTGCGGAGCGCCAGCGTCTCGGCCGACTGCCCACCGCCGATGATCTGGACACTGCGCGCCGCTTCACTCGTGCGCAGGTACTCGCGCCGCGCCATGAACGCCTTGAGGATGACGTCGGACAGCTCTGGGGCGTCGGACATCAGCTGGCGGAAGACCGAAGGTGGCATCCGCTGGATCACTCCGCCGTCGGGCATCCGCGCCGCGAACATGGCAGCCTGCCCAGTCAGCATGTCCAGCTCGCCCAGGAACGAGCCTGGCCCGAAGGTCGCTATGACCTGCTCCGGCAGCCCGAACGCCGCGAACCTCACGACTTCCACCTCGCCGGCCTCGACCAGCATGAAGTCATAGTCGACATCCCCGGCATTGCCAAGGGACGCGCCCGGGTCGACGAACGTCTCTGTGGAACGCTCGCGGATCAGGTCCAGCTGCGACGCCGTGAGCTCCGGATATCCTCCCGGGATTGCCAGCGTCGCCGCCGAGCTTCCATCGACTTTCCCCGCCTCGGCCCTCACTTGGGTTGCTTTCGGTTGCTCATGCCTGAACCTCAAGACTTCGTCGCAGGGTTGTGTGAGTGGGTGGTGAACGCTTGGGCTGACGTCACCCAGCCGTTGCGGCGCGGCACTTGAGCTCGAGGTTATTTCCGGCTGGGTCCCGGATGAACACCGCGTAGTAGTCCGGTGCGTACTCCGGCCACAGCCGAGGTTCGTGGAGGATCTCGGCACCGAGAGTCATGGCCAGCTCGTGACCACGTCGCACGGCCGCCTCGTCCTCGACGCGGAGCGCCAAGTGGGTCTGGCGACCATCAGGGTCGGTCGCCAGGGAGAAGAACAGCTGGGCTGGCTGGCCAGGTAGGGCGTACCCAATCAGCATCGGGATATCGAAGACCCGCGTGCCCCCGGCCACGCTGACCACTTGGTCGTACCAGTCACCGATGGCCTCCAGGTCGTCGACCTGGAGGACGACATGGTCGAGCAGTGTCATGAGCAATCCGTCCCTGTGATGGCCGCGGCCTGCCGCGGTCGCTCGCAGTGCCGAGACGACCTCTCCGGCGAAACGCTGGCGGTGGCGGGCGATGGCTTCGGCCATCCGGGTCCGATAGATCCGAAACGCATAGGTACCTCCGGTGGGCCAAAAACGGGATGGATCGGGTGTTTCACGGGTCCAGTAGGGTGGCGTCGCGATCCAGCCCCACGGCGGGGCCAAGTTGCGTCTACCACGTTGCGGCGGCCAAGGCAGCCCGATGACTTCCTCGCCGACCGATTGGCCCTTCTCGCTCGTATCGACCATAGGGGTTCCGCACGCCGGCGTGCCGGTTGTTGGGCGCCAGCTGTCGCCAGGGGTCCTGCGTCCACGACGCCGTACCCGATGGATGAGACGAATTCGGTCGCCGCTTCCTTCGCCAGCGCGGAATCGCCGGCGAGCGTGCAACTCCGTTCTTCCGCGGTCACCGCTGGTCTGTCGCAGGGATGGCGCTGTCGATGAGGACGGCGGCGATGGCGGCGGCGGTGGGGAAGGTATCGGTGTTGAGGACTCGCGTGCGGGCTGAGGCGCCGTCGATGAGCAGTGCCAGTTGTTCGCCAAGTTGTTCGGGGTCGGTGGCGCCGGCTTCGCGGGCGGTCTGGGCGAGCCTCGCGGCGATGGCGGTCTTGTAGTCGCGTGCGAACTGGGAAGCGGGGTGTTGGGGGTCGTGGAGCTCGACGGCGGCCGCGATGTAGGGGCAAAGGGGCGTGGACGCGGGCATCTCGAAGGCGGTGAGGAGTCGTTCGCGGGGGGTCAGGTCGTCGCGGTCGAACACTCCGGGCATGACGTCAGGATCGAATCGGCGCAGGTATTCGGCGACGAGCTCGTCCTTGCTGGTGAAGTGTTGGTAGGCCGTCCGCTTGGACACCTGGGCCGCGGCGCAGAGCTGGTCCATGCCGGTGCGATTGATGCCCTGATCGCGGAACAGCTGCTGTGACGCGCCCAGGATGCGCTCGCGCGCGCCCCTGCCGCGGCGCCGGCCCGTGGGGCCCTTCTCCAACTCCGTCATGCCTCAAGCGTACTCCACGTGGGTACCACTCGGTGTACATAGGCTTGCGCTCTCCAGAAGTCACAACTAGATTAACCACTCCGATCGGTGTACATAACATTGTGACGTAACTGGATGGAGTGGTCATGGGAAAGCTCGATGGCAAGGTCGCGGTGATCACCGGCGCGAGCAGTGGCATGGCGCTCGCCGGCGCGAAGTTATTCGTTGACGAAGGGGCTCACGTCTTCATCTCAGGGCGACATCAGGCCGCCTTGGACGAAGCGGTCGAGCTGATCGGCCGGAATGTGACCGGCGTGCGGGCCGATTCGGCGAACCTCGACGATCTTGACCGTCTGTTCGAGACGGTCAAGCAGGAGAAGGGGTCGATCGACGTGTTGTGGGCCAGTGCCGGCGGCGGCGAGCAGGGCAGGCTTGGTGAGATCACCGAGGAGCAGTTCGACGCCGCCTTTTCGTTGAACGCGCGCGGCACGCTGTTCACGGCCCAGAAGGCCCTGTCGCTTTTCAACGACGCAGGCTCGATCATCATGACCGGGTCGAACGCGTCGCTGCGCGGCTACCCCAATTGGAGTGTGTACGCAGCGAGCAAGGCCGTGCTGGCCGCCTACGCGCGGGTATGGGTGGCCGACCTGAGGGACCGCAAGATCCGGGTGAACGTACTGACCCCCGGCCAGATTGCCACGCCGATGATGCTGGCAGTGCTGCCCGCGGAGCTGAAAGCGGAGTTCGAGTCCGGCATTCCGCGGCGAGAGATGGGCAGCCCTGAGGAAATCGCGTCGATCGCGCTGTTCCTCGCCTCGGACGACTCGAGCTACGTCAACGGCATGGAGCTGGTCGCCGACGGCGGCAGCACAGTGATCTGACCTGGAGACAACGGCCGACGCGGTCGGCTTCACCCGGCTCGAACCAGACAAAGCGAATGATCAAGGACTAGAGGAAGAGGAAACATCATGAGCAGCATCAGCATCATCGGCTCGGGGAACATGGCCAACGCCATCGGAACCCTGGCAATCAAGGGCGGCAACACCGTCGAGGTGATCGGCCGCAACGCGACCAAGTCCGCGGCCCTGGCCAAGACACTCGGCGACGGTGCCACCACCGGAACATTCGGTGCCGCCCCCGAAGGCGACATCGTGATCCTCGCCGTGCTCTTCGAGAGCGCAGTGTCGGCAGTCCGCGAGTTCGGGGATTCGCTGGCCGGCAAGATCCTCGTCGACATCACCAACCCCTTCGACGACAACGGCACCGGCTTGGCGGTCCCTCACGACTCCTCCATCGCGCAGCAGGTGGCCGAGGCCGCACCCACGAGCGCCCATGTCGTGAAGGCGTTCAACACCCTCTTCCAGCCCGTCCTGGCCAAGGGCGACCCGGTAGACGTGTTCATGGCCGGCGACGACGCACAAGCCAAGGCGAGCGTGTCGGCGTTCATCGAAAGCGTCGGCCTGCGCCCCAGGGACACCGGCGACCTGAGCATGGCCCACTGGGTCGAGGGAGCAGGCGTGTTGACCATGGGCCTGGCCCGCAACGGCGTCGGCAACTTCGACTTCTCCCTCGGCATCAACACCCGCAGCTGAGCCGCCACAACAACCATCACACAGCCCGGCAACACCCCTCGGCCGGCAGGCTCCCGTCTGCCGGCCGGTCGAGCGCCCAGTCAGGTGCCGAGCCGGGCTCGATATGGGCCGATAAATGGCGGGTGGGGACGCGCGTCACTCCACCGCGATCGACGCAGTCTTGCGCGCCGCCGCCCCGACGAAGTTGAGCACGTTTGCCTGGGCATGACTGGGCTCGGCGAATCGGCATTCGCTCGGCACGAGCGCCGACCTTCTCACCACTATGAGCAGACTCACTCGCAACCCCTGCAACGACAGACATCGCGTGAGGCCCCATGCAATGCATGCAACGGCGGAAGACGTCCCCGCCGGAGATCCCGCTTGCCCGCGGCGTACCCCGCGGGGGCACGCCGGGGGACACGCATCGGTGGACATGAAGAAGGGCCCGACCGTGTTTCCGCTGGTCAGACCCTGTTCTCGGCGGAGCCGCCTGTCGGAATCGAACCGACGACCTTCTCATTACGAGTGAGACGCTCTACCGACTGAGCTAAGGCGGCGCAGAGCCCGACCGGTCAGCCGGGCACGCCGGACGAGTATAGGAGAACCCCGCGTTCCGACCGAATCGATCCACGTGCAGGCACTGCGAGCGAACCGCCTCTTGCATTTGTGACACTAACGATATATCGTTACTGTCATCTACTACAGAAGAGGTACATCATGAAGCACGACATCCGTGGCGGGGCTGGACCCCGCCGACGCAGGCCGGACGACACGTCCGACCGACCCATGGACGCCCGCCCCCAGCGCGGCCATCGCCGCGGTCGCGGCGGCGGACGCATGGCACGTGGAGACGTCCGCTCCGCCATCCTGCTCCTGCTCGCGGACGAGCCCATGCACGGCTACCAGCTGATGACGGCCATCGCCGAACGCAGCGGTGGTCGATGGACTCCCAGCCCTGGAGCGATCTATCCCGCACTCAACCAGCTCGAGGACGAAGGACTCGTGACCGTCACGGCCGAGTCCGGACGCAAGGTCGCCACTCTCACCGACGAGGGGCGCGAGAACCTGGCCAGCAACGCTGACAGCCGCTCCGACCCGTTCGAGGGGTCCGAGGACCCCCGTCCCGGCCACGACCTGCGGGGTCTGCTCGGTCAGCTGCACGAAGCGGCACGACAGGTCGGCCGCACGGGCACGGACGCCCAGGCCGAGGCCGCAGCCAAGGTCCTCGCCGACGCCCGGCGCTCGCTGTACCTGATCCTCGCGGACGGGCCCGAGGAGAACGCCTGACCCTCAGCGAGCGTCCACATGCCGCGACAGGCTCGTCACCATCCGCCCGGCGAGTGAGTCTCGGTGCCCCGGGCGGCGGTGAACCGCTCGTAGCGCTCGGCGAACCAGACGTGGCGACCTGACTCCGGCTGGAGCGCCTCGCCGGGCCGGACGCACCGTGCGACCGCCTCGTCGAGATCGGCGAAGATTCCCTGGGCGACCGCGCCGACGAGCACAGCTCCGCGCGCGCCGACCTCCGGCGAGTCGGGCAGGACGACGGGGACTCCGAGGGCGTCGCAGACCGACTGGGACCACAGCTCGCTGCGCGCCCCGCCGCCGCAGAGCGCCACGCTGCTCGGCCGGCCGGCAGCGTGCATGCAGTCCAGGACGGCCAGCGTGAGGCCGTCGAACACGGCGCGTGCCACGTCGGCCGGCTCGTGCCCGAGCTCGAGGCCCAGCAGGGATCCCCGGACGTGAGCGTCGAGGAACGGTGCGCGCTCGCCGGCGGGGGAGAGGTAGGGCAGCAGCAGCGGTGGGTCGGGACGGGTGGAGCGAGCGGCGAGAGCAGCGAGCTCCGCGACGTCGGCGAGGCCCAGCATCCGCACTGCCCAGTGCAGCGTCTCGGTGCCCGTCATGGTGGCGTAGGCGAGCAGCCACCGACCCGGCTCGCCTGCAGGGAGCGTCATCCCGTTGGGTGGCCGGCCGAGTCGGGGGTCGTCGTCGACCAGGCCGACGCACATGGTGGTGCCGAGCACCGCGAAGGCCGAGTCCACGTCGACCACGCCGGTGCCCACCGCGGTCGTCACCACGTCGTACGGCGCGAGGGCGACCGGCGTGCCGGCCGGCAGCCCGAGCCTGGAGGAGACCTCGTCGAGAAGCGGAGCGACCCGGTCCTCGCCCGAGACGATCGGGGGCAGCAGCCGCTCGCAGGAGGAGAGTCCGTAGAGCTCGAGCAGGCCGGCGTCGTAGGCAGCGGTCCGCACGTCGGCGAAGGGGTTCACCGCCTCGGAGTCGTCGATGACCGCCCGGCCGGTGAGCCGCGCGAAGACCCAGCTGCCGCAGCTCAGCAGCCAGCCCGCCCGCGACAGCCGATCCGCGTCGTTCTCGGCCAGCCACCGGAGCTGCGCATGGGCCGTGCCCGGGGCGCCCAGGCTGCCGGTGACCGCGAACGCCCTGTCCAGGGTGCCGTCGCGCTGCCAGCCCTCGACGACCCCGGCGGCGCGGCTGTCGTTCCACAGCAGAGCGGGCCCGACCGGCCGCAGGTCGGAGTCGACGAGCCAGCAGCCGTCACCCTGGGCGGTGACCGCCAGCAGGTCCACCCCGTCGGGGCACCGGCCGGCGACCTCCTCGATCACCCGGGCGGCCGCGGACCAGACGTCGTCGAGGTCCTGCTCCCGTCCTCCACCGTCGAGGTGGTGCACCACCGTCGGCTCGCTGGCCGAGTCGACGGCCTGCCAGTCACTGTCGAACCGGACCGCCTTCACCACGGACGTGCCGACGTCGAGACCGATGACGCTCATCGCTCAGCCTTCCCAGCCTGGTCTGCCGGCTGGTGGGACTCCCAGTCGGGGTTGGCGCAGTGCTCGAGCCGCCCGTCGGCCAGGAACCCGGCGACCTCGTCGGCCACCCGACGCACCGACTCCAGGGCGACCTGGCGCGAGGCGCCCGCGAGGTGCGGGGTGCCCACGACGTCCGCCCGGTCCACCAGCGGGTCGTCGGGGCGGGGCGGCTCGGGGTCGTGCACGTCGAGTGCCGCACCGGCGAGCTGGCCGCTGTCCAGCGCCGCCAGCAGCGCGCTCTCGTCGACGAGCTCACCCCGGGCGGTGTTCACGAAGTAGGACCCGGGGCGCATCCGACCGAAGGCCCCGGCGTCGAACATGTGCCGAGTATCCCCGGTCAGGCGGGCGTGCACGCTCACCACGTCGCTGACCTCGAGCAGCTCGTCGAGAGTCACCAGCTCCACCCCCGCGGCCGCGGCCGCCTCCTGGTCGGCGTACGGGTCGTGGGCGACGACCCGGGACCCGAACGCCGCCAGCAGCTCGGCGACGCGCAGGCCGACCGCCCCGAGACCGACCAGGCCGACGGTGCAGGCCCGCAGCTCCGGTCCCGTCTGCTGGAAGCGGAACCAGCTCGGGTCCCAGCGGCCGGCCGCGAGCGACCGCGACGCGGGGACGATGCCGCGGGT
Organism: uncultured Nocardioidaceae bacterium; assembly: GCA_964237315.1. Classification (GTDB taxonomy): domain Bacteria; phylum Actinomycetota; class Actinomycetes; order Propionibacteriales; family Nocardioidaceae; genus Nocardioides_B. The sequence goes on from CAXSHL010000015.1 coordinate 8,125, forward strand.
CACCGCGATCATCGACCCCACGGTGAACTCGGCGACCGCGCCCAGGTTGCGCCCGGGGAGGTAGACCACCGGCACTCCTCGCTCGGTGGCCGCCTCCAGGTCCGCGTTGACGGGACCACCGCGGGTGATCCCGACGACGCGCAGCCGGGGCGCGGCCTCGAGCACCGTCCTGCCGACCGGGGCGAGGTGGGTCAGCAGCACGTCGACGTCGACGGCCAGCTCAGCCATCGCATCCGGGTCGCCGGACGCCTCCGAGACCCCGTCGACCTGGCCGAACGGCTCGTCTGGCCAGCCGGTCTGGTACTCCACCGTCTCGGTGTCCTGGCCGAGGGCCAGCCGAGCGGCAGCGGCGATCGCCTCCGCGGTGATGAACCGGTCGCCCGCGCACAGCACCCTCATCAGGCGGCACCGTGTGCGGCGCGGGACTTGCGGGCCAGGGAGTCGACCATGACCGCGATCGCCAGCACGGCGCCGGTGATCATGAACCGCAGCGACGAGGACAGGTTGAGCAGCGTGAGCCCGTTGGAGATCGACTGGATCACGATGATGCCGAGCAGCGCGGAGAACGCGTTTCCCCGGCCGCCGAACAGGCTGGTCCCGCCGATCACCGCGGCCGCGATGGCGTTCAGGTTCACGTCACCGGTGCCGGCCTGCTGGCTCGAGGACGCCAGCCGGCTGGCGCCGAAGATCCCACCGAGGGCTGCCAGCGTCGAGCACAGCATGAAGGCCGAGGTGTAGATCCGCTTCACGTTGATGCCCGCGCGACGCGCGGCCTCCCGGTTGCCGCCGACCGCGTGCATCGACCGCCCCCACTGGGTGCGGGTCAGGGCGTAGTTCATCGCCAGCACCAGCCCGGCGAAGACCCCGAACATCCAGGGGACGCCACGGTCCTGGTTGAGGTACCAGACGATGACGAGCAGCACGACGCCCATCACGACGGAGCGGAACGCCAGGAACGAGAGCGACTTCGCCGAGAGCCCTGCCTGGGTACGGCGTCTGGCGAGCGCATAGCCGGCCGCGAAGGCGCCGACCGCTGCGAGCACGGCGATGGCGTAGGCCACCACCGGAGGCATGAAGTAGAGCTGCCCGAAGTTCACGAGCGTCGACCCGAACGGCAGGTTGATCGACCCGGCCTGGCCGAGCAGGTAGAGCTGCAGGCCGAGGAAGGCCAGCAGACCTGCCAGGGACGCCACGAAGCTGGGCATCCCGAAGCGGTTGAACAGCTGGGCGTAGAGGAACCCGATGGCCGCGCCGGACACGAGGGCGGCGGCGATCGACAGCAGCACCGGCATCCCCTGGTTGACCCACAGCACCCCGACGATCGCCGAGCTCATGCCGCTCACCGAGCCCACCGACAGGTCGATCTCGCCGAGCATCAGCACCGCCACGATGCCGAGCGCGATGACGCCCACCGAGCAGCTGTCGAAGAGCAGGTTGACCAGGTTGTTGCTGGACAGGAAGACCGGGTTGAGCACCTCGAAGACCGTCCAGATCACCACCAGGCCGACCACCACGGGAAGCGCGCCGATGTCCCCGGCGCGGACCCGGCCCGCGAAGGCGCGCAGCGCCCCGGCGACGCCGGTGTCCTCCCGCAGCCGGCTGTCCTGCCGGTCCAGGCGCGGAGGCCGGCCGGACGCCTGCGTCGCCGGGTTCTCGATGCTGGTCATGACGTCTCCTGCTGGTCGTGGGACTGGGCGCGCCGGGCGGACCGGCGCGAGACGGAGTTGTCGCTCTCGCCGGTGATCGCGCTGATCAGGTCTTCACTGCTGGCGTCGGCCCGGAACACGCCGTTGTTGCGGCCCAGGCGGAGCACGGCGATGCGGTCCGCGACCGCCCGCACGTCCTCCATGTTGTGGCTGATCATCACCACGCCGAGACCGCGGTCGCGGACCCGTTCGATGAGGTCGAGGACCTCCGCGGTCTGGGCGACGCCGAGGGCCGCGGTGGGCTCGTCGAGGATGATCACCTTCGGGTCGACCAGCAGCGAGCGGGCGATGGCGACGGTCTGCCGCTGCCCGCCGGACAGCGACGCGACCGGCGTGCGCAGGCTGGGGATCCGGGCCGAGAGCTCGTTGAGCAGCTCCCACGAGCGGGTCTCCATGTGCACCTCGTCGAGGCGCAGCGGGCTGAGCTCCTGGCCGAGGAACAGGTTGGCGACCACGTCGAGGTTCTCGCAGAGCGCCAGGTCCTGGAACACCGTGGCGATGCCCAGCGCCAGTGACGCACTCGGGTCGGTCACTGTCACCGGGCGGCCCTCGAAGCGGATCTCCCCGGTGTCCGGCCGGTGCACCCCGGCGAGCACCTTGACCAGGGTGGACTTGCCCGCCCCGTTGTCGCCGACGAGGGCGACCACCTCACCGGCGTACACCTCCAGGTCGATGTCGGTCAGCGCCGAGACCGCTCCGAAGCTCTTCGAGACGCCGGCCAGGGACAGCACCGGCTCCGCATCGGGACCGCCACTCGCAGCGCGCTCGGGGAGGGTGCTCGTCACGAGATGCCCATCTTCTTGCACCCGGCGGCGTAGCGGCCCGAGCACAGGCTGGCGGCGGTGGCGATCTTGGTGTCGACGACCTCGGCCTTGAGGTTCGCGGCGGTGACCAGGGTGGGCTTGAACAGCTGGGTCGGGGTGCCGAAGAGCGTCGAGTCCGACGTGGGGGTCTTGCCGTTCAGCAGCCCGACCGCCACCTTGGCGGCTGCCGCGGCGACGATCTCACTGGGCTTGGAGATGGTGTTGTACTGGTCGCCGGCGATGATGAGCTGCAGGCCCGCCGTGGTGGCGTCGTTGCCGGTGACCGGCGGCATCGGGCTGGTGCCCGCGGCCTTCAGCGCTGCGATCGCGCCGCCTCCGGTGCCGTCGTTGGCGGCCACGATCCCCTTGATCTTGGGGCCGAAGCGCGAGACCTGACCGCTCACCCACTGCTGGGCCTTGGCGGGCTCCCAGTCCGGGGTGTCGTACTCGGCCAGGGGCGTGATGCCACCGGCCTTCAGGCCCTCGTGGACGCCCTTCTTGATCAGGCCGGCGGCAGCGTCGGTCGGCGAGCCGTTGACCTCCAGGACTCCCGCGTCGGCACCGGAAGCTCCGCTGGACTTCAGCTTCTGGACCAGCGACGTGGCGATCGCCTTGCCGATGGCCTCGTTGTCGAACGAGACGTAGTAGTCCGGCTTGGCGGTCGGGATCGGCCGATCGTAGGCGATCACCTTGACGCCCTGGGACTTCGCCTGGCCGACCAGCGAGGCCGCCGCTGTCGAGTCGACCGGATCGATCACGATGGCCTTGGCGCCCTGGGAGATCACCGAGTTGAACTGCTGCTGCTGCTTGCCGGCGTCCCCGTCGGCGTTCTGGTAGAGCACCTTGCAGTCCGGGCAGAGCTTCTTCATCTCCTTCACGAAGCCGGGGCGGTCGTGCTGCTCGTAGCGGGTGGACGCCTCGTCCGGCATCAGGAACGCGACGGTCGCCTTCTTCGCATCCGATCCGCCGCCACTGCTGCCGCTGGAGGCGGCCTTGGTGCTGCAGCCGCCGAGCGCGAGCGCCGTGACCACGAGGGGGGCGAGCAGGAGGCCTGCCCGGGTGGAGGACTTAGTCATGAGGAGCTCCTTGGGTGGTGGTGCCTGGGTGGTGCCGGGTCTCTGCGGGGGCGGGCGGACGTGCATTCAGCGACAGCAGTGCTGCGGGCAGGAGTGGGTCGTGGGGTACGGCGACCTCGGTCACCGCTCCGTTCTCCAGGCGGGGGAACAGCTGCCGATAGCGGGAGACGGGAATGTCGAGCAAAGAGCACAGCGCGAGCCGCAGCAGGGTGTTGTGCGCCACGACCAGGACGGTCCCGCCCTGGTGGCGCGCCGCCGCGCGTCGCAGCGCCGCGTCCGCACGGGCCGCCGCCTCGTCGGGTCGCTCGGAGCGGGGGAAGGGATGCGCCACCGGGTCGGCCCGGAACCGGTGGACCATCTCGGCGTCGTCGAGCAGCATCTCCTCGACCGTGCGTCCCTCGGCGACCCCGAAGTCGACCTCGCGCAGGTCCTCCACGACCTCCGGCTCGAGCCCGAGTGCCCGCGCCGCCGGGAGCGCGGTCTCCAGGGCGCGCCGCACCGGTGAGACGACCACGGCGACGAACTCCTGCGTGCCCGCCCATCGCCCGAGGCTCTCGGCCTGCGTGCGTCCGAGGTCGGTCAGGTCGATGTCGCTGGACCCGCCGGCGTAGCGGTTGTCGGCGTGCCAGATGGTCTCGCCGTGCCGCACCAGGGAGAGCACCGTCGCGCCCGGGCGGCTCATGGGCTCACCGCCTGTCGGGCAAGGACGTCGCTGGCCGTCGCCGGTTCGAGCCAGCCGCGGTCGGCCAGGGCACCCACCAGGTCGACGTACCCCTGGGTGAGGGCGGCGTGCCGGTCGGCGTCGGGCACCAGCTCCGCCAGTGTCGAGACCATCCGCTCCGCCGTCGCGGTGAGCCGGCCGGGCTCGGCCGCCGCGAGGATGGCCATCCCGGTCGCCGCCTGCGCCGAGCCGGGCAGGTGCGTCCCGCGACCGAGGACGTCGGCGCGCAGCTGGTTCCACCAGTCGTTGCGCGTGCTGCCACCCGTGAGCGCGACCGGGCCGGACACGTCGGCACCGAGGAGGCCGAGCACGTCGTAGGCGAGCCGCTCGACATAGGCGATGCCCAGGCAGATCGCGGCGAACCGGTCCGCGTCGTCGCGCAGGCCCTCCCCGAGCCAGCCGCGCGCGTCGGCGCTGACGAAGGGGAACCGCTCGCCGTGCCCGGCCAGCGGGTAGGTCACGGCCGTCGGCAGCGCCCGCGAGCGCGCCAGCCCGGTGAGACCGTCGAGGTCGGCGTCGGCGCCGAGCGCGTCGCGAAGAGTCCCGGCGCCGGTGCTCGACGCTCCGCCGGGCAGCCATCCGCCGTCGGGGTGCCGGTGGCAGTACACCGCCCCGTGCGGGTCGTGGACCAGGTCGGTCGTGGAGCCCTTGACGACCAGGGTGGTCCCCAGCGCGCTGCTCCAGCTGCCCGGCCTCAGGGCACCCGCGGCGATCTGGGACGCACACCCGTCGGTCATCCCGGCGCGGACGGCGGTGCCGGCGCGCAACCCGGTGAGGCGCGCCGCCTCGGTGCCGACCTCGCCCAGCACGGTCCCGGGTCCGACCAGGGCCGGCAGCCGGTCCACGGGGACTCCCAGGTCGGCGAGGACATCCGCCGGCCAGGCTCCCGAGCGGAGGTCCGCGCCGGTCTTCAGCGCGTGCGAGGTGTCGGTGGCCACCGGTGCACCGACCAGCCGGCGGACCAGGTGGTCGGCCTGGTGCACCGCGCGGTCACCGGGGGCCGGGCCGCCGTGCTCCAGGAGCCAGAGCACCTTCGGCAGCGCCCAGGTGGGCTGCATGCGGTAGCCGAGGGCGTCCCACAGCTCCCGGCCGGCCAGCTCCACCCGCCGCGACTCGGCGGCGGCCCGACCGTCGTCGTACATCAGCGCCGGCCCGCGTGGGGCGCCGTCGCGGTCCTCGAGCAGCACGGTGCCGGAGGTCGCGTCCAGCGCGAGTGCCTCCACCTCGACCGGCTCGCTGACCGACGCGATCGCGTCGCGCACCGCACCGACCAGGCAATCCCACCACTCGTCGGCGTCCTGCTCGTGACGCTGCCCGTCCCGGCGGTCCCTGGACAGCGGCCGGGCGCCCGAGCCGAGCGGTGTTCCCTCGGGACCCACCAGGGCGACCCGCACCCCCTGAGTCCCGACGTCGATGCCGCAGAAGGCGGGAACACCTGTCATCGGTTGCACCTGTCTATGAGACGGGGGTCACTCGGTTGAGGTGTTAGATCTAACAGAGATGATGTGAAAAGTCCACATCGCCATGCCAGAAGGTGAGCGCTGTCGCTCGCTGTGGCCGAGGAAAGCCCTGCTGGGCAAGGGATCGGACAGCCTGGCACGGCTGCCGAATTGGTTGGGAAGTAGGTGTGACGTCCGGAGCTGGGAGAGGCTGGGTCAGTGTGGGACCGGGGCCACGAGCACCTCGGGGGCTCGCTCGCGCAGGTCGACCAGGTCGTCGGGGTCGATGCCGTCATCCACCACGACCGTGTCGAAGACGTCCACGCCGCACAGCACGTGCGGCGCGGGTCGGCCGAACTTGGCGTGGTCCACCAGCAGCACGCGGTGGGCACTGCTGCGCAGGAACGCCTGGCGCACCATGATCGTCGCCTCCGAGCGGTGCAGCAGCTTGCCGTTGCTGATCGCCGTCGTCGACATGAAGAGCACGTCCGCGTGCAGCCGCTCGATCGCCGCCACGGTCGCCAGGCCCAGGCAGGCCTCCTGACGGGAGTGGTACTCCCCGCCGAGCAGCAGCAGGTCGATGCTGGCGGACTCCCCGAGCAGCTGGACCGCAGGCATGAAGTTCGTCGCGACGGTGAGCTGTGGCAGGTCGAGCAGGTGCGGCACCAGGGCGAGAGCCGTGGTGCTGTCGTCGATGAACACCGTCTGGCCCTGTCGGAGGACGGCCGCCGCGACCTGGGCGATGGCCGCCTTCTCCTCGCGCATCGCGAGCGACCGCTCCCGGACGCCGGCCTCGATGAGGGCGGAGGGGTTCGCGGTCGCGCCGCCGCGGATCTTGGTCAGCCAGCCTTCGGTCTCGAGGGCGTCGAGGTCCCGGTGCATGGTCATCACGCTGACGTCGAAGCCGCGGGCCAGGTCCTCCACGCGGGCGAACCCCTCGGCGAGCACGTGGCGTCGCACCAGCTCGCGACGGGCGGCCGGGCCGCCGTCGGCCCGCGTGGACACCGCCCGGTCGATCACGCAGTCACCCTAGGCCCAGGCTCACCCCGGCGGGGCGGTGAGCGCCAGCTCGACGAGGTCCACGAGCGCGTCGACGAAGTCCTCGGCGGTGAGGCCCGCCGGGTGCGTGCCGAAGATGTCCCGGAGCAGCCAGAAGCTGGTGGTGGCTCCCGCGACGATCACCGCCAGAGCCGCCGGGTCGACCGGTCCGGAGGAGCCCCGGCTGCGGAGGTAGCCCGCCAGCGAGGTGAGCACCGGCTCGATGTCACCCTCGCCTGCGAGGGCCAGTGCTCGCGGATGGTCCTTGAGGTCGCGGAGCAGCAGCCGGGTGAGGCCCTTCTCGTTCTCGAGCCGGGCCAGGCCGCTGCGGGCGACCTGGGTCAGCTCCTCACGCAGGGTGGGGTGAGGACCGGAGTCGGCGGGCGGCCCCCCGGCGGCGAGCTGCTCGACGAGCTCGCGGTTCGCTGCCACCTGCCACTCCACCGTTGCCTCCAGCAGCTCCTGCTTGGAGGAGAAGTGCCGGTAGAGGCCTCCGGCGCCTCCGGACAGGCCCGCCGCCAGCTCGATCTGCTTGACGGTGGTGGCCTTGAAGCCCTGGTCCGCGAACAACCGGAGTGCTGCCTCGAGGATCCGCTCGCGGGTCGTCGCCATCACGTCAGCTCCCCTCGGTCGCCGGGCTGTCGCGTCCTGGTCGCTCACCCTAGCCACCTCGGGGGCTTGCCGGTCGTCCGACGTACGGGCTAGTCTGTAAGTGGTTACTTACAGAGGTGGAGGAGATCGCGATGGATGACAGACGGACCGCAGTAGTGGTGGGTGCCGGGCTGAGCGGCCTCGCCGCCGGCTGCTTCCTCGCCTCGGACGGCTGGCGGGTCAGGGTGCTCGAGCGGTCGGGCCGGGCCGGCGGGAGGGCACGCTCGACCGACCGGGAGGGCTTCGCGTTCAACCTGGGACCACACGCGCTCTACACCGGAGGGGCCGCCAGCGAGGCGTTGTCGTCACTGGGTGTCTCCTACGGCCGGCGTCACGGACCGACGCGGGCGGAGCTGCTGCGCGACGGGGAGTTCCACGCCCTGCCCGCCTCCTTCGGCAGCCTGCTGACGACGTCGGCGCTCGGCGTCGCCGACAAGGTCGAGCTGCTCCGGCTGTTCGCGGCGCTGCCTCGCATCCAGCCGCGGACCCTGTCTCGATGCTCGGTCTCGCAGTGGCTGGACGAGCACACGCATCGCCCGCGGGTCCGGGCGCTGCTCGACGCCAGCGCGCGTACGGCGGTCTATGCAGCCGACCTCACGACCGTGAGCGCGGACCTGCTCGTGGACAAGGTGCAGACCTCGGCGAGGTCGCCGATCCACTACCTCGACGGAGGCTGGCAGACACTCGTCGATGCCCTGGCCGAGCGAGCCCGGTCCCTGGGCGTCGCCATCGACTGCGGGGACCGGGTCGAGCGGCTGGAGCTCAAGGGGCCGCGCGTGGACGCGGTCAGCACGGCCGGCGGCAGACTCCACCCGGCCGACGCGGTCGTCCTCGCGGTCGCGCCGCACGAGGCCGCGCGCCTCCTGCCGGAGAGCCTGTCGTCCGTAGTGGCCGGACTGGTGCCCGCCCGGGTGGCCACTCTGGACGTCGCGCTGGCCGACCTGCCGAACGACCGGCACCTGGTCGTCCAGGACGAGCAGCGGCCGGTGTTCTGCTCGGTGCAGTCCGCATTCGCGAAGGTCGCGCCCGCGGGGTCGGCCTTCGTCACGAGCTTCAAGCAGCTCGACCCCGTGCACGGCCCCGCGGCCGGCGACCGCGCAGACCTGGAGAGCCTGCTCGACGATGCCCAGCCCGGCTGGCGGCAGCGGGTGCGCAAGGCGGTCTTCCTGCCCGACCTCGTCGCCAGCAACGCTCTCCCGACGGCTGCGACGGGCGGGCTCGCCGGCCGCCCCGCGACCCAGGTCGACGGGGTCGACAACGTGTTCCTCGCCGGGGACTGGGTCGGCGACACCGGGTTCCTCGCGGACGCGTGCTTCGCCAGCGCGCGAGAGGCCGCCCGCCTGGCCCACCTGCAGCAACCCGCGCGACGGACGACGTCCGGGGCCTGACCGGGCCTGGGGGGTCGGCTATCCGAGGTGGGTGCTGAGGAACCGCACCGTGGCGGAGATCAGGGTGCGGACGTTGTCGCGCCGCCGGTAGACGTGGCCCTCTCCGGGCAGCTCGACGTACTCCACCTCGCGTCCCCGCTCGCGCAGCGCCTGGACGACCTGGTGCGCCTCGCCGATCGGCACGTTGGTGTCCAGCTCGCCATGGGCCACCAGGAGGGGAGCGGTGATCGAGTCGACCCGGGTCATCGGTGAGATCCTCACCAGCAGGTCGTGGTCGATCACCGGGTCGCCGTACTTGCTCACCGCCGCTGCCGCGATCCACGGCTCGGTGTCGCGGTAGAACGTGCTGAGGTCCGACATGCCGCAGACGTCGACGCCCGCGGCGAAGACGTCCCCGGAGAAGGCCAGGGCGGCGAGCGTGAGGTAGCCGCCGTAGGAGCGGCCGCTCACCCCGACCCGCGTCGGGTCGGCGAGCCCGGACTTCACCAGGAAGCCCGCAGCCGACTCCACGTCTGCGAAGGCGTCGAACCGGCCGTCCCGGTTGTCGGCGTGCACGAACGCGCGGCCGTAGCCGGACGAGCCGCGGATGTTCGGGGCGAACACCGTGATGCCGGCGGCGGCCACCGCCTGGTGCTGAGGGCTGAACTGCGGCCGCTCCTGGCCCTCCGGACCACCGTGCAGGTAGAGCACCGCGGCACCTGGCGAGGCGCCAGGCGCACGGTAGAGCCACCCGGACAGCTCCAGGCCGTCGTGCGCGGTGAACGTCTCGAGCGTGGGTACGACGAGCGGCCGGCGGATCGGCTCGGGGGCCTGCGTGACCCGCGTCCACCGGTGGCTCGGGGTGTCCACGTGCCACAGCTCGCGCGGTCGCTCCGGGCCCTCGACGCTGACCAGCACGCTGTCACCGGTCCTGCTCAGCACGGCGCTCGAGGCCACCAGCCCTGGCATGTTCGCGATCACCGACCGGTCACCGCTGCGGGTGTCGAGCAGCTCCAGCTCGCTGCGGCCACCGACGTTCCACAGCAGCAGCAGCAGGTGCCCGGCGTCGTCGGCGTCGAGCTCCTCGAGCTCCGCGTCGTCGCGCGCCGCCAGGACCGCCGCCTCGCCGCGCCAGCCGTCCGGGCCCAGCGGCATCCGCACCAGCTGTCGTCGGGGGAGGCCCACCTCGGTCACCAGGTAGGCGGCCATCGGCGCCGGGTCGTCGGCGGGTGCCGGGCGCAGCAGGGCCACGTCGGTCGCCCCGGTGCCGGAGTGCGGCATCAGGGGGTGGTCCCGGTCGCCCACCCGGTCCAGCACGACGCAGAACTCCTCTCCGCGCCGGCCGTCGCGGATGATCACGAGCCGCTCCTCGAGGGAGAGGTCGAGCACGTTGATCAGGTCGCCCGAGGCCAGCGGCTCCCGCACGCCGGTGGACGGCTCGACCAGGTAGGCGCGTGAGGGCTGCCCGGCGGTGTTCGAGGGCACCGTGACGACGACGCGCTGCCCGCTGCGCGTCCACGGCCCGAGCACGGCGTGCTCCGAGCCCGCGCCACCGACCAGCCGGGCGTCCGTGCCGTCGGGGCGCACCACCCACACCTGCGTGCGCACCCCGCCGTCCAGGGCCACCGAGCACGAGAGCCACGACGCGTCCGCGGACCAGCGCACCGCGATCACGGGGTCGGGGGACAGCGTGATCGGGGTCGGCTCGGGTGGCGGACCGTGCAGGACCACGTCCTGCACCCACAGCCGGGGAGTGCCGAGCCGGTCGCTGATGAAGGCCACCCGGTCGGCGTTCGGAGTCATGTTGGGACCCCAGCTGCCCCACGCACCGGTGAGCTCCTCGACGAGGGTGTCGACGGCGTCCATGGTCGACATGTCCAGGGTCTCCACCTCCGTCAGCACCGTTCAGTCGACCGCGTGGGTCTGCAGCCACATCTCCAGCAGGGCGAGCTGCCACAGGGCGTTCGAGCCCAGCGTCGTGCGGGTGTCGTTGGGCGACGCGAGCAGCCTCTCCACGGTAGCGGCGTCGAAGATACCGCGCCGGCGAGCGGCCGGATCCAGAAGGGCGTCGCGCACGCGCTGCAGGTACGGTCCCTCGAGCTGCCGGATGGCCGGCACCGGGAAGTAGCCCTTCGTCCTGTCGATGACCTCGTCGGGGACCACCCCCCGGCTGGCGCGCTTGAGCACGCCCTTGCCCCCGTCGGCCAGCTTCAGCTCGGGCGGGATGCGGCCGGCGAGCTCGACCAGCTCGTGGTCCAGGAACGGCACCCGCGCCTCGAGACCCCAGGCCATCGTCATGTTGTCCACGCGCTTCACCGGGTCGTCCACGAGCATGATCGTGGTGTCGTTGCGCAGGGCGGCGTCGACCGACGTACCGGCTCCCGGTCGGCCGAACCGCTCGGCGATGAACCCGCTCGGCGCGTCGTCAGCCGCCAGCCAGTCCGGGCTCAGCAGTGTGCTCATCGCGTCCCACCGGCGGTCGAAGAACACCTCGGCGTAGGCCTCGGCGGCCCGGTCCCGCGGGACGCCGAGGAGCGGGGGATACCAGTCGTAGCCGCCCAGCACCTCGTCGGCACCCTGGCCGGACTGCACGACCTTGATCGACTGCGAGACCTCCTCGCTGAGCAGGTAGAACGCCACGCAGTCGTGGCTCACCATCGGCTCGCTCATCGCGCCGATCGCACCGTCGATGCCGGGCAGCAGCCGTGTGCTGTCGATCGGGATCCGGTGGTGCTCGGTGCCGAAGTGCTCGGCGACCAGCGTGGAGTACTCGAACTCGTCGCCGGACTCCCCGCCGGCGGAGTCGAAGCCGATGCTGAAGGTGCTCAGCCCGGTCTGCCCGGACTCTGCCAGCAGCGCCACCACCAGGCTCGAGTCGATGCCGCCGGACAGCAGCACCCCCACCGGTACGTCGGACACCATCCGCCTCTTCACGGCCGTCCGCAGGCTCTCGAGCAGCGCCTCCTGCCAGTCCTTCTCGGTCCAGTCGGCACGGTCCGGGTCGCGGTCGAAGGCGGGCGACCAGTACTCGTGCTCGTGGCTGGTGCCGTCAGGCTCCACGACCCGGATGGTCGCCGGCGGCAGCTTGCGGATCCCGGACAGGATGGTGAGCGGCGCAGGCACCACCGAGTGGAACGTCATGTAGTAGGCCAGTGCGGTGCGGTCCACGGAGGCGTCCACCCCACCCCCGGCGAGCAGCGCCGGCAGCGTCGAGGCGAACCGGAGCCGGTCGGGTCGCTCGTCGAGGTAGAGGGGCTTGATGCCCAGCCGGTCGCGGGCCAGCACCAGGCGACCGCTGACGTGCTCGGTGAGGGCGAACGCGAACATCCCGAGGAAGTGGTCGACGCAGTCGAGCCCCCAGGCCGCGTAGGCCTTGAGGATCACCTCGGTGTCGGACGTGGAGGCGAAGGTGTGACCCATCCCCGTGAGCTCGTCCCGGAGGTCCTGGTAGTTGTAGATGCAGCCGTTCATCACGATGGTCAGGCCCAGCGCCTCGTCGACCATGGGCTGCGAGCCGGCGTCGCTCAGGTCGATGATCGCCAGCCGGCGGTGGCCCAGCGTGACGGGGCCACGCGCCCAGATGCCCTCGCCGTCCGGCCCTCGCCGGGACTGGCAGTCGACCATCCGCTCGACCGCGGCCCGGTCCGCCGAGCGTCCGTCGAGCCGCAGCTCACCCGCCAGTCCGCACACGCTCCGACTCCTTCTCCGGCTGGACCGGGCCGACGATCCAGGTGTCCTTGGCTCCACCGCCCCGCGAGGAGTTGACGATCTTGCTGTCCCCGGCGGCCACCCGGGTCAGGGCGGCGGGCGCCACAGCGTAGTCGTCGGGCCGGCCGTCACCGTGGGCGCCGGCGTAGACGAAGGCGCGCAGGTCGACGTGGCGGGGCTCGAGCTGGCCACCGACCAGGCAGGGGTGCCAGGACAGCGGCACCACCTCCTGGGCGATCCAGCGGTCCGGCTCCCGCATGATCCGCTCGCGGCGCTCGGCGACCTCGCGCGCGGTCGCGTCGGGGCCGATCATCACTCCGCGCCCGCCCTCGCCGTCCACCGGCTTGGTGACCAACTCACCCACCCGCTCGAGGACCGCGACCCGCTCGTCCTCGGCGCCGGTGCGGTAGGTCGGCACCGACTCGAGCAACGGCCGCTCGCCGAGGTAGAACTCGATGAGGTCCGGGACGTAGCAGTACACCGACTTGTCGTCAGCCACCCCGTTGCCGGGCGCGTTGGCCAGGTAGACCCCGCCGCGGCAGGCCACCTCGTAGACCTCCGCCCCGATCGGTCGGCCGTCGTCGCCGACCTGGTCCACCACCTCGCCGTCCATCCGCAGGTAGAGCGCGTCGATGCGACGGCCGGTGCCCACCTCGACCACCGCGCCGTCGGACACGACGAGGTCACGTGGCTCAACCAGGAGCAGGTCGGCACGCTCGGCCAGCCGCTGGTGCTCGAACCAGGCGCCACTGGCGGGGCCGGAGGTCAGCAGGGCCCCGGTGCCGTCCGGTGCGGACGGCCCAAGGACGCTCCGCCGGAACATCGTCAGGGTGTCCGCCGGGTCCAGCAGGCCGGGGGGCCGGGGCAGCTCCGGCATGGTCTGGTCCACGAGCTCGCGGACCGCCATCGCGTAGGCCAGGCCGCTGGGGGAGCGGACGTTGTCCTCGAGCACCCGCCAGTCGCCGAACTCGTTGCGCACCAGGTCGAACCCGAGCACCGGCGCCCGCACCGTGCCCGGTGGGAGCCGTCGCGCCTCGTCCCTCCACCCCGGTGAGCCGAGCACCTTGTCCCGGGGTACGACGGGCTGGGCCATCGCCCCGTCCACGGTGTAGACGTCCTGCAGGAACGCCTCGATCGCCCGGGCCCGCTGGACCAGGCCGGCGCTCAGCCGGGTCCACTCGTGCCGGTTGACGATGCGCGGCACCAGGTCGACGTTGAAGTCCTGGGGCTCACCGTCGACGACGAAGGCCAGACCCGCCTCGTGCGTGCGCCGCCGCCCCGCCTCGACGCGCCGCGCCAGCTCGTCGTCGCCCAGGCTCCGCAGGGCGGTCACGATGGCGACGTACGGCTCCCGTGGCTGTGCCCCGGCCATCACGGCCTCGTCACCGGCCCGCGCGCGGTAGCTGCGCAGCGCCTCGACGGCCGGAGGCGGCCCGCCCGGCGGGCCCGTCGTCTCCAGCACCGCCAGGGACATCGCGTCCTCGAGGTGCCCGCGGTTGGCGAAGGCGGCGCGCTGCCGGTCCGCCGAGCTGCCCCGGGCCAGCGTCGCGTCGAGGAGGGTCGCCACCTCCGCGAAGTCGCCGAGCTCCTCGAGGTGAGGCCGCAGCCGGTCCACCGCGGCGCGGCAGGCAGCAGCGGCAGTGATCGGTCGCGGCCGCTGGCTGTCGTCGAGGAGGAAGCCGGAGAGACCCCTGCGAGCCGCCTGCCACATCGCCCCCCGCTGGACCGGCCAGGCCCACGGGCGGTAGGGCCGCCCGGCCTCGATCGCGACCTCCGCCTCGCGCACGGCAGCCCGGAACAGGCCGGCGATGAGCACGGCGTCGTCGACGATCGGGCAGGCGTCGCAGACGCGGAGCTCGAGGGTCGGGAGGTGGCTGGACGGCCGGACGTCGAAGTAGGCCATGCCCGGGTCGGCCAGCACGCCGCTGGCGATCAGGTCCTCCAGCAGGGCGGCGTACTCGGCCGCGGACGACAGCGGGCCGGTGGGTCCGGCGCTGGGCCAGCGCTGCCAGATGAGCGACCGGATGCTCGCGTACCCGGTGTCCTTGCCGTTCCAGTAGGGCGAGCTGGACGACAGCGCCAGCAGCACCGGAAGCACCCACGACACCCGCTGCGAGAGGTGCACCGCGAGGTCCCGGTCGGAGACGCCCACGTGGATCTGCAGGCCACAGATCAGCTGCTCGTCGACGAGCATCCGATACTGCTCGCGCATGTGCCGGTAGCGCCCGGTGGACGTCAGCTCGAAGTCGTCGGGGGTGGAGTGGGGTGCCGTGCCGACGCAGGCGACCCCGAGGCCGAGCGGCTCGGCGACCTGGTGCAGCCGCGCCCGCAGCCTGGTCAGCTCACCGCGCAGGTCACCGAGCGAGGACGTCACGTCGGTGCGGGTCTCGACCGTGGTGCGCTGCATCTCCGTGGAGAAGCTGTGCTCCGGCAGGTCCGCGAGCAGGCGGGAGGCGGAGGCGGAGAGCTGCCCGGTGTCCAGGTCGACGACGTGGAGCTCCTCCTCGGCCCCCAGCGTCAGCTCCGCGCCCATGGCGTCATCTAAGCCGCTCGGTGTTTCGAGAATGTGACGGCGGATCTGCGGGATCTGCGGGATCGGGGTACCAGGGTTCACAGCCGATGCACAGCGCACCTCCGGCGGGCGCCCAGAGGGGCCTCGCATGGTGGCGATGTCGGATACTGGGAGGGGAGGTCGAGGTGACAGCGCTGAGCCCACGGCCGGCATCGACCGTCGCGTCCGTCCGGAGGGGAGCACCGCTGGGCGCCCGCGACCGCGTCGACAGGATCATCCGCACGGCCGCCGGCTCGGCGCTGTGGCTGGGCCTGCTGCTGGTGGCGTACTGGTGGGTCGCGGACGGCGGGGTCCAGGACCTCGGTGGCTGGGCCGCCGGTCTCACCTCCGTAGGGCGGCTGGCCGCGCTGGTCGCCTCGGTCCTCCTGCTGGTGCAGGTGCTGCTGATGGCGCGCCTGCCGGTGCTGGAGGCGGCCTTCGGTCAGGACCGGCTCGCCCACCTGCACCGGCTCGTCGGGTTCACCTCGTTCGACCTGATGGTGCTGCACGTCGTCACGATCACGTGGGGCTACGCCGGCGGCAGTGTGAGGCGGACGCCGGCGACCCTGTGGGACCTGGTGCTCGGCTACCGAGGCCTGCTGCTCGCCGCCGGTGGCACGGTGTGCCTGGTGATGGTGGTCCTCACCAGCATCAGGGCCTCGCGCCGCCGGATCCGCTACGAGTCCTGGCACCTGCTGCACCTCTACGCCTACCTCGGCGTGGGTCTCGCCCTGCCGCACCAGCTGTGGACCGGTCAGGAGCTGGTCTCCTCCCCGGTCAGGACGGTCTTCTGGTGGACGCTGTGGGGGGCGTCCGCCGGTGCCGTGCTGGTCTGGCGCCTCGGCCTGCCGGCGTGGCGCAACCTGCGGCACCAGCTGCGGGTCACCGCGGTGGTCCCCGAAGGGCACGGCGTCGCGTCGGTGCACCTCACCGGTCGGCGCCTGGACCGGCTCCCGGTGGAGGCCGGGCAGTTCTTCTCCTGGCGGTTCCTGACCGGCCCGGGCTGGAGCCGGGCCAACCCCTACTCGCTGTCGGCGGCCCCCGACGGTCGCCGACTGCGGATCACCGTGCAGGCCGTCGGGGACGGGAGCGGCGCGGTCCCCGGGCTGCGGGCCGGCACTCGCGCCCTCGTGGAGGGGCCGTACGGCCGGCTGAGCGCCCGGACCAGGACCCGCCGCAGGGTGGCGCTGATCGGCGCCGGCGTCGGCATCACCCCACTGCGGGCCCTGGCCGAGGGCCTCGACTACGCGCCCGGCGAGGCGATCCTCGTCCAGCGCTACACCAGTGAGCCGCTGTTCGCCGCCGAGCTCGAGCGCCTGAGCAGCAGCCGCGGCCTCCAGGTGCTGTTCCTGCCCGGACGGCGCCGCGGGCCGGACTCCTGGCTCGGCGACCACATCGGCGGTGCCGACGACCTCACCGCTCTGCGCCACTGGGTGCCCGACATCCTCGACCGCGACGTCTACGTCTGCGGGCCCGAGCACTGGACGGACCTGGTCCGCTCAACGCTCGGGCAGGCAGGCGTGCACCCCGACCTGCTCCATCTCGAGACCTTCCGGTGGTGACCTCATGAAGCGCCTCACGTTCTGGCTCCTGAGCACGCTGTCCGTCGTCGTCCTGCTGTTCGGGTACGACGGCTCCCGGTCCGCGACCACGTCGACCGCCTCTCCGCCCGGAGTGGTGTCGGGGTCCGATGCGTCCGGCAGCGGGGCGGGCACCCGGACGGTCACCGGAGACGTGGAGTCCACCCAGTGGGGGCCGGTCCAGGTGCAGCTGACGGTCAGCGACGGCACGATCACCAAGGTGACCGTGCTGCAGCAGCCGCACGGCAACCCCAGGGACACGGAGATCAACGACTACGCGCTTCCGGTGCTCAACCAGGAGACCACCAAGGAGCAGAGCGCGGACATCGACATGGTGAGCGGTGCCACCGTCACCAGCACCGGCTACCTCTCGTCGCTGCAGAGCGCGATCGACCGGGCCGATCTGTGAGGGCCGACCTGTGAGGCTCACCCGTTGAGCGGCACAGGGTGAGGATCCACCGTCGGGTCGAGCAGGTGATGGGTCTGCCGGTCAGCCTCGCCCTGCGAGGGCGGCACAGTGACGACCGCCTCGCGCAGGACGCCTGGGCGGATGCCGTACGCCTGCTGCAGGAGGTGGACCGGGTGTTCAGCACCTATCGTCCCGACTCCTGGATCTCGCGCCTGGGCCGCGGGGAGGTGGACGTCACGGACTGCCCACCCGAGGTGGCCGAGGTCCTCGCGCTCGGCGAGCAGGCCCGGCAGGAGTCCGCCGGCGCCTTCGACGTACGACGGGCCGAGGGTGACGGGTCGCCGGTCCTGGATCCGAGCGGCGTCGTGAAGGGCTGGGCAGTGAGCCGTGCGGCGACGCTGCTCGAGGTGCTCGAGGAGACCGACGTGTGCGTGTCCGCCGGCGGGGACATGGTCTGCCGGACCGCCGCACCCGGCTCCCCCGGATGGCGCATCGGCATCGAGGACCCGGCGGATCCAGCGCGGGTGGTCGCCGTCGTCCCGGTCCGCAACGGGGCCGTCGCCACCTCCGCCGCGACGCACCGCGGGTCCCACATCCGGCACGGCCGCACCGGCCGCGTCCCCACCAGCATCGCGTCGGTGACCGTGCTGGCGCCGGATCTGACGTGGGCCGACATCGACGCCACGGCGGCCTACGCCCAGGACGGTGACGCGCTGACCTGGCTGCGGACCCGACCGGGACGCCGGGGCCTCGTGGTCTGGGCGGACGGTCGCACTGAGGTCTTCGACACCGCCAGCCACTAGGGCGGTCGTGCGGCCGCACCTCATGGCGTCGCGGCCTCAAGTCGGGCCGGCGGACGACCGATGTTACGGCCATGACCCGCACCGTTGCAGGACCCGACATCGCTCGCACGGGCCTCTCGGCGTTCTACCGTCCCCTTCTCGACGCGCTGGAGGCCCGCGGTGTCGACGGGCGGGCTCTTCAGGAGGCCACCGAGGAGTCCGACCGCACGGGCCGCTCGATCCGCGACATCCTGATCAACGACCACATCGTCACCGAGATGCAGCTCACGGAGGCATCGGCCGAGGCCCAGGACATCAGCAACGTCGACCTGATCGGCTATCCGATCGATGCCGCTGCAATGGCGAAGATCCCGCTCAGCCTGGTGACCCGCCACCGGGTCCTCGGCATCGCCATGACCGGCAACGACCTGGTGGTCGCCCTCAGTGACCCGCACGACGTGGTGGCACTCGACGACATCCGCGCCGCCACCGGCATGCACGTCGTCCCGGTCGTCGCGGCCCGCAGCGAGCTGCGCAAGCTGATCGACCGGCTCAAGCGCGAGGACAGCGACCTCGGCGACATCGCGGCGACGTTCGCAGCCGACGACACCTCCTCGCCACTGCAGGCCCAGGACCAAGACGCTCCGGTCGTGAAGTACGTCAACCAGCTGATCGAGCAGGCGATCGCCAACCGGGCCTCGGACATCCACCTCGAGCCCACCGAGTTCGACCTGCGGGTGCGCTACCGGATCGACGGCGTGCTGCACGAGATCGACCGGGTGCCGAGCGCCGTGCAGTCACCGCTCATCTCACGGCTGAAGATCATGGCCTCGGTCGACATCACCGAGCGGCGGATCCCGCAGAACGGCCGGGTCACCGTGCGTCTGTCACAGCGCAAGGTCGACCTTCGGCTGGCCACCCTGCCGACGGTGTGGGGCGAGAAGGTCGTGCTGCGGGTGCTCGACACCGGCGGCATCGACCTCAACCTGACGAAGCTCGGGTTCGACCAGAGCACCTACGAGCGCTACTCGAGGTCGTTCACCAAGCCGCACGGGATGGTCCTGGTGACCGGCCCCACCGGGTCCGGCAAGTCCACCACGCTGTACGCGACGCTCACCGAGATCAGCAAGCCCGAGGTCAACATCATCACCGTCGAGGACCCGGTCGAGTATCGACTGACCGGGGTCAACCAGGTGCAGGTGAACCCCAAGGCAGGGTTGACGTTCGCGGCCGTGCTGCCGGCCATCCTGCGCTCGGACCCCGACGTCGTGCTGATCGGGGAGATCCGCGACAAGATCACCGCTCAGCTCGCCGTCGAGGCGGCTCTGACCGGTCACCTGGTGCTCTCCACCCTGCACACCAACGACGCACCGAGCGCCATCACCCGGCTGATCGAGATGGGCATCGAGCCGTTCCTCGTCGGCTCCTCGCTCGACTGCGTGCTCGCCCAGCGGCTCGCCCGTCGCCTGTGCGAGTGGTGCAAGGAGCCGTATGCACCGACCGCCGAGGAGCTCGACGCGATGGGGTGGCCCGCGCACTGGTCCGACGTACCCGACGTGCTGTGGAAGCCCACCGGCTGCCGCTCCTGCGTGCAGACGGGCTACCGCGGCCGTGTCGCAGTCAACGAGGTGATGCCGGTGTCCGAGGAGATCGAGCGCCTCGCTGTCACGCGCAGCTCTTCGACCGATGTACGACGCGTCGCCGTCGCCGAAGGTATGGTCACATTGCGCGAGGACGGCCTCAGGAAGGCGGCGCGCGGCCTGACCACCGTCGAGGAGATCCTCCGTGTCACCATCTGACCTGACAGCGGGCTGAGGCTTGTCGATGACCGAGGCTCCGTCGCCGGACGCAGGCTACGGGAGACCCCGGACGGTCGACGCGGTCACCGAGCCGAAGGCGGCCATCGATGACCTGCTCCGGCTCACCGTGTCGCGCGGCGGATCGGACCTGCACCTCACGGCCGGCATCGCTCCCTGCATCCGGCTGAACGGCGTCCTCGCACCGATCGAGAACCATCCGAAGCTGAGTGCCCTCGACACCGGCGCGATGATGAAGGCGATCGTCTCACCTGACCGGTGGAAGACCTTCGAGCAGACGCACGAGCTGGACACGTCGTACTCGATCGAGCGGCTCGGCCGGTTCCGGGTGAACGTCTACCAGCAGCGGGGGTCGGTCGGCGCCGTCATGCGGGTGATCCCGCACTCGATCCGCAGCCTGGCCGAGCTCGGGCTGACGCCGGATGTCGAGAGCTTCGCCTATCTGCACCGGGGGCTGGTGCTGGTGACCGGACCCACCGGGTCCGGCAAGTCGACGACGCTGGCGAGCATCCTCGACGTGGCCAACAAGGGTCGAGCCGCGCACATCATGACCATCGAGGACCCGATCGAGTATCTGCACAGCCACCAGCGCAGTCTGGTCAACCAGCGCGAGATCGGCGAGGACACCAAGGACTTCGCGACGGCACTGCGTCGCGCGCTGCGGCAGGACCCGGACATCATCCTGGTCGGGGAGCTGCGCGACCTCGAGACGACCGCCGTTGCCATCACGGCAGCGGAGACGGGGCACCTCGTGCTGGCCACGCTGCACACCCAGTCCGCAGCCCAGACGGTGGACCGGCTGATCGACATCTTCCCGGCCCAGCAGCAGCAACAGGTCCGCACACAGCTGGCGAACTGCCTGCAGGGGGTGGTCACCCAGGTGCTGGCCCCCACCCTCGACGGTGCCGGCAGATCGCTCGTCTGCGAGGTCATGGTGGTCACCGCCGCGATCCGCAACCTGATCCGCGAGGGCAAGGTGCACCAGATCCCCAGTTTCCTGCAGTCCTCGCGTGACCTCGGTATGATCAGCTTCGACCAGCACCTCGCCCAACGGTTCGACGAACAGGCCATCAGCAAGGCAACGGCCCTCGACCTGGCGCACGACCAGCGCGAGTTCAGGCAACTGGCGAGGATGTAGCCGTGGTCACGAAGACATTCACCTACGAGGCGGTCGACGCTGCCGGCGCACTCGTCAAGGGCAAGATCGAGTCCGACTCTCCGGATGGCGCAGCGAGCCTGCTGGCGCACCAGAACCTGATCCCTCTCGAGGTGACCGGCCAGGGCACCGGGCTCGACCAGAGCGTCAGTCTCCCCGGCTTCCGGGGGAAGACAACGCTGAAGGACCGTGCGGTCTTCGCCCGGCAGTTCGCGTCGATGACGTCGTCGGGCCTGACGTTGCTGCGGACTCTCGGCATCCTCGAGGAGCAGATCACCAAGCCCAGGTTCAAGGAGGCCATCGGCCAGGTGCGCACCGAGGTGCAGGGCGGTGGCACGCTGTCCAAGGCGATGGAGAGCCATCCCGACCACTTCCCGTTGCTGATGGTCAGCATGGTCAAGGCCGGCGAGACCGGGGGGTTCCTGGACGACGCGCTGGATCGGATGGCGAAGATGTACGAGTCGGACGCCGATCTGCGCGCGAAGATCAAGTCCGCGCTGACCTACCCGGTGATCGTGCTGGTCTTCTCGCTGTTGATGGGGATCGGCGTCATCGTCTTCATCGTCCCGGTGTTCGAGAAGATGTTCAAGCAGATCGGGGGCGGCCTGCCGCTGCCCACGCAGATCATGGTCACGATGTCCCACAACGCGTGGTGGGTGCTGCCGATCCTCGCCGTGGTCGTGGTCGCGGGGTCGCGGTCCTACCGGCGGGCCCTGCGGACCAGCAAGTCCTTCCGGCTCCGGACCGACCGGCTCAAGCTCAGGCTGCCGATCTTCGGGGCGCTCTTCGCCAAGCTTGCTATCAGCCGCTGGGCCAGGAACCTGGGCACCCTGCTCGCCGTCGGCGTGCCGATCATCTCGGCGCTCGAGGTCGTCGGCTCGACCTCGGGGAACGCGACCATCACCGAGGCGATGGACGACGTCAGGGAGACCGTGCGCAAGGGTGGACAGATGTCGACAGCGCTCGTCAAGCACCCGCTGTTCCCGTCCATGGTCACCCAGATGGTCAAGGTCGGCGAGGAGAGCGGACAGATCACCGACATGCTCGACAAGCTCGCCGACTACTACGACAACGAGGTCGAGACGGCCACCGACTCCCTGACCTCGGCCATGGAGCCCCTCCTGGTCGTGCTCCTCGGCGTCATCATCGGCACCATGGTCGTCTGCCTCTACCTCCCGATGTTCTCCATCTACGGGCGCATCCAGGGCTGACCACGCCACTGCACGCGTCCCTCCGGTATGTCGATTCCACGGATTCGCGGACGTCAAGGCGGGTAAAGTCAGCGTTACCGAATCGTTGTCCGATTTGAGGCACCAAACATGTCAGATCGCCACGCAGGAAACGAATCACCTATCAGATGGACTACGTCGGCACTCATGCCGGCCCACCGGCCAGAGCCTAGGAGGCTCCCTTGCTCAACCTCACTAAGCTCCGCGAACGACGCGCCTCGGGCGAGAGTGGCTTCACCCTGATCGAGCTCCTCGTGGTCGTGGTGATCATGGGCATCCTCATCGCCATCGCCATCCCCGTGTACCTGAACTACAAGAAGGGGGCGAGCGACAAGTCGGCACAGTCCGATCTGCGTAATGCAATCAACGTTCTGGAGCAGTGCAACGTCGACAACAGCGTCTACCCCAGTGCAGTCTCTGGAGCCGGCGCGTTGACCGGCTGCTCCGGCCAGTCGATCAAGGCAAGCGCCGGCACGGCGTTCGTCTACTTCGCGAAGTCGACCCCGGCTGCGTCCGCGAACACCAATTACATCATCGGGGCCTACAACACGAACGGCTCCGGGTCGACCACGAACTACTTCTGCTACGCGAGCACCGCCGGCGGCTCGATCGCCACCAAGACCACCGCCCTGGCGGCCTACGCCGACGCCTGCTGAGGTAGGCGCGAGGAGTTTCTCGACGCACCAACGTGCTTGCACACTGCCTGCCGGGGTTCATCTACTCCGGCGGGCGGTAGGCGTGTATGGGCCTCTTCCGGGCCGGCACCCTCGGCACGGTCGTTTTCGGGCAGCAGGACACGAGAGGACTAGCATGCCGGTTCTTGTCGCCTCGGTCGGAGCTCTCGGGCTCGTCATCGGCTCGTTCCTCAACGTCGTGATCCACCGGGTGCCCCGCGGCGAGTCGCTGGTGCACCCGGGGTCCCGGTGCCCTGCCTGCCACGCGCCGGTCCGGGCCCGTCACAACGTGCCGGTGCTCGGCTGGGTGGCACTCCGCGGGCGGTGCGCGGACTGTGCGATCCCGATCAGCATCCGGTATCCCGTGGTCGAGCTGGTCACGGCGCTGCTGTTCGTGGGTGTCACGGTGCAGCTCGGTCGACTCGGACTTCTCGAGGCACTCCCGGCCTACCTGTTCTTCGTCGCGGTGGGCATCGCGCTGACCGCCATCGACCTCGACGAGCGGCGCCTGCCCAACGCGATCGTGTATCCGACGTACCTGGTGCTCGGCGCTCTGCTCTGCGGTGCCTCCCTCCTCGACGGCAGCGTCGAGCCGCTGCTGCGAGCAGCCGTCGGCGCGCTGGCCCTGTTCGCGTTCTACCTCGTGCTGGTGCTCGCGTACCCGGGCGGCATGGGCCTCGGTGACGTCAAGCTGGCCGGAGTGGTGGGGGGCGCCCTCGGGTTCCTGTCCTACCCGGCGCTGCTGATCGGGGGGTTCTCGGCCTTCCTCATCGGAGGCCTCGCGGGTGTTGCCCTGGTCGTGCTGCGACGAGCCGGACGCAGGAGCTCCATCCCGTTCGGGCCGTTCATGGTCGCCGGAGCCCTGCTCGCCATCTTCGCGAGCGCGCCGCTCGCCACGGCCTACCTGCACCTCGTCGAGCGGGCCTGACGTGCCGGCCGGAGGAAGCGTATGAAAGTCCACCGAACGGGTCGCGGTCGTCCCAGCGTCCTGAACAGCGACGGCCGCACGATCGGCCTGGACATCGGCGCCACGGCGGTGCGGGCCACGGTGCTGGAGCCGCGGATGGTCGAGGGTCGACCGTCGGTCACCGTGCACGGTGCGGGCCGGGTGGACCTTGCGCCCGGCGTGGTCGTGGACGGCGTCGTGCAGGAGCCGCCGGCGCTCACCGCCGCGCTCAGGCAGCTGTGGCGCCAGAACAGGTTCCCCGGCAGGCGGGTCATCCTGGGCACGGCGAACCAGCAGGTGCTGGTGCGGGACATCACCATCCCGGACCTCGACCCGCAGCAACGCGCCAAGGCACTGCCCTTCCAGGCCCGCGAGATCGTCGCCCTGCCGATCGACCAGGTCGTCCTGGACTTCTGCCAGCTCGGCGAGGCCGACCCGGACACGAACCTGGTGCGGGGCCTGCTGCTGGCCACCCCTCGCGAGCCGATCCTGCATGCCGTCGGTGCGGTCGAGCGCGCCGGCCTCAAGGTCGTCCGGGTCGACCTGTCGTCGTTCGGCTCCTTGCGCTCGATCGCGCACGAGGAAGCGGCGGTCGAGGCGGTCATCGACATCGGTGCTCATCTCACCACGGTGCTGATCCACCAGAACGGCGTGCCCAGGCTGGTGCGCACGCTCTCCCGAGGAGGGCAGCAGCTCACCGCACACCTGGCCGACCGGATGGGGGTCGACGAGCACGAGGCCGAGCAGGCGAAGTGCGACGTGGGGATCGCGGGCGGGCCCACCGAGCTGACCACCATGCTCACCGAGGGACTGCGCCCCCTGGTGGCCGAGCTCCGCACGACGCTGCAGTACTTCCGCTCGTCCAACAACCAGGCCCAGATCACCCGGATGTCCCTCACCGGCGGAGGATCCCTGCTGCGTGGCGTCGCCGAGATGCTCGAGGAGCGGATGGGCCTGCCGGCACTCGTCGTGGACCCGATGCAGCACCTGCGCAACAAGAGCTCGCAGGCCCTGGTCGCCGACGGGGACCCGCTCCGCCTGCTCAGCGCCGTCTCGGTGGGACTGGCCATGGGCGCCGCAGCATGACCGCCGTGATGGCACCGCCGGATCGCCACGCGTGGGGCAGCATGCCGGGCTGGGACGTCGTCGCGGACATGACACCGCCGGAGCTGGTCCAGGCCCGCTGGATCTCCCTGCTCCGTCGTCGGATCGCCGCTGGATGCCTGCTGGTGCTGGCGATCTGTGCCGCGACGTTCGGGTACGCCGCCGTACGCCACCAGGCCGCGAGGGACGAGGCGACGGCGGCGACGGACCGCACGACCCAGCTCACCCGGACTGTCGAGAGGTACTCCGGCATCACCGTCATCGAGACGACCGTGACTGACCTGGATCGCCAGGTCGCGACCCTGCTGAAGAACGACGTCGACCTTCCCCGCACCGTGACGGCGATCAACCGGGCGCTGCCCGGGTCGATGACCATCCAGGCCATCTCCCTCACGCTCACCCCCGAAGGCTCGGTCGAGGGCGAAGGGAGTCTGGACAGGTCCGGGCATCCGAGCGTGGGGACGGTGAGCATCAGCGGGGCCGGACGCACGCTGGACGACCTGCCGGCGTTCGTGGACCGGCTGGCGGCCATCAAGGGGGTCGCCGACGTGCTGCCCAGCTCGAACGTGGTGGCCGGCCGAACAGCGCAGTACAGCGTCAGCCTGACCCTCACCGACGCGCTGTACACCCACCGCTTCGACGTGACCGGGACCGACCAGACAAAGAAGCCCGACAAGCCATGAGATCCCGTCTCTCCAGCACCCGGGTGTGGCTGATCGGCGGCGCGCTGCTGGCTCTCGTCATCGTCGCTGTCGGATGGACGGTGTTCATCGGGCCGGAGCTGTCCACGACGAGCGACCTCCGCGACCAGTCGGTCGAGACACAGCACGCGAACGACCTGCTCCAGGTCAAGGCCAGGTCGCTCGAGGACAAGAGCACCCGGATGGCACAGCTCACGTCGTCCCTGCGGGCTGCGGAGGCCGCACTTCCCTCGGACAGCGGCCTGCCCGACTTCACCCGGCAGATCAACGCCCAGGCCACGGCGGCCGGTGTCGTCATCACCAGCGTGGTCGTCGGAGCGCCGGCACCGGTGGTGGGCACGACGCCGGCATCCGCAGCCGAGGGTGGGCTGTTCTCGATGCCGGTCACGGTGGAGTGCCGGGGCCGGCTGGACGACCAGGTCGCGTTCCTGAGCGCGGTCCGCACCGCGGGAGCACGGCGGGTGCTGATCTCCTCCGTGCAGGTCTCACCGGGTGTCGGGGCGAAGGCGGCGTCGATCAGCGGTCAGTCGCGCCTCTCCACGCGGCTCCAGATCTTCTCCGCCCCCCAGACGCTGGCCCAGACCCGCCAACTGAAGAAGCTCCTCGCCGGCGACCTCGGGGGCTGACACCGCCATGACGCCTCCCTCCTTCCTCCGGGCGCTTCGCCGTGCCCGGTGCTGGAGGCGGCGGGGGGAGCACACCCGGGACGAGCGAGGGTTCATCCTCCTCGAGTCCCTGA
Source organism: uncultured Nocardioidaceae bacterium (assembly GCA_964237315.1). Lineage (GTDB taxonomy): Bacteria > Actinomycetota > Actinomycetes > Propionibacteriales > Nocardioidaceae > Nocardioides_B. The sequence continues at coordinate 34,322 of CAXSHL010000015.1, forward strand.
TCGCGATCAGCGTCATCACCGTCGTGATGAGCGCGGTCGGTGCCGAGTTCGTCAACGGCACCATCTCGGCGAGCCGCCAGCGGGCCACCCAGGTCGCGGTCCAGGTGGCGGACTCCACCGTGGAGCAGATCCGCTCCCTCGACGCGAGCGACCTGGTGACGGGACGAGACACGAGCAGCGTCACCGCCCAGCTCGGCGCCGCAGGCCCCCAGGTCACGCCCTGGCTGGCCAAGATGGACAAGGCGGTCGACGCCGGCGCGGCCACGAACAGCGGGCCGACCGCGGCCCTGCCGACCGTCGGTGTGCCGCAGACGGTGGGAAGCGTCGTCTACACGGTCAACCAGTACCTCGGCCAGTGCTCGATCCCCACGACCGGACCGACGGACTGCGTCGCACCGGCAACCCTCGGTGGCGCCAGCGCGGTCGCCTACCTGCGCGCGGTCGTCGCCGTGACCTGGACCGGCCAGCGGTGCGGCACGACCCCGTGTGCCTACGTCACGTCGACCCTGGTCAGCGGCGTCGCGGACCCGACGTTCCGGGCGCGGGCGGCGGCGTACCCCTCGCCGGTCGTGACCATGGTTGCTGACCGGGCGAGCGTCGTCGGCGACACGGCCGGCCTGCAGATGGCCACCAACCCCGGCACGGGCGTCGCTCCGCTCAGCTGGGCGGTCGCCTCGGGCTCCTTGCCGGTCGGCCTCAGCCTGAACTCGTCGACCGGCCTGATCTCCGGCACCGTCGGCGACTCGGTGGGCACTTACACACCGAGGATCCAGGTGACCGACGCCTTCCTCCGCACGGACGTCGAGGACCTCACCTGGCGGGTCGTGCGACCGCCCACCTACACCAATCCCGGCACCCTGGTCACCGCGACCGCGGACCCGGTCAACCGACAGATCCAGGGAGCGACCGGAGGGGAGCCGCCCTACGTGTTCTCCGACCCGACCTCGTCGCTGCCACCGGGGCTCGCGGTGAGTGCGGCAGGGCTGATCAGCGGCAGTCCGACGACGCAGGGCTCCTACACCGTGAGGATCAGGCTCACGGACGCCGGCGGGCGCACCTACACCGACCCCTTCACCTGGACGGTGACGTTCCCGACGCTGGCCGTGACGAACCCGGGCCCCCAGACCAGCAGCGTGTCCACCGCGCTGTCCCCCCCGTTGCAGCTCAACGCGAGCGGAGGGTCCGGCCCCTACTTCTGGAGTGACGCCACCCCCCGCACCCTGCCTGCCGGGCTGGTCCTCAACACCGGCACCGGGCTCATCACCGGCACCCCCACCGTCCTGGGCTCCTCCACAGTCACCCTCACGGTCACCTCCGGAAGCTCGTCCAGATCGGTCACCTTCTCCTGGACGGTCGGGGACGGCACGCCGCCGACCAACGCGTTGACGCTGTCCGGAGTCACGGGCGGCGCCTACAAGAGTGGGAGCATCGTCTACTATCGAGGCGCCGCCGCCGGTTCGTTCGCCTTGACCAACACGGTGACGGACGCGAACTCCGGCCCGGCCTCGAGCCAGACGGCGGCCCTGGGCGGAACGACGACGGGCTGGACGCACACCCCGTCCACCGTCTCGACACCCGCCGGCGGGCCCTACGCGTCCAACCCGTTCGCGTGGACGGCCGGCACGGCCGGCGCCCCGACCGAGACCGTGACGGGGCGAGACGTCGCCGCCAACACCGCCGCCACCGCGCTCACGTTCCGCAATGACTCGACCAACCCGAGCTCCGGCAGCATCAGCTATCCCGACGGCTTCACCAGTGGCAGGTCGGTCACCGTGACCTTCACGGCCGGCACCGACGGCGACTCGGGTATCGACCCCAGCCAGGGCCGGCTCAAGCGGTCCTCGGCCCCCTTGGTCAACGGTGTGTGCGGGACCTACACCACCATCAACGTCTTCGCGCTGGCACCGACCTCGCCCTACGTGGACACCAGCGTTCGTCCCGGAGCCTGCTACACCTACCAGTACGGCGACACCGACCACGTCGGCAACAGGCAGTTCTACTCCAGCACCAGCGTCGCCAAGGTGGACTACGCCGGCGCCGTCCGCACGGACCCGAGCCTGCTCAGCTACTGGCGGCTCGGGGAGCCGGCGGCCGGACTGCTGTCGGCGGACTCGTTCACCTCTGGCGCAGCCGCGACCCTGCTGTCCGCACGGGCCGGGGAGACCAGCGCCACGTGGGCCCCGCTGGGCTCGAACAACGCCACCGTGGAGACGTTCACCCCCGACCAGAACTTCGGCGGCAACTCGTTCTTCCAGGGCATCAGGCACAGCAACGGGGCCGGCACCGGCACGTACTACGCCTCCGCGACGCCGACCTCCGCCAACTATCGCGTCGAGGCCGACCTCACGGTCAAGACGCTGCAGACCGGCGACGCAGTGGGCGTGGTCGGCCGACTGAGCACCAACGGCACCTTCTACGGCGCGCAGTACAACGTTCCAACGGGGGCGTGGCAGCTGTACAAGTCTGTCAACGGCACCATCACCCTGATCGGCACCCCGTCCGCCGAGACCCTCACCCCCACCGGAAGCACGTCGTCGAACGGGCAGCGACACCTGGCTCTGGACCTGAACGGCACGACGATCCGGCTGCTGGTCGACGGGGTCGTGAAGGTCACCGCCACCGACAGCTCCATCACTGCAGCGGGCCGCGGGGGCGTCCGCTTCGTGGCCACGAGCACGAGCAGCACCACCACCGGTCTGCACCTGGACAACTTCGCGATGACGCCGGCGGGCTATCCCCGTGCGGTCGACACCACCGGGACCAACACCGGCGACTACTTCAACGGCCCGGCGCTCGGCGTGCCCGGCGCCCTGGCCAACGATGACGACACGGCAGCCAGGTTCGACGGCGTCAGCGACTACGTCCGCGTGCCGGCCCCCATCGGTCTCCCGGTCGGGGCCGGCACGCGCAGCGTCGAGATGTGGGTCAAGACCTCCAGCTCGGCGAGGCAGGTGCTCTACACCTACGGGACCCGCTGGACGAGCGGCGGCGAGTTCGGGCTCTGGTTGCAGAACAGCACCATCACTGCGTGGGGAATCCAGACCGACTACGACAAGACGTTCACCGCCTCCGCCCCACTGAACGACGGCTCCTGGCACCAGATCGTGTCCAGCTACAACGGCACCGCGATGACCGTGTACGTCGACGGCGTCTCGCTCGGCACCCAGTCGGTGACCAGAGCCACCTCGATCGACCAGTACGGCTTCACGATCGGAGGTGTCCTGGCGCCAGGAGACATCAACAGCGGCGGGTGGTTCAACGGCTCGCTGGACGAAGCCTCCTTCTACACCAGGGCGCTGACCCAGAACGACGTCACGAACCACTACCAGCTCGCCACCAGCGCTGCCCAGGACTTCACCGGCCCGACGGACGGGTCTGTCGACGCGGTCGGTCTGACCGGCAGCGGGGGCCGGTACTCCACGTCGGTCACGCTCAGCCTCGCCCTGGACCCGGGCACCGACCCGAGCGGCCTCGCGACCACGGGCAACCAGCTGCTGCGCTCCGCCGGCACGCTGTCCGGCGGGACCTGCACCGCCTTCGGCGCCTACAGCCAGGTCGGCGCCGACGACCCGTCCACGCCCAGGAGCGACACGGTGGCCGACGGAGCCTGCTACCGCTACGACTACGTCGTCTCCGACTCCCTGGGCAACTCCTCGACCTACACCAGTGGGGACATCAAGGTGGACACCGTCCCCCCCACCGCACCGACGCTCGGCTTCACGGGGTTCACCAACACGTCGGTGACCGGCAGCACGCTCTACTACCGGCCGGGCGCAGCCAGCGGTGCCTTCGCAGTGACAGCGGACTCCTCGGACCCGAGCTCCGGGATCAGCAGCTATGCGTTCCCCGGGCTGGGGACCGGCTGGACGTCGACCGCGGGCGCGCTGGGAACCACGACCTACTCCTGGGCCGCCGCCAACCCGGCCGTGCCGGGCAGCCCGGTCGTCACCGCGACGAACTCCGCCGGCAGGTCCTCGGCCGGCACTGCGCTCACGGTCACACCCGACAGCACCGCCCCCGCCACGGGCACCGTGACCTATCCGGACCGCTTCAGCACCAGCACCTCGGTGAGCGTGGGCTTCACCACGGGCAGCGACTCCGGCTCGGGCGTCGGCACCCGACTGCTGCAGCGGGCCTCAGCCCCGCTCTCCGGCAGCACCGGCAGCTGCGGCACCTTCACGGCGTTCTCCACGGTCACCGGGGGCACCAACCCGACGTCGCCGTTCGTCGAGACGGTGCCTACGGGCAGCTGCTACAAGTACCAGTACGTCACGACGGACAACGTCGGGAACACCGGCACACCGGCGACCAGCACCAGTGTCGTGAAGGTCGGGCCGCCGTACGCTCCCACTATTGCGGGCACCGCCGGCCTGCTCAACTGGTTCCGCCTCGGCGAGGCCACGCTGTCCTCCGACTCGTTCACCGACGCGTCGCAGACGCCCCTGACCGGCCACACCGGTGAGCTCGGCGCCACCTGGAGCTTCTACCAGGGCGCGGACCTCGCCAAGATCAGCTCCGCCAACCGGTTGTACCGCTCGGGAAGCGGCTTCTCGGCGTACTACACGAACGCGACTCCGCCGAGTTCGGACTACTCGGTAGAAGCCGATCTCGTGTTCCGGTCGAACATCAACAACGACTTCGCCGGTGTCGTCGGCCGCGTGGACACGGCCGGCGTCAATGCCTACGGCGCTCGGTGGGAACAGGGAACCAATGGTGGCAACTGGGTGCTCTTCGAGTACGACAACGGCAATCTCGTCACACTCCGCAGCGTCGCAGCGACCGCACGCACTGCGAACCAAGTGAACCGGATCAAGCTCGAGATGATCGGTTCATTGATCAAGCTGTACGTCGACGGGGTGCAGATCACCTCCGTCACCGACACGACGATCTCGGGGGCGGGTCGGGCCGGCTTCTTCGACGGCAACCCGTCGGCTGCGATCACGAAGACCGACACCACCGGGATCCAGTACGACAACTTCTCCGTCACCCCCGTCCCCGCTCCCCGCGTCACCGACAGCAAGGGCTCCAGCGTCGGCGACTACTTCCTCGGGGTGGTGCTCGGCGCGGCCGGGGCCATCGCCGGTGACGCGAACACCGCAGTCACCTACGACGGCGTCAACGACTACTCCAGTGTGCCCCGGACCATCCAGGACGACTTCGCCGTCGAGTTCTGGTTCAAGTCGACCCAAGGCATCGGCACCGGCACCCAATGGGGGCAGGGGGCCGGCCTGGTCGACGCGTCGGGCGCCGGCACCGCCAACGACTTCGGCGTGTCCCTGCGCTCGGACGGCAAGGTCGTCGCCGGCGTCGGGAGCCCGGACGTGTCTATCGTGTCGTCGGCCGGCGGGTACAACAACGGAGCCTGGCACTACGTGGTCTTCAACCGGGTCAAAGGCACCGGTGCGATGCAGCTGTTCGTCGACGGCGTCTCAGCAGGGACGGCGACGAGCAACACAGCGACCCTCACCGGCAGCACCACCATCAACGTCGCCCGCCTGGCCACCGGCGGGAACTACCTGGCCGGCTCCCTGGACGAGATGGCCCTCTACAACACGGTGCTGTCCCAAGCCACGGTCACGTCCCACTACAACGCAGGTCAGGGAGGGTGAGAGCCATGGTTCAACGCCTTCGAGAGCTGCAGCGGGACGACCGTGGCACGTCCCTGGCGGAGCTGCTGGTCGGCATGCTCGTGATGACCATCTTCATGACGATCTTCACCGGCGCGGTCGTGAGCATGGCGAAGACGGTGACCAAGGTCGACGCCGTCACCACCTCGACGGCTCAGGTGAACAACGCCTTCCTCCAGCTGGACAAGCGGGTCCGCTACGCCGACGCCATCAGCACCATCGGTCCGGCGACGGGCACCAGTGGCGACACCTACGTCGAGCTCGGATCGGTGCCCACTGCAGCCTCGGTGCAGAAGTGCAGCCAGCTGCGGGTGGACCTCGCGTCGCAGAAGCTGCAGCTGCGGACCTGGACGGCCACCGGCTCGACGACCTACTCCGACCTGACCGGCTGGACGCCGCTCGCCAGCTCCATCGTGCCGCTGGACTCCTCCGGCGTGGGCTACCAGCCGTTCTCGACGCCACCGGCGAGCGGGGCGCCGACGGTCTTCCAGCGACTGACCGTCACCCTGGTCGCCGGCACGTCCGGAGCGAGCCCACCCACGACCACGCGGACCAGCTTCACCTTCACCGCGGTCAACAGCAACGTCGCGGACACCACCAACGCCACGATCTGCCAGCAGGGTCTCGTCGGCGGGCTCCGCCCATGACGGTACGGCGCCCGCATGCCCACCGTGTGCTCGCACGCCTCGGCCGGCTGCCGCGAGCCGACGACGACCGCGGGTCGCTGGCGATGGCGCTGATGGCGGTGCTGGTGGCCGCCGTGCTGGGCGCACTCCTGCTGCCGATGGTCGTCGCGCAGAACAGGTCCACCCGGTTCGACATCACCCGCGTGCATGCGCTGAACGCCGCCCAGGCCGGGGTGGACGTCGCTGTCGGCCAGATCCGGAACAGCACCAAGTCGGACTCCACCGGCGACGCCGCCTCGCTGCCCTGCTACCCGACCAGCACGCCCCTGAACGGAGGCGCCAACGGCACGGGCAGCGGGAGCTACTCCGTGTCGGTGGCCTACTGGGTGACGACTCCCGGCACCGGCAGCGCGATGCTGTGCTCGCCCGGCAACGGCACCTTCGACCAGGACACCGGGCTCGTGACTCCTCGCTTCGCGGTCATCACCTCCACCGGCACCGACGGGGCGGCGGACCGGGGCAGCCGCGGCAGGACGCTGGTCTCGACCTACGTGTTCGCCACCAACGACACCGACTTCCCCGGCGGTCAGATCTCCCTCAACCAGTCGACGTCGTCGAAGACCACGCCGCTGTGCATGGAGGCCGAGAACTCGGTGGCGGGGGCCCGCGTCGTCATGCACGCCTGCAGCGGCGCAACGCCTGCGCCCGCCCCTCAGCTCTTCCTGTACCGCAGCGACCTGAGCATCCAGCTCGCGTCGTCGGTGACCCGTGCCAGTCCGAACGGGCTCTGCCTCGATGCGCCGACGCCGCATGCGGCCAACGGTGGCGTCGTCCTCACCCTCTGCGGCGTCGTGGACCCGCGGGACTGCACGTCGATCAACACCTGCTCGCCGTACAACCAGCAGTGGACCGACACCGAGGAGAGGCACTTCGCGGGCACTGCGGCCAACCAGTCGGACAAAGACTCCTACTGCTTCACCGCGCCGGGCCCGGCCGACGGGGTGGCGGTCACGCTCACCGGCTGCAGCGGTGGCGCCGACAGCACCACCCAGGCCTGGAACCTCTCCGTGGGAGCGGGCTCCGGCACCGCGGGCGCACTGAGCGACCAGCTGGTGAACTACGCGCAGCCCTACAACTGCCTGGACGTCACCGCCGGCGACGTCAACTACGGCTACCTGATCGTGTATCCCTGCAAGGCGAACCCGAACCCTTACAACGTCGGCTGGAACCAGCGGTTCAAGCCGGTGCCGGCGTTGGGTGTCAGGCCCACCGACGTGCTGCTGACCACCAATCCCGGGACGGTGTACTGCCTGATGAGCCCGATGACGACGGGAGGCTACGTCCGGGTCACCACGCCCTGCCCGGCAAGCGCGGGGACGCCGTCGGCCTATCGCTGGACGATGTATCGGACCCAGGACTCGACCGGCAACGACCTGCCGTCATCGCGGAAGTTCACGATCGTGGATGCGAACGGCGCCTGTCTCGCGGCCGGCCCGGACAGCGACCGCTTCAGCAACACCTACTCGAAGGTGCTCGTCGCGACCTGCGACGGCTCGGCCGGCCAGAAGTGGAACGCCAACGCCAGCCTCACCGCCTCACGGATGATCAACACCCAGGAGCCCTGACTCGGGCCGCCTCCCGTCCCTCAACGGCTGTCGGCCAGCGCGATGCGGCTGTCCGGGCGGACCGCCCCCCGCACCGCCTCGGCGACCGCCGGGGCGACGGCCGGGTCGAAGACGCTCGGGACGATGAAGCTCGGGTTCAGCTGGTCGGTGGACACACACCCGGCGATCGCCTCGGCGGCCGCGACGAGCATCGGGGTGGTGATCTCCCGGGCCCCGGCGTCCAGGAGCCCGCGGAACAGCCCCGGGAAGGCGAGCACGTTGTTGATCTGATTCGGGAAGTCGCTGCGTCCGGTGGCCACCACGGCCGCGTGCTCGGCCGCCTCCGTCGGGTGGATCTCCGGGTCGGGGTTGGCGAGCGCGAGGACGACCGCGTCGTCGGCCATGCTGGCGATGTGCTCTGCCTGCAGGATGTTCGGGCCCGAGACGCCGATGAAGACGTCGGCACCGACCAGCGCCTCGTGCAGGCTGCCGGTGAAGCCGTCGGGGTTGGTGTTCTCGGCGATCCACCGGCGGTGCTCGTCGGCGTACTCCTCCCCGCTGTGGATGGCGCCGGAGCGGCCGCAGGCGATGATGTGCTTCGCGCCCGGCGCCTGCAGGAGGGTGATGATCGCGTGCCCGGCCGCCCCGACACCGCTGATCACGATCTTGGAGTCGGCGATGCTCTTGCCCACCACGCGCATCGCGTTGATCAGGGCGGCCAGCACCACGATCGCGGTGCCGTGCTGGTCGTCGTGGAACACCGGGATGTCCAGCTCGTCGCGGAGCCGGCGCTCGATCTCGAAGCAGCGCGGCGCGGCGATGTCCTCGAGGTTGACGCCGCCGTAGACCGGCGCCAGCGCCTTGACGATCATGATGATCTCCTCGGTGTCGGTCGTGTCCAGGCACACCGGCCAGGCGTCGACACCGGCGAACTGCTTGAACAGGGCCGCCTTGCCCTCCATCACGGGGAGCGCGGCAGCGGGCCCGATGTCGCCGAGCCCCAGCACGGCCGTGCCGTCGGTCACCACGGCCACGGTGTTGCGCTTGATGGTCAGCCGCCGGGCGTCCTCGGGGTTCTCCGCGATGGCCAGGCAGACCCGGGCCACCCCCGGGGTGTACGCACGGGACAGGTCGTCGCGGTTGCGCAGCTGCACCTTGGGCTCCACCGACAGCTTCCCGCCCAGGTGCAGCAGGAACGTCCGGTCGCTGACCTTGCGGACCTCGACCCCCTCGCGGGCGTCCAGCTCCTCGGCGATCCGCTTCGCGTGCTCGTCGCCCTCGGCGTTGCAGGTCACGTCGATGATCAGCCCGTCGTGGCTGGACTCGACGATGTCCAGGGCGGTCACCGCGGCGCCGGTGTCGGCGACGGCGGACGCCAGCTCGGTGGTGGCTCGATAGCTGGAGGCGACCGCGACCCGAAGCGTGATCGAGTGGCCGGGGCTGGGCTTGCTCATCCGTTTTCTCCTGTTCCTCGAGGGCACGTGAGGATAACCTCTGCTGCGTACGTCGCACGAGGCCTCCACCTGACGCTTCGGTGAGGACATCTCGGTGCCGGGCTGACAGGGTGGCCCCATGCGCGTGCTGATCGCTCCGGACAAGTTCAAGGGCTCCCTGGAGGCGCCCGAGGTGGCGGCCCACGTCGCCGTGGGGATCGAGGGGGTGCTCGACGGCGTCGAGGTGGACCGGGTCCCGGTCGCCGACGGCGGTGAGGGCACGGTCGCCGCGGCGCTGGCGGCCGGCTACGCGGCGCACACCGCGACCGTCTCCGGGCCAGTGGGCGTCCCGGTCGAGGCGACGTTCGCCATCGACGGCGACGTCGCGGTCATCGAGATGGCCGCCGCCTCCGGCCTCGACGTGCTGCCGCGGCGCGACGGCCGCCCGGTCCTCGACGCGCTGCGCGCCGACACCCACGGCACCGGGGAGCTGATCGCCGCTGCGCTGGACGCCGGGTGCCGGACCATCGTGCTCGGGGTGGGAGGCAGCGCGAGCACCGACGGCGGGGCCGGGCTGCTCACCGCCCTCGGAGTCCGGCTCCTGGACGCCGACGGCCGGCCGGTGGCACCCGGCGGCGGCGGTCTCGCCCGGCTCGAGACGGTGGACGTCACCGGCCTCGACGAACGGCTCGGCCGGACCGAGATGGTGCTCGCCTCCGACGTGTCCAACCCCCTGCTCGGGCCCACCGGGGCGGCCGCCGTGTTCGGCCCGCAGAAGGGCGCCGGCCCCAACGACGTACGCCTGCTGGACGAGTCGCTCACCTGCCTCACCCAGCGGCTCGCCCGGGTGCTCGGCGACGAGGTGCACGGGTGGGCGCAGGCGGAGGGCGCCGGCGCCGCCGGCGGGGTCGGCTTCGCGGCTCTGGCGGTGCTCGGCGCCGCGCGTCGTCCGGGGATCGAGGTGGTGCTCGAGCTGGTCGCCCTCGACGAACGGCTCGAGGGTGTGGACGTGGTGATCACCGGCGAGGGCAGCCTGGACAGCCAGAGCCTGGGCGGTAAGACCCCGTTGGGGGTGGCCCGCCGGGCCCGGGAGCACCACGTCGCTACGGTGCTGGCCGTGTGTGGTCGCACGCTGCTGAGCGAGGCCGAGAGCCGGGCCGCCAGCTTCGACCGGGTGTTCGCCCTCGCCGATCTCGAGCCGGACGTGACGCGCAGCATGCGCGACGCGGGCCCGCTGCTCGAGCGGGTCGGCGCCGAGATCGGCCGCTACCTCCAGCAGTCCCGGTGACGGCAGGGATGAGCCAGGTCGGCCGCAGGTGAACGACCGGACGCTGGCAGAGGCGGCTCATCACGCGGCCATCAGGCGGCTGCTGCACTACGCCAGTGCCCCTGACTGTGAGCTGCGACGGGGCGACGGCTGGGTCGCGGTGCGCACCGGAGCGCACAGCAACGACCTGAACGGCGTGGTCAGCGAGCCCGGGGCACCCATCTCCCCCGCGACCGCGGCTGACGTCATCCGGTGGTTCGGCCGGACGCCGGCCTCCTGGTTCGTCGCGCGCCCCGACAGCCGGCTGACCGACCTCCTGGTCGCCGCGGGCGCCAGGCCTGAACGGCTCGGTCGGTCGTCGGGCGGGTCGCTCTCCGACGTGGTCGCCGGGGACGGCCCGGGCGTCGACGTGCTGCGGGTCGCCGAGCCGGGTCAGCTCGACACCTGGCTCGACCTGGCGGCCGCCTGTGAGTGGCTCGACGACCCGGACGACCGGGCGACCCGACGCGGCCTCTACGCCGCTGTGGGTCTGGATGGCCCCGGACCGCTGAGGCACTGGCTCGGTGTGGTCGACGACGAGCCCGTCGGCTTCGCGACGTCCTTCCTCGTGGACGGGACCGTGGACCTGTGCAACCTGGGAGTGCTGCCCTCCTGGCGCCGTCGAGGGGTGGGTCGGGCTCTCGTTCTCGCCCGGTTGCGGGATGCCGCTCGGTGGGGGGCCACCAGGCTGGTCTCGGCCCCCAGCCCGGACGGCTGGCAGCTGCAGCGGGCCCTCGGGTTCCGCAACGTCCCGGATGTCGCGGACGTCTGCTTCTACCTGCCGCAGGTCACCTGACCGACGAGGTATCCGCCGGCGCAGGCTGCCGGGTCAACGGCGGTGGCCGAGGACCCAGTCCAGGTCGCGGAGGGGTGACGCCGGGGTGCCGCTGCCGAAGCCGTCCACCAGCGCGTCGGGGGTCAGCGCCGCGAGGGAGCCGGCGTGGCGACGGGACGCGTCGGAGACGACCGTGCCGACCTGGCCGAGGGAGGTGGTCAGCCGTGCCCGCACCTCGCCCTGGGACCAGGGCAGGAAGGCGAGCCGCACGCGCTGGTCGCCTGCGACGCGCAGCGACAGTCCGGCTGCGACGAGCGCGAGGGCGGACACCGTGGTCAGTGCGGTGGGCAGGCCGACGTGGCCGGCGAGGAACCCGATCAGGGCCGGCCCCAGCAGCAACCCGCTGTAGCCGACGGTCGAGGCCAGTCCCACCCCCCGGGCCCCGGCCAGAGCGCCCGCACGGGCGATGGCGACGGGGAACACGTTGGCGAGTCCGAGGCCCACCAGCACCAGGCCGAGCAGACTGGCCGGCAGGTCGGGGGCCAGGGCCGTGACCAGCATCCCGCTCGCAGCGAGCAGCGCCCCCGTCACCAGCAGCCGGGTCTCACCCAGCGCGTCGAGGAGCGCCGGGCCGCCGAGCCGCCCGCAGGCCATGGCCAGGGAGAAGGCGGCGTAGCCCGCTGCCGCGAGCACGGGGGTGGCATCCAGGTCCGCGCTCAGGTGCAGCGCTGCCCAGTCGCTGAGGGCGCCTTCGCCGTACGCCGTGCAGCCGGCGATCGCCCCGAGCATCACCACCTGGGAGCGGATCGCTCCGAGCGGCCGGACCGGTCGCTTCTCGGGGCCGGGGTCGGCCTGCAGGCGTGGGGACGTGAGGCGGGGGTCGCCGGCGACCAGCCTCCGGGACAGCGCGGAGACGCAGAGCAGCCCTGCACCGGCGACGGCCAACAGGTGCGGAGCCGGCGCCATGCTGGAGGCGGCGAGGCCGCCGACCACGCTGCCGCCGAGGCCGCCGAAGCTGAACGCTGCGTGCAGGGACGGCAGCAGCGGGCGGCGGGCGCTTGCCTCCAGGTGCACGCCGACGCTGTTCATCGCCACGTTCAACGTCCCGGTGGCCGCACCGAAGGCGATGAGCACGGCGCCGAGCCCGGCGACGGTGTGCACGAGACCGGGCAGCACGACCGTGACGCACAGCAGCACCGCTGCGACGGTGCTGACCAGGCCGGGGCCGAGGCGCTCGCACAGCGACCCGGTCACGCGCATGGTGGCCAGTGCGCCGAGCGACACGCACAGCAGCGCGGCACCGAGAGCTGCATGACCTGCGCCCACCTGGGTGCTCACGTCGGGGATGCGGACGGCCCAGCTGGCGACGACGAAGCCGCCGAGGGCGAACAGCGCCGTGACGGCGGCACGCATCCCGGTCGGCGGCCCCAGGTCCTGGGCATGGTCGAGGGAGAGGTCGTTCATGAGGGGTCCTTTGTCGAGGGGCGCCGCCCCGCGCGTGAGCTCGTCACGTCGGGCGGGGGCAGGCGCGAGGGGATGCGCGCAGGGCGCGGGCAGGTGGACGGCACCTCCGGTGGTGCGACGTCCACGTCCCAGCGTGCGCCCGAGGTGTTTCGGGGTCGTTGCTGCGCCCTGCGCTCAACGATGAAGAGTCGGCGCGGCCCGTGTCGGCCGCGTGCCGGTGGAGCTCAGACGAGCTCGGCGCGCCGGTCCTCGAGCCACTCGGGGCACGGCTGCGGGGTGTCGGCGATGCCGCGGTAGCCGTCGGCGTCCAGCCAGCCCACCACGCGCGCACCGCGGGGCAGCAGCTGCGAGGCCTGGGTGGTGCCGAACGTGTGCGGCACGGGGATCAGGGTGGCGTGGTCGGGCAGGCCGTCGAGCTCGGCGAGCTCCTCGACCACCTTGGCAACCCCCGGCTGCGAGGTCTCGGCGTAGCGGCCGAAGACCGAGCGGGTGCTGTGCAGCTGGGCGGTCAGCCGCTTGCGGGTGGCGCCGACGGTGCTGGACGCGACCCAGACGAGGAGTGCTCGCCGGACCTGGACCGCCTGGGTCTCGATGGTGCTGGTGCTGCTGGTCATGGGTGTTCCTCACTGTGCGCCGCTGGTGCCGTGGTCGGGCTGACCACGGTGGATGACGCCTGCGACGCGTCATCTTCAACGGTGACAGGTCGCAGCGGCCGGACAAGGCTTTCCGCACGCGACCTGCATCACGCGATGACCGTCACATGTCGCCCACCCTGGTGCTCAGGATGCCGGCGGCGAGGCGCATGGTTGCCTGTTCGATGTGGAGCTCGTCGACCTGGCAGAGGTGAACCTGCCGATCTTCGACGAGCCGCACCACCCGAGGCTGGGTCGCTACGAGCACGAGCACACGCGGGCCTGGAGCGCGACGGTCGAGCGGGCGGACGCCTTCGTGTTCGTGATCCCGGAGTACAACTACGGCTTCAACGCGGCGACCAAGAACGCGATCGACTACCTGCACACGGAGTGGAAGGGCAAGCCGGTCGGCTTCGTGTCGTACGGCGGGGTGGCGGCCGGCACCCGTGCGGTGCAGATGCTCAAGCAGGTGGTGACCACGCTGAGCATGGTGCCGGTGTTCGAGTCGGTGAACATCCCGTTCGTCATGCAGTTCCTGGAGGACGGCAGGTTCGTGCCCAACGACGTCCTGGTGTCCGCTGCGGACGCCATGCTGGCGGCGCTGGCCCGGTGGGAGAGCGCCACCCGGGAGCTGCGGGTCCGTTCCTAGCTCAGCGGTCCATCGCCGTGTTGATCCGCTCCAGGTGCTCGGCCTCCAGGGTGAGGTCGGCCGCCTGCGAGGAGTCGGTGATCGATGCCGGTCGCGAGGCGCCGGGGATCGGGATCACGTGCTCACCCAGGGAGAGCTCCCAGGCGAGCACCACCTGCTGCGGGCTGGCGCCGAGCTCGCTGCCGACCTCCGCGAACACGGAGTACCTCTCGCCGACGCCCTTCGAGGCACTTCCCGTGCCGCCGAGCGGGCTCCAGGGAAGGAACGCGACACCCAGGCTGCCGCAGTGGTCGAGCTCGTCGCGCGAGCAGCGGAACCTCGGTGAGAACTCGTTCTGCACGCTGGCCAGGCCGTCCGGTCCGAGCACCTCGACCGCCACGTCGATCTCCTCCACATTGGCGTTCGAGATCCCGACGGCGCGGATCTTGCCCTCCTCCTGCAGGGTCTTGAGGCTCGACACCACGTCGCCGTACACCAGGGACCGGTCGGGACGGTGCCACTGGTAGAGGTCGATCACGTCGCACTGCAGGGCCCGCAGGGACGCCTCGACGGCCTTTCGCAGGTAGCCGATCGAGCCGTCGCGGCCCCACGTCTCGCCCTGGCCCCGGGTGATGCCGCCCTTGGTGCCGACGACCACGTGCTCGGTGCTGCCGCCGTACGACGCGAGGGCCCGGGCCACGACCTCCTCGTTGTGGCCCATGGTGTCCCAGCTGGGCGCATAGATGTCGGCGGTGTCGATGTAGGTGACGCCTGCGTCCAGCGCTGCGTGCACGGTGGCGACTGCCTGCTCGGGGCTCGGGCGCTCGTTGTCCCCCATCGAGAGCGGCATCGCACCCAGCCCGATGGGGTGGACGTCGAAGGGGCCGAGGCGTCGTGTCGTCATGGCCAGGATCCTCACACGCGCCGGCGCGCGTAGGGTTCGGCAGGTGCCCGCATCGCCTCCGCCCCGGCTCCGGGTCGGCGTCATCGGCCTGGGGGACATCGCCCAGAAGGCCTACCTGCCGGTGCTCACCGCGCGCGACGACGTCGAGCTGACGCTGATGACGCGCGACCCCGAGCGGCTGGCCCGGGTCAGCCGTCGGTACGGCGTCCGCAGCACCGCGTCGAGCCTGGACCTCCTGCTGCAGCAGGGCATCGACGCCGCGTTCGTGCACGCCACCAGCTCGGCGCACGCCGAGCTGGTGGAGCGGCTGCTGACCGCCGGGGTGCCGGTGCTCGTGGACAAGCCGCTGGCTCCCACCCTCGACGAGGCGTCGCATCTTGTGGAGCTGGCCGAGCAGCTGCACGTCTCGCTGGCGGTGGGGTTCAACCGCCGGTTCGCCCCGGCGTACGCCTCGCTGGCGGGCCTGGACCCGGCGGTCGTGCTGATGGAGAAGAACCGGCCGGCTCTGCCCGGCGAGCCGCGTCGCCTGGTGTTCGACGACTTCATCCACGTCGTCGACACGGTGCGGTTCCTGTTGGGCGGGGGAACCGAGGAGGAGGCGACCGTGTGGTGCTCGGTGGCCGGCGGGCTGGTCACCACCGTGACGCTGGCGCTTCGAACGGGAAGCACGACGGGCCTCGGCGTGATGCACCGGGTGAGCGGCGTGGAGGAAGAAACCGTGGAGGTGCTGGGGGACGGCTACAAGCACCGCGTGGTCGACCTCACGGAGACCTGGCACGCGGACGGCGGAGACGTCCGGGTGGCCGGGCGGGACAGCTGGACGCCGGTGCCGACCGTGCGCGGGTTCGCAGCGATGTGCGACGCGTTCCTCACGGCGGTCGGCTCCGGGCAGGTGCTCTCGGCGAGCGACGCCCTGCGCACGCACGCGATCTGCGAGCAGGTCGTGCTCGGGGCCGAGGCGACGCTGGCGGCGTCCCCCCGATAGGGGTCAGTCCCGCCCGACAGTGAAGAGCAGGTCGCCGGCGGCCACGCTGCCCGGGGAAGGCGCCGGCACCGAGCCCTTCGGCTGGTCCATCGCCACCACGATCACCTCGGTCGACAGGTCGGGACCGCTGATCGTCGACGGGTCCCAGGACACCATCGGCGCCCCCGCCTCGACCGTGCTGCCCTGGGTGGCCAGCACCTCGAAGCCCTTGCCCTCCAGGCGAACGGTGTTGATGCCGAGGTGCACCAGGATGCCGACGCCGTCGGAGCCGAGCACCACGAAGGCGTGCGGGTGCACCTTGACCACCTTCCCGCCGATCGGGGACACCACCGTCCCCTCGCCGGGCTCGGGATCGATGGCCACCCCGGGCCCGACCATCTCCGAGGCGAACACCGGGTCCGGGAGGTCCGCCAGCGCCAGGAGGCGGCCCGGGCAGGGCGCCAGGACCTGGGTGCCCGTCACATCAGGTCCTCGATGTCCTCGGCGAGGTTGTCGGCCTCGGGCCCGACGACGACCTGGATGACCGTTCCCGACGCCACGACACCCATCGCCCCGGCTGCCTTGAGGGCGGCCTGGTCGACCAGCGACGAGTCCTCCACCTCGGTGCGCAGCCGGGTGATGCACGCCTCGATCTCGACGATGTTGCCTGCTCCGCCGAGGCCGGCCAGGATCTGCTCCGCCTTCTTGCTCATCTTGTGTTCCTCTCTAGCGATCTGTCGGGTCGGTGCTGGTGACCTTCGCCAGCCCGCGGGGGTTGTCCGGGTCGAGGCCGAGCCCGCGGGCGAGCGCCTCGACGACCAGCTGTGCTGGGACCATGGTGCCCACGGGTGCCACCGGTTCGGGGAGTGCCGGTCCCGGCACGTGGACGTCGCAGGCGGCCGCGAAGCGTTCGTCGCCCCCGATCCCGATGGTCGCCGCCCCCCGGGCTGCCAGGTCCGCCGCGAGCTCGGTCATCGGGGTCAGCAGTGGCCCGTCCGGAGCAGCCACCAGCACCGCCGTGACCCCCTCGGTGACCACCGAGATCGGTCCGTGGCGGAGGTCGGCGTAGGAGTAGCCGCGCACCGGGCGCAGGCAGGTCTCCTCCAGCTTGAGCGCGGTCTCCAGCGCGGTGCCGAGCAGCAGCCCGCGCCCGGAGACGACGGCGTAGTCGGCACCCATCAGCGCCTTGACGGCCGCGTCGACGCCGGCCCGCTCCGCGAGCAGCTGCTCGATCTCTCCGGGCACCCGGTCGATGTGCTGGTCCAGCGCGTGCGGGTCGGGTGCCAGGGAGGTCGCCAGCACCGCAAGTGCCACCAGCTGGGTGAGGTAGGTCTTGGTGGCGGGTACGGCGAGCTCCGGGCCCGCCTGCGTCACCAGGGCGAGGTCCGCAGCGTCGACCAGCGGCGAGTCGGCGACGTTGGCGACCGCCACGGTCACGGCACCGCAGCTGCGCGCCCACTCCTGGGTGGCGACGATCTCCTCGGTGGCTCCCGACTGGGACACCGACACGACGAGCGAGTCCGAGAGGTCGAGCCGGGCCCGGTAGTGGGTGGCGACGCTCGGGGAGACCAGACCGCCCTGCACGCCGGCGTGCACCTCGAGCAGGTAGCGGCCGTAGATCGCCGCGTTGTCGCTGGACCCCCGGGCCGCGAACAGCACCCGTCGTCGTCCCTGCGCGAGCTCGCGGACGGCGTCGCGTCGCGGGAGCAGGGCCTCCAGGGTGCGCCGTACGGCGGTCGGCTGCTCGGCCACCTCGTGGGCCATCTGGGTGGTCTGGGTCATCAACGCGGTCCTCCTGGGGCTTGACAAGCCGTCGTCGTCACGGCCATCCTCACTGGTACGTACCAGACCGTACCAGTCCGCCGGGCCAACGTCGAGAGGGCAGAAGTGACCACCCAGGAGCAGGTGCCGGGGCTCGCCGAGGGCCCCCGGTCCAAGCACGTCCAGCTGCGCAACGCCCTGGCCGAGCTGGCGGTCCACGAGCTGGGACCGGACGCGGCGATCCCGTCCGAGCGGGTGCTGATGTCCACCTACGGAGTGTCCCGGTCCACCGTGCGCAAGTCCATCGACAGCCTGGTCGCGGACGGCCTGCTGCACCGGGTGCACGGGAAGGGCACGTTCGTCGCCCGTCCCCGCCTGGAGAGCCGGCTGCACCTGGCCTCCTTCAGCCAGGACATGCGCCGGCGGGGACTCACCCCGTCGACGGTGCTGCTCGGTGTCGAGCCGGACCGGCCACCCACCGAGGTCGCGGCCGCTCTGGGGCTGGACCACGACGCGCCGGCCTGGCGGCTCGACCGGGTGCGACTGGCGGACGGCCGGCCGATCGCGCTCGAGAACGGTTGGTACCCGCACGCGGACCTGCCTGACCTGGACCGCCAGGACCTCGGCGGCTCGCTCTACGAGGTCCTGCGGTCGGTCTACGGGCTCGGCATCGACAGCGCCGAGCAGACCCTGTGGGGCGAGTCGTCCGACGCCGCGACCGCGCGACGTCTCGACGCCCCGCTGCACACGCCACTCCTGGTGTTCCGGCGCGTCTCCTGCGCCCGCGGCCACCCGCTCGAGCACGTCGTCTCCCGCTACCGGGGCGACCGCTACCAGATCCACATGTCGCTGGGTCCCGAGTCCCTCGGCCCCGGCTCCACCCCCCACCACGCCCACCCTGTACCCCAGCACGTCACCACCGAAGGGATGAACCAGTGAGCACAGCAGACGCCTCTGTCAGCAAGGAGAAGCGCAGGCTCAACCTCGCGCCGCTCCAGAAGTTCGGGCGGAGCCTCATGCTCCCCATCGCCGCGCTCCCGGTCGCAGCGCTGCTGCTGCGCCTGGGCCAGCCGGACCTGCTCGGGGCGGATGGCCTCGGGTGGACGAAGATCGCCGCCGTCATCGGCGCCGCCGGCAACGGCATCTTCGCCAACCTCGCGCTGCTCTTCGCGGTCGGGGTGGCGATCGGGATGGCGAAGAAGGCCGACGGGTCGACCGCGCTGGCCGCCGTCGTCGGCTACCTGGTCTTCAAGAGCGTCGGCGACGCCATGTCCCCGATCATCGGCCTGCCGGTCAAGGACGGCACCCAGCAGCTCGTGGACTACGGCGTGCTCGGCGGCATCGTGATGGGGATCACGGCCGCGTTCCTCTGGCAGCGGTACCACCGGATCGGCCTGCCGCCCTACCTCGCGTTCTTCGGTGGCCGGCGCTTCGTGCCGATCATCACCGCGTTCGCCGCCATCGTGATCTCGGTGCTGCTCAGCCTGGTCTACACGCTGTTCAACAGCGGGCTGAACCACGTCGGCACCTGGGTCGCGCACAACGAGGTCGTCGGCGGGTTCGTCTACGGCACGCTCAACCGGCTGCTGATCCCCTTCGGGCTGCACCACATCCTCAACTCGGGTCCGTGGTTCCTGCTCGGCAGCTACAAGGGCGCCGGTGGCGAGGTGCACGGCGACATCGCGCGGTTCCTGGCCGGCGACCCGACCGCGGGCGCGTTCATGACCGGGTTCTTCCCGATCATGATGTTCGCCCTCCCCGCGGCCGCGCTGGCCATCTGGCACGAGGCCAAGCCGGCCCACAAGAAGGCCGTCGGCGGCATCATGCTGTCCGCCGCGCTGACCTCCTTCCTCACCGGTGTCACCGAGCCGCTCGAGTTCGCGTTCATGTTCGTCGCCTGGCCGCTCTACGTGATGCACGCGGTGCTGACCGGCACGTCCCTGGCTCTCGTGAACGCGCTGCACATCAAGGACGGCTTCGGCTTCTCCGCGGGCCTGTTCGACTACGTGCTCAACTTCGGGATCGCGACCAAGCCCCTGCTGCTGATCGTGATCGGGCTGGGCTACGCGGTGATCTACTACTTCTCCTTCCGGTTCGTGATCCGGAAGTGGAACCTGCGGACGCCGGGCCGCGAGGACGACGAGGACGCGGACGCGGCGGTCGAGGCCGACACGCGAGTGTGAGCATGCTGATCTCCGCAGGACGGGTCGTCACCCCGGCGCGAGTCTTCGCGCCGGGGTGGGTGCTGGTCGAGGGCGACCGGGTCCTCGACGTGCAGCCGGGACTGCCGGCGAGTGCTCCCGACGTCGAGCTGCCCGCCGCCACCGTCGTCCCGGGGTACGTCGACGGCCACGTGCACGGCGGGGGAGGGGCGACCTTCGACTCCGGCGATCCCGAGCAGGCTGCCACCGTGGCCCGGACCCACCTGGGGCAGGGCACCACGTCGATGGTGGCCAGCCTGGTGAGCGATCGCCTGCCCACGCTGGCCTCGTCGGTCCACGAGCTGGCCGCCCTGGTCGAGGACGGGCTGCTCGCCGGCATCCACCTCGAGGGTCCGTGGCTCAGCCCGCTGCACGCCGGTGCCCACGACCCCGCGCTGCTGGCGCACCCGTCACCGGAGGGGATCGACACCCTGGTCGAGGCGGCTGCCGGTCACCTCCGGATGGTCACTCTGGCGCCCGAGCTCCCGGGTGGGCTGGACGCCGTACGCCGGCTGTCGGCGCTCGGCGTGGTGGCCGCGGTCGGGCACACGGATGCGACCTACGACCAGGCGCGGGCCGCCCTGGACGCAGGCGCGAGCGTTGGCACGCACCTGTTCAACGCGATGCGCGGGCTGCACCACCGCGAGCCGGGTCCGGTGACGGCGCTGCTGGAGCACCCGGACGCCTACGTCGAGCTGATCGCGGACGGCGTGCACCTGCACCCCGCCGTGCTCCGGCTCGCGGCGACCCGCAAGCCGCACCTGGCGGTGCTGGTCACCGACGCGATGGCCGCGGCCGGGGCGGGGGACGGGGACTACCGCCTCGGCGACCTGTCGGTGCAGGTGCGCGACGGCACGGCTCGGCTCGCGGACGGCACGATCGCGGGCTCGACGCTGACCCTGGCGGCGGCGGTGCGGTTCGCGATCCGCGTTGCCGGGTTGGCGATCGAGGACGTCGTGCGCGCCGCCACCGCCAGCCCCGCGGCGATGCTGGGACTGGCGAAGGTGGGTGCGCTGCGGCCGGGCTACCGGGCGGACCTCGTGGTGCTGGACGAGGAGCTCGACGTCCTCCGGGTGCTGCACCGCGGCGCCTGGGTGTCCTAGCGGGTGGCCTGCTCCAGCAGCTCGAGGATGTGGACGTAGGGCTTGCCGGTGGCCCTGCTCATCCCGATCTCGCACGTCCGGTTCGACGACGCGTAGGCGGCGAACGTCCGGGTGGCCAGCTCGGCCGCCTCGGGTGCGGTGGCCGACGCGGTCAGCTCCGGGTGCAGCAGCCCGCGGTCGCCGGCGAAGGCGCAGCAGCCCCACGCGAGAGGCACGTGCACGTCGGCCGAGATGGACCGGGCGATCGTCTCCAGGGCGGCGGTGGTCCCCAGCTCGGTCGAGGAGCAGGTCGGGTGCAGGGCCACCGACGGCAGCGGCGCCGTCACCGTCAGGCCGGGCAGCATCCGGCTGGCCACGAACTCGATCGCGTCCACCACCGTCAGCCCGTCCGAGGGCCCGTTGCGGGCCATGGTCACCAGGCCCTGCGCGCACGACGACGCGTCGACGACCACGGGCAGCCGGCCGCCGTCGCTCGCCTTCAGCACCGAGGTCAGCACCTTGTCCGCCATCAGGTCGTAGCCCGCGCGGTGGCCCTTGGACTTCCACGGCGTCCCGCAGCACAGGTCGCCGAGCCCCTCCGGAGTGCGCAGCGCGATGCCGGCCCGCTTCGCCAGGACCGCGAACGCCTCGTTGGCACCGACACCGCCGTCCTCGGCACCGAACATCGTGCCCAGGCAGGAGGGGAAGAACACCGCCTGCGCATCGCTCTCGTCGAGCTCCGGGCGGGGTGTCCCGCCGCCGGGCAGCCGGCTGTCGTAGAGCGGCACCTGGTCGGCGCCGATCAGGCCCCTGCCCAGCTTCGTCGCTGCGGTGGGTACGACGGGCGGCAGCACGTCCGCGGCGGTCAGCGCAGCCCCCGCACCCTTGGTGGCCGTGCCCCAGTGGGCGGCCGCCGTCCTCCACACGCGGTTGGCCACCGCGCCCGACTCCTGCGCGCGGAGCCGGCGGGTGAGGTCGCCGGTGTTGATCTGCACCGGGCAGGCCGTCTGGCACATCCCGTCGACCGCGCACGTCTGCACGGCCTCGTAGTCGTAGTCGCGCTCCAGCTCCGCGAGCAGCTCGAGGTCCCCGCGCTGGCGGGCGCCCTCCATCTCGCGCCGGAGCACGATGCGCTGCCGTGGAGTCGTGGTCAGGCCCTTGCTGGGGCAGACCGGCTCGCAGTAGCCGCACTCGACGCAGCGGTCCACCTCCTCCTCGACCTTGGGCGCGGCCTTGAGGTCGCTGAGGTAGGACCGGGGATCGTCGGACAGCACCGATCCCGGGTTCAGCACGGCGTGCGGGTCGACGAGGTGCTTGAGCTGCCACATCACGTCGTACAGCTCGTCGCCGTACTGCCTGCGGACGAAGGACGCCATGATCCGCCCGGTGCCGTGCTCGGCCTTGAGCGAGCCGCCCCGGTCGAGGACCAGGTCGACCATGTCGTCGGTGAACGCCTCGTAGCGGAGCATGTGGTCCGCGTCGTCGAAGCGCTCCTTGAGCAGGAAGTGCACGTTGCCGTCGCGGGCGTGCCCGAAGATCACCGACTCCTCGTAGTCGTGCTTGTCGAACAGCTCGCTCAGCGCGCCGCAGGTCTCCCCGAGCTGGGCGACCGGGACGACCACGTCCTCGAGCAGTGCGTTCGTGCCGCTCGGCCGGGCGCTGGCGACGGCGCTGAACAGGCCCTTGCGGATGTACCAGAGCGTGGCCCGCTCCGCCGCGTCGGTGGTCAGCCGGAAAGGCGTGCCCTTCCCCAGTGCCTGCAGGGCCGGCTCGACCGCGTGGCGCTTCTCGGCCAGCTCGTCGGCCGAGCCGGCCTCGAACTCCACCAGCAGCGCCGCGTGGCGGTCCACCTCCAGGTCGCGGATGGCCGCCGGACACTTCGGGTCGCGGCTGGAGACCTTGAGCGAGGCCGCGTCCATCAGCTCGGCGGTGACGGTGCCGGCCTCGATCAGCTCGGGCACCGCGGAGGTGGCCGTCTCCACGTCGCCGAACACCAGCAGACCGGTGGCCACGTGCGGGATGAGCTCGACGGTCCGGAAGACCGCCTCGGCGACGAACCCGAGCGTGCCTTCGCTGCCGACCATCAGATGCACCAGGATGTCGAGGGGGTCCTCGTGGTCGAGGAACGAGTTGACGCCGTACCCCATGGTGTTCTTCATCGCGAACTGCCGCTCGATGGTGGCCACCGAGTCCGGGTCGTCGAGGATCCGCCGGCGCAGCCTGGTGAGCCCGTCGTGCAGCTCCGGCTCGGCCTCGGCCAGCCGGCGACCGGCGTGCGGGTCGGCGGAGTCGATCAGGGTGCCGCTGGGCAGCACGAACGTCATCGACTCGAGCGTCTGGTAGGTGTTGAACCTGGTCCCGCAGTGCATGCCCGAGGAGTTGTTGGCGACCACCCCGCCGATCGTGCAGACGCTCTCGCTGGCCGGGTCGGGACCGAGCGTGTGACCGTACGGCGCCAGCACGGTGTTCACCGCCCGGACCGTGACGCCGGGCTGGACACGGACGCGGCGCCCGTCGTCGAGCACCTCGATGCCCTGGAACCGCATGCGGGTGTCGACGAGGACGCTGTCGGTCAGCCCCTGGCCGGACAGGCTGGTGCCCGCGGAGCGGAAGGTCAGTGGAAGGCCCGCGCGGTCGCACGCCCGCATCACCCGGGCGACCTGGTCGGCGCTGGTCGGGGTGACGACCGTCTGCGGCACGAGCAGGTAGTGCGAGGCGTCGTGGGCGTACTTCAGCCGGTCGATCGACCGCTGGGTGACCGCCTGCGGCCCGAGGGCGGACGACAGCTCCTCGGCCAGCTGCCGGTGGACGTCGGTGTGCTCGCTCGTGTGGGCCGTCATCGGCTTGCCTTCCCTGGTGCTCGAGCACCCATGGTGCTCCTGCCGCCGCCCGGCGCCGGACGGCGGCCCCGACGGTATCCACGCGGGCCCCGGCCAATCCATCGCCCACCCGTCCCGTCTGCACGCCGGAACCTCGGCAGCTAGCGGCGTACGACGGCCACCTGGTGCGCCATGCAGGCCATCACCAGCGCCACCACCCAGCCGATCAGGGTCCAGCCGACCAGGAAGTTGACCAGGCCGATCGCCCAGCTGTTGGACTTGCCGCGGGTGGCCGCCACGGCCCAGGGGAGGAAGTAGCCGAGGGTGAGAACCGTGAAGACCCACGCGAACACGATCTCCACGCTGTCGGGGCGGGCGTCGCTGAGCACCACCGGATAGGTCTGGGCGGGGTAAGCCTGCACGGAGTAGGCATGGGTGGGCTGGAGCGCAGACGTCGCAGAACGAGACGCCTCGGCACGATGGTCTGGTGAACAGACCGGATGCTGCTACCCTGAGGCCTCCGACACGCCGCCGAGAGGACCCTCGTGCCACCCACCAAGCACCGGCAGCCACGGACGCCGGGGGGCGCTCTCGGGGTCGCCGCGTTCGGGACCCTGCTGTCCCTCGTCGTGTTCACCACGCCGCTGTCCACGTTGAACGCGACCGCCCTGGGGCTGGGGGCCGGCGTGCCCGGCCGGACCTGGATCCTGAGCTCGATGAGCATCGGTCTCGGCGCCGCGCTGCTGACCACCGGGACGATCGCGGACGACGTCGGACGTCGACGCACCTTCGTGGCGGGAATGGCCGTGCTTGCGGCCGGGTCGGTGGCGTGCGGCCTGGTGGGCGGCGTCGAGGTGTTCGTGCTCGCCCGGATCGTGCAGGGCGTCGGCGCCGCGGCCGTCATCGCGTCCAGTCTCGGGATCATCGCGCACACGTTCCCGCCCGGACCGGCTCGCGCCCACGCCGGCGGCGTCTGGGGCGCAAGCGTCGGCGCGGGGATCGCGCTCGGGCCGCTGATGTCCTCGGTGCTCGCGTCGGTGGCGAGCTGGCGCGATGCCTACTGGGTGAGCGCACTCGTGGCCGTCCTCGTCGGGGCCGCTGCGCGGGCTCTGCTGGAGGAGTCCCGCGCCGAGCATCGGGGCGGCCTCGACCCCTGGGGCGCCGTCCTGCTGGGAGCCGGGGTCAGCAGCCTGCTCGTCGCCCTCGTCGAGGGTCGGGACGGCTGGACGCAGCCGCTGGTGCTGGCGCTTGCCGGTGCCACGATCGTGCTGCTGCTCGCCTTCGTCGCCGTGGAGGCCCGGGGCCCCTCCCCGATGCTCGATCTGTCGCTCGTCCGGGCGCCGGCCTTCGTCGCGGCGACGGGCGCGGCGTTCGCCACCGGTGGCGGGGTGATCGCCCTCCTCGCCTACATGTCCGGTTTCCTCGGTGCCGCGCTCGGCGTCTCGGCCGTCAGCTCGGCTCTGCTGCTGCTGGCGTGGTCGGCGACCAGCGTCCTCACCGCGCTGCTGGCCCGCCGGCTGCCGGCCCGCCTGTCCGGGCGCTCCCAGCTGGCGATCGGGCTCCTGGGGGTCGCCGCCGGCCAGCTGATGCTGAGCGGTGTGTCGGCCAGCTCCACCTGGGTCCGGTTCCTGCCGGGGCTGCTGCTGGCCGGCGTGTTCTCCGGTGTCCTGAACGCCGCTCTCGGGCGGGAGGCGGTGGCGAGCGTGCCGCCCGGTCGAGGAGGCATGGGCAGCGGGGCCAACAACACCGCGAGGTACGTCGGATCAGCGATCGGCGTGACGGTGGTCGCCGTCATCGCCTCACGCCCCGGCAGTGGGTCGCCGACCGCCGATCTCGTCACCGGCTGGAACACCGCCGCTGTCGTCTCGGCCGCCGTCTCCGTCGCCGGGGCCCTGGTCGTGCTGGCGGCCAGACCCCGTCGCCAGAATGACGCCGGCTCGGGCGTCGCGTCCGTGCAGCAGGTGCCGGCCGGCTCGGCGGGGGCCTGACATGGACGACGTACAGGACCCGTCGCCGGAGCCCCAGCTGCCCGACTGGGGACCCATCCGCTCCCGCACCGTCGAGTGGCACGACCCGAGCGTGTCCGCGGGTCGGGCCATGGAGCTGGACGGGCTGACGTTCCTGCGAGCCGTCGTCGCGGGCGAGATCCCGGCGCCCCCGATCGGCGCGCTGATGAACATGCACTTCCTGTCGGTGGACAAGGGGACGGTGACCTTCGCGCTGGATCCGGACGAGTCGCAGTACAACCCGATCGGCGGGGTGCACGGCGGGACCATGTGCACGCTGCTCGACTCGGTGGTCGGCTGCGCCGTGCAGACCACGCTGCCGGCCGGCGTCGGCTACACGTCGGTGGAGATCAAGGTCAGCTTCATGAAGGCAGTTACGAAGGCCTCGGGGACGCTGACCGCTGTCGGCAAGGTGACCAAGGGCGGCCGGCGCATCGCCTTCGCCGAGGGTGAGGTCCGCGACGCGCACGGTGCCCTCGTCGCCACCGCGACCAGCACCCTGCTGGTCTTCGAGCTGCCCACCCGCTGACGGTCGGACGGTCAGGGGCGCAGCGGCTCGAGGACCCGGCGCGGCGTCCGGAGTGCGACCGACATCGGGTGCGCACGCGGCCGGGGCGCGACTCCCGGGCCGGGCCGCATCTCGAGCTCCTCAGGCGCCGGGGTGCGGCCGCAGGCCGGGCAGCCCCCGGTCACGGTCAGGTCCGCCCCGCACTCGGCGTGCGAGAAGATCCGGCGTGGTCCGCCGGGCGAGGTCTGGGCGTCGCCCCATCGGGTGAGCGCGTAGAGGGCCGGCCACAGCGCACGGCCACCGTCGGTGAGGAGGTACTCGTCGCGACCTCCCGACGGAGCCCTCTCGAGCAGGCCGGCCTCCACCAGTCTCGTCAGCCGCTGGGAGAGCACCGCCTTGGACATGTCGAGGTGCGTCCGGAAGTCGGAGAACCGGCGGACGCCGAAGAAGCAGTCGCGCAGGATCAGCATCGTCCACCGGTCGCCGACCAGCTCGAGCGCCTTCGCGAGCGAGCAGTCCTGGTTGGCGTAGTCCGTGCCGAGGGCCATGCCCCTCAGCATACGCGGCGATGGTCTGCTGACGAGACCGGATTGCGGCACCGGGCGCCGGGTACGGTACGACGAAGCAGCGCATGCCGAGCGGACCCGGAGGAGCCCCATGGACGAGAGCCCGAGATGACCGAGAGCACGGTGCGGGTGCGACTGGCCTACGGCGACGACGGCCTGGAGGTCGACCTCCCCGAGTCCCGGACGACGGTCGTGGAGCCCAACTACGTGGCCGCCGCGGACGACCAGCGGCAGCTGCTGCGCCGGGCGATGCGCCAGCCGGTGGCCGGCCTGCCGCTGAGCGACCTGGTCAAGCCCGGGCAGAGCGTCGCCATCGCCATGTGCGACGGCACCCGGCCGCAGCCGCGGCACCTGATGATCCCGGCGGTGCTCGAGGAGCTCGAGGGCATCGTCGCGCTCGACGACGTCGTCGTGCTGGTCGCGACCGGGACGCACCGCGGCAACACCGAGGCCGAGATCCGCGCGATGCTGGGCGACGAGGTCCGCGACGCCGTACGCGTGGTCAACCACGACGCGCGCGACGACTCGACGCTGGTGTCGCTCGGGGTGCACGGTGCCGGCGTCCCCGTCTTCCTCAACCGCGAGTGGGTGGACGCGGACGTCCGGATCACCACCGGGTTCGTCGAGCCGCACTTCTTCGCCGGCTTCAGCGGGGGTCCGAAGCTCGTCGCGCCGGGCCTCGCGGGCCTGGAGACCGTGCTGACCCTGCACGACGCCAACCGGATCGGGGACCCGCACGCCACCTGGGGGATCTGCGAGGGCAACCCGGTGCACGACGACATCCGCGCCGTCGTCGACGCGGTCGGCCGGGTGGACTTCGCGCTGGACGTGGTGCTCAACCGCGAGCAGGGCATCGTCGAGGCGTTCGGCGGAAGCCTGTCACCGATGCACGTCGCGGCGCGGGAGGCCGCCAGGCGGCTGGCCATGCGCCCGGTGCCCGGCCGGTTCGACGTGGTGGTGACCACCAACGCCGGCTACCCGCTGGACCAGAACCTCTACCAGGCCGTGAAGGGGATGACCGCCGGAGCCACCGTCGTGAAGCCCGGCGGCACGATCGTCTGCGCTGCCGAGTGCCGCGACGGGTTCCCCGACCACGGCTCCTACCGCGAGGTGCTCTCCTCGCAGCCGTCGCCCGAGGCGCTGCTCGCCGCGATCGCCGCACGCGAGCGCACGGTGCCCGACCAGTGGCAGGTCCAGGTGCAGGCGCGCGTGCAGTCGCTGGCGAACGTCGTCATGCACACCTCCTACCTCTCCGACGACGACCTGGCGGAGGCCCACCTCAGTCAGACCCAGGACGTCGCTGACACGGTGGTCCGGGCGCTGCACGCGGCCGGTCCGGACTCGCGTGTGTGCGTGCTGCCGGAGGGCCCGCAGACCATCCCGTACGTCGCCTGAGCGCGACGAGCCCTCGCCGGGACGCGGCACGGGGCCCCTGGGGAACTGGAGGCCGTCAGCGTCCGCTAGTGGATGTGCGACATCCAGTCGTCCGGCACCCGACCCGCGGGGCCGGGGACCGGCTGGTCCTCGGGGTGGGAGTGCGGAGGTGCCAGCTCGGGTCCCTCGAGCATGTCACCGGTCACGTAGTCGAAGATCCAGCTCTCGCCGGGCTCGAAGCTCTGGATGTAGCGGTGGTCGGTGGACTGCGCGTGCGCGGTCGCGTGCTGGCTCGGCGAGCTGTCGCAGCACCCGACGTGGCCGCACTGGGTGCACCTGCGCAGGTGCACCCACCAGCCGGGCGGGGAGGCGGCGTCGCACTCGGCGCAGCCGGTGCCGCTCGGCGGCGCGTCCGGCTCGAGCCCGGGGATCTCGGTCATGTCGTCTCTCCTATCCGCGGCCCCTCGAGCGGCAGCCGCACCACGAACGTCGTGCGGCCGGGCTCGGAGGAGACCTTGAGGTAGCCGCGGTGCTTGTTGACCACGATCCGCCAGGCGATGTCCAGGCCGAGCCCGGTGCCGTGGCCGATCGGCTTGGTGGTGAAGAACGGCTCGAAGATCCGGTCCCGCACCTCGGGCGGGATGCCGGGTCCGGTGTCGCTGATCTTCACCGTGGCGTAGTCCTCGTCGACGTGGGTGCTCAGCGTGAGCGTCCCGGTCTCGCCCATGGCCTGCAGGGCGTTGTCGATGATGTTGGTCCACACCTGGTTGAGCTCCGCCGCATAGGCCGGTACGGCGGGCAGCGACTCGTCGTAGGCCTTGACGACGTGGACGCCCGGCGGGATCTTGCGGCCGAGCATCACCAGGGTGCTGTCCAGCAGCTCGCGCAGGTCGACGACCTGGTGGGGGGAGCGGTCCATCTGGGAGTACTGCTTGGCGGCGTCGACCAGCGTCGAGATGCGCGTCGTGGAGTCGGTGATCTCCTTCATCAGCAGCTCGGTGTCGATCGTGTAGTAGAGCCAGTGGATCGCCCCGCCCAGGGAGTCCGGCGGGGCGGCGTTGGCGACCAGGTCGAGCCAGTCGGCGTCCACGCCCGCGGCCACGAACGTCGGCGCGATCTCGTAGGGATGGCCCACGCCGTGCTCGTCGAGCCAGTCGCTGACCTCGTCCTCCCGGTCACTGGACTCGATCGCCGACAGGGTGGGGGCCTCGGCCACCCGCTGGGCGGCCTCGTCCTGGAACTTGATGAGGGTCTGGAGCGCGGCCTCGTCCAGGTGGCCCGCGGCCAGTGCGGCGAGCTTCTCGCGCATCTTGGAGACCCGCTGCTGCAGGGTGGCGGTCGCCCGCACCGCGGCGGCCGCGGGGTTGTTCAGCTCGTGGGTCAGGCCGGCCGACAGCGATCCCAGGGCGAGCAGCCGCTCCCGCTGCGCCACCGTGCGCTGCCGGTTGGTGAACCCCTGGAAGAGACCGCTCAGCAGGTGCTGGGCCATCGGGAACCACTCGACCATCACCTGCCGGAGCACCACGGCGTCGAGCTCGAAGAAGGTCGACGGGGTCGTCACCCGGACCGACTGGTCGTAGACCTGCGGGACCAGGTCGCCGAGGTAGGCGTTCCAGGCGCCGACGTAGGAGCCGCGGAAGGTGGTGCGGTTGACCTCGACCTCCTCGTCGACCACCTTGCGCGACATCACCAGCGACCCGTCCAGGAGCACGAAGAAGCACGTCGCGTCCTCGCCCTGTCGGTACAGCCAGCCGGGCTCCGCGTGGACCACGGAGCCGTGGTCGCACAGGAACCGCAGCCGCTCCTCCGAGAGCGACTCGAAGAGGAACAGCGAGCGCAGCAGGTCCGGCGTGCAGTCGGGGATCGTGGTCATCGTGTCAGGTGCTCCCAGCGGGTGCGAGGTGTCAGAGTCGTTGCAGGTAGCGGTGCACGAGCATCACGGCCATCGCTCCCTCGCCGACCGCCGACGCCACCCGCTTGACCGAGTCGGCGCGGACGTCTCCGGCGACGAAGACGCCGGGCACGCTCGTCTCCAGGTGGTAGGGGTTGCGCTCCAACGGCCAGCCCGCCGGGGGTCGGCCCTCGACGAGCAGGTCCGGCCCGGCGAACACGAACCCGTGCTCGTCGCGACGCACGGACTCGTCCAGCCAGTCGGTGCGCGGCTCCGCACCTATGAAGACGAACAACCACTGGGTGGCGACTTGTTCCTTCTCGCCGGTGACCGCGTCCAGGAGCGTCAGCCCCTCGAGGTGGTCGGTGCCGTGCGCCTCGACCACCGTGGTGCAGGGACGGACGTGGACGTTCGGCGTCGCCTCGATCTGGTCGATCAGGTAGGAGGACATCGAGGCCGTCAGCGACGGGCCCCGGACCAGGATCGTCACCGAGGTGCTGAGCCGGGCGAAGTGCAGGGCCGCCTGGCCCGCGGAGTTCGCGCCACCGACCACGAACACGTCCTCCTCGGCGCAGCTGATCGCCTCGGTGAGGGCGGCGCCGTAGAACACCCCGCGCCCGGTGAGCGTCTCCACGCCGGGGGCGTCGAGCTGCCGGTAGGCCACGCCGGTCGCCAGGATGGCGGTGTGCGCCTCGATCCGGCCGCCGTCGACGAAGCGGACGATGCGGGCCGGCCCGGCGATCTCGACGCTGCTGACGTCGCGGGCGCTGACCATCTCGGCGCCGAACTTGGCGGCCTGCCGGCGGGCGCGCTCGGCGAGCTGGGAGCCCGAGATCCCGTCGGGGAAGCCGAGGTAGTTCTCGATCCGCGCGCTGGTGCCGGCCTGCCCGCCGGTCGCGATCCGCTCCACCAGCACGGTCCGCAGGCCCTCGGACGCCGCGTAGACGGCGGCACCGAGCCCGGCGGGGCCGCCCCCGATCACCACCACGTCGTAGAAGTCCTGGGCGGGGTCGGTCGTCAGGCCCACCCGGGCGGCCAGCTCCGCGTCGCTCGGGGCGAACAGCGTGTCCCCGCCCGGCGTGACGACCAGCGGGATCCCATCGGCCCCGTCCTCGCCCTCATGACCCGCTGCCTTCAGCAGCCGCTGGCCCTCGGCCTCGGTGGCGGGGTACCAGCGATAGGGCACGCGGTTGCGGGCCAGGAAGTCCCGGACCTCGAAGGAGCGCGCGGACCAGCGGTCGCCGACGACCTTGGTCTCCGGCACCGGGGCGTGCGCGGAGGCCCGCCACGCCTCCAGCAGCCCGTCGAGCACCGGGTAGAGCTTCTCCTCGGGCGGGTCCCACGGCTTGAGCATGTAGTGGTCGACGTCGACGAGGTTGATCGCCTGGATCGCCGCCTCGGTGTCGGCGTACGCCGTCAGCAGGACCCGTCGCGCGAAGGGGAAGATGTCCATGGCCTGCTCGAGGAACTCGATGCCGTTCATCTCCGGCATCCGGTAGTCGGCGAGCAGCACGGCCACCTGCTCGCCGCGCAGCTTCAGCTCGCGCAGCGCCTCCAGGGTCTGGGCGCCGCTCTCCCCGCGGATGATCCGGTGCGCCTCGCCGTACTCACGGCGCAGGTCGCGCGCGATGGACCGGGAGACGCTGGGGTCGTCGTCGACAGTGACGATGGCGGGACGAGAGGGCTGCGCTTGCTCGGACAACGGGCTCCTGCTCGGTGGTGCGGACTGGCTCACAACTGTTGCCGCTCCCAGTCGTCTGCGCAAGCGGCAGTCAGACCGGCTCGGCCGTCAGGTAGCCCAGCATCCGGTCCAGCACGCCGCTGGCCCGCCTGGTCGCCTCCGAGGCCTCCGGCGGCGTCTCGTCGAGCTGCGGCCACGGCGGTGGCTGGGCGCCGTACCGCCCGGCCAGCTGGGTGCAGATCCGCGCGGCATGCCGCACGACCCGGGGGTCGACCGACCAGAACGTCTCGAACCGGCGCCCTCCGTCGGGGAGGTCGGCCACGTCGGGCCTCTCCCACCCCACCACGCAGCCCGGGAAGTCGGGGGCGTCGCACACCAGCGCCCACTCGCGGATGAGCGGGGCGTCGAAGGGCACGGGCACCTCCAGGGGTCGCTGCGGCCGGTCCCGGAGCTGCGGGAAGTCGGCGAGGACGACGGTCGCCGTGGCGGTGCGGCTCAGCTCGGTCCACCGGTGCTCGGACGCCCGGTAGTAGCGCTCCCGCTGGAAGCTCGCGAGCAGCAGCGGCCGCTCCGCCTGGGCGCAGCACTCGTCCTCGATGGCCCGCGACAGCGCGAGCACCGCGCGCTTTGGCAGCATCTGCGTCCTGAGCTCGGGGTGTCGGCGACGGACACCTGCGAAGACCGACGACTCCGGCTGGCCCAGCAGCTCCTTGGCCCGCTCGACGGCCAGCGGCATGCTCAGCCCGCTCGCCCGCTGGCGCGCGGCCTCCAGCACGAGCTCCACGGCCTCGGGGGCGTAGCGCCGGTGCCCACCGGCGATCCGCCGCGGCGCCGGCAGGCCGTAGCGGAGCTCCCAGGTCCGCAGGGTGCCCACGGGTACGCCGGTCCGCTCCGCCAGGTCCCCGATGGAGAGGGACGACGGGTCCGCTGCGATGATTTGTCTCCTCACCGTGAGTAGGTATTCTTCATCGTAGTGCAGAGGTTATCGGCGCGCGCCGGACGTTGAGCAGGAGATTCGGAACATGCATCCTTCGCTGACCCCGGACGTGCCCGGCCTCGAGCGACGCGCTCTCACCGAGGACCGGCCGGCGCCGGACGGGGTGACCCGGCTGGCGACCGTGGACGGCGCCCTGACCGGTGCCCTCAGCGAGGGCTCGGCGACGTCGGCGTCCATGGGCTTCGCCTACCGCCGTCTGTGGGGCACGCTCGCCGAGGCGACCGACGGCGGCAAGCGGTTCCGTTCCGGTCTCTTCACCGCCGCCTACCGCGCGTGGGGGGGCACCGACATGCACGCGGCCGCGTCGGTGGGCGCGGCGATCGAGCTGCTGCACACCGCCTTCCTCGTCCACGACGACGTCATCGACGGTGACGACATGCGCCGCGGCCGGCTGAACGTGTCCGGGGCGCACCTCGAGCAGGCCAGGTCGGCCGGTGTGCCGGAGCCGCGCGCCCGGGAGTACGCATCTGCGGCAGGGATAATCGCCGGCGACCTGGCCCTCACGGCTGCCCTGCGCACGGTGGCGTTCGTCCCCGCACCGCAGGCCACGATGCGGCGTCTGTTCGACCTCTTCGACCGCGCGCTGCACATCACCGCCGCTGGCGAGCTCGCGGACGTGTGGATGAGCCTGGGCAGCGACCACCCGACCCTGCCGGAGATCCTGTCCGCCGAGGAGCGCAAGACGGGGGCGTACTCGTTCACGCTTCCCCTCCAGGCCGGGGCTGCGCTGGCCGGTGCCTCCGAGCACACCATCGAGGCCGCCGGTGACGTCGGGCGCCAGCTCGGCATCGCCTACCAGCTTGTCGACGACCTGCTCGGTGTCTTCGGCGACCCGGCCGCCACCGGCAAGAGCGTGCTCAGCGACCTGCGCTCGGGCAAGCAGACCCCGCTGATCGCGCACGCACGCAGCACGTCGCTGTGGCCGGACATCGAGCGGTACGTCGGACGCGCCGACCTCACTGCGGAGCAGGCGGCGCTTGCCCGCGAGCTGCTGACGGTGAGCGGCTCACGAGGGTTCGTCGTGGACCTCGCCGAGGACTACGCGGACGCCGCGCTCACCGCGGCGCGCGACATGGGGATGCCCGGACAGCTGGTCACCTGGATCGCCACCATGACCACCGACCTGCTGGGGCAGGTGTGATGTCCGGCCTCAGCTTCCTGCGCGCGGCGCCGAGCGCCTCCGTGGCGACGTACGACCGGGTGGCCAGCCAGAGTGCCGCCCTGGTGATCCGCGGCTACTCCACGTCGTTCGGGGTCGCCTCGCGGCTGCTCGCCCAGCCGGTCCGGACCCAGGTGCAGAACATCTACGCGCTCGTCCGGATAGCCGACGAGATCGTGGACGACCCCGACCTCGCGATGAGCGCCCAGGAGCGCGCCGAGCTGCTGGACCGGCTGCAGGACGACACCGTGCGCGCGCTGCACCAGGGCCGGAGCAGCAACCTGGTGGTGCACGCGTTCGCCACCACTGCCCGCAGCTGCGGGATCGGTGTCGACCTGGTCGAGCCGTTCTTCGCCTCGATGCGCACCGACCTGCACGTGACCGAGCACGACGCGGCCAGCCTGGAGCGCTACGTCTACGGCTCGGCCGAGGTGGTCGGGCTCATGTGCCTGCGGGCGTTCCTCGCCGCACCTGACGCCGGCTCGGGAGGATCCGCCGGCTACGACGAGCTCGCTCCCGGTGCACGCCGGCTCGGCGCCGCGTTCCAGAAGGTCAACTTCCTGCGCGACCTGGCCGCGGACCACGACGAGCTGGGCCGCACCTACTTCCCGGGCCTGAGGCTCGAGGACTTCACCGACCGGGAGCGCGACGTGCTCCTCGACGACATCGACGCCGACCTGGACGCGGCGGCCCGGGTGGTCCCGCTGCTGCCGCCGAGCAGCCGGCGGGCGGTCGCGGCGGCGCAGGCCCTGTTCGCGGAGCTGGCGGCCCGGCTGCGGTCGACGCCCGCCGAGCAGATCCGTCGTGAGCGGGTCCGGGTGCCGACGGCGGTCAAGGCCCGGCTGGTGCTCCGTGCGGTCGTGTCCGGTGGGTCGAGGTGACTGCCAGGGCGCCGGGTCGGGCCGGCCGGGCAGTGGTGGTGGGCGGCGGGATCGCGGGACTCGCGTCAGCGGCCCTGCTGGCCCGTGACGGCTACGACGTCGACCTCCTCGAGCAGCAGGACACCCTCGGTGGGCGCATCGGCTCCTGGGAGTGCGACGGCTTCCGCTTCGACACCGGCCCCTCGTGGTATCTCATGCCCGAGGTGTTCGAGCACTTCTTCTCCCTGTTCGGCGTCTCGGCGACGGACGTGCTCGAGCTCGTCCGGCTGGACCCGGGCTACCGCGTCTTCTACGAGGGCGAGGCCGAGCCGATCGACGTACGCGCCGACCGGGATGCCAACGTGGCCACCTTCGAGCGCATCGAGCCGGGGGCTGGCCGCGCGCTGGAGGACTACCTCGCGTCCGCCGAGGACGCCTACGAGGTGGCCCTGCGGCGCTTCCTCTACTCGAACTTCGACTCGATGTCCTCGCAGCTGCGCTGGGACGTCGCCGTGCGCACGCCCCGGCTGCTGCGGCTGCTGACCCAGTCGCTGCAGGACTTCGTCGCGGAGCGGTTCCGCGACCGGCGGCTGACCCAGATCCTGGGCTACCCGGCCGTCTTCCTGGGCACCTCCCCGGACCGTGCTCCGAGCATGTACCACCTGATGAGCCGCCTGGACCTCGCGGACGGCGTGCTCTACCCGCAGGGAGGCTTCGTGCGGCTCGCCGAGACCGTCGCCGACCTGGCCCGTGGAGCCGGGGCGCGGCTGCACACCGATGCGACGGTGACCAGGCTGACCACCCGGGCCAGCCGGGGTCTGCGAGCTCGGGCCGCCGTCACCGGCGTGGTCTATCGCGACGCCGCGGGGACGGAGCGGACCCTCGCTGCCGACGTGGTGGTCGGTGCGACCGATCTGCACCACCTCGAGACCCGGTTGCTCCCGGCCCGGCTCCGGACCTACCCGCAGGGCTACTGGGACCGTCGCGACCCCGGCCCGGGCGCGGTGCTGGTCTGCCTCGGCGTCGAGGGCGAGATCCCCGAGCTGCCGCACCACTCACTGTTCTTCACAGCCGACTGGAAGCGCAACTTCGACGACATCTTCGGCGACAGCCCGCGGGTCCCCGAGCCGGCGTCGGTCTACGTCGCCAAGCCGTCGCAGACCGACCCGAGCGTGGCCCCCGAGGGCTGCGAGAACGTGTTCGTGCTCGTCCCCGTGCCGGCCGACGTGTCCCTCGGCAGCGGCGGGCTGGACGGCTCCGGTGACCCGGTCGTGGAGCGGGTGGCCGACGCAGCCATCGACCAGGTCGCCGCCTGGGCAGGCATCGAGGACCTGCGGTCGCGGATCGTCGTACGTCGGACGTTCGGCCCCGCCGACTTCGCCCGCGACCTGAACGCCTGGTCCGGCGGCGCCCTGGGCCCCGCCCACACCCTGCGGCAGAGCGCCTTCCTGCGCACCGGGAACGTCTCCCACAAGGTGTCCGGTCTCTACTACGCCGGCTCGAGCACCGTCCCCGGCATCGGGCTGCCCATGTGCCTGATCAGCGCCGAGCTGGTGCTCAAGCGGCTGCGGGGGGACCGGTCGGCCGACCCCGTCGACCAGTCGGTCGACCAGCCGGTCGACCAGCCCGTCGAGGCTTCGGCGTAGTCGGCTGGCTCATGCCGGGCGGCACCGAGCTGCGGTACGAGGCGGCCGCGCGGTTCCGTTGCGGCCGTGTCTGGTTCAGCGGTCGTCGTAGCGGCTGAGGTCGGGGTCTTGGCCGAGGGGGTGGGTGCCGTCGTTGTCGA
>CAXSHL010000016.1:0-47084 GCA_964237315.1 uncultured Nocardioidaceae bacterium
CGTGGCCCTCGACCACCACAGCGAACTTGGATCCGTCCGGGCGCCGGGACAGGCTTCACCGGCGAACGAGGTCTGGCTTCCATCGCGTGGATCAGGAGTTGGTCCCCGCTGACGACCGACACATGGTCGGGATCAGCACGCTCGGAAGGCAGAGAGCAGAGTCTCATCAATACGCACCGGCACCACCTGTGCAGGCCCATCCCCCATCGGCCAGCGACCGCGCTCGTGGAGTCGGTCCACGTCGTACCCCCGCTCTGCGTCGTCCGCCCACTCCTCGATGCCCCGCTCCGTGACCGGCATTCGGAGACCGTTCTCGCAGCCGCCCGTCACCGTCCAGCGCCATCGTCGCCGCTGAGACACCGAGCATCCGCTGGACCGCCGTGACGTCGGCTCACGAGGACATCACGCGCGAGACCTCGGCGTGCCGTCGCTGGTGCGGGACCATCCGGGTTCGCCGATTGCAGCGGCTGCGGCGTCGAAGGCTTCGAGCGTCTTCGCCGGTGGTGAACACCGGATGACCTCAGGGTGGAGCGCACCGGAAGGGTCAGCGCCGTAGGCGGTCGGTGATGGTCAGCCATTCCTCGACGATGATGTCGGGGCTGTAGGCACGGGCACTCTCGTGTGCGCGATGGCCGGTGCGGCGCCGGAGGTCCTCGTTCTCGACCAGTTCAAGCAGCGCGGAGGAGAAGCCGGCACGGTCACCGTCGGGGATGAGGAAGCCGTTCTTCGTGTGGTCGATGATCTCGCGGGGGCCCTGGGGGCAGTCATAGCTCACCACGGGCAGCCCTGCGCTCATCGCCTCGATCAGCACCATCGAGAAGCCTTCGGTGCGTGAAGTCAGGGCGAACACCGAGGCGTGCCGGAGCACCGACGCGAAGTCGCGGACGTGGCCCTTCAGCACCACCTGAGAATCCAGGCCGAGGGACCTGATCAACCGATCGAGCCCCGCGTGCTCCGGGCCCGTGCCGTAGACGTGCAGTTGCCAGTCAGGGTGTGCCCGGGCCACCGGTTCGAAGGCTCGCACCAACCGGCCGAACGCCTTTCGCTTGGTCAGCCGCCCCGCGGCGAGGATGACCTTCGCGTCCAACGAGGCAGGTGCGATCGGCATCGGCCAAGGAAGCGCGTTCGGAACGAACTCGACCCGTGTCGTCATCTGGGGCAGCCGTCGGCGGTAGGCCTCGGCGTCGGCTCGAGTGAGCACGACGTAGGTGTCCAGCTTCGGGATCACGTGGTCGAGCAGGGCTGCCTGCCGGGCGCTGGCCACCCGGGTGGCGAACGTTCCGTGGTCCTGCCCGATCAGCCGCACACCGCGGGGCGCCCAGCGGGTCGCGGCCAGGTGCAGGGACGGCCGGGTCGAGATCAGGACGCCGGCCTCGATGGCGCGGAGCCGCCGTGCCAGCCGCAGATCGGTCAGCAGGGAGAACCGCTCCTCACCCGTCGCCGGCCGGAGCCGGCTGCTCCGCCGACCCAGCATGCGCTGGAGCCGGTTCGGTGGCGTGCGCAGATCGACCAGGAACTCCAACGAGACGCGTGGGTCCAGCGGGAAGCCGGGCCGGTCGCCGCGGCGACGGAACAGACTGATGACACGGACCTCCCGGTGCTCCACGAGCAGGTTGGCCAGGTTGGTGACTGCGCGTGCGACGCCGCCGCCGCCCAACGCGTCGAACATCAGTAACGTGACGGCGCCGTTCCGCCCCGATTCAGTGCGGTCCATTGCCAGCCCGTACGGCGACCCGGGGCGCCGATCCACTGCGGGCGCGAGCGAAGGCGACGTCCACCTCCGTCAGGTCGAAGACCTCGGGGACCAGCTGCGCGAAGCGGTGTCCATGCGGTGTGCGCCCCAGGAAGGCGACCGCCTCGGCGAGGTCGTCGACGCGGTAGTTGTGGCAGCCGACCACCGTGGTCAGGTTGCGCACCAGCCGATCGGGGTGGAGGCTCACCCCGCCAACGGGCGACACCGAGCCCACGAGTGCCACCCGGCCGCCGACCGTCGCCGACTCGAGAGCCAGCTGCACGGCGGAGCTGCTGCCGGACAGCTCGAGGACCACCTCCGCCCCGTCGGCACCCAGGACCGACGCCAGCTGCTCCGGGGCGCAGACGACGCTCGCCCCGAACTCCTGCGCGAGCCCACGTCGGCCGGGGTCCGTGTCACAGGCGACGATCGTGGTGGCTCCCCTGTCCCCCGCATAGGCGACCGCCGTCAGGCCCAGCATCCCGCAGCCGAGCACGACGACCACGTCGTCGTCGTCGCTGAGGCCCACCCGTCGAGCGGCACCGACGACGGTTGCGCTCGCGCAGTTCGCCGGGGCAGCGACCGCTGGGGACATGTCCTCCGGGACCGCCACGATGCCCGTCCCGGAGAGTAGGTGACAGTGGCTGGCCAGTCCCCCGTTCAGTCGCCACGTCGGTTCCATTGCTTCGTGCCCGTACTTGCGGACGTGCACGCATTTCTGGGTCAGACCCCGCAGGCAACGGCTGCACGAGCCGCAGGACGTGCCGATCGTCCAGGTGACCCGGTCGCCACTGCGGAGCGGACCTCCCGAGGACCGGACGTCACCGTGGGTGGCGACCACGCGTCCGACGGCCTCGTGGCCGAGCACCGTGGGCAGCGGAGTGGTCCGGTGACCAGCGGTCGTGTGCAGGTCGCTCCCGCAGATGGTCGCCAGCTCGATGGCCACCAGTGCCTCACCGGGGCGCAGCTCGGGCAGTGGCTGCGCCTCGATCGAGAAGCCGGCTTCCATCCCCGCCCACACAGCGGCGACGGCACCGCCGTCCGCCCCGGTCACCTGACCAGCCGGCTGCCCGGCCGGATCGTGGCCGTCCCCGCGACCACGGTGGTCGCCACCCAGAAGGCGTCGTAGTTGTGCACGAGCGCATCCGGTCCCTCTGCCGAGTGGGAGGAGGGCCAGGACACCGGCCTGTTGACGAGGAAGGGCACGTCGACCTCGCCCAGCGCTCCGTGGGAGCGCAGGGGCGCGTCGAGGCCGCTGAGGTCGTGCCACGCGACGTTCCGCCCGAGCGCGGTGGTCTCCTCGGCGAGAACCACGACGTCTCCGATCCGGTCGGCCGGCAGGGCGAACCGCGCGGCGGCGTCATCCCGAGCGTGCGCCGCCTGCACGCCGGCTACGTGGCGCAGGGCGGTGACGAGGTTCGCGACGGTGTCGGCCTTTCTCACATGGTCTGCCACGTGCACGGTGGCGAAGGAGCCGAGGGCGCCGTGGTGCACGGTGTAGGGATCCGTGATCGGCAGCACCACCTGGCAGGCCTCGGCGAGGTGCGTTCCCAGTGCCCGGTGGACCTCGTCGTCGAGGTAGACGATCCGAGGGCGGCCGGCAGCGTCGGACTTGGCGCTCATGCCGTGGTCGGCCGTGACTACGAGGGTGGCACCCAGTGCGTCGAGCTGCGCCAGGTGAGCGTCGAGCATGCCGTAGAACGCGTTCGCCTCCTCCGTGCCGGGGGCGTGCTTGTGCTGCACGAAGTCGCTCAGCGAGAGGTACATCAGGTCCACCGGCCGGGTCTCGAGCAGCCGGATCCCGGCTGCGAGCGTGAACTCGCTCAGCCCCGGCGAGTACACCTCAGGCAGGGGCCGCCCGACCAGGTGGAGCACGTCGTCGACGCCGTGCTCCGCGAGCGTGGCCCGGTCCGCGAGCTCTGCGGAGAAGCAGACACCCCGGGCCGGACCAAGACCAGCCCCGAGCATCCGTCGCAGCTTGTCCTTGGCCGTCACCACCGCGACGTCGAGCCCGGCGTCCGCTGCGACCGAGAAGATCGTGCGTGCCCGCAGGAGACCCGGATCCTCCATCGGCACGAGCTCGCCGACCTGCTCGTCGTACCAGCAGTTGCCGGTGATCCCGTGCACCGCGGGAGGTCGCCCGGTGGCGATCGACACGTTGTTCGGGTTGGTCAGGGCGGGCATCGCACTCCGGGCCGGCCACGAGACGCCGCCACCGTCGAGCAGGTCCTCCAGCCACGGCATCCGCCCGGCGCGCATCGCCTCGAGGTGGTAGTCCGGCTCGCTGCCGTCGACGCACACCACCACCACAGGGCCCCCGGGCATCACGTAGTCGCGACCGTTGACGCTGAAGGCGTTCCTCACAGTGCCAGCCGGCGACGAACGAACCCGCTGGCGACGTCGACCGCCACGACGAGGACCAGCACCATCAGGATGTAGGTCATCATCTGGTCGAACTGGAAGAGCGAGATGGACTGGTTGATGAGGAAGCCCACGCCACCGGCACCGACGAGGCCGAGCACCAGGCTCGAACGCACGTTGACGTCGAAGCGGTAGAGCAGCAGCCCGACGAACTGGGGTACGACGCTGGGCAGCACGACGTGGACAGCGACCTGCTGGCTGGTCGCACCGGCAACCCGCAACGCGTCGATCGGACCGCGGTCGATCTCCTCCATCGACTCCGACCACAGCTTCGCCATCACACCGGTGTTGTGGCACACCAGCGCCAGCACGCCCGCGAACGGACCCAGCCCCACGGCGGTCACGAAGACCAGCGCGAACACGATGTCCGGCACAGCCCGGAAGAACGACATGACCGTCCTCGCCGCCTGGTAGACGACCGCGTTGCGCGTGGTCGTCCGTGCGCCGAGCACGGCCAGGAACAGCGAGGACGGGATGGACAGCGTCGTGCCCAGGAGCCCGATCGCCAGCGTCACCCCGCACGCCGACAGGCCGGGCTTGACGACCGACTTCCACGCCAGGTCCGGTGGCGTGGCCTCGCCGAGGAAGCGGCTCATCCCGCGCCAGCCGGCGACGAGCTGGCCGACGGCGAAGTCGGTGGCGTACCACGCCCACACATGGACGAGGAGGAGCCCGACCAGGGTCACGCCGGTGCCCACCAGGAAGGCGGCGCGGCGCGGACGCCGCGGCACCGCGAGTCGCACGTCGGCCAGCGAACCCCGGGTCAGTGGGGTGCTGCTCATGGACGTTCTCCGTCGGGAGCGTACAACGTCGTGATGTCGACGTCGGTGATCTCCTCACTGGTGCCTGACCAGACGATGCGACCACGCAGCAGACCGACGAGCCGGTCGGAGTGGCGTCGGGCGAGGTCCGGCTGGTGCAGCACCGTCGCGACGGCCATCGCGTCGTCGACGGCCAAGGATCGCAGCAGACGCATGACCTGCTCTGCTGCGGAGGGGTCCAGTGCCGACACCGGCTCGTCGGCCAGCAGCACGGCTGCTCGCTGGCACAGGGCCCGGGCGATCGCTACACGTTGCTGCTGGCCGCCCGACAGTCGGCCGGCGCGGTCGTGCGCCCGGTCCGCGAGACCGACCCGGTCCAAGCAGGCCATCGACTCCTCACGAACGTCCTGGGGAAAGGCCATGGTGGACCAGGAGCGACGGAGGCCGAGTCGGCCGAGGGCTCCTGCGCACACGTTGTCCAGGACGCTTCGCCGAGGCACGAGGTGCATGCGCTGGAAGACCATGGCGGCTCGGGTGTCCCGGCTCCGCCCCGCGTTCACCGGCTCCCCGGCGATCGTGATCCGGCCGTCGTCGGGCTGGGTCAGCCCGACGACGCACTGCAGCGCGGTCGACTTGCCCGACCCGTTCGCTCCGAGGACGCTGACGAGCTCGCCGGAGTGGACTGCCATGTCGAAGCGGTGGAGGACGACCCGGTCGCCGTACTGCTTGTGCAGGCCCTCGATCTCCAGCACCGGCGGGGACGATCCCGCCGGGACCTGGTGTGACAGCGAGGGCCGCGGCGCGGTGATGGGCGCGCTCACTACACGTCCTTCTCGGTCAGCCCCAGTGAGGACGCGAGGTCGAAGAGCGGCTGGTAGTCCTTCTTCGAGATCGGCACGAGCCGCCCGGGCGGGTCGACGTCGAGCAGGGCGCCGGCCTGCTTCACGTCGGCCACGGGCATCTTCAGGAGAGCCTTCTTCACCGCTGCCTTCAGCGCCGGGCTCGCGTCTCCGGCCACGGTGATCGGGTCGTTCG
The DNA here is from genome assembly GCA_964237315.1 of uncultured Nocardioidaceae bacterium. Lineage (GTDB taxonomy): Bacteria > Actinomycetota > Actinomycetes > Propionibacteriales > Nocardioidaceae > Nocardioides_B. The sequence goes on from CAXSHL010000016.1 coordinate 5,950, forward strand.
GGATGGGATCGGAGGACCAGATCTTCCGGAAGTCGGCGGTCTTGAACGACCCGCTCGCCGTGGAGGTGGCCAGCTGCTGGGAGTTGATCTCCGCGGCGTCGACCTTCCCGTTCGTGAGAGCGAGCAGTGACTCCGGGTGACCCCCGGCGTACTCGATCTTGAGGTCGCTCTTGCTGATCCCGGCGTCCTTGAGTGCTTGACGCGGCAGTGCGTCGCCCGACGTCGATCCGGGCTCGGACAGCGCGAGGGACTTGCCCTGCAGGTCGTTGATCGACGTGACGGAGGAGGACTTGGGCACCCAGATGCCTGCGGTGTAGGTCGACAGCTTCCCGTCGGCCGTGCCGAACGACGCGAGTGGCTCGGCCTTGGCCCGCTGGCTCGCGAAGACGTAGCCGAGCGGACCGAACTGTCCGAGCTCCAGCTGACCGTTCTGCATCGCCAGCACCTCGGCGGAGTAGTCCTGCACGACCTGGACCTTGACTGGGCAGCCCAGCTGTTCGGACATCGACTTCGCGATCAGCTGGTAGGCGGGCGTCAGCTTGGCCGGGTCCTCGAACGGCTCGACACCGAAGCGGATCTTGCCGTCGGGGCACGTGCTCGACGCACTGCTCGACGAGGATGCATCGGCATCACCGCCCGAGCCGCAGCCGGTGAGCGAGACGCCCAGCAGGGCCGCCAGCGTAAGGGCTCCGGCGATGGTCGGTAGTGGTCTGGTCGTGCGCATGGCGGTCTCCAGAGACGAAGGGGGAGGGCGGGGGCGTGGTCAGAGCAGGTCGTCGAGCACCTGGGGCGCAAGGCCGAAGGCTGTGGTCATGCCGATGCCGGAGGTCACCGACACCACGCGGACGCCCGGGTGTGGCGCGGCGACCAGGAAGTCGGTGTTCGGGGACGAGGCGTAGACGCCGCGCCACCGGCGCCGCACCGTGAGGTCGGCACCGAACAGGCGGCGGCCCTCGCGCAGCAGCAGGTCCGCGTCCGACTCGTCGTCGAACGGATCATGGGTGACGGCGTAGCGGTGGGTGTCGCCGAGGACGACGGAGCCGTCCGGTCGCTGGGTCAGCATCAGGTTCATCTCGACATCGAGCAGCTCGGGCTGGTCGATCTCGAACTGGCGCCGTACGGCGGCCGCGGCCGGCATCGCGAGCAGCCCGCCGTAGCGGAGCATCGACAGGCCGGTCAGCACGGCGGGCCCGATCCGCTCACCACCTGGCGGGGCGACCTCGAGCATCTGGAGCAGGCAGCGCAGGACGCCGTGCTCGAGGGCCACGTCGGGGAACAGCCGGTCGACGTCGTGCCCGACCGCGTGCACGACACTCGAGGCCGCGACATCGCCGCGGGACGTGTGCACGAGCCCCGGTTCGACAGACCCCACGTGCGTGCCCCACAGGAAGCGGACGCCCTCCTCGGCGAGCCAGCTCGCCAGGGCGCGGACCACCTCACGCGGATCGACCCGAAGGTCGAGCGGCAGCAGGGCCGTGGCGCGCGCACCGGAGTGGTCGAACGGGACGGGAACACCTCTGCCAGCGGGCCGCAGCCGCACCTGCTCGGTGCCGCGCACGTCGGCGAACTGCTCGAGGACGCCGACCTCGGCCTCGGTGCGGGCCAGCACCAGCGTGCCCTCCTCGACAACCCCGAACCCGACCTTGCGGCTGACCGAGAGCCACCGCTCACGGGCTTCCCATGCGTAGTCCAGAGCCGCCCCACCCTGGGGTGTCGTGCAGATGTGCCCGAAGTTGCGCACCGAGGCTCCGGTGGCTCGCTCGTCGCGCTCGACCACCGTCACAGACGCCCCACGCAGGACAGCGTCATAGGCGTGGGCGAGGCCCACGATGCCGGCGCCCACGACCACCAGGTCGCTGACGTGCCTCTGCGTGTCCATGAGGCGAGCGTGGGCCGACCTCCGGCATCGGTCAAGACACCACGAGCCACTTGTCGGGACAAGTTCACCGGTCGTTCACCAGCACCGCAAGGTGTTCGCTCAGCGGACACTTCGCGCTTCAGACACTTGTGCAGGCAAGTTGTAGGCTGCCGCCCATGGCGGCACCACTGCATGCCCGGGTGAGCTCGGAGCTCCGCCGGCGCATCGTGTCCGGGGAGTATCCGGTCGGCAGCATGCTGCCCCCCGAGTCGGCGCTGCTCGCCGCCTTCGGCGCGTCCCGCGGCACGATCCGCACCGCCCTCGCGACACTGCGACGCGAGGGCCTCATCGAGGGCGGACAGGGCCGCTCGCCCATGGTCAGGGACAACACCGCGTCTCAGCCCTTCAGGACGTTCATGTCGTTCACCGCCTGGGCCGAGGGGATCGGCCGGGTGCCGGGGCAGCACACCATCGAGGTGGCGCGACGCGGGGCCAGCCCGGTGGCAGCGTCGGTGCTCGGACTGAGCGAGGGGACGCCCGTCATCGAGATCCTGCGGCTCCGCACCCTCGATGGCCGGCCGGCGATGCTCGAGCGCGCGAGCTTCGTCGAGCACGTGGGCCGGCTGCTGTTCGACTTCGACCCGGACGAGCGATCCATCTACGCCCACCTCACCGACCAGGGAGTCGAGCTCCAGCGCGCGACGCACACCATCGATGCCATCGCCGCCTCCGACGTCGACGCCGACCAGCTCGACGTACCTCCGGGAGCTCCGCTGCTCAGGGAGCGACGGCGGGCCGTCGACCCAGAGGGAACTCCGCTGGAGTATGGCGACGACCGCTACCGCCCCGACCGGGTCACCTTCACCATCGACAACGTCCAGCCGCAGTCCCGCGGCCTGACCCGCGACCTGCGCATCCTCAAGGAGACGTCGTGACCGACTTCGACCTGGCCAGCCTCGACATGGCCGGCACCACCATCGACGAGCGCGGACTGGTCTACGAGGTCCTCGACCGGACCGTCTCCGAGTTGACCGGCACCGCGGTCCCCGCCGAGCTCCTCCGCAGGTGGAAGGGCACCAGCAAGCGGGAGGCGGTGCACGGGCTGCTGTCCGGGCTCGGGGCGCCGGCAGGTGAGGACGACGTCGACAAGACGTTCGAGGAGTTCACGGTCCGCCTCGTTGCGGCGTACCGCGCGACTCCCCCGGTTCCCATCGCCGGGGTGCCGGAGGCGCTGTCGGCACTGCGCCACTCCGGGGTCAAGGTCGCGCTGCAGACCGGCTACTCGGCTGCCATCGCCGAGGCAATCCTCGACGGCCTCGGCTGGCAGGTCGGGCCCAGCCCCGATGACACCGTCGATGCACTGGTCACCTCCGACCAAGTGCCGTCGAGCCGGCCCGCGCCGTACCTCGTGTTCCGGACCATGGAGGCCACCGGCGTCCACGACGTCAACCGAGTGCTCGTAGCCGGAGACACCCCCAACGACCTGCTCGCCGGGACGAACTCCGGCGCCCGCTTCGTCGTCGGCGTGCTCTCAGGCTCGTTCGACGCCGCCGGCTTGGGCCCGCACCGTCACACCCATCTGCTCCCCAGCCTCGCCACTGTGAACGAGCTTGTTGGGACGACCTGACGCTCACGCCACCTTCCGACCGGGGCTCGGGGAGGTCCTGCGGAAGGCACTGGCCAATCACCTGGCAGCAGAGCCAGACCGCTCGCCTTCAGGGTCCAATGCTGACGCCGATTCTCACCAGGGAAGCGGTTGGCCGTCCCTGTACAGCCCTCCGGTCGGTCCGCCGTCTGGAAGCAGGGCAGCCCACACCACGCCGCGAGCGCTGACCTCGACCGGCCTGGCGCCCATCGCCTCGGCGCCCGGATAGGTGGCCGTCAGACCTGGACACACGGCGTTGACCAGGATGCGGCCGCCATCCAGCTCCGCGGCCAGCGTCGCAGTCATCGCGTTGAGTGCTGCTTTGCTGATGCCGTAGGACGCCGCGGCCCCCGCGCGTGCCGCGAGGCCGAAGGTGTCGTCGCCATGGGAGCCGGCCCCGCTACTGATGTTGACGAGACGTGGCGAGGAGCTCCTCAGCAGCAGCGGTAGGAACGCTTGGGTCATCCGCCAAGCACCGAACACGTTGGTTTCCAACACGCCGCGGGCTTCGTCGAGGTCGGCACGGGTGACTGACTCGCCCCAGTCGACGTATGCGGCAGCGTTGTTGACCAGGATGTCGAGGCGCCCGAACTCACGCTCGAATTCACTGGCTGCGGCAACGACACTGGCACCGTCCGCCACGTCGAGGCCTGTCGGCAAGCCGGTCGCCCCGATTTCGGCGGCGGCAGCCGTAGCGGCCCCTGGTCGGCGCGAGGTGATGACAACGGTTGAGATGCCAGCAGCCAGGAGCTGCCGTGCAACCTCCCGGCCCAGCCCACTGGTGGCGCCCGTGACGAGCGCGACTCTGTCTCCGTCGGTCATTCGCATTCTCCTCACCGGCCTACCCACAAAGCGGACCGATCGGTACGGTATCGCCATGACGATGGATACACCAGAGCTGGGGCGCACCCGACGACAACGCGCCCGGGAGTTCCGTGCGGACGTCATCCTGGAAACGGCGACTCAGCTGTTCTACGAACGCGGTGTGCACGAGGTAGGCATGAACGAACTCGTGGCGGCGACCGGTTTGACCAAGCCTGCTGTGTATCGGATCTTCGCCTCGAAGGACCAGCTGATCGGGAGCTACCTGGATCGGTTGAGCGAGACCATCCTCGGGATGGTGGACTCGGACCGACAACGTCTTGGCCCAGCGGAGGCTCTGCATGCGGTGCTGCTCGCGGTTGAGGAGGACCTTCACCGTGACACGTTCCGGGGGTGCCCGTTCAACAACGCGAGCGTCGAGTTCCCCGACCCAGGCCATCCCGCCCGCGTGGCTGCTCGCGCCTACCGTCGCGGGCTGCACTCCAGGCTCACCGAGCTCGCCGGCGAACTGATCGAAGAGAGGGAAGACGACGCCAGCGGGCCCACCACCGCGACGACCGATCTGGCCGGCCAGTTGGCCGTCCTGATCGACGGCGCCTACGTCAGCTCCGTCCACCTCGGACCGGACGGCCCCGCGCGCGCAGCCCTGGCCTTGGGTCACCGCCTGATCGACGAGGCTGTCCGATGACCGGAGACAGGCCGCTCACGACGGGGGGTCGGCGGCGGCCCTGGTGGCGCCGTCCCGGAAGAACTCGCCGATCGCGTCGTGGTCCGGCAGCTCGCTGAGAAGCCTGGCCGCGCCGAACGGGGTGTTCCAGAACGGACCCTGACGAGGCGACCAGGGCCCGACGTACGCATACGGCTCAGCCAGGTACGCGTCTCCCGGGGACACCCCGTAGGTGACCTCGTCGACCGAGATGGCGATGTCGAAGTGCTCGGGCCACAACACCGGCTGCTCGTCCGGGGCGAAGGCACGCAGGGCAGCGTTGGCCCGTGCGAACGCCTCGAGGATCACCGCGGCCGCGGCCGGGTCGACCACGACGAGGTCGTCCTCACCGACACCGGGACCGTCGCCGTACACGTCCCTCAAGGCTCGCGCCTCGACGCCCGCGGCGCGGGCGAGGTCGGCGAACGTGCCGCCCAACGGAATCCTTCCGGTGGCAGTGACCAGCTCCGGGCCGTCGATCCTGAGGTCCGGAGCACTCTCGGTCCCGAAACCGCCAGGTGTCGCCCGGAGGCGGATCGTCCCGCTGAGGGCGTACTGCGGACCGGCGAGCACCAGCTCGGCGAGACCGTGCAACGACCGTCGGGTGGGCTCCAGGTTCGGACTGCTCATGCGGGCTCTCCCTCACTCGGACATCTGCGGCTTGGACATCTTCTCCGCCGGATCGGTGGCGGATGTAACGCCTGGGTCGCCAGCGGCACTGATTCTGCGGAGACGCCGGACTGGGCCGGCGCTCGCGCGCATAGGTGTCCGCAACCCGAGGAGGCGTTACGTGCCACCGCCCGACGATTCCACATCCCAGGTGACCACCGGCAGCTGGCACCGCGTCAGCCCGGTCGACGTACCCGGTGACGGGCGCGTGCGCAGCGTCACCGTCGACGGGCGCGGTCTGGCGCTGACCCGGTGCGGGGGCTCTCTGGGAGCCCTCGAGAACAGGTGCCCGCACCAGGGGGGACCGTTGGGCGAGGGCTCGATCGAGAAGGGGCTGCTCCGCTGTCCGTGGCACGGCTACGACTACGACCCGCTCACGGGCAGGTCACCTGGCACCTTCGGGGACACCGTCACCGTGTACGACCTGGAGGAGCGGGACGACGGTGTGTTCGTCCGGCTGCCCGATCCCGTCGAGGTGGGAAGAACCGTCGCCGACGTGCTCGTCGAGACCCTCGTCGCGCACGGCGTGACCCGGGTCTTCGGGATGGTCGGGCACTCGAACCTGGGCTTCGCCGACGCGCTTCGGCGTGCCGAGGACCGCGGTGACCTGATCTTCATCGGGATCCGGCACGAGGGGGCGGCGGCCTTCGCCGCGAGCGCCTACGGCAAGCTCACCGGCCGGCCCGCCGCGTGCTTCGCGATCGCCGGTCCGGGGTCGACCAATCTCCTGACCGGCCTGTACGACGCGAAGCTGGACCAGTCGCCCGTCGTCGCGATCTCGGGACAGGTGTCCTCGAACGTGCTCGGGCGCGGCGCCTTCCAGGACCTCGACCTGTCCGCGATCTTCAAGGACGTGGCGATCAGCTCGTCGACCGTCCAGGCAGGCAGCGACCACGCCGAGCTCGCGGCCATCGCGGTGAAGCACGCTCGTGACGGCCGTGGCGTCGCCCACCTGGCGCTGCCCGACGAAGTGCAGGTGCTCGCCTCGGACGCGCCGGCGGCCTCCCCCGAGGGGCGGTACTCCGACCGTCTGGTCCGGCCCGACGAGGGCGCCCTGACGCGCGCGGCCGCGCTCGTCCTGGGTGCCAGGCGACCGGTCGTCATCGTCGGGCACGGCGCTCGGGGCGCCGTGGCCGAGGTCACCAGGCTCGCGGAGCAGCTGCACGCGCCGGTGCTGACCACCTTCAAGGCCAAGGGGCTGGTGCCCGACAGCCATCCGCTGGGCGGTGGCGTCCTGGGCCGCAGCGGAACACCGGTGGCAAGCTGGCTGATGAACGAGTCGGATCTGCTGGTCGTGGTCGGGGCCTCGTTCTCGAACCACACCGGCATCGCGTCGTACAAGCCGATCGTGCAGATCGACGACACTCCCACCGCGATCGGACGCTTCGACCCGGTGACCGCCGACGTGCTCGGTGACGCCGCCATCGCGCTCACCGCACTGAGCGACGCCGTCGTCGACGCGCGCCCTGAGGACCAGCAACCCGACGTGGCCGAGCGGTGGGCCATCTGGCGCGCCGAGAAGGAGCGGCGGGCCGCGGACGACCGGGGAGCCGGCGTCTCGGCGGCCGCCGTCTTCGCCGCCCTCTCCGACCACCTTCCCCACGACGCCGTCGTGACCGTCGACGTGGGCAACCACGCCTACTCCCTCGGGCGCTACCTCGAGTCCCAGGGACAGCCGGTCCTCATGTCGGGCTACCTCGGCTCGATCGGGTTCGGCTACCCGGCCGCGATCGGGGCTTGGGCGGCCTGCCCCGACCGGCCGATCGTCGCCGTCACCGGTGACGGCGGGTTCGGGCAGTACGCCACCGAGCTGACCACGGCTGTGAAGTACGGCATCCCGATCAAGCACGTGCTGCTGAACAACAACGCGCTCGGGAAGATCAGCAAGGAGCAGCTCGCCGCCGACTACCCGGTCTGGCACACCTCGCTGCACAACCCCGACTGGGCCGCCTATGCCGAGCTCTGCGGCGCCACCGGCATCAAGGTCACCACCCGTGACGAGCTCGAGGCCGCCATGACCACGCTCTTCGCGGCTCCCGGGCCTGCCCTCCTCTGCGTCGAGCAGGACGCCGAACTGCTGTGACACCAACCCCCTCGAAGGAGACAGTCCCGTGACCGAGAAGGCATCCGCACCCCCCGACATGAGGTACGACGACCTCAGGGTGCTCTTCCTCAACTGCACGCTGAAGAGGTCACCCGAACCGAGCAACACCCAAGGGCTCATCGACATCAGCCGGCACATCATGGAGGCGCACGGCGTCCACGTCGACGAGATGCGCCCGATCGACCACGACATCGCCACCGGGGTGTGGCCCGACATGCGCGAGCACGGGTGGGAGAGCGACGAGTGGCCGGTGATCTTCGAGAAGGTGCTGGCCGCGGACATCCTGGTGCTCGCCGGACCGATCTGGCTGGGCGACAACAGCTCAGTGATGAAGCAGGTCCACGAGCGGCTGTACGGCGGGTCGCACCTGCTGAACGACCGGGGCCAGTACCTCTACTACGGACGCGTGGGCGGCTGCCTGATCACCGGCAACGAGGACGGCGTCAAGCACTGCGCGCAGAATGTGCTCTACACCCTGCAGCACATCGGCTACACGGTCCCACCGCAGGCAGATGCGGGGTGGATCGGCGAAGCCGGCCCCGGGCCGTCATACCTCGATCCGGGCAGTGGTGGCCCCGACAACGACTTCACCAACCGCAACACGACGTTCATGACGTGGAACCTGATGCACCTGGCCCGGCTGCTCAAGGACGCCGGCGGGGTCCCGGCCCACGGGAACCAGCGCTCGGAGTGGGACGCGGGGTGCCGCTTCGACTTCGAGAACCCGGAGTACCGATGACCTGCGGTACGCTCCCGCCGTGGTCACGTCGAGCGCGGACGACGCGATCGTGGCGGGGGTTTGCGCCGGCGACGAAGCCGTATCCGCCCAGCTGCTGAACGACTGGTCTCGGTCGATGGTGCACCGTGGCCCGACGGTCGACCCGTCGCTGTTCGACGACGTCGACGGCCCACACTCGGGCGGTTGGCGCTCCTTCCCGCGGGAGTGGCGCTCAGCCGAGGGCGACGTCATCGGCCACACGTCCGAGGAGGTGTGCGACATGCTCGCACTCTCCGGGGCCAACCAACGGGTGCTGCTGCACCGAGCCCGGGCCTCGGTCCGGACGCGTCTGGCGTCGTACCTCGAGCCGGAGACAGCCACCCACCACACCGGGTCGGTCTGAGATGAGCGACCTCAGCTGCCAGGAGTTCGTCGAGCTCGTGACGGACTACTTCGAAGGAGTGCTCGACGCGGACACCAGGGCCCGCTTCGACCAGCACCGGGCGCTGTGCCCCGGCTGCGAGACCTACCTCGACCAGATCCGCGACACCGTGTCCCGGCTCGGCGACCTTCCCGTCGAGTCCCTGTCCGACGAGATGCAGGCCACCTTGCTCGCTGCCTTCCGCGACGTAAGACGCTGACAACGTCCCTGCAGCAATCGAATCGAGACCCGATGCCTGACGTCCAGTTCACCAACCTGTTGATGGTCCTCGCGATCGCCTTGCTGGCCCCCCTCACGCTCGGACTCGCACCTCGGCTGAGAGTGCCGGCGGTGGTCCTGGAGATCGTGGCCGGCATCGTCGTCGGCCCGCAGGTGCTGGGGTGGGTCGAGGTCGACCTGCCGGTCTCGATCGTGTCCCTTCTGGGGCTGGCGTTCCTGCTCTTCCTTGCCGGGCTGGAGATCGACGTTCACCGGCTGCGAGGGCGACTGCTGCGGCTCGCCCTCCTCGGCTACGTCGTGACGCTGGTGCTCGGGACCGGTGTCGGCGCGGGGCTGCGCGCAGCAGGCTGGGTTGGGAGCGCCGGTCTGGTCGCCGTGACGCTGTCCGCCACCTCTCTCGGCTTGGTCGTGCCGGTGCTCAAGGACGCGGGACAGCTCGACACCCGGCTCGGCCAGACCGTGGTGGCGGCAGCGTCGGTGGCCGACTTCGCTGCGATCGTGCTGCTCTCCTTGCTCTTCTCGGCTTCCGACACGAGCACCGGCAGCCGGCTGGTCCTGCTTGCCTCGTTTGCCGCGCTGGTTGCGGCCACTGCGGTCGCGGCCACGCTCGTGGGTCACTCCAGACGGCTGACCGCGACGTTGAACAGGCTGCAGGACACCACCGCCCAGATCCGCGTACGGGCAGCCGTGGTGCTGCTCGCGGCCTTCGTCACGCTTGCCGAGCAGTTCGGGCTGGAGACGATCCTGGGCGCCTTCATGGCCGGCGCGGTCGTGGGGCTCGTTGACCGGGACTCCGCGTCCCACCCGAACTTCCGCACCAAGCTCGAGGCCATCGGCTATGGCTTCCTCATCCCGGTCTTCTTCGTGAGCAGTGGCCTGAGGCTCGACCTGAGTGGGCTGATGGAGAACCCGGTCGCCCTCGCCCGCGTGCCCTTGTTCGTCGCGGCGCTGCTCGTCGTACGAGGCTTCCCCGCGGTGCTCTTCAGCAGGCTCTTCGACCGGCGCTCCATGCTGGCGGCGGGACTGCTCCAGGCGACCTCGCTTCCGTTCATCGTCACCGCCACGCAGATCGGTGTCCTGACCGGGTTGATGAGCGGCGTGACAGCAGCGGCCATGGTCTGCGCCGGGCTGCTGTCCGTGATCGCGTTCCCGGTCGTCGCACTCGGGCTCCTCAGACACACCCACAGCGACCAGGACCTTCTGCCGTCGTAGGAGCAGCACCGCTGAGCCGGGCACGACCGCTTCAAGGCGATGCAGGTGGGCGTGTCTCCGCCGGTGGCACCCGCGCCGGCTGGACCCGCGGCACCCACCAACGGGCAGGCGGATGGCGAGCGACAGCAAGGGCAGCCACGTGTACGCCCTGTGCGCGTCCGCATGCCCGGTGCGACTGCGAGCGTTACATCGCCCAGCAGACGCCACAGTCTCTACATCTGTAGGCATGTGACTCCCGGCCGACAGCGGTGACGGTCAGCCACCGATGGTCGTGCGGTGGCTCTCCGAGGTCCACGACCACCTCGTCGGCTTGCCCTGAGACGTCCGTCAACTCGGTCATGCCCACCATCTCGGTCGTCGGGACTGATGAGGTGTCGGTCTGCACGACACTGCCGTGCAGACCGACGCGGCGGCCACCTGGGATGACAGCCATTGAGTCGCACGGGGTCTGGATGCGTCCGACATAGTCAAGCGCATGTGATGCGACTTCAACATGCGATCCGTCCACATGGACACCACTTTCTTTACTTTGCAGATGCACACTCAGCCGGGACGCGGCCAGCCATGCGGTGCAACGCTCGGCCCGACGGCAGTAGCAGCGAGCAGCTGGGTGCGTCCGGCTTCACTGGCGGGGAGGCAGATCCCTCCTCCTCCAACCGGGAGACTGCCCCCGCCGCCAGCGGCATGTCCACGATCGCCTCGAACGGTCCCCCCCCCCCACGAGATCCAGCGCCTCGTCGGCGCGACGACGCTCGTGGGGCGTCACCGACAGTCAAACAGCCGGCCTACCTCACCGGCCAGCTGCTCGAACGTCAGTGAATCCAGGTCCTCGGGCGCAATGACGAGGCGGTGGCCACCGGCCTCGTTGATCAGAGCTGTCGGAGCCTCCCGCGTCGACCCGACGGCTCGAGCGTGCGTCGGAGCCGCCAGACGCCAGTGACTCGCAGCCGCAGGCGGTCGTGACGCCGGGCCGAGCCGCCTATCCGTGGGTGGTCTTCCTCGCCTGCTCGTATCTGGCCCGGGTGGTGGTGCGACCGACTCGCAGGGGTGACTCGCGGTCGAAGAAGTCGGTGCCCCACAGGAAGTAGCCTGAGGCTGCCATCGCCGCCTGTCGTCGCTGGGACAGGCGATAGTGCCCCTTCGTGTGCAGCACCGCTGTCTCGCCCGATCGGGCGACGTGCACGAGAAAGGCGTCTCCGGGATCGGACTGGCTGGCCGGCTTCCAGACGAAGTGCATGGCCCCCCGCGACCAACAGGTGTAGCCGGCGAGACAGCGGGTGAGCCACGCCGGAGGTCGGGGTGCGGCCAGGGCGTCGACCGTGCCCGGCCCGACCGGCTGGAGTGACTTCGAGACCGTGGCCCGCCCGCCGATCGCACCTGGGCCGAGCAGCTTCTTCAGGGGTGAGGGACCGACGTAGCGCCAACCGTCGTCCCACCCGAAGATGAAGCCGGTGACGACCGTCTGGTCGTCGTTCGGGACCTCGTCCAGCTCGCCAGGCCGGCGTTCGCCACCGGCCCAATGGGTCACGCGACTGCCGTCGGCGACCGCCTGCGGGCTCGTCCTCAGCCGCAGCCGGGGGTCGCCCACCAGCTCGGTCAGGGCCTCGACAGTCGGCTGGAGGTCCATGGAGCGCGGGTCGCGAGTGATGTCCGGGCCGGACACCAGCGCGTTGACCAGCGTGCCGTCGCGCTCCAAAGAGAGGGCAACGATCCCCGGGTCCTCCTCGGGAACCCGCAGCTGCCAGCGGAGCTGGGCACCGCCGGCCAAGGCGGCGCACCGCTCCCGTCCGCAGGCCGGCAGGCCCCGCGCGCGTTGGAGGGTGACCCGCACGAGGTCCCCGTCGGACTCGCCGTCGCCGTGATAGCGGAAATCAGCGCCGACGTAGTCGCGCGGAGAGTTCTCATCGACGTACGTCGCCTCCCGGCGAGAAGTCCCCCCTGACAGATGGTCCAGCATCACCGCGGCGATCGCCCGGGAGGTGATCGGCACCTGGTCGCCCTCGGGAGCGGGGCCGGCAGAGCTCGTGGCCCCGCAGGCCGTAGTCGCCACCATGGCCAGGAGTCCGAGGACGAGCGCCACCCTCGTACGACGCGCCATCGATCCCCCGACCTGGATAGGTGGCCAGCCTAGACCCGCGCACGGGTGACCACAGTCCCAGCCGGGTTCGGCTCTGACGTCACTGGGTGGCCGCGTGGAGCAGCGCCAGCCCCTTCGGCAGATAGTGGTCGAGGTGGGCGCGGGCGCTCAGTGCCAGCAGCGAGCGGGCGAGAGCCTCGGCCCGGGAGCCGTCACCGGCTGCTTGTGCGTGCTCGCACGAGGTAGTGAGGATCGCCGCCTGGATCGCGGCGTAGGTGTCGGTGGCCCGCTGGCTCCGGGTCAGGGCCTGGTCGATCCAGGCGCGGGCCTCGCTGACTCGGCCGTCCGCGGCGTGGGCCAGGGAGATGGCTCGTGCGGTGGCCCCTTCCCAGCAGGGGTCGGCCAGGCTGCAGCTCAGTGCGAAGGCCTCGTCCAGGCTCGCGCGGGTGGACGGCGCGATGGGCCCATCGGCGAGCTCGATCTCTGCCAGCACTGCCGTGGGCCATGGTCGAAACGCGACCCACTGGATGGTGTCGGCCTGGCACAGGGCTGCGTCGCTCCAGGTCCGAGCTCGAGCTGCGTCTCCTGCGGCGAGGAGTGTCCAGGCGCCCATGCCGAGCGTCCAGGCCTCGCGACGGGTGCTGCCCGCCCTTCTGGCCAGGTCCAGCGCCTGTGAGTACTCGTGGCTGGCCTCGTCGAACCTGCCCCAGTCGCCCAGGTTGAAGGCGCTCACCGAATGGATCGCAGCGAGCAGGTGCAGGTCGTCGCCGGCGTAGGTCGTGGCTCGCCGCAGGTGCTCGGCCGCTGACGGCCGTCGGCCGGCGAGGGCATCGACGTATCCCAGCTCGCGACAGGCTCGAGCAGCCACGGGGTCGTCGCCGATGGCGGCTGCTGTCGTCGCGCTCTGATGGAGCAGTGTGGCTCCCTCCTCGTCGTGACTGCGGACTGAATGCACCAGCGCCGACCCGAGCTCGAGGAGGCAGGTGGCGGCGAGGTGTTCATCACCCATCTGTTCTGCGTCCTGGGTCGCCCTCCGGAGGAGCTCCACTCCCGCGTCGGCGGCGCCGGCCGCCAGGGCCGCGCGTCCGGAGGTGAGCAGCGATGCGACCACCGCCCGCGGTGAGACGCCCGGTGGTGGGTCGGCCAACCGCGGCCTGGCGGCGTCTCGCAGTGCCGGCGTGGGCGCGTGCCCGAGCTGGTGGATGAACATGTCCGTGGCGCTCGCCACGTGTGCTGCTGCCACGTCGTGGGCGCCCGCGGCGACCAGGCTCTGCAGGAGCAGGACATGCGCACCCTCGTCGAAGACGGCGCGTTGCACTCCCAGCGTGGCCAGGTCCACCGCCCGCGAGGCCTCGCCGTTCGACAGTCGGCGCCTGACCTCGGAGCGCAGCGCGGTGTCGACCTGGCCGGCGATCCGGTGGCGCTGGATCATCAGCCAGGTGTCGAACTCCGGGGAGCAGCGGGGGTCGACACCGGCCAGCAGCTCGGCCGCGTGATCCGGGTCGAAGATCCCATCGTCCAGCTCGTCGAGGTCCACCACGATGTCATCGGGCAGTGCCGGTCGTACGGGGTCGCCCGTGAAGGAGCCGACGCTGTCGAGGGCGCGGCGTAGTCCGGCGAGGCCCCATCTCAGCGCGCCGAGCGGATCCTGCGCGGAGGAGTAGAGCTCGGCGCTCAGCTCTCTGCGGGACAGCAGACGGTCGGTCATGAGGATGCGGGCAAGCAACGCCCAGGACTGGTGACCGCGCACCGACCGCTCGTCTCCGGAGGCGTCCACGATCCTGGGACGCCCGACCAGACGAATCTCCATGGCAGCCACCATCTGTCTCTCGGTTCCAGCCTACGGCTCCGAACGTTGTCTCGGTCCCGTGTGAACGCCCGTGTGACGACCCGTGTGACGCGGTCACGACGCCGAGCTCGCTCGGCACACGGGTCGTCACTCAGCGGGTCGAGAGGCTGCGTGGGTCGTCGACATCGCGACGACCAGTCACACGAGGAGATCGTCATGCCGAAGTACGTGATCGAACGTGAGCTGCCGGGTCTGGGACTCTTGTCCCCCGAGGAGCTGGCCGCAACCGCCGCTCAGTCCAACACGGTGCTCGCCGAGATGTCTCCCGACATCCAGTGGCAGCACAGCTATGTCACCGACGACAAGATGTACTGCCTCTACCTCGCCCCCGACGCCGAGACCGTTCGGGAGCACGCTCGGCGGGGAGGGTTCCCCGCCGACGCGGTCAACCAGGTGGGCACCGTCATCGACCCCACGACCAGCGAGAGCACGTGACGTGCCGACCGAGGACGGTGCCGCAGACGCGACAGGCCTGCGACGGCGGCCCACACCGGTTGCGGTCCCGGCCGAGCCCGCGCCACGCGACCGAGAGCTGCGATCGCCGGCCCGGCGCCCGTCAGGGGCACAGGTCCAGGACCGCCCGGGCGAACTCGTCGGGTGCTTCCTGGGGCAGGCCGTGGCCGGCATCGACCAGGCGATAGTCGACCAGTGAGGTGAAGTGCGGCTCGTGCTCGTGGCGAGGGCGCGCAGGCGTCACCGTGTCGTGCTCGCCGTCGAGCACAACCGTCGGCACAGTGATCGGCGGCTGCTCGGCGATGCTCCGCTCCGTGTCGTCATACGCCGGGTCGCCGTCGACGAGGCCGTACCGATGCCGGTAGGAGTGCACGACGACGTCGACGAAATCGGGGTTGTCGAAAGCCGGCCGGGTCGCCTCGAACTCCTCATCGGTGAAGCTCCAGGTCGGCGACCACTCCTCCCAGAGCAGCCGGGCGAGCTCCGCCCGGTGCTCGCGCAACCCCACGCGTCCACGCTCGCTGTGGAGGTAGTACTGATACCAGTGCTTGCGCTCGAGATGCGGTTGCGACGGCCTCCGGCTTCGAGCTTCAGCGCGCCGATACCCCGCGAGGTCGTGGGCGACGGCGGCCTGCTGGCCGGAGCGCATGGTCGACGCGTCGACGTACCGCGTTCCGCCGTACCCCCGCAGCGAGGGCACCACGACGTTCAACCCCGAACGACCCAGGATCTCCGAGACCCTGTCGAAGCTGTGCGCGTCGTAGGGGAATCCGTGCAGGAGGACCACGGGCCACCCGTCCGGGTCGCCACTGCGCCTGACTTCGACGTCGAGCACGCCTGCACGCACGACAGCGAGGTCGGGTCCCTTGGGCACGGCGCCAGCCTAGCCACCCTGATCGCTCAGCGCGGCGGCCCGAGGATGATGTTGCCGTACTTCGCCGACACCTCGGGTTTGGGCGTGACCGCGAAGTCATCAGGTCGGGGAGTCGACTTGTCACGGCCGGTCTCGCGGAACATCCCTTCGATCCCAGCGGGGGTGTTGATGACGAGCAGGTCAGCCTTCTTCGAGGTGATCCGGTAGGCGTGTGGGACGTTCTTCGGGAGGAAGACGATGCCGCCTTCGGTCAGCTCGCTCTGCTGGTCGTCGGCCCAGACCAACGCAGTGCCCTTGATGAGCATGAAGATCTCGTCCTCGTTGGTGTGCATGTGGTACGGCGGTGCCTCACCCTCGCTGACGTCGAAGCGCCCGACCATGAGTTGTCCGTTGGTGGCTGCGCCGTCCAGCAATATGGAGAGCGTGCTGCCGTCGAGCCACTCCAGCTGCTGCTGCTGCTCCGGTTGTGCGAGGTAGGCCATGCTCATCAGTTCGTCCGTTCTCTCGGGGGGCGACCCACCTGCCAGGCAGTCGTCCTCATCAGGGGTCAGCGGTGTGCACTGCGACGGTAGCCAGCGACTGAACACCGCTGCGACGTGGGACGCCCTCACTGGGGGCGGGCCCCGGATGTCCCGCTCCTCGACGGACCCGGGCACCGGGCCGAGGTCACGACCGCACGAGGCGGGCAATCGCGTCAGAAGCCTCTTGGAGCTTGGCGTCGGCCTCGTCACTGCCGTCGCGGGCGGCGTCCACGACGCAGTGCGCCAAGTGTTCGTCCAGCAGCCCGAGCGCGACCGACTGGAGAGCCTTCGTCATGGCGGAGACCTGGGTCAAGATGTCGATGCAGTACTGCTCCTCCTCCACCATGCGCTGCAGACCGCGGGCCTGGCCCTCGATCCGGCGCAGCCGCTTGAGGTATCCCTCTTTCGAGTGGTTGTGGATGTAGCTGGGCGGGCGCTTGGCAGCCGGGTCCATCTCAGTCATCGCGACACCTTTCCAGGTCTTCGACCGACAGACCGAAGGATACCCCCCTCCGGTATGGTCGTCGTGGCCGGTCGGCTTTGATGTGATACCCCTAGGGGGTATGATGGTGAGCATGGGCGGGCACACCGGGCATCAGGTAGAGCACGACCACCGACACGGTGGCCACTCTGCGTCAGCAGCCGACGGAGTCCCGGGGTGGACCTGCCCCATGCACCCGGAGATCGTGCAGCCCGGGCCGGGATCGTGCCCGATCTGCGGGATGGCGCTGGAACCCGTCACTGTGACAGCGGACTCCGGTCCCAGCCCGGAGCTCGCGGACATGACACGTCGCTTCTGGGTCGCTGTCGCGCTGTCCGTCCCCGTCCTCGTCCTGGGCATGGGTGGAGACCTGCTGCCGGTGATCCATGACCTCCTCTCCCCCGCCACGTCCACCTGGATCCAGCTCGTGCTCGCAACGCCGGTGGTGCTGTGGGCGGGCTGGCCCTTCTTCCAACGCGGCTGGACGTCGGTCGCGACGATGAAGCTCAACATGTTCACGCTGATCGCGATGGGCACCGGCGTCGCCTGGCTGTTCAGCGTGGTCGCCACGCTCGCACCCGACGTCTTCCCGGACGCGTTCCGCACGGATGGCGCAGTGGAGGTGTACTTCGAGGCCGCAGCCGTCATCACCTCGCTCGTCCTGCTCGGACAGGTTCTCGAGCTGCGGGCCCGCGAGCAGACCTCGGGTGCGATCCGTGCGCTCCTCGACCTCACCCCGAAGCTCGCGCACCGGGTCGCCGCGGACGGGACCGAGGAGGACGTGACCCTCGACCTGGTGCAGATCGGCGACCGGCTTCGGGTCCGACCCGGCGAGCAGGTCCCCGTGGACGGGATGGTCGAGGACGGACGCTCCTCGCTCGATGAGTCCCTGGTGACGGGCGAGTCGATGCCGACCACCAAGTCCGTCGGTGACCTCGTCATCGGTGGCACGGTCAACGAGACGGGATCCCTGGTCCTGCGCGCCGACAAGGTCGGCCGCGACACGATGCTGGCCCGGATCGTGCAGATGGTCGCCGAGGCTCAGCGTTCCCGGGCGCCGATCCAGCGGATGGCTGACCGGGTCGCGGCCTGGTTCGTGCCCGTCGTCGTTGCCGTCGCCGCCCTCGCGTTCGTCGTCTGGGCCACCATCGGGCCCGACCCGCGGCTCGCCCACGCACTCGTCGTCTCCGTCGCGGTGCTGATCATCGCCTGCCCGTGCGCGCTCGGACTCGCCACTCCTGTCTCGATCATGGTCGGCGTCGGCCGAGGCGCCGGGCTCGGCGTCCTCATAAGGGACGCCGAAGCGCTCGAGCTGTTGGAGCAGGTCGACACGCTCGTGCTCGACAAGACAGGCACTCTCACCGAAGGTCGGCCCTCGCTCACCCGGGTCGTCGCCGCCACCGGCTTCGACGACCAGGAGCTCCTCCGGCTGGCTGCCGCAGTCGAGCACGCCTCGGACCACCCGCTCGCCCGCGCCATCGTGGAGGCGGCCACCGCCGCAGGGCTCACCACCCCGGTCGTCAGCGACTTCGACTCGCCGACCGGCAAGGGAGCGGTCGGCACCGTCGAGAGCCGTCGGATCCTGGTCGGCAGCGCCGGCTACCTGGGCGGCGAAGGAATCGACACCGGCGCCCTCACGACCGAGGCCGACCGACTTCGCCGCGACGGGGCCACCGTCGTCTTCATCGGCGTCGACGCTCGAGTTGCCGGGATCTTCGCGATCGCCGACTCCGTCAAGGACACCACCCCGGACGCACTCGACGCGCTGCGTGGCGAAGGGATCGAGGTGGTCATGCTCACCGGCGACAACCGAGTCACTGCTGAGGCCGTCGGACGTCGCCTCGGCATCGAGTGGGTCGAGGCTGATGTTCTCCCCGACCACAAGAGCGACATCGTCGAACGGCTCCGAGCGGAGGGTCGGGTCGTCGCCATGGCCGGGGACGGCGTCAACGACGCTCCCGCGCTCGCCGCCGCCGACGTGGGCCTCGCCATGAGCTCCGGCACGGACGTCGCCATGGAGTCAGCCGGAGTGACCCTTCTCGGAGGAGACCTGACTGGCATCGTCCGAGCCCGGAACCTGTCCCGAGCGACCATGCGGAACATCCGCCAGAACCTGGTCTTCGCGTTCGTCTACAACGTCGCCGGGATCCCCATCGCCGCCGGCATCCTTTATCCGACGTTCGGACTGCTGCTCTCCCCGATGATCGCGGCCGCCGCCATGGCCCTCTCCTCCGTCAGCGTCATCAGCAACGCCCTGCGCCTGCGTGCACAGCAGCTGTGATGATGCAGGGATGCGCGGCCTAGCCGCCCCAGGTACGCAGGCTGGGCCGGTAGACCAGCTCGGTGATGTGCGAGTCGAGGGTCCGGCTCTCGAGCAGCTCCAGGTCGAAGTCCGCCGCGCCCGCGAAGACCGGCTCGTCGCCGGTCTGGCCCGAGACGACCGGGTACAGCGTCAGCTGCACGCGGTCGACCAGCCCCGCCGCCATCAGCGCCCGGTTCAGGATCAGGCTGCCGTGCGATCGCAGCGGGACGTCGGACTCCTCCTTGAGGCGGGCGACGATCTCGACCGGGTCCCCGCTGACGACGGTCGCGTCCGGCCAGTCGAGCGGATCCTCGAGGGTCGCGGAGACGACGTACGTCGGCAGGCTGCGCATCCGGTCCACCCACGGGTCGCGGACGTCGTCCCCCTCGCTGCTGGCGGCCAGCATCTCCGCGAACGCCCGGTAGGTGTTGGCTCCGAAGACCATCCGCTGCTCTCCGCCGTACGTCGCGAACCGGTGCTCGAGCAGCTCGGGGCCCTGCTTGCCCCAGTAGCCGCCCCAGTCGCCCGGGGGCGCGTAGGAGCCGAAGCCGTCGATGCTGGAGAAGATGTCGAAGGTGTAGGTAGCGGTCATGCCACTATCGACACGACCCGCCCCCGAAACTCATCGCCGGCGCCGCCATGGTCGTCCGGCTAGGGGACGTTCGTGAGAGCAGGAACGGCCGAGGTCATCGCGGCGCTGATGCCTTCCGCCGCGTCGTACGGCTGGATGAATCCCTGCTTCTGCAACCGCTGCACCGCTGCTGTGTACTCAGCGACATACTCGTCGTGCGTCGGGTAGAGCGCCGACAGCTGTGCGGGAGTGAACGCGGTGAAGGTGCCGATGAGGGTGCAGTTGGCCGTGCCGGTGTTCGTTCGAGACCCCGAGTTGACGCCGATCGGGACGGTCACCTGCGGAAGACGCAGGCCGCCTTCTGCGAGGCCCAACGAGTTCCTCACGTAGTTCGTGCCGTCCGGAGTCACCTCCAGGCGGTCGACCACCTTCGGCGCCTTGTGGCTGTTGCGAGTCCAGGCGGGCATGAGGTGGAAGACAGTGTCGACGACGTCGTTGAATCGAAGGGTCCCTATCGGTTGGGCGCACGTGGTGAGTTGCACCGGCGGCTGGGTGGTCGGCCACTCCCGGAACACCTGGATGCGCTGCAGAGCCTCCTCCGTGGAGTCGATGTGCGCGGCACCAGCGACTTCCCACAACCGGAAGCTGTCCGAGTCGGGCTGCCTCGCGTGGACGTAGCCGGTCGCTGCGTTCGCCACATCGCTCTCGGTCTCGAGAGTGAGCACCTTTGCGACGATGTCGCGCCGAATCTGCGTCCCCGTCGGCGCCGGCGTCGTCGCATTCAACGCCGCAGGATTGGCGCTTCGGCTGTTCAGGATGATGCCGTCGTAGACCTGATCACGATTCTGAAGCGCGTCCGCGTAGGTCGTGAGACGGGCCGCCGACTGCGAGTCGCCGTATGCGATCAGCGAGCGCACCTTCGCGTTCCCGATCGGGTTGGTGGCTCCGGCCGTCCGGATCGCCTTGCCCACCTGCGCGAAGATGTCGTACGAGTACTGGTCCCCAGGGTGCGCGAGCGTCCCGTAGCGGTCGGGATCCCACGCCTTCAGTCCAGTCGGGCTGGTGATCACCGTCTGCTGGGCGGACACGCCGACGTAGATGTCTCGATCATGCATGAGCCCGGAGGCGCCGAATGTCCAACCGACATCGAGGTCGCGCCCAGTGGTCGCGTTGAGCCATTCGACCACGACGTGGCCGCTGAACTGGGACATGTCGACCGGCTCTCGGACGATGATCCGCGTCTTGTAGGCAGCGGTGTCCGCCTCTCTCACCTTCCAGCTGCCGTCCGTCGTCAGCGGTTGATCCGCTGCATAGGACCGGGCAGTGCCGGATACGAAGTACTCCTGTTCGGTGTAGCCATGTGAGTCGAGGTCGATTGCAGAGGACGTGTAGGGGATGCCGCGCGTGTTGTCCAGTCGCGGGAGCGTGACGACCGGGCCGGCGACCGTCGGAGCCGGAACCGGCACCGCCGCTGGCGGCTGCCCATGGCCGTGCCCATGGTCGCTGGCCTGGCTCGCGACCGCGGGGAGGCCGAGTCCGAGGACTGTCGCAACTACGCCGCACAGAATCGCTGAGCCGATCCTTCGGCGCCTGACATTCGTGGTTCGAGTGTGCATCATTGCCTTGCTTCCTTCGACAGTGGACGATGCCTGACGTGAAGTGCCCTTCCTGGCGAGGCGGCGTTGTGGCCGTCGATCCAAGGAGTGAAGTAGTACAGAACGCGCGAGAAAGTGTCGCGCTTCACTTCACACTGTGTCAATGGTCACTTAACAAGAGGGTTGGCGGGTGTGCTGATCGGGACTGCCCGCGGCGCTGACCTTTCCGGTGCGCTCCACCCCCAGGTCATCCGGTGTTCATCACCGGAGAAGACGCTCGAGTCATGGCGGGGAGGAGCTCCGGGCGACGGGTGTTCGTGCACGTCGGTGTGCCCAAGAGCGGCACCACCTTCCTCCAGGCGACACTCGCCCAGAACGCCAAGGCGATGCACAAGGCAGGCGTGCTCTCCTGCGGGAGCCGGGAGGAGATGTTCCTCGCCGCCCTCGACGTGCGCCGCAACCACAAGGCCTGGGGACGTCAGCGCGACGAGACGAAAGGATCCTGGGAGACGGTGTGCCGCCGGGCCCGGCGCCACGACGGCACCAGCGTGATCAGCCAGGAGCTGCTGGGCGCCGCCTCCGAGCGCCAGATCGCCGCCGCCTTGTCGAGGCTGCACGGCCTGGAGGTGCACGTCATCGTCACCGCTCGTGACCTGGCTCGCCAGTCGACCGCGGAGTGGCAGGAAGGCGTCAAGCATGGTCGGCGGCTCACCTTCGAGGAGTTCCGGCAGCGGGTGCTCGCCGATGACTCGGAGACCAAGTACGCCCAGCGGTTCCGCGCGTCCCAGGACCTGCCCCGGCTCCTGGGACGGTGGTCCACCGTCGTACCCCGAGACCACGTCCACGTCGTCTGCTGCCCGAGGCCCGCATCGGATCCCGACCTGCTGTGGCGTCGGTTCGCCGGCGTCATCGACCGCGACGTCGCACGCCTACCGGCGGCTGGACCCGAGCACACCAACCCGTCGCTGGGAAGCTCGGAGACGGACCTGCTCCGGCGGGTGAACATCGCGCTGGCGAGACGACTGCCGCAGCCCGACTACGGGGACCTCGTCAAGCACCTCTACGCGCAGAGGCTGCTGGTGACGCAGGGCTCCCAGCGGCCCGTCGTCCCCCGCGACCTGTACGACGAGCTCCGACCGCTGGGCGAACGCTGGGTCAAGGAGATCGCGAACACCGGCTACACCGTGCACGGCGACCTCGACGAGCTCGTCCCCGATCCACCCGAACCGCAGGCTCCTCATCCCGACGACGTCGACCCCGGCCTGCAGGTCGACGTCGCGGCCCGGTCCACAGCCGAGCTCCTCCTCGAGGTGCAACGGTTCCGCGCCCGCACCGTGGAGCTGGAGGCGCGGAACGCCCACCTCGAGAAGCGTCGGACCACGCTCCGGCGCAGGCTGCACAAGGCCACCAGGCGCTAGGCAGGGCCGCCGGGCGCTAGCCGCGCAGCCAGCGACCAAGCCCCTTGTGCCGCACGCGACCCCAAGCCTTCTCGAAGTCGCGAACGGCTGCGTCGTCGCGGGCCTGCTCGAGCGCGTGCAGCCGTCCGAAGGTGAACCCGTTCTCGCCGCTCAGCTGGGTCTGCGCGCCGTACTCCCGGAGCTTCTCGCGCGCGACGACGGTGTCCTGGTGCTCGCCGAGGGCTTCTTGGACCGCCTTGACCGACGCGGCGAGCTTCTTCGCCCGAGGCAGGCTGGGCACGGCTGACTCAGCGGCGTAGCGCAGCCGCTTGGCCTTCTTGCGTGCCTCGTGCAGCGCCAGGTCGTGCTGCTCGGGACCGTCGGCGTCATCGATCGCCTGCACGGCGCGGCGCAGGCGCTTCGCGTCGCGCTGAAGCAGAGCCGGGACGACCGCCCGCGCCTTGCGGTGCGCTTCCTCGGTGAAGGCCGGCGCCTGGACCAGCTCGTCCAGGGCATCCAGGAGCCGGTAGTAGCGCTCGCTCTCCAGTGCCTGCAGAGCCGCGTCGCGTCCGGCACCGAAGGCGACGCTCAGGTCGTCGTCGATGCGCTGAGCGACCGGACCGAGCACCAGCTCCACCGGCTGCTCGGCGACCAGCACGCCCAGCCTCTCGCGCATCACCTGTGCGTCTCTGGCCGGGCTGAGCACCTGTCCCAGCCAGCGCAGCTCGTCGCCGACCGCATCCCCGGGACGCGGCGTGGACCGGTCCGGACCGGAGGCGAGCAGCGGCCCGTAGGTCTTGAGCGCGGACCGCAGCCGGCGGGCCGCGATGCGCATCTTGTGGATGGAACCCGGACGCTCCTGCCGCAGCCGTGCGTCCTGCTGCTTCAGCTCCTCCAGATGCTCCTCGAGGTGGGCCACCACCAGCTGCGCGGCGCTGCCGCGTGCCAGCTCCTTGGGTGAGGGACGTGCCCCCTGTGCCTGCAGAGCCGGCTCGCCCAGGGCCCGGCGGAGCTTCGACGACACCGCCCCGGGGTTTGCGCCCGCCTCCAGCAGTCGCTGCTCGACACCGTCCATCACGTCGTTCCCGCCGTTCACCAGCTCCACCTCCCACTCCCGCCACTCCTCGACATGGGCCGGGCCACGCAGCCGCTCGGCGTGCACGTGGTCATCACACACCTGCGCGAGAACCGTCGCGTCGGCGTCGAGCAGCTCCGACTCCAGCCGCCGCGTGGCCAGCTTCGCCACCGGGGTCAGCGGGCGGTCGCGAACCACCGCCCGCACCGGCGCCAGCAGCTCCGCGGGGACGGTCGTCGTGGCCCGGCCCAGAGGCAGCCGGACCTCGGTGCGGGTGTCCTTGCCGACGCCAGGCAGCTTCAGGTGCCATCCCTCGTCGTAGCCACCGGTCCGTCGGCGCAGCGTGATCCCGGCCCGGGCCAGCTCGAGGTCGGCAGTGTCGAAGTAGACCGCCACCAGCTCCGTCTCCACCGCCTCTGAGACCGAGGTCACCCCCTCCAGCCCGACCAGAGGAGGGATGGCCGTGGTGGGCTCGACGTCGTACTTGCGCTCGATCTCATCCTGCTGCGACATGCTCATGACGGAATTATCCCTTGTGCGTATGGCGATTCCGAACGCGTCCCAGGATGCGGCCGGATGATCCGGCACGGGAGCCCGACGGTGCGAGGGCCGCGCGTCGCGCACCGATTGTTCACCTGGACGGTCCACACTGCGGCGATGCCCACCGACCGCGTGCTCGATCCCGACCGTCGGGACGACACCCTGCTGCGAGCCGGACGCGCCACGCCGGCGCGCACCCTGCTCGACATCTTCTACGCCACCCAGTCGGAGCACCCGGCTGCGGCCGCCGTCGACAACGGGGTGGAGCAGCTGACCTACGAGGAGCTTGCCGAGGCCGCGGAGCAGCTCGCCGTTGAGCTGAACGCTCTGGGCATCGGTCGCGGGGACCGGGTGGGTGTCCGCATCAGGTCGGGCACCACGACGTTGTACGTCGCGATCCTGGGCATCCTCGCCGCCGGGGCGGCCTACGTGCCGGTCGACGCCGACGACCCGGACGACCGGGCGCGGCTGATCTTCACCGAGGCCGCCGTGGCTGCGGTGGTCGGCAACGACCTGACCGTGGCGTCTCGTCGGGCAGCGGAGCCGCGGGTGCCGGAGCCACCTGCCACCGACGACGACGCGTGGGTCATCTTCACCTCCGGCTCCACCGGCACACCCAAGGGGGTCGCGGTGACGCACCGCTCCGCCGCGGCGTTCGTCGACGCGGAGTCGCGGATGTTCCTGCAGGCCGAGCCACTGGGTGCGCACGACCGTGTGATGGCAGGTCTGTCGGTGGCGTTCGACGCCTCGTGCGAGGAGATGTGGCTGGCCTGGGCGCACGGCGCGTGCCTGGTGCCGGCCCCGCGGTCACTCGTGCGAACGGGCGTGGACGTCGGCCCCTGGCTGGTGGCGAACGACATCACGGTCGTCTCCTCGGTGCCGACGCTGGTGACCCTGTGGCCGGACGAGTCCCTGGCCGCCGTACGCCTGCTGATCCTCGGCGGAGAAGCCTGCCCGCCCGAGATCGGAGCCCGTCTGGTGCATCCGGGACGGGAGGTGTGGAACACCTACGGACCGACGGAGGCGACGGTGGTCGCGTGCGGCGCGCGCCTGGACCGGATCGGGCCGGTGCGCATCGGACTGCCGCTGGACGGCTGGGACCTCGCCGTGGTCGACGAGGCGGAGAGGCACGTGGGCGTCGGCGAGGTGGGCCAGCTCGTCATCGGCGGAGTCGGGCTGGCGCGCTACCTGGACCCGGCCAAGGACGCTGAGAAGTACGCGCCGATGGCGACGCTGGGGTGGGACCGGGCCTACCGCAGCGGCGACCTGGTGCGCTACGAGACAGAGGGACTCGTCTTCGTCGGCCGGGCCGACGACCAGGTCAAGCTGGGCGGTCGGCGGATCGAGCTGGGCGAGATCGACAACGCCCTGCTCGGACTGCCCGGCGTCCGCGGCGCCGCCGCCGCGGTGCGGGGTACGACGGCCGGCAACTCGCTGCTCGTCGGCTACCTCACGGTCGATGACAGCTTCGTGCTGGCAGAGGCCCTCGACCGCATGCGCGAAGGGTTCCCGGCGGCGCTCGTGCCACGACTGGCGGTCGTCGGGAGCCTGCCCACCCGCACGTCGGGCAAGGTCGACCGGGACGCTCTCCCCTGGCCCTTGCCGGGCGCCACGGACGAAGGTGCCCCGTCGGTCGAGCTCGAGGGGAACGAGGCCTGGATCGCCTCGCTGTGGCTGGACGTGATCGGGGCGGCCGTCACGACTCGTGAGGACAACTTCTTCGACCTCGGCGGCGGCAGCCTGACCGCCGCCCAGATCGTGTCCCGACTCCGGTCCCGCTATCCCGAGGTCACGGTCGCGGACCTCTACGAGAGCCCGACCGTCGCCGCCCTCGCCGAGGCGCTCGACCAGATGGCGCTGCCGGCCAAGCGGTCGCGTCGACGGGTGCGGCCTACGCCTCTGAAGACGCAGCTCGGCCAGCTGGCGTTCATCGTTCCGCTGCGCACGATCTCCGGTCTCAGGTGGCTGACCTGGCTGGCGCTGGTCAACAACCTGGTGAGCAACCTGGTGGGCAACCTGGCCGTCGACGGGGCGGGGCTCGACTTCCTGCCCCGGGTGCCGTGGGCCTGGGTGGTCGCCGGCTGGCTGCTGCTGGTCTTCCCGGTCGGACGGATGGCCCTCAGTGCCGCCGGAGCCCGGATCCTGCTCTCGGGAGTCACCGAGGGGACCTACCCACGCGGCGGCAAGGTGCATCTGCGCCTGTGGCTCGCCGAGCGACTGGCCGAGGAGTGCGGCGCCCTGAACCTCGCCGGCTCCGTGTGGCTGCCCTCCTACGCGCGAGCTCTCGGGGCCCGGGTCGGCAGGGATGTCGACCTGCACTCCGCTCCACCCGTCACCGGGATGCTGACCCTGGGCGACGGCTGCGCCATCGAGCCCGAGGTCGACCTGACCGGCCACTGGCTCGACGGCGACGTGGTGCACATCGGGGCGATCGAGATCGGCGCAGGTGCGCGCATCGGCACCAGGAGCACCCTGGGACCCGGAGCGGCGGTCGGCGAGGACGCCGAGGTGGCTCCCGGCTCGTCCGTGCAGGGGCGGCTGGTGGGCGGTGAGCTCTGGTCGGGCTCCCCCGCCGAGCGGGTGGCCGCCGCCCGCGGACCGTGGTCCAGCCGGCGGCCGCCTCGGCACCTCGGCTGGACGGTGGCCTACGCCGCTGCGGGGACGAGCATCTCGGCCCTGCCGCTGCTGGCCGTGCTGGTCGGCTTCTGCGTGGCCCTGCCGGCAGCGACCGGGACCGGCAGCATCGCCGAGCTGTCCCTGGCCCTGCTGGAGTGGCTGCCGCTGGTCGTGGTCGTCGCGCTGACCGTCCTGGCGGTGCTCGTGGCGGTCATCGCCCGGCTGGTCGCCGTCGGGCTGCAGCCGGGACACTTCCCCGTGCACAGCCGCCGCAGCTGGCAGGCCTGGGTGATCCTCCGGTTGCTGGACGAGGCCCGGGCCTGGCTGTACCCCCTCTACGCCAGCACCGTGACACCTGCGTGGCTGCGTCTGCTGGGAGCCCGGATCGGTCACGACGTCGAGGCATCGACCGTCCTGATGATCCCGACCCTGACGACCGTCAACGACCAGGCCTTCCTCGCCGACGACACGCTGATCGGCAGCTATGAGCTGGGCGGCGGCTACCTGCGGGTGGAACGCGTCAAGATCGGCAAGCGGGCGTTCATCGGCAACTCGGGCATGGCCGCGCCGGGACGCAAGGTCCCCAAGCAGTCCCTGGTCGCTGTGCTGTCCGCTGCACCGAGACGCAAGCAGGCCAAGGCCGGGAGCTCCTGGCTGGGCAGCCCGCCCACCCTGCTGCGCCGGGCCGTGGACCCGGCGGAGGCGACCAGGACCTACGAGCCGCCCACCCGGCTGCGAGTCGCGCGCGCAGCCGTCGAGCTCTGCCGGCTCGTCCCGGTCGTCGTGTCCTTCGCGATCGCGCTCGGAGTCGCCGTCGTGCTCGAGGTCACCGCTGACCGCGCCGGCTTCCTGGTAGCGGCCCTGCTGTCCGGTCTGGTGCTGATGGCCGCCGGTGTGCTCGGAGCGGCGATCGCCTCGTCGGCCAAGTGGGTGCTGGTCGGTCGGCACCGGGTCGGTGAGCACCCGTTGTGGAGCGGGTTCGTCTGGCGCAACGAGCTGGCCGACACGTTCGTCGAGCTGGTCGCCGCACCGTGGTTCGCGCGGCCCGCGTCGGGCACGGCGGCCCTGAACGTCTGGCTCCGCTCGCTCGGCACGACCGTAGGAGCAGGCGTCTGGTGCGAGAGCTACTGGCTCCCGGAACCGGACCTTGTCGAGCTGCGCGACGGTGCCACCGTCAACGCCGGCTGCGTCGTCCAGACCCACCTGTTCCACGACCGGGTGATGAGCCTGGACAGGGTCGTGCTCCGGCGAGGGGCCACCCTCGGACCGAACAGCGTCATCCTGCCGGCGGGAATGATCGGCCGGGACGCTACGGTGGGGCCGGTGTCCTTGGTGATGAGGGGTGAGTCGGTGCCCGACAAGACCCGCTGGATCGGGAACCCGATCGGCCCGTGGGTCGACGACCACCCCGGCCAGACCCGTCCCGCATGATCCTGGGCGGCGACGAGGGGGCGGACCCCTACGTTCCCGGTCACGGGGACACCGGTTTCGACGTCGTGCACTACGACCTCGAGCTCACCTACGACGTCGACGGCAACCGCCTGGCCGGCTCCGCGCGCGCCGACTGCGTAGCCCGCGAGGACCTCGACGAGCTTCGCTTCGACCTCCAGCACCTCGACGTCTCGAAGGCCAGCCTCGATGGTCGCCGCACCAAGCACCGCGCCAGGCGCGGGAAGGTGGTTCTCCGCCCGGACCAGCCGATCTCCGCGGGTCAGGCTTTCGCCGTGGGGATGCGCTACTCCGGCCATCCCCAGCCGGTCAGGACCCGACGGCTCGGCACGGCCGGGTGGGAGGAGCTCACCGATGGCTCGATCGTCGCCTCCCAGCCGCACGGGGCACCCAGCTGGTTCCCGTGCAACGACCGGCCCTCGAACAAGGCCACCTACCGGATCAGCCTGACCGCGCCGGCCGGCTACCACGTCGTCGCGAACGGTGTGCTCGCCCGCAAGCGGCGACGCTCCGGTTCGGTGACCTGGGTCTACGAGCAGCAGCAGCCGATGGCCACCTACCTCGCCACCGCGCACGTGGGCCGCTACCTCGTCCACTCCTTCGACGGGCCGGTGCCGGCGTACGCCGTGCTGCCCCGCCGGCTGGTCAGCCGCTATCCGGTGGCGTTCGCGAGACAGCCACGCATGCTGGAGACCTTCTCGGACCTCTTCGGCGCCTACCCGTTCCCGTCGTACACCGTGGTGATCACTGACGACGACCTGGAGATGCCGCTCGAGGCCCAGGCGCTGGCCACCTTCGGCGCCAACTTCCTGCGACCCGGCTGGGACGCCGAGCGGCTGGTCGCCCACGAGCTGTCGCACCAGTGGTTCGGCAACAGTCTGACCCTCGGGCACTGGAAGGACATCTGGCTGCACGAGGGATTCGCGTGCTACGCCGAGTGGCTCTGGTCGGAGAAGTCGGGAGGGCCCTCCGCCCACGAGCACGCCGTCTCACACCACGCCCGCCTCTCCGGACTGGCGCAGGATCTCGTGCTGAGCGATCCCGGCCCCGAGCTGATGTTCGACGACCGGGTCTACAAGCGCGGAGCCCTGCTGCTGCACGCGCTTCGCCTCCGGGTCGGCGACGACTGCTTCTTCGAGGTGCTCCGCGACTGGGCACAGACGCACGCCCACTCCACCGTCGACACCGGTGCGTTCGTCGAGTTCGCCGGTGCCCGGACCGGCGTTGATCTCAGCAGGCTCTTCGACGCCTGGCTCAACCGAGAGGCTCTTCCGCGCCTAGCGTCCGGATGAGGACCTCCTCGGGTGCTGGGCCGGAGCCCGCAACCGCGGCACGAAGGCCGGGGGTGACGTCGAGGTCCCGCACCCAGCCCGGCT
The DNA here is from genome assembly GCA_964237315.1 of uncultured Nocardioidaceae bacterium. Classification (GTDB taxonomy): domain Bacteria; phylum Actinomycetota; class Actinomycetes; order Propionibacteriales; family Nocardioidaceae; genus Nocardioides_B. The sequence goes on from CAXSHL010000016.1 coordinate 35,521, forward strand.
CCGCGGCCCAGGGGTCCTGCGGCCAGGAGAGGACCGATGCCGGCTCCCGTGGACCGCTCACCCGGATCGACGAGGGATCCATCGTCAGACCACACCCGGCCGCCTTGAGCAGAGCCTCCTTGCGGACCCACGTGGTGGCCAGCTCCCCCGGCAGCTGCGCCCGCTCGTGGCGGTGCAGGACCACGTCGCACAGGCCGGGGCGTGCGAAGGAGGCGACCTCCTCCACGTCGACACCGACCGATGCTCCCGAGGCGACCACGGCCACCGAGAGATCGGGCGAGCGGCTCAGGCTGACCGACGGTGGGGCCAGCTCGGAGGAAGGAGCCACCAGCAGTCGGCCGTGCCGGTCGCTGCCGCACGACGGACACAGCCTGGTCAGCCGGACCGAGTCGCCAGCCACACTGCACCGCCGACCCACCTCGTCCCGGACCGCCTGCGCGACGTCCCTCCCACAGGCCCGCGGCACCCACACGACGGAGACCCAGGTCATCGGTTTGCGCCACGTGGGACCGAGTGACGGTAGCCGTCCCTCGTCGTGCGTCAGTCCCCGACGGCTTCCCTGCCGCGGATGACGAGCCGGGGGTCGGGTACGTCGACCACCTGCTGGTCCTTGCCGGGGTAGTCGAAGCGGGACAGGAAGTAGCGCATCGCCTCCAGGCGTGCACGCTTCTTGTCGTTGCTCTTGACGGTCATCCAGGGGGCGTCGTCGGTGTCGGTGCGCAGCAGCATCTGCTCCTTGGCCTCGGTGTAGGCGTCCCACTTGTCCAGGGACTCCAGGTCCATGGGGGACAGCTTCCACTGCCGGACCGGGTCGACCTGGCGGATGATGAACCGGGTGCGCTGCTCGGACTGGGTGACGGAGAACCAGAACTTGGTCACCGTGATGCCGCTGTCGACGAGCATCTTCTCGAAGACGGTCACCTGGTTGAAGAACTGCTCGTACTCGTGGTCGGTGGCGAACCCCATCACGCGCTCCACCCCGGCCCGGTTGTACCAGGACCGGTCGAAGAGCACCATCTCCCCCGAGGTCGGCAGGTGGGAGACGTAGCGCTGGAAGTACCACTGGTTCTGCTCGCGGTCGCTCGGCTTGGACAGCGCCACCGTTCGCGCGTAGCGCGGGTTCAGGTGCTCCATGAACCGCTTGATCGTGCCGCCCTTGCCGGCGGCGTCCCGCCCCTCGAACAACAGCACGTGCTTGCCGCCGGAGTCCTCCGTCCACTTCTGGAACTTCAGCAGCTCGACCTGCAGGAGGTACTTCTGCTCGTCGTAGACGTCGCGGTCCAACCGCTCCTGGTAGGGGTAGTTCTCCCGCCACGTGTCGACCGCCTGCCCAGCAGCGTCGATCAGCACCGGGTCGTCGTCATGGTCCTCACCGAGTGAGTGACCGTCGATGTGCAGCTTGTCGATGTACTCACGGACGTTCTCGATCATGAGCGGGATTGTAGGGCTCACAGGTGAACGGTGGGCGGGCCGGAAAACTCCGGCCGTTCACCGAATGTTCACGCGCGGTTCACCAAGACCGAGTAAAACGATCTGTCTCTCACCACACGGGGATCGTGCAGGAAGGCAACCGCATGGGAACCAGGAGTGGGCTGGCGGGCCACCCCGCAGCGAGGGCCCGGTGCGTCTCGCGGGCCCGCGAGCTGGCCTGCCGCGTCCTCGCCGACGAGCCCGAGCGCCTCCGGCACAGCGCCGCGGTGGCGGCCCGAGCCGCCTGGCTGGCGAGTGCTGTCCCGGACGCCGACGCCCACCTGCTGGTGGCCGCCGCCTGGGTGCATGACATCGGCTACGCCACGGCGTTGCAGGACACGAGCTTCCACCCGCTGGACGGCGCAGTCTTCCTGCGCTCAGCAGGCTGGGAACCGCTGCTCTGTGACCTCGTCGCCCATCACTCCGGGAGCCGTTTCGTCGCCGAGATGAACGGGTTGGCGCCTGCACTGGCGCGGTTCGGCTTCGCCGAGGACCCGTTGTCCGACGCCCTGACCATCGCCGACCAGACCATCGGCCTCAACGGCATCCCGCTCTCGGTCGAGGACCGCATGCGGGACATGCTGGAGCGCCACGGACCCGACTCTCCGAACGCCCGGGCGCATCCCCGGCGCCGGACCTACATCAGGTCGGCCTCCCGACGAGTGACGAGTCGACTCGAGGCCGTCGACGCTGGTGTGCCGGTGCCGGTGCTGGTGTAGGCCCGGGCCTCAGCCGAGCGCGTCGACCGCGATCCGTGCTGCCGAGGGGCAGCCCTTCGTGAACCCGAAGAAGGGCCCGAAGTCGCGGGTCGAGGCGAACCCGGTCACGGACAGGCCGGGCAGTGTCGTCCCGAAGCCGTCGTCCAGCTCGGGCCACCCGTCGTCGAGCTTCACCCGGTCGAGGACCGGGCCGAGATAGGGCACCGCCTCGAGGTTCGTGCGGTAGCCCGTCGCGAACACCACGTGGTCGACGACGAGGGTGGTGCCGTCGGACAACGTGAGCGCCACGGTGGCGTCGTCCGAGCCGACTCCCGTCACTTCGCAGCCGGCGTGCGTGGTCACGACGTCCGGCGCCAGCCGCGGTGCCAGCCAGGGCTCGAGGGTGAGCCGCCCGACGCGCCAGAACTCGGCTGTGATATCGGCCCGGCCCTGGGCTGACAACGTGCGCCACCACCCCGGGTGCGCCAGCGTCTGGTCGACGTACGGGTCGACGAAGGCCCAGCTGACTCTTGCGAAGTCGGGCGTCGGATGCCGGTGCACGACGGCCACCTGCTCGGCGCCGTGGTCACACAGCAGAGCCGCCCACTCATAGGCACTCTGCCGCCCGCCGATCACCGCCACCCGCGCTCCGGCCAGGTCGTCGAAGGAGACCAGGTCGCACGTGTGGGAGCGGAGCGCGGCCGGCACCTGGTCGTGCCACGCCGGCGCGGTGGCGAAGTGCCGGATGCCCGGTGCGGCCAGCACGCGCTCGGCGGTGAGGGTCGACCCGTCCTCCATGCGGGCCACGAAGCTGCCGTCGGGCTTCGTCACCTCCGCGACGAGGCGCTCGTCGACGTCGAGCCCCTTGCGCTCGCGGAACCAATCGGTGTAGTCGCAGAACACCCGGATGGGGATCGGGTCGTGGTCCTCTGGTCGCAGCCCACGGTCCTCGAAGTAGGCCAGGAAGGTGTCCTCGCCGAGCGCGTCGAGGTGCCAGTCGGGCCCCGAGCGCAAGAACATGTCGGCCGGCATGTTGTCGCGCCAGAAGCTCATCGGATGACCCACCAGGCGGGTGCGGATGCCGCGCTCCCGCGCGAGTGCTGCGGCGGCATACCCGTACGGTCCTGCCCCGATGACGAGCAGCTCGTCATGACTGCTCGTGCCGGCTTCGGCTGTCGCGCTCACGCAACGACGTTACTTGCTCGGGACCTCGTCCGGAAGGTGTTCGTGCCGCCGGGCACCGCAGCCCGACCCGTGCTCAGCGAAGTGTCGCCGTCGCGGTGCGCAGCTCCGCCAGCGCCGCGAGGGTGTACGGCGCCAGGTCGTCGTCGTCCCCGCGGTCCGCCTCGGACCACGTGTCGTAGCCGCGCGTGAAGGCGAGAGCACCGAGCTCCCCTGCGACGTGAGCGGTGGGGTCGGGCACGCCCCGGGCGAGCAGCGCCGTCGTCATCGCGGCCGCGAAGCCGACGTGCTTGAGGGTGGTGCGCTCCTGCAGCTCGGTGCTGGCGGCGACGGCTGCCTTGATCCGCGGGCCCAGGTCCCGGTTCATCGGTCCCATCGCGGTTGACACACGCTCGAGGCCGGCGGCCACCGCCTCGAGCGGGCTGGCCCCCTCCGGGGCTTCGGCGACGCCTTCGGTGAGCAGCCGGCTCAGCGTCTCCTGCCCGGCCGCGAGCAGCTCGCGCTTGTCGGGGAAGTGCCGGAAGAACGTGCTCTTCGTGATCCGCGCTCGCTCGGCGATCTGCGCGACGGTCGTCTCGTCGTACCCCTGCTCGGTGAACAGGTCCACGGCAGCCAGCACGATCCGCTCGCGCGCTCCTGGTTCCCACCTGGCCATCCGACCATCCTACCGTGATGGGACAGATGTCCCATCACTCTGCTATGGTGATGGGACTTGTATCCCATCACTTGCAGGAGAGTCTCATGCACGTCTTCATCACCGGGGGCACCGGCCTGGTCGGCTCTCCGGTCGTCGCCGAGCTGCTCGGCCACGGCCACTCGGTCCTCGCCCTCGCCCGCACGACCGATTCCGCCCGAGCCGTCGAGGCTGCCGGCGCAGAGGTGCTCCGCGGGGGCCTCGCCGACCTCGACACGCTCCGCGCCGGCGCTGCGAAGGCCGACGGGGTGATCCACCTTGCCTTCAGCAACGACTTCAGCAGCGCCGATACCGTGGCCCGGGCGGTCGCCGAGGAGAGCGCCGCACTCATGACCCTGGGCGAGGAGCTCCACGGGAGCGGTCGCCCGCTGGTCACCGTCTCGGGCACGCCGTGGATTCCCGGTCGGGCGTCCGCGGAGACGGACCCACTGCCGACGGACGGCCCGGTCGGCGGTCGTGGCCGCACCGTCAACGCCATCCTGGCCCTGGCCGACCAAGGGGTCCGCAGCACCGCGATCCGGCTCCCGCGCACGGTGCACAACGAGGGCAAGGGCGGCTTCGCCGGCCTGCTGACCGACATCGCGCGCCGCACGGGGGTCTCCGGGTTCCCGGGCGACGGCGCGCAGCGCTGGCCGGCGGTGCACGCCGTCGACGCGGCCGTCCTCTTCCGGCTGGCGCTCGAACAGGCGCCCGCCGGGTCCTCCTGGCACGCCGTTGCCGACGAGGGCGACGCCGTCCGCGACATCGCCTCGGTCATCGGGCGCCGGCTGGGGCTGCCCGTCCGGAGCGTGCCGCCGGAGAGCTTCGGGCCGCTCGGCACCATCTTCGCCACCGACCAGCCCTCGACGAGCGCCCACACCCGCGCGACGCTCGGGTGGGAGCCGACGCGTCCCAGCCTCCTGGAGGACCTGGAGCACCTGCAGGGCCCGGCGCCGACAGCCTGAGCCGCACACCGTGCGCCGCCGCCGATGTGCCGGACGCGCTCCTGGCACTGTGCGAGCATGCCTGCCATGTTCGAGCAGCGCCGGATCAGGATCCGGTCGCCCGAGTGGCGCACGATCCACGACCGCATCCGCGTGGCCATGGAGCTGACCTCTCGTCTCAACGTGCTGCCGTTCAGTGACGTCGACGCACGCAACGCCCTGCTCGAGGAGCTGTTGGGCGGCCCGCTGCCCGACCGGGCCGTGGTACATCCGCCGTTCTACTGCACCTACGGGCTGGGGACCGAGCTCGGCGAGCGGACGTCCGTCGGCCAGGCCTGCTCGTTCCTCGACCTCGGGGGCATCACCGTCGGTGACCGGACGATGGTCTCCCCCAAGGTCACCCTCGTCACGGAGGGACACCCCGTCGGGCCGGCGGAGCGCTACGACCTCGTCACCGTGGCACCGATCGTCATCGAGGCGGACGTCTGGATCGGCGCAGCAGCCACCGTCCTGCCCGGGGTGCGGATCGGCCATCACTCGGTCGTCGGAGCGGGTGCCGTCGTGACCAGGGACGTGCCCCCGATGACCGTGGTGACGGGTGGGGGCCATGTCGAGCGGCGGCACCTGGAGCCGGAGACCGGCACCGAGGCCTGAGCCGACCCAGCCGACCCAGCCGACTCAGCCGGGAACGACGACCAGTCGGTCGCTGGTGAGCGCCGCCTCCGCCCAGGCCTGCTCGACGTCGGCCAAGGAGACGGTGCGAGCGTTCACGGTGAAGACGCCCTCGGTGAGGGCCGCCGCGATCTCGGGCAGCTCGGCGAGGATGTCGCGGGTGTCGACCGAGCCCTGACCGCTGCCCAGGATCGTGAGCCCGGACGCGCGCAGTGCCGCCGACGGGACCGGCGCCTCTGGTCCGGCGACCGAGCCGATCTGGAGCCAGTCGAGCCGCCGGCCCCGGTCGGCCCGCGCGGTGACCAGGGTGGACATCGCGTCGGCGGCCGGCTGCCCCCACAGGTAGTCCAGGACGACGTCGACGTCGGCTGCCCGAGCCAGCGCCCCCGGCTCGGTCAGGGGCACGGTGGTGGCACCCTGGGCCGAGGCCTCGGCGAGCCGGCCCTCGTTGCGGCCGGTGGCGAACACCGTGGACGCGCCGAGCCTCTGCGCGACCTGGACCGCCATCCGCCCGGCGCTCCCGGTGGCACCGAGGACCAGCACCGACCTGCCGGCCTGGAAGGCGATCCGGCGGCGCAGCGCCACCCACGAGGACATCGCCGGGTTCATCCCCGCTGCGACGGCGACCGGGTCGCAGTCCGCAGGAAGCACGACGCTGCGTCGCGGGTCGACCAGCACCTTCTCCGCCATCGAGCCTCGGCTGGTGTCCGGCAGCACGAAGTAGCGCAGCTCGCCGTCGCGGCCACGGCCGACGCCGTCGATCCCGGGGATGAGCGGGAGCTCGTCGGTGCTGGTGTAGTGCGACCCGTCCGCCTGTGACCGCACCCGGGGGTGCAGGCCGGCGGCGACGACGTCGAGCACCACTCCTCCCTGCCTCTCCTCGGGATCGGCGAACTCCTGGAACCGCGGCGGTCCGTCGAACCTGGTCACGACCGCTGCGTGCATGGGAGCCTCCATAGAAATAGTTCGTGTTACGAATCAAGTTAGATCGTGTGGCGAACTAATGCAAGTAGGCTGTCACTATGAAGGAATCCGACGCACTGGTCGATGCGCTGGCTCAGGTGTCGTTCGCCACCACGGCTGCGCTGACGCGGCTCGCCGCCGAGCACGACCTGTCCCTCACCCAGCTCCGGGTCCTCGGGATCCTCCGGGACCGGAGCCTCCGGATGAGTGACCTCGCCGCACACCTCGGACTCGAGCGGTCGTCCCTCTCAGGCCTCATCGACCGCGCGGAGCTGCGCGGACTGGTCGCCCGGACGCGCAGCGGGCAGGACGGCCGCGCCTTCGACCTGTCGCTGACCGAGGAGGGCGGTCGACTCGCCGAGTCGGCGACGGCGCGCAGCCGTGAGCTGCTGGCCCCCCTCGTGCGCCGGCTCGACCGGGCGCAGCGGCGAGAGCTGCGACTCCTCCTCGAGCTCGTGGGCTGACTGCGGCGTCACGAGCCACACGTGCGTGCGCTGGCGTCGAGGGCCGCGAGCGCGTCGGCGATGACCGGCTGGCGGGAGCTTCCCCGCCGGATGCCGGTGAGGATGTGCCGCGAGGGGGTGGGGTCGCCTCTCAGGGGGACCCGGACGACGGGGTAGCCGGTCGGCAGGTGCGCGAGCCTCGGGATCATCGCGATCCCCAGCTCCCCCGCGACCAGTGCTGCGCCCGTGTCCCACTCCGCCGCGACATGTGCCACCGCCGGGGAGAAGCCGGCGGCGGCACAGGCCGTCTGCAGGAGCTGATGGTACGGGCGGCCTGGCCGGTCCATGATCCACGACTCCTCGGCCAGCTCGCTGAGCAGCACCGACTGCTCGTGGGCGAGCCGATGGGTCGCGGGCACCAGCAGGTCCAGCGGGTCCTCGAGCAGGTGACGCTGCTCGAAGCGGGGGTCGTTGGTCGAGGGGATCGTCGCGATGGCGACGACGACCGCCACGTCGGCCTCGTCAGCGAGCAACAGCTCGAAGCACTCCTCTGGGTCCGCCTCGATGATCCGCACCACACACTGGGGCCGGCGGGCCCGGACGCTCGCTGCCACGCCCGGGAGCAGCGCGGCCGCAGCCGTCGAGAAGCCGCACAGCCGCAGGCTGCTGCTGCCCACGTCGGCGGCTGTCAGGACCTCACCCAGGATCTCCTCCCAGGTGCTGAACAGCCCGTCCGCGTGCTCGAGCAGCACACGGGCGGCCGGGGTCAGCCGGATGCGACGTCCGTCCTGCACGACCAGGTCGACACCGAGCTCCCGGCTGAGGGCACGCAGCTGCGCGGAGACCGCCGACGGCGTGTAGTGCAGCACGTCCGCGGCCTCGGTGACCGTGCCGCACGCCGCCACCATCCGCAGCACGTGGAGCCGGCGATCGATCATGCACGAATTGTGCATGGTCGCCCGCACATTCCGGGCCTGGTCCTGTAGGGGATGTGCGACCAGACTGAGCGCGTGCGCTCCTTCGACCCGCTGCTCGAGCCCTTCGAGCTCAAGCAGCTGACGCTGCGCAACCGCGTGGTGAGCACCTCGCACGAGCCGGCGTACGCCGAGGACGGCATGCCGAAGGACCGCTACCGGCTCTACCACCGGGAGAAGGCACTCGGTGGCGTCGGGCTCACGATGATCGGCGGGTCCGCGGTCATCGCCCCGGACAGCCCTCCGTCGTTCGGCAACCTGCTGCTCTACAAGGACGAGATCGTGCCGTGGCTGCGGCGGCTGACCGACGACGTGCACGAGGCCGGTGCGGCCGTCATGTGCCAGGTCACCCACCTCGGCCGCCGCACCAGCAATTACAGCGGCGACTGGCTGCCGCTCGTCTATCCCTCGGCGCTGCGCGAGCCGGCGCACCGCAGCTTCCCCAAGGCGGCCGAGCCCTGGGACCTCGACCGGATCGTGGCCGACTACGCGTCCGCGGCGGAGCGCTGCGTCGCAGCCGGTCTCGACGGGATCGAGCTGCAGTCCTACGGCCACCTCCTCGACGCGTTCGCCTCGCCCGCGACCAACCGGCGCACCGATGCGCTCGGCGGCGACCTCGAGGCCCGACTGACCTTCCCGCGCCGCGTCGTCCAGGCCGTCCGAGCGGCCGTCGGGCCCGACTTCATCGTCGGCATCAGGATGTCGATGGACGAGGACACCCCCGACGGGCTGGGGCGCGACGAGGCGCTGCAGGCACTGGGTCGCTACGTCGAGGACGGCATCGACTTCCTGTCGGTCATCAAGGGCACGATCGAGAGCGACGCGACGCTGGCCCGGGTCATCCCGTCGATGGGCACCCCGTCGGCTCCGTTCCTGGACTTCGCCGGCGAGATCCGGCGTGCGGTCGAGATCCCGGTCATGCACGCCTCCCGGATCTCCGACGTGGCCACGGCCCGGCACGCGCTGCGGGAGGGCCTGGTCGACCTCGTGGGGATGACCCGTGCGCAGATCGCCGACCCGCACCTGGTCGCCAAGCTGGCCGCCGGCGAGGAGGACCGGATAAGGCCCTGCGTCGGTGCCAACTACTGTCTCGACGCGATCTACCAGTCCGGTGACGCCAAGTGCATCCACAACCCGGCCACCGGTCGTGAGCAGACCCTGACCCACCTCACCCCACCGGCACCGGCGAGACGCCGGGTCGTCGTCGTGGGGGCGGGCCCCGCCGGCCTGGAGGCGGCGCGGGTGCTCGGCGAGCGCGGCCACCAGGTGGTGGTGCTGGAGGCAGCCGACCTCCCCGGCGGCCAGGTGCGGCTGGCGGCGGCCGCGGCCCGCCGCCGCGACCTGCTCGGCATCGTCGACTGGCGGGTGTCGGAGGCCAAGCACTCCGGGGTCGAGTTCCGGTTCGGCGCGTTCGCGGACGCCTCGACCGTGCTGGCCGAGGAGCCCGACGTCGTCGTGGTCGCCACCGGTGGCCTGCCGAACACCGAGTTCCTGCGCGTGGGTGGCGACCTGGTCGCCGACACCTGGGACGTCATGGCGGGCACGGTGCACCCACAGGGCCGGGTGCTCGTGTACGACGACAGCGGCGCCGAGCCGGCCCTCGACGCGGCGGAGCTGCTGGCGGGTCGCGGCGCCACGGTCGAGCTGGTCACGCCCGAGCGCACGCTGGCCCCCGACGTGGGCAGCATGAACTCGCCCGCCTACCTCCGCGCGTTCGCCGAGCACGACGTCACGGTCACGTTGGCCCGCCGGCTCACCGCCGTACGACGGGAGAAGGGTGGGCTCGTCGCGCTGCTCACGAGCGACTACTCCGACGTCGAGGTCGAGCGTCACGTCGACCACGTCGTGGTGGAGCACGGCACGTTGCCCAACGACGAGCTGTACCTCGACCTGGTGCCGCACTCGACCAACGCCGGCGCCGTGGACCACGCCGCCCTGCTCGCCGTACGCCCGCAGCAGGTCTCCACGAACCCCGATGCCGGGTTCCAGCTGTTCCGGATCGGTGACGCCGTCGCCAGCCGCAACATCCACGCCGCCGTGTACGACGCCCTGCGTCTGTGCTCGGCGATCTGACTCAACCACCCTCCAAGGAGACGAGCATGACCTCCACGACCCTCGCCGCGCCGCCCGGACCGGACCTGGCGGCACTGGTCGAACGGCGCGAGCCCGGCTACCCGCTGGAGTCGGCGTTCTACACGAGCCCCGCCGTGTTCGACGTCGACGTCGAGGCCGTGCTGGCCCGCACCTGGCTGTTCGTCGCGACGGAGGCGGAGGTGCGTGAGGCCGGCGACTTCGTGACCGTCGACCTCGGTCCCTACTCGGTGATCGTCGTGCGCGACGACGACGAGGTGGTGCGCGCGCTGCACAACGTCTGCCGCCACCGAGGGGCGCGGGTCCTCCCGGAGCGGTCCGGCTCGGTCGGGAACATCGTCTGCGGCTACCACCGCTGGACCTACGCCACCGACGGCTCGCTGCTGCACGCCGGTGACCAGCCCAAGTCCTTCGACAAGAGCTGCTTCGGCCTCAAGCCGGTGCACGTGCGCGTCGTCGCCGGGCTGGTGTTCGTGTGCCTGGGCGAGCAGGCGCCCCCCGACTTCGACGAGGTGGCGGCGACCGTCACGCCGTACCTCCTGCCCCACCAGCTGCACCGCACGAAAGTCGCGGCGCAGGTCGACCTGGTCGAGGAGGCCAACTGGAAGCTGGTGATGGAGAACAACCGCGAGTGCTACCACTGCGAGGGCGGCCATCCGGAGCTGATCTGCACGTTCTTCCCCACCTACGGCTACGCGGAGGACCAGATCCCGGCCCGGCTGCAGCCGGCGCACGAGCGCTACAAGCGCGCCGAGGCGGCCCTGGAGACCGCCTGCGACGCGCGGGGTCTGCCGTACGCCGCCGTGGAGGACCTCGAGGGCCGGGTGTCCGGCTTCCGGGTGCAGCGCGAGGCGCTCGACGGCGCCGGCGAGTCCTACACCCTGGACGGGCGCTCGGCGTCCCGGCGGCTGCTCGGCGACCTGGACTCGCCGCGGCTCGGCCGGGTCACGCTGCACACCCAGCCCAACGCATGGCTCCACGCGCTGGCCGACCACGCGGTCACGTTCAGCGTGCTGCCGCTGTCTGCCGACCGGACGCTGGTGCGCACCACCTGGCTGGTCCACGAGGACGCGGTGGAGGGCACCGACTACGACCTCGACACCCTGACCCACGTGTGGCGCGAGACCAACGAGCAGGACAGCGTCTTCTGCGCTCGCGCCCAGCTCGGGGTCAGCAGCCCCGGCTACACACCCGGCCCCTACGCGCCGAGCGAGTACCAGGTCGACAGCTTCACCACCTGGTACGTCGACCGGATGAAGGAGCACCTCGCGCGATGACGACCACGACGCTCACCGCGCCCGAGTGGCGCGACGACCTGGACCCCACGCTCGTGTGCAGCGAGGTGCACGACGTCACGCACGACGTGCGGAGCTTCGTGCTGCGCCCGGCGGAGCCCACGGCGTACCGCTTCCTGCCGGGCCAGCACCTCACCCTGACCGTCGACGTGGACGGGC
>CAXSHL010000016.1:47094-50497 GCA_964237315.1 uncultured Nocardioidaceae bacterium
CTACACCATCGCCTCCTCGCCGCTGCGTCCCGACGAGCTGACGATCACGGTCAAGCGGGTGCCCGGCGGGCCGGTCTCCAACTGGCTGCACGACCACCTCCGACCGGGGGACTCGGTGGTCGTCGACGGTCCGCTCGGCCGGTTCAGCACGGCGCACCACCCCGCCGCGAAGTACCTGTTCCTCTCTGCCGGCAGCGGCATCACTCCGCTGATGTCGATGCTGCGGAGCATCCGCGACGCCCGCGAGCCGGTGGACGTCGTCTTCATTCACCACGCCCGCACCCCGGCCGACATCATCTTCCGCGACGAGCTGGCCCGGCTCGAGGCCGAGCACCCCTACGTGCGCGTGGTCGTCGCCTGCGAGGGCGACGCGGGGGACGAGGCGTGGACAGGACCGCGCGGTCGGGTGAGTCTGCCGATGCTGCTCTCGGCCGCTCCTGACCTCGCCGAGCGCGAGGTGTTCACGTGCGGACCGGCGCCGTACATGCAGGCGGTGCGCGGCCTGCTCGCAGACGCGGGCGCCCACCCGGACCGGTGCCACGAGGAGTCCTTCGACCTCGCCGCCCCCGCCACCACTCCCACCAGCCCCCCGGCGGGCCCGTCCACCGGGTCGACGTACACCGTCGAGCTGCGCCGCACCGGACGCACCATCGAGTGCGACGAGAGCACCACGCTGCTGGCCGCGGCGGCGCAGGCCGGCCTCAGCCTGCCCTCGTCTTGCCAGGAAGGCGTGTGCGGCACCTGCAAGACGAGCCTGCTGTCAGGCCGTGTCGACATGGAGCCCGCCGGAGGCATCCGCCCCAGGGAGATCGCGCAGCAGAAGATCCTGCTGTGCTGCTCGACGCCCTGCCAGGACCTGGTGCTGGACGCCTGACCCACCAGGGGCACGTCGGGGATTCAGTAAAGGGGGATTGACGAGTAAGGGCACGAGACCGGGCCGCCGTCACTAGCATGCTTGCTCTGACGCATCCGGACCTCGTGCGACTCAGAAGGCTGTCTCCCCAGGTGGCAGCCTCTCGGTCTGCACGGCCCTGGCCCGGGGCGCCACTGGTCGTGCAGACCGACCCGTCACCGAGACATGGGGCAGGGGTCAGCGACCTCGGGGCTGGGCGGCCAGGATCTGCTGCGAGAGCGAGCCGTCGACGACCGCGCTCGCGACGTCGGTCAGGGTCACGTTGTTGTTGCGGGCGTGCCTGCGCATCATCGTGAACGCGTCGAAGACGGTGACGCCGTCACCGGCGCGAGCCGCCAGCGCGCCCTTGGCCTGCTCGATCAGCACCCGGCTGTGCAGGGCGGTCTGCAGCTGCTCGGAGACCATCGTCTGCTCGTGGATGCTGCGCTGGTGCAGCAGGCCGATGGTGGCGATGTCCGCCAGCGCCTGACCCACCCCGATGTCGCTCTCGCTCAGCCGCACCTGCTCGTCGGTGAACAGGTTCAGGGCACCGATGACCCGACCTCGCAGTCGCATGGGCAGGGCGTGGGTGGCGTTGAAGCCGGCCTCCACCGCCGCCGGCGTGAACACGGGCCACCGCTTCTGCGCCTCGGTGAGCTCCACGTTGGTGATCGGGAGGCCGGTGGTGAAGCACTCCAGGCACGGACCCTCCCGCATCTGCAGCTCGAAGACCTCCAGCAGCCGGGCACGCTCCACGGTCGAGGCCATCAGCTGGAGGCCGCCCCGCTGGTCCGACAGCATCAGACCCGCGGCGTCCGCCCCCAGCAGCTCGACGCACCGGTCGGTGAGGGTCTGCAGGAAGTCGACGACGTCGAAGTTCTCGGTCAGGGTGTCTGCCAGCTCCACGCACACCTGCGCCAGCCGCTGTGACTCATCCACCGTGCTTCTCCGTTCCGCCTACGTGGCTGCTCGCGCCGTTCGCCGAGCCGCGAAGCCGGGGACGGTGATCCACCACGACCGGCCCTGCATCAGTCCACGCTGAACTCTATGGCCCGACTCAGCACGTCCTGGGACAGCGCGAGAACGGGCCGGTTCTCAGCGTAGGCCCGCGCACGAAGCCGGACCAGCGCCTCGGACATCGAGATGTCGGCCTGGACGGAGATCATGCCGGTTGCCTGATGCACCTCTGCGCGGTCCTCGAGCACCGGGATCGACCCCGGCTCCCCGCCCTCCTGCGACCGCTCGGCCTGCAGGTGCAGCAGCACCGCGGTCGCCGCGTCGGCGAAGGACAACGCATCCTTGAGCTGGTCCTGGGTCAGGTCCCCGACCTCGTCACGGTAGAGGTCGAGGACGCCGAGCCGGATACCGCCCACTCTGAGGGGAAAGGCGAAGATCGCCCGGATGCCGGCGTCCTGGGCGCCCGCGGTGAACGCCGGCCATCGCGCCGGGCCGGTGCGCGCGAGGTCGGGCTGCAGGACCGGCCGTCCGGCGGACGAGCTCTCCACGCACGGCCCCTCCCCGAGCGTGAACTGGAGCTCCTCCATGGTCGCGGCCGGACCGTCGGTGATCGCCACCGTCCCGGCCGGACCCTCGTCGGTCATCAGGACCAGACCCACGCCCGTGACCGGGAGTGTCGATGCGCAGGCCAGCACCAGCCGCTCGGCGACGTCGCCGTCGGGATCGGACGCGTCGACGACGTCGGAGAGAATCTTCGCCACCCGAACCGACGCCACTGGGTCCCCGCCTCTTACGTCGTCCCCGACGAGACGTCGAGAACCTGCCCGCGTCCCACCATAGGCGCTCGTCGCCTTCGGCGGCAGGCACTTGTCTGGTCAGCGCCGAACTGCTCAGCACCGGCCGTCGAGGGTGCCGTCCTTGCGAGCGTCGTCGCCGATCCGGCGGGCCTGCGCCACGTCGGGATAGACCACGCTCGCGGCGCCGGCGTAGCCGGTGGGGCCGCTCACCACGCACCCTCTCAGTCCCCCGGGACGGACGCCGATGACCGCCTGGGCGAGCCGGAACAGCTCACTCGGCCGCAGGTCGGTGTCCATGTTCTTGATCGCGGCCAGCACCCCCCTCTCCACGTAGCCCGGGGTGGACCGGTGGGCCCGTACCTTGCGCAGGATGCTGCGCAGCAGCTCCTGCTGGTTGCCGGACCGGTCGAAGTCGCCGCGCGGCAGCGGATGCCGGACCCGTCCGAAGATCAGCGCCTGCAACGGGTTGAGCCGGTTGCGACCCACGGTGTAGCCCTGTGGCCGGACCGCGTCGGAGAAGGCGAACCTCGAGTGCACTGTCACCCCGTCGATCGCGCGGACCATGGCCCGGAACCCGAGGAACCCCGTGGTGAACACGTAGTCGGGCCGGACGCCGACCAGTCGCCCGACCGAGTCGGCCATCAGCTGCGGGCCGCCGTAGGTCATCGAGGCGTTGATCTTGTCGTGCCCGTGCCCGGGGATCTCGACGTAGGAGTCCCGCGGGATGCCGATCATCGTGCCCCTCCCCGTCCTCAGG
>CAXSHL010000016.1:50507-65277 GCA_964237315.1 uncultured Nocardioidaceae bacterium
CGTCCGCGCGCTCCCCCACCAGGCTCTGCCCCGGTCTGGCGTCCGAGCCGAGGCAGAGCACCCACACCACCGTGCTGGGGTGGTCGACCGCCCGGGCGCTGCGCACCCGCATGAGCGTCGTCTCGCTGTTGCGAGCGCTCGCCGGCGGCATCAGGACCGCGGCCAGCGCCAGCAGGACGGCCAGGACCACCGTCCGGCGGCTCACGAGGCACCTCCGGGTGCGGTCGGGGCCGGGCTCTGCGAGCGGGTGACGTCGTAGCCGAAGATCCTCCAGGGCCCCGAGGCGCCGCGGGTCAGCAGCAGCCGTCCACGGACCGCCACCCGCTCGTCGGGCGCCCGGTCCCGGTCGACCAGGAACACCAGGTCGACCGCCGCTGTGACGCCGGCCACGTGCTGCCGGGGGGCGAGCACGGAGAGGTACGCCGTGCGCCGGGTCGCCCGCACCGACCGGGTAGTGGCCCCGAGCGGCTGGTTGGTGAGCAGACCCAGGTCACCTCGCGCCTGGCGGGCGGCGCCCGGTGTGAAGGAGGCGAACGAGCCCGCGAAGCGCGACCTGGGGTAGTCCCCGGCCAGGAAGGCGGCGTCCACGTAGGCCGTGAGCGTGCGGCGGACCGCAGTCGCCAGCGCCGTACGCCGGGCCGGGCTGAGCCTGCCCGCGACGTGGGTCACCTGGACCCGCATCGGCACCGACGGAGGACCTGCCGGCGCCTCGGAGGGCGGCGGGGTGCTGGCGGCCGCATCGGCGGGCGGCTTCGGTCCGTCGCCACCCGTGCACGCTGCCGCCGAGGCCAGCAGCAGCCCGACCGAGAGGGCTGCCAACAGCCGGGTGAGCGGGCCGTGAACGCGCCGTCGGGCGGGGTCGTTCACCGGTCCTCCTCCCACTCGTGTGTGGTCTGCAACAGCCCGAGGACAATCGCGCCACGGGGGGATCCCGGGTGTGCCGGGTTGCGGGAAAGGACTAGCCTGGGTGCCAGTTCCACCCAGCAGATTCCATCACAGTAGTTCCGCGGAAGAGGCGATTCAGGCCGTGGCCGAGTCTTCAACAGGCGCCCCCACCTCCGGACAGTCCGGACGCCAGCAACCCATCGACGACCCGCGCTCCGACTTCGGCGCCAACGAGTGGCTCGTGGACGAGATGTTCGAGCGCTACCAGCAGGACCCCGACAGCGTCGACAAGGTGTGGTGGGACTTCTTCTCCAAGAGCGCCCCTGTCGGCAGCGCCGCCACTGAGGGCTCGTCGTCGGGTGCGTCGACCCGGAACGGGTCCGCCAACGGCTCGAGCAACGGCACGACGGCCAAGCCCGCCGCCACGTCCACCAGCAAGCCCGCCGAGAAGCCCGCCGAGAAGCCGGCCGCCAGGACCGCCGAGAAGCCCGCAGCGAAGGACGCGCCCGCCCCGGCGACCCCGAAGCCGGTCACGAAGAGCTCCGCCAAGGCGGCGCCCAAGGTGTCCGCTGCGCCGGCCGCCAAGGCCACGAAGGCCTCCTCCCCGGTCCCCAAGGAGCCGGAGGCGGCCGCCAAGCCCGAGGTCGTCGACGAGCCGACGCTGACCGTGCTGCGCGGAGCGCCGGCCCGGACGGCTCAGAACATGGACGCCAGCCTGACCGTCCCGACGGCCACCAGCGTGCGCTCGGTCCCGGTCAAGCTGCTCATCGACAACCGCGTCGTGATCAACAACCACCTGGCCCGGGCTCGGGGCGGCAAGGTGTCCTTCACCCACATCATCGGCTGGGCACTGGTGAAGGCCGTCGTCGCGATGCCGGAGATGAACCGCGGGTTCGACGTCGTCGACGGCAAGCCGAACCTGATCACGCCGGCCCACGTGAACCTCGGGCTGGCGATCGACATGGCCAAGCCCGACGGCACGCGTCAGCTGCTGGTGCCCTCGATCAAGGGCGCCGAATCGATGGACTTCGCCGCGTTCTGGACGGCCTACGAGGACGTCGTGCGCAAGGCGCGCAACAACAAGCTGGCGGTCAGCGACTTCCAGGGCACCACGATCAGCCTGACCAACCCCGGCACGATCGGCACCAACCACTCGGTGCCACGGCTGATGAAGGGCCAGGGCGCGATCGTCGGGGTCGGCTCGATGGACTACCCCCCGGAGTACCAAGGGGCGTCGGAGGAGACGCTGACCCGCAACGCGATCAGCAAGGTCATGACGCTGACATCGACCTACGACCACCGGGTGATCCAGGGCGCCCAGTCCGGTGAGTTCCTCAAGCGCGTGCACGGCCTGCTGCTCGGTGAGGACGACTTCTACGACGAGATCTTCCGCGCCCTGCGGATCCCCTACGAGCCGATCCGCTGGGCCAAGGACATCTCGGCCAACCACGACGACGAGATCAGCAAGCAGGCACGCATCCTCGAGCTGATCCACGCCTACCGGGTGCGCGGCCACATCATGGCCGACACCGACCCGCTGGAGTACCAGCAGCGCAGCCACCCCGACCTCGAGGTGGAGACGCACGGGCTCACGCTGTGGGACCTGGACCGCGAGTTCGCCACCGGGTCGTTCGGCGGCGAGGGTCGCCGCTTCATGAAGCTGCGCAACATCCTCGGCATCCTGCGCGACTCCTACTGCCGCACCGTCGGCATCGAGTACATGCACATCCAGGACCCCGAGCAGCGTCGCTGGATCCAGCAGCGCGTCGAGCAGCCGCACCAGAAGCCGCCCCGCGAGGAGCAGCTGCGGATCCTGCTCAAGCTCAACCAGGCCGAGGCGTTCGAGACCTTCCTGCAGACCAAGTTCGTGGGCCAGAAGCGGTTCAGCCTCGAGGGCGGGGAGACGACCATCCCGCTGATCGACGAGATCTGCGAGGCAGCCGCCGGTGAGGGGCTCGACGAGGTCGCGATCGGGATGGCCCACCGCGGCCGCCTCAACGTGCTCGCCAACATCGTCGGCAAGAAGTACAGCCAGATCTTCCGCGAGTTCGAGGGCAACATCGACCCGCGGACCGTGCAGGGCTCCGGGGACGTGAAGTACCACCTCGGCGCGGAGGGCGAGTTCTCCGCCGGCGCAGGCTCCTCGGTGAAGGTGTCCGTCGCGGCGAACCCCTCCCACCTGGAGGCCGTGGACCCGGTGCTCGAGGGCATCGCCCGGGCCAAGCAGGACGTGCTGAACAAGGGCGCGGAGTTCCCGGTGCTGCCGCTGCTGCTGCACGGCGACGCCGCCTTCGCCGGCCAGGGCGTGGTCGCCGAGACGCTGAACCTGTCCCAGCTGCGCGGCTACCGCACCGGCGGCACCATCCACCTGGTCGTGAACAACCAGGTCGGCTTCACCACGTCGCCGGCCTCCTCGCGCTCCTCGCTCTACTCCACCGACGTGGCCCGGATGGTGCAGGCGCCGATCTTCCACGTGAACGGCGACGACCCCGAGGCGTGCATCCGCGTGGCCCGGCTGGCGTTCGAGTATCGCCAGGCGTTCAAGAAGGACGTGGTGATCGACCTGGTCTGCTACCGGCGCCGCGGGCACAACGAGGGCGACGACCCGTCGTACACCCAGCCGTTGATGTACGACCTCATCGAGCAGAAGCGGTCCGTGCGCAAGCTCTACACCGAGTCGCTGATCGGCCGCGGGGACATCACGGTCGAGGAGGCCGAGCAGGTCCTGCGCGACTACCAGTCGCAGCTCGAGCGGGTCTTCACCGAGGTGCGCGAGGCCGGGGACGCCCCCGACGAGTGGACCACCGTCCCGGACTACCCCGAGAAGCACGCGGTGGAGGAGGCCACGGCGATCCCGATGGAGTTCCTCAAGCGGATCGCCGACGCGCACGTCAACGCCCCGGACGGCTTCACCGTGCACCCCAAGGTGCTGCCGCAGCTGCAGCGCCGGGCCGCGGCCATCACCGACGGGCCGATCGACTGGGGCACCGGCGAGATCCTGGCCTTCGGCTCCCTGCTGATGGACGGCCGGCCGGTGCGGCTCTCGGGCCAGGACTCCCGCCGCGGCACGTTCGTGTCCCGGTTCGCCACCATCATCGACCGCAAGAACGCCGACGAGTGGACGCCGCTGGCCAACCTCACCGAGGACCAGGCGCAGTTCTACGTCTACGACTCGCTGCTCTCGGAGTACGCCGTCCTGGGCTTCGAGTACGGCTACTCGGTCGCGCGTCCCGACGCGCTGGTGCTGTGGGAGGCCCAGTTCGGCGACTTCGTCAACGGCGCGCAGATCGTCATCGACGAGTTCATCACGGCCAGCAACACCAAGTGGCGTCAGCAGTCCGGCGTCGTGCTCCTGCTCCCGCACGGCTACGAGGGCCAGGGCCCGGACCACTCCTCGGCCCGGATCGAGCGGTTCCTGACGATGGCGGCCGACGAGGCCTTCGTGGTCGCGCAGCCGTCGACCCCGGCGAGCTACTTCCACCTGCTGCGCAAGCACTCGCTCGGGCAGCGGCACCGTCCACTGATCGTGTTCACCCCCAAGTCGATGCTCAAGCGCAAGGAGGCCGCCTCACAGCCGGCCGACTTCATCGAGGGCACCTTCCGGCCGGTGGTCGGGGACAGCACCGTGGACCCCGACGCCGTGAAGAAGGTGCTGCTGTGCAGCGGCCGCATCACCTGGGACCTGATGGTGGAGCGCAAGAAGCGCGAGGGTGACCAGCCGACCACGGCGATCGTGCGGGTCGAGCAGCTCTACCCCCGACCGGTGGCGGAGCTGAAGGCCGAGCTGGGGCGGTTCTCGAACCTCGAGGAGATCCGCTGGGTGCAGGACGAGCCGGCGAACATGGGTGCGTGGCCGCACTACGCACTCAACCTCACACCCGAGCTCGGCGGCCTGCCCTTCCGGCGGGTGTCCCGGCCCGAGTCGTCCTCGCCGTCGGTGGGCCAGCACTCCCGGCACATCGAGGAGCAGAAGGCCATCGTCGAGCAGGCGTTCAGCTGAGCCGAGGCCCCCTGTGTACTTCACCGATCGCGGGATAGAGGAGCTCGAGGCCCGCCGGGGCGACGAGGAGGTCACCTTCGCGTGGCTGGGCGACCGGATGCGCGAGTTCGTGGACACCCACCCCGAGTTCGAGGTGCCCGTCGAGCGGCTCGCCACCTGGTTGGCCCGCCTCGACGACCCTGACGACCTCGACGAGGAGTGACCGAGCCGGCTCGTCTGCACGCCGGAACCCCGTCGAGTCGGCCCGTCCGCACGGTCGGCGGTGACCGAGTCGGCCCGTCCGCACGGCCGGCGGTGACAGCCGATGCGTACGTCGGAACGGTTCTCCGGCCAGGCGGATCGCCAGGATCGATCACCGTGAACGGTTATGGCGCCCGTTCAGCGGAATGCGGCGCCGCGATCGGTCACCGGGACCGAAAATGGCGATCTCGGAGTGCCGCGCAGCGATCCATCGCGACACCAGAGACGTCTCACCCTGACCGGGGTGGCCCCGCGGGCCGAGGCTCCCCGCCGAGACGTCCTCCTCGGAGAGCTCGATCCCGAGGTTGACCCCCGCCTCCTCCAGCGCAACGCCCTTCGTCTCGGGCATCGCTGGTTCCGGCGGTCCAGTTGTGGTCGCTCATGGGCCGATGTGGGCCGCCGTACGGGTGCGGAGTGACCACAACTTGCACGCAGCGCCTGCCCGGTGACCACAACGCGCCGGATACCGCGGGCCTCCGTCAGTGGCCCCTGGGGCCGGAGCTCGCCGCTGAGAGGTCCTCCTCGGACAGCTCGATGCCGAGGTTGGCCTCCATCTCCTCCAGCGGCACGCCCTTGGTCTCGGGCATCACCTTGAGCACCCAGACCAGCTGGCCGACCATGCACACGAAGAACAGCGTGAACGCCATCCCGCCGCCGAGCAGGTCGGCGATGCCGGGGAAGGCCCAGGACACCACGGCGGCGAACACCCAGTGCGTGAGGCTGCCCAGGGACTGACCCCGCCCACGGATCCGGTTGGGGAAGATCTCGGAGATGAACACCCAGATCACCGAGCCCTGACCGAAGGCGTGGGCGGCGATGAACACGACCAGCCCGGCCAGCACCATCACGCTGGACGCGCCGGAGAACTTCCCGTCGTAGACGAAGAACACCGCAGCCAGGGCGCCGAGGCTCACGAGGTAGCCGAAGGACCCGACCAGCATCAGCCTGCGGCGCCCGACCTTGTCGATGATGGTCAGGGCGACCATCGTGGACACCAGGTTGACCAGGCCGACCACCACGCTCTGCAGGGCGGCCGCGTTGTCGCCGGCGCCGGCCATCCGGAAGATGTCGGGGGCGTAGTAGAGGATCGCGTTGATGCCGGAGAGCTGGTTGAACGCCGCGATCGCGACGGCGAGCAGGATCACCCGGCGGTTCGCCCGGACGAAGAACGGAGCCTGCGCCTTGCCGTCCTGGGCGGCAAGGGACTCCTCGATCTCCTCGGTCTCCAGTCGGGCCTCCTCGGCGGAGCTGGTCAGCCGGCCGATCACCTCGACCGCCTCCTCGCGGCGGCCGACGGCGAACAGCCACCGGGGCGTCTCGGGCGTGGTGAACAGCAGCAGGAAGAACACCGCTGCCGGGAAGGCCATCACCATGAACATCCAGCGCCAGGCGATGTCCTCGGGCAGCAGGCCGTCGATGACGAAGTTCGACAGGTAGGCCAGCAGGATGCCCAGCACGATGTTGAACTGCACCAGCCCGACCAGGCGGCCCCGGAGCTTCGGTGGGGCGATCTCGGCGGTGTAGATCGGGGCCACCACCGACGCGACTCCCACCCCGATGCCGCCCACGAAGCGGAAGAACATGAACAGCCCGAGGTGCGTGACCAGGCCGCTGCCCAGAGCGCCCACGAAGTACAGGACACCGATGGCGAACAGGACCTTCTTGCGGCCGTAGCGGTCCACCGGCCGCCCCGCGGCCAGCGCCCCGACGATGGTGCCGATCAGCGCCGTGGCGACGGCGAGACCGAGGGTGAAGCCGCTGATGTCGTAGACCCGCTCGAGATCCTTTGTGGTGCCGGAGATCACAGCTGTGTCGAAGCCGAACAGCAGGCCGCCGAGAGCGGCCACGAGTGCACTGCGCAGGACGAGTCGGTTCACATCGCCTCCCGAGGTAGGTGCCGTGCCCGGAACGCTAGAGCGCACGCCGCCCCGGCCGACACCCGTGAAGGGATCCGTCTCACGATGTGACGACGGTCACACCGAGCGTCAGCTGGTGAAGACCACCTTGCCGAACAGGTCTCCGCCGGCCATCGCCGCGAAGCCCTCCTCCGCCTTCTCCAGGGGGAGCACCCGGTCGATCACCGGGCGGACACCGCTCACGTCGAGCAGCTGGGTCAGCGCGGCGAGCTCGGTGCGGGTGCCCATCGTGGAGCCGATCACCCGCAGCTGCAGGAAGAAGATCCGGGTCAGCTCGGCGTTGTCGGGGTCCGGACCGCTCGTCGTCCCGGAGATCACCAGCGTGCCGCCCGGACGCAGCGCCTTGATCGAGTGGGACCAGGTCGCCTTGCCGACGGTCTCCATGACCGCGTCGACCCGTCCCGGCAGGCGCGCGTTGCTCTCGAACACCTCGTGCGCGCCGAGGTCGAGGGCACGCTGGCGCTTCGCCTCGTCCCGGCTGGTGGCGAACACCCGCAGCCCGCCGGCCCGGCCGAGCGCGACGAGGGCGGTGGCGACCCCGCCGCCCGCTCCCTGGACCAGCACGCTGTCACCGGGCTTCAGACCGCCCTGGGTGAACAGCATCCGGTAGGCGGTGAGCCAGGCGGTCGGCAGGCAGGCCGCCTCCTCGAAGCTCAGTGACGCCGGCTTGGGCACCACGTTGCGACGGGGTACGACGACCTTGTCGGCGAACGTGCCCTGGTAGCGCTCGCTGAGCAGTGACCGCTTGGGATCGAGGGTCTCGTCGCCCGACCAGGACGGATCGCTGACCACGGCGTGGACGACCACCTCGTTGCCGTCCTCGTCGAGACCGGCAGCGTCGCAGCCCAGGATCATCGGCAGCGCCTGCTCCTTGAGGCCGACCCCGCGCAGGGACCAGAGGTCGTGGTGGTTGAGGGCGGCGGCCTTGACGTCGATGGTGGTCCAGCCGTCCTCGGCGACCGGGTCGGGTCGCTCACCGGTCCTCAGGCCGGACAGCGGGTCGTCGGTGGACATGGTCTCGGCATAGACGGCGAACATCTGCTGATCCTATAAGCGTCAGCGGCGCGCGACGCCGTCGGCCCGGGCGGCCTCGGCGACGGCGGAGGCGACGGCCGGTGCCACCCGGGCGTCGAAGGGCGAGGGGATCACGTAGCTCTCGCTCAGGTCCTCTCCCACCAGGACCGCCAGTGCCGTCGCGGCGGCGAGCTTCATGCCCTCGGTGATCGCGGTCGCCCGCACGTCGAAGGCGCCCCGGAAGATCCCCGGGAAGGCGAGCACGTTGTTGATCTGGTTCGGGAAGTCCGAGCGCCCGGTCGCCACCACGCGAGCGTGCCGGTGCGCGACCTCGGGCAGCACCTCCGGCGTCGGGTTCGCCATCCCGAAGATGATGGAGTCCGGCGCCATCAGTGCGACGACCTCCTCGGGCACCGTGCCTCCCGACACGCCCACGAAGACGTCAGCCCCCGCCAGCACGTCGGCCAGAGCGCCGGTCCGACCGGTGAGGTCGGCCGTGTCCCGGGCCAGCGCGGCCTTGACCGGAGTCAGGTCGCCCCGGCCCGAGTGCAGGACTCCCCTGCGGTCGGTGACCGCGATGTCGGTGACGCCGGCCGCCAGCAGGATCCGGGTGCAGGCCACCCCGGCAGCGCCGGCTCCGGAGACCACCACCCTGGTCTGCGCCGCGCTGCGACCGGTCAGGCGCAGGGCGTTCTCCAGCGCCGCGAGCACCACGACGGCGGTGCCGTGCTGGTCGTCGTGGAAGACCGGGATGTCGAGCAGCCCCTGGAGTCGCTGCTCGATCTCGAAGCACCGTGGTGCGGAGATGTCCTCGAGGTTGATGCCGCCGAAGCTGGGAGCGAGCCGGACGACGGTCTCGATGATCTCCTCGGTGTCCGTGGTGGCCAGGCAGAGCGGGACCGCGTCCACGCCCCCGAACTGCTTGAAGAGCACGGCCTTGCCCTCCATGACCGGCATCGCGGCCGCCGGCCCGATGTCACCCAGCCCGAGCACGGCGGTGCCGTCGGTGACCACGGCGACGGTGTTCGGCACCCACGTGTAGTCGTTGACCAGCGA
The DNA here is from genome assembly GCA_964237315.1 of uncultured Nocardioidaceae bacterium. Classification (GTDB taxonomy): domain Bacteria; phylum Actinomycetota; class Actinomycetes; order Propionibacteriales; family Nocardioidaceae; genus Nocardioides_B. The sequence goes on from CAXSHL010000016.1 coordinate 59,619, forward strand.
GGGGTCCTCGGCGATGGCTGCGCAGACTCGGGCGACGCCGGGGGTGTAGGCCATGGACAGGTCGTCGGCGCCCTCCAGGGACACGGTCGAGGCGATCTGCATCTTGCCGCCCTCGTGCAGCTCGAAGACCGGGTCGCCCGCGAACGGGCCGGGGATGTGCTCAGGGGACGGCGACATCCGGCGATGCTATCGCCGGCGAGCGCGCCGAAGGCGGGCCGGTCGGACCGGCCACAACCGGGCCCGGACGACCCCGAGGACGTCCCTGTCCGGGATCGCACCCACCGACCAGGAGTCGACGCCCTCGCGCGGGTTGTCCCGCTCGACCCACCAGCCGGTCGCGTCGTGCGAGGTCGCGCGCTTGACCGCGACCACCCCGTCCGGCAGTCGTACGACGACCAGCTGACCGGTCCGAGGCGTGGCACCGTGCCGCAGCAGCAGCCGGTCCCCGTCGTACAGGGTGGGCTGCATGGACCGACCGCGGACCACGGCCAACCCCCAGGGCGAGAGTGACCCAGACATGTGCGGGCGAGGCCCCCCTCCGGAGGGTGGCTGGTCAGAGTCCGGGGGTAGTCTCGCACCTGCTTCCTCCCACACCAGCCGAAAGGACCCGCATGTTCGCGCGACTGTTCGCACCGACGCTCGAAGTCCACGCCCACTGCGACCTGCCCTGCGGGGTCTACGACCCGGCACAGGCCCGCATCGAGGCCGAGTCCATCAAGGGCATCATCGCCAAGGTGGCCGACAACGACGACCCGGACTTCCGCACCCGCGCCATCCTCATCAAGGAGCAGCGAGCGGAGCTCGTCAAGCACCACCTGTGGGTGCTGTGGACCGACTACTTCAAGCCACCGCACTTCGAGAAGTACCCCCAGCTCCACCAGCTGGTCAACGAGGCCACCAAGCTCGCCGGTGCCTCCGGCGCCAAGGGCTCGCTCGACGCCCAGACGGCCGACGACCTGCTGGCCAAGATCGACGAGATCGCGGAAATCTTCTGGGAGACGAAGAAGTCCTGAGCCGGGACCTGTCAGACTGACCACACTCTCGGCGGCTGACGGTGCCTGACGGCGGGGTCGGACGTGGACGCGTCCGGCCCCGTACTCATGAGCCGGGTCCACGACTCCCAGCGGGACGGCCGACGCACTAGGGAAGGCAGCAGCACCGACATGAGCGCCCACCGCTCCGACGTGGAGCTCCGCATCCCGGCCGACAGCGCCTATCTCGCGGTGCTCCGGACGGCCACCGCCGGGCTCGCCGCGCGCCTGGACTTCACCCTCGACGACATCGAGGACCTGCGGATCGCCGTCGACGAGGCCTGCGCGATGGTGCTGCCGCAGGCGCGGACCGGCTCGGACCTGACGTGCTCCTTCGACCTGGCGCCCACCCGGCTGACGGTGGCGGTCACCGCGGAGTGCGAGGACCCGCGTCCCCCCGACCGCAACGGGTTCGCCTGGACGGTCCTCTCGGCGCTCACCAACGAGGTCTGGGCCGAGGTGGACGGGAGCCGGCTCACCGTGACGCTGGCCCGCGGAACGGCAGACGCCGAGTAGCCAGTGGCCACCATGGGCGGGGGCACGAGGTCAGGATCCGGCAACCTGACCGTGATGCGGGCCAAGAGCGCCGAGCTGTTCCTGGCACTGGGTGACCCGTCCAGCTCGGACGCCGAGCGCAGTCACTGCCGCGACCAGCTGGTGCGGCTGCACCTGCCGCTGGTCGAGCACTTCGCGCGCCGGTTCGTCAACCGGGGCGAGCCCTTCGACGACCTCCTCCAGGTGGGCACGATCGGCCTGATCAAGGCCATCGACCGGTTCGACAACGAGCGCGGCGTCGAGTTCTCCACCTACGCGACCCCGACCATCGTCGGGGAGATCAAGCGGCACTTCCGGGACCGCGGCTGGGCGATCCGCGTGCCGCGCCGCCTCCAGGAGCTCCGGCTCTCCATCACCACGGCCACCGCCGACCTCACCCAGCAGCTCGGCCGCTCCCCGACGGTCTCCGAGCTGGCCGAGCGCGTCGGCGTCAGCGACGAGGAGATCATCGAGGGCCTCGAGTCGTCGAACGCCTACTCGACGCTGTCCCTGGACGCACCGGACTCCAGCGAGGACAGCGCCCTGTCGATGATCGACGTGATCGGCGTCGACGACGAGTCCCTCGCGCACGTGGAGAACCGCGAGACCATCAAGCCGCTGCTCGAGGCCCTGGACCCCCGGGAGAAGCACATCCTGGCGCTCCGCTTCTTCCGCGGCATGACGCAGTCCCAGATCGCCGCCGAGATCGGGATCTCCCAGATGCACGTCTCGCGGCTGCTCACCCGCACTCTCCAGCGGCTGCGCGAGACCCTCGACGAGGAAGGCGTCCGCCGCTAGCCGGACGCCTGGTCGGCCCGGTCGTCGGCATCGTCCAGGGCCGCCAGCGAGGCCGGGTGGAAGACACCCACCAGGACCAGCACCGCGGCCACGCCGAGCAGCACCGCGACCAGCGTGGTCGAGCCGCCGCGGAAGCTCCACGCCACCGGGATCTGGATCAGCTGTGCGAGGACGACCGGCGCCCGGGCCCAGGAGCGCAGCCGCAGCAGCTGCCACGCACACGCACCCAGCCCGGCGCCGTACCCGACGAAGAAGAGGGCGGTGGTCAGACCCATCACGGCCCGGCTGGAGGACAGCACGCCCACCTCGGCGAGCCCGAGCAGCACCAGGGCCACCGCCTCGGCACCCACCAGGCAGACCGCGGCCACCAGGACGGCCGGCGCGGTGTGGCGCCGGAGGCGGTCGGTGCGGTCGGCGGGGCTCACGAGGCCGATGGTACGCACCCGGTCGAGGAGACCCGGGTGCTCCGCTCACCGGTGGAGCGGCCGAAAGGCTGGGAAACGGCTTCTGGACCGGTTACAGTCGTGGGCTGTGACCAACGTGACCACGGCTCGGGGTTGATCGAGGGTCGAAGAATTGCGAATGTAGTCACGAGTCACCAACAGGTTCGCACCCGTCACGGGGTGCGAACGCCCGTTTCTGGGGCGCCGGCACGGCTGGCGTCGGGCCAACTTCGTGAAAGCGTTCACAACCACGTGCGCAGTCCAGGATTCTAAACAGGGTGATCGGGTAAAGCCCGGCCAGCCGTCACGAGCACTACGAAAAGGAGTCATCCATCATGGATTGGCGCCACCGCTCTGCCTGCCTCGACGAGGACCCGGAGCTGTTCTTCCCGATCGGCAACACCGGTCCGGCCATCCTCCAGATCGAGGAGGCCAAGCAGGTGTGCCGTCGTTGCGACGTGCGCGAGCAGTGCCTCGCCTGGGCACTCGAGGCCGGGCAGGACCACGGAGTGTGGGGCGGGATGAGCGAGGACGAGCGCCGCGCGCTCAAGCGACGGAACGCCCGCGCCCGGGTGCGCACCGCCTGAGCCTCCCTTCTCCCTGCGTCACCGCCTGCTTCACCGCCTGCGTCACCGCCTTTGTCACGGGGCCGCGTCACAGCGGCAGGTCCAGGGTGACCAGGGTCCCCCCGACCGTCCCCCCTTCGACCGTCGTACGACGGCCCATCTCGATGCGACCACCGAGCTCGGACTCGACCAGGGTCCGCACGATCGAGAGCCCCAGGCTCGTGGACCCCCCCAGGTCGAAGCCCGCGGGGAGCCCGCGCCCGTCGTCCTGCACGGTCACGCGTAGCCGGCCCTGGTGCTGTCGGGCGTCCACCGTGACGACCCCGGCGCCGTGTGCGAACCCGTGCTCGACGGCGTTCTGCAACAGCTCGGTGAGCACCATCGCCAGCGGGGTGGCCACCTCGGCGGGCAGGGTGCCGAAGCTTCCCGTCCGCACCGAGGTCACGCCGCCCGTCACCTCCCGGCTGGAGCCGACCTCTGCGACCATCAGGCGCAGCCGGTCCGCGACGTCGTCGAAGTCGACCAGGTCCTCGTAGGACTGGCTGAGCGTCTCGTGGACGATGGCGATCGAGCCCACCCGACGTACCGCCTCCTCCAGCGCCTCCCGCCCCTCCGGTACGTCGATCCGCCGCGCCTGCAGACGCAGCAGCGCCGCCACCGTCTGCAGGTTGTTCTTCACCCGGTGGTGGATCTCGCGGATCGTCGCGTCCTTGGTGACCAGCTCCCGGTCCCGGCGGCGCAGGTCGGTGACGTCGCGCAGCAGCACCAGCGCGCCGATGTGCTCTCCGGCCGGTCGCAGCGGGATGGTCCGCAGGATCAGCACCGTGTCGCTGCCGATCTCGGTGTCCCGGGGCACCCGGCCCCCGAGGACCGCGGACAGCGTCTCCTCGTCGGGTCTCCGGGCAGCCGGCACGAGCGCTCGCGTCGTCGCGGCGAGATCCAGCCCGGTGAGGTCGGTGGTCAGGCCCAGCCGCCGGTAGACCGACAGCGCGTTCGGGCTGGCATAGGTCACCCGGCCGGCGGCGTCGATGCGTAGGAACCCGTCCCCCACCCGCGGTGAGTCCGCGTGGTCCGAGCGCTGCCCGGGGAACGGGAAGTGCCCACCGGCGATCATCTGCGTGAGGTCGGTGGCGGTCTGCAGGTAGGCGAGCTCCAGCCGGCTCGGGGTGCGGACGCCCAGCAGGTTGGTGTTGCGGGCGATGACCCCGAGGATCCGGCTCCCCCGCCGCACCGGGATCGCCTCGACGCGCACCGGGATGTCGTCGCGCCACTCGGGGTCGCCCTCCCGGGCCACCCGGCCCTGATCGAGCGCCGAGTCCACCAGCGGCCGCCGGCCCTTCGCCAGGTAGGCGCCGACCAGGTCGTCGACGTAGGCGGTCGGCCCGGTGGTGGGCCGCATCTGGGCAGCCGCCCAGTAGCCGCGGCCGTCCCGGTCCGGGAGCCACAGCACCAGGTCGGCGAACGACAGGTCCGCGATCACCTGCCAGTCCGCGAGCAGCAGCTGCAGCCACCCGACGTCCTCGCCCGCGAGATCGGTGTGGGTCCGCACGAGCTCGGTCAGCGTCGGCACCTGGTCAGCATAGGAGCGAACCACCGCATACCCGGTGTGGCGCCTAGGTCGCAGGCGTCCGGGTCACTAGCGTCTCGGACGGCGGTTCCCTACCCGGAGGTGCACCCATGAGTACGACCGACCGACCCAGACGTGCAGGAGCAGCCGGCGGCCGCCGTCCGACAGGCATCTGGGTCGCGGTCGCGGTCCTCCTCGGCATCTGCATCGTCGTCCCGCTGTGCGTGTTCCTCTACGACTCGGTGACGCCCACGCTTTGGGGCTTCCCGTTCTACTACTGGTTCCAGTTCGCGATGATCCCCGTCGTCTCGATCCTCACGTTCACCGCCTTCCAGCTCTCGCTGGCCGCCACCAGGAAGGACCGTGAGCAGCTGGGCATGCCCGCCGAGCCCGACGGGCCGCAGACGGGCGACCGGTCATGAAGGGCGTGGACGGCATCGAGCTGACCGTCTTCTTGATCCTGTTCCTGCTGGTGACGGTGCTGGGCTTCCTCGCCTCGCGCTGGCGCCGGGCCGAGTCGATGGAGTCCCTCGACGAGTGGGGGCTCGGCGGCCGGGGCTTCGGCACCTTCATCTCGTGGTTCCTGATCGGCGGTGACATCTACACGGCGTACACCTTCATCGCCGTGCCCGCCACCTTGTACGCCGGGTCGGTGGTCGGGTTCTTCGCGGTGCCCTACACGATCGTGCTCTACCCGATCATCTTCATCTTCCTGCCGCG
>CAXSHL010000017.1:0-8430 GCA_964237315.1 uncultured Nocardioidaceae bacterium
TCGCGGTGCCCTACACGATCGTGCTCTACCCGATCATCTTCATCTTCCTGCCGCGGTTCTGGTCTGTGTCGCACCGGCACGGCTACGTCACCCCGGCGGACTTCGTCCGGGGCCGCTTCGACTCCAAGGCACTCGCGCTCGTAGTGGCCCTGACCGGGCTGCTCGCCACCATGCCCTACATCGCCCTGCAGCTCGTCGGCATCCAGGTGGTGCTGGAGATCATGGGCATCGGCGGTGGCGAGGACGCCTCCTTCCTGGAGAAGGACGCACCCCTGCTGATCGCGTTCGCGGTGCTGGCGGCCTACACCTACGCGTCGGGCCTGCGCGCACCCGCGCTCATCGCCTTCGTCAAGGACACCCTGATCTACATCGTGATCATCGTCGCGGTGATCGCCCTGCCCATCAAGCTCGGTGGCTGGGACGACATCTTCCGCGTCGCCGGGGACTCGTTCGCCTCGTTCAACAAGGACAACGCCGACGCGATCGCGGCGGGCACCGCGGGCGCCAAGGGTGCCATCCCACCCCCGGCGGCGCAGTGGGCCTACGCCTCCCTGGCGCTGGGGTCGGCGCTGGCACTGTTCATGTATCCGCACTCCCTGACCGGCGTGCTCGCGTCGAAGAACCGGTCGGTGATCCGGCGCAACGCGGCGCTCCTCCCGGCGTACTCCTTCCTGCTCGGGCTGCTCGCCCTGCTCGGCTTCGCCGCCATCGCGGCAGGCGTCAAGGTCGACAACCCGCAGCTGTCGGTGCCGGCCCTGTTCGACAAGATGTTCCCCGGCTGGTTCGCGGGGCTGGCGTTCGCTGCGATCGCGATCGGGGCCCTGGTGCCGGCGGCGATCATGTCCATCGCGGCGGCGAACCTGTGGACGCGCAACATCTACACCGCGTTCATCAACCCGGACGCGACGCCGAAGCAGGAGGCCCGGCAGAGCAAGCTGGTGTCCCTGGTGGTGAAGTTCGGCGCGCTCGCGTTCGTGCTCGGGCTGGGCACGCAGGAGGCGATCAACTTCCAGCTGCTCGGCGGTGTCTGGATCCTGCAGACCATGCCGGCGCTGGTGTTCTCGCTCTACACGCGCTGGTTCCACCGCTGGGCGCTGATGGGCGGCTGGGCGGTCGGGATGGTCTACGGCACGCTCACCGCCTACCACGTCGCCGCGGTCGGCAAGCCCGGCAGTCACTTCGGCGGGCCCCTGCAGCTCATCCCGTTCACGCAGACCAAGGGCTACATCGCGCTCACCGCGTTCGTCATCAACGTCCTGGTCGCCGTGCTGCTGACGTTCGTGTTCCGAGCGGCGAAGGTCGCCGAGGGCGTCGACCAGACCCATCCCAGTGACTACCACGCCGACGCGGGCGACCCCGGGGTGGCCGAGGAGCTGACCGGCGCGCCCGGCACCGCGCCCGGCACGGGATAGCGTCGCCGGCCATGAGCGAGTCACCCCCGCGGAACGGCAAAGACGCACACGGGGGCGAGCACGCCGTCGCGGTGGCCGCCGCGCACGGCGTACGCACCCTGTTCACGCTGTCCGGCGCCCACGTCTTCCCGATGTACGACGGAGCGGTGCACGCCGAGCCACCGATGCGGATCCTCGACGTCCGGCACGAGCAGACGGCGGTGTTCGCAGCCGAGGCGGTCGGCAAGCTCACCCGCGTGCCGGGTCTCGCCGTGCTGACGGCCGGGCCGGGCGTCACCAACGGCATCAGCGCGGTCACCCAGGCCTCGTTCAGCGGGTCCCCGCTCGTCGTGGTCGGCGGCCGGGCCCCGGCGAACCGGTGGGGCACGGGCAGCCTGCAGGAGCTGGACCATCCTCCGCTGCTGGCGCCGGTGACGAAGTCCTCGCGCACCGTGCACCGGGTGGCCGAGATCGCCGGTGCCGTCGACGAGGCGTTCGTGCTGGCCGGATCGTCGCACCGCGGACCGACGTTCCTCGACGTGCCGATGGACCAGTTCTTCGACCGGTCCCCCGCCGACGGCTCCGTCCACACCTCGCGACGCCGGCTCGAGCCCGACACGGACGCGCTCGCCGACGTCGGGAGGCTGCTCGCCGAGGCGTCGCGTCCGGTGCTGGTGGTCGGCACGGACGTGTGGGCCGACGGCGCCGAGGAGGCCGCGCTGCGGTTCGTGGAGCAGACCGGCATCCCCGTGATCACCAACGGCATGGGCCGCGGGGTGGTGCCCGGGGGCCACCCGCTGCTGGTCACCAAGGCCCGCAGCCGGGCGTTCGGCGCCGCCGACCTGGTGGTGGTCGTCGGCACCCCGCTGGACTTCCGGCTCGGCTACGGGGTGTTCGGCGGCAAGGACGGCGCTGCCCCGGCGCAGGTGGTGCACCTGGCCGACTCCCCCGGTCAGGTGTCCGGTCACGCCGACCTGGCCGCCTCCGCGTCCGGTGACCTGACCGCCGTCGTCGACGGGGTGCAGGCCGCACTGGAGCGGCAGCAGCACAAGCCGGACTGGTCGGCGTGGGTCGCCCTGCTGCAGGACGAGGTGACCGCGGCAGTGAAGCGGAACACCGAGCTGCTCGGCTCGCCGGCCGACCCGATCCACCCTGCCCGGGTCTACGGGGAGCTGGCGCCGCGGCTCGCCGAGGACTCCGTGGTGATCGGCGACGGTGGCGACTTCGTGTCCTTCGCCGGGAAGTACGTCGAGCCGAAGCGTCCCGGTGGCTGGCTGGACCCCGGGCCGTTCGGCTGCCTGGGCGCGGGACTCGGCGCGGCGATCGCGGCCCGGATCGCCCGGCCGTCCGCACAGGTCGTCCTGCTGCTCGGCGACGGGGCGGCCGGCATGTCCCTGATGGACGTGGACACCCTGGTGCGCCATGACCTGCCGGTGGTGATGATCTGCGGCAACAACTCGGCCTGGGGCCTGGAGAAGGGCCCGATGCAGATGCTCTACGGCTACGACGTGGCGGCCGACCTGGCGCCGGGCACCCGCTACGACCAGGTGGTCACCGCCCTCGGGGGAGGCGGGGAGGTCGTCACGGACCCGGCGCAGATCGGTCCGGCCCTGGACCGCGCGTTCGCGGCCGGGACGCCGTACCTCGTCAACGTGATCACCGACGTCGAGGCCGCCTACCCCCGCGCCACCTTCGGGATCTAGCCATGACCGTCACGATCCGGCCGGCGCACCCCTCCGAGCTGGCGCGTGTCGGGGACCTGACCGTGGAGGCCTACGCCGTCGACGGGTTCGTCACCGACGAGGACGGCTACGCCGAGCACCTGCGGGACGCGGCCTCCCGCGCGCGGGAGGCGGAGGTCTACGTGGCCGCGCTGCCCGAGGCCCCGGCGGACGTGGCCGGCACCGTGACGTTCTGTCCCCAGGGGTCGCCGTGGAGCGAGCTCGCCGGCCCCGGTGAGGGCGAGTTCCGGATGCTGGCGGTCGACCCGCGCGCCCGGCGCCGCGGGGTGGCGGCGGCCCTGGTGAGTGTCTGCGTCGAGCGGTCCACCGAGCTCGGCTACACGGCGGTCGTGCTGTCCAGCCTCCCGGTGCAGCAGACGGCACACCGGCTCTACGAGCGCCTGGGCTTCCGTCGTACGCCGGACCTGGACTGGTCTCCCGCCGCTGGTGTCGACCTGCTGGCCTTCCGTCTCGACCTCGGCTAGCTGGTGCGACGGTGACCCTGCTGAGCAGCCACTGGCAGTGGCGGCCCGAGTGGGTCGTCGACCGGGCCTGCCTGCTGTGGTACCTCACCTTCGAGAGCCAGCCGGACCTGTCGCGTCGGGCCGAACAGGTCCGGGCGTGCCTGGGCGACGTCGCCTCGGTCGACGTCGTCCCTCCGGCGTGGCTGCACCTGACCCTCGACGACGTCGGGTTCGCCGACGAGGTGGGACCGGTCCAGGTCGAGCAGGTCGTCGCGTCCGCCCGCGCCTCGGTCGCCGGCTGGAGGCCGGCTCCCCTCACCCTCGGACCTCTCGCACCCATGGAGGACTCCGTCGTCCTGACGGCCGGTCCGGTCCCCGGGCTGGTCGACCTGCGCGACCGGCTGCGGGCGGCCACGTGCAGCGTGCTGGGCGACGGGAGGAACAGCCGCCTCGACGACTTCGCACCGCACGTCACGCTGGCCTACCTCAACGACGCCTGCGCGCCGGAAGCGGTCATGGAGCCGCTGGGCCCGGTCGCCGCCGGGCAGGTCGTGGTGGCCGAGTCCCGGCTCACGCTCGCCTCGGTGACCCGGCGCGACCGGCACTACCAGTGGACGTCGTGCGCCGAGGTGGCCTTCACCTGAGCCGGCTCAGGAAGCGGTCGCGATCCACCAGGACGCGGGTCACCTCGCCGTGGCCGACCAGCTGGTCCGCGTCGTCGGCCCGGACCTGCCGGGCGACCACCTCTAAGCGGACCAGCCGCCCGTCGAGGTGCTGCAGGCTGGCGCTCACCTCGAGCGTGGCGCCGACCGGGCTGGCGGACACGTGCTCGAGCTGGACCCGGGTGCCGACGCTCGTCCGCCCGGCCGGCAGCGAGGGGTCCAGGACGGCGCAGGTGGCCGCCTCGCACCAGGCCAGCAGGCGCGGGGTGGCCAGCACCGGCAGGTCACCGGAACCGAGTGCCTGGGCCGTGTCGTCGGGTGCCACGGTGAACGAGAGGGTCGCCGCCTCGCCGGGTCGCATGGCGACCATCCTGCCCGGTCCGCCCGCCCGGCTGCTCGATTGGGCGGGCCCGGCGTCGGGATGCGACAATGGGGGGACATCAGCGTCGAGGAGGACACCATGGGGAAGACCGGCCGCAAGCGTCGCGCCCGCAAGAAGAAGGCCGCCAACCACGGGAAGCGCCCCAACGCCTGACCCGAGCACTTCTGGGCGACCGGACACACCTGGGCCCGGACACATACGGGCCAGACACATCTGGGCGAACAGCTGAGACCCCGCCATCTCCGAGGAGATGACGGGGTCTTCGCCTGCGTGCGTGGGCGGCTGGAGCGTTCAGTCGCGACGGATGTCGACGATCCCGACCTGCACCTCGCGGATGCGCAGCAGCACCTTGTCGCGCAGGCCGGCCGGGGCGTGCTCGGAGCAGGAGCGCTGGACGAGGGCCTTGACGGTGCGCTCGAGGTCGTACTTCGCCAGGCAGGGTCCGCACTCGTCGAGGTGCTGGGCGATCACGGACCGGTCCGCGGTCTGCAGCTCGTTGTCGATGAAGAAGAAGACCCGCTCGAGGACCTCGGAGCAGTCGGTCTCGTGGTGCTTGCCGCAGCTCATGACGCCTCCCCCTTGGGGGTGGTGCCCGCCGCGGCCACGCCACGGTCCCGGGCGTAGCTCTGCAGCATCTCGCGCAGCTGACGGCGCCCTCGGTGCAGCCGCGACATCACGGTGCCGATCGGCGTGTCCATGATCTCGGCGATCTCCTTGTAGGGGAAGCCTTCGACGTCGGCGAGGTAGACCGCGAGCCGGAAGTCTTCCGGCAGCTTCTGCAGGGCGTCCTTGACGTCGCTGTCGGGGAGGTGCTCCAGGGCCTCGGCCTCGGCGGACTTCAGGCCCGTCGAGGAGTGCGACTCCGCCCGGGCGAGCTGCCAGTCCTCGACGTCCTCGGCCATCGACTTCTGCGGCTCGCGCTGCTTCTTGCGGTAGGTGTTGATGAACGTGTTGGTCAGGATGCGGTAGAGCCAAGCCTTGAGGTTCGTCCCCGGCTTGAACTGGTGGAAGGCGGCGAACGCCTTGGCGAACGTCTCCTGGACCAGGTCCTCCGCGTCCGCGGGGTTGCGCGTCATCCGCATCGCCGCCGAGTAGAGCTGGTCGAGGTACTGCATCGCGTCGCGCTCGAAGCGCGCGGACCGGTCGAGCTCGCTCTCCAGCTCCAGGTCGGCTGCGGCGGGCTCGTCGTTGCGGACGCCCGGCACAGCGGCCGGCACAGCGGCGGGGCCAGCGGCTGGGCCAGCGGCTGGGCCAGCGGCGGGACCGCTGCCGGGGTGGGGTGCTGGGATGTCAGTCATCACCTGCCAGCCTACCGGGAGCCTCGGGTACGACGACACGATCGGCCTCCCCGGGGGCGACCCTGCCATCGTCGACCGGTCACGGACTGCTGCGCTCACTCCGCTCCTCCACATCCCTGGGTGTCCCCGTTGGTCTGTCGTGGTCGTGCGGGGATCTATGTCAGGCCAACACGCCCGGGTGGGGTTCGATTCCCTGATCGCACCGTGGACGGGCCGACGACGTCGCGCACCACGAACTCGAGCACCGCCTCGACGATGACGGCCAGGGCCTCCTCGGCCGTGACCGGACCCCGCTTGGGGACCCGGAAGCCGTGGTCTGCGCCCGGCACCACGGCGAGGTCGCGGTCCGGGGGGAACTCCTCGGGTCTGCCGAAGGCGTCACGCTCGCCCTGCACGACGAGGGTCGGCAGGGTGACCGCCTCGATCTCGCTCAGCCGTGAGCGCTCGGGGCGGCCCGGCGGGTGCAGGGGGAACGCCAGCGCCACCACGCCCGAGGCTCCCAGCTCCCGGGCGGTGCGCGCCGCCGAGCGCGCGCCGGCGCTGCGACCGCCGACGACGAGCGGGGTCCGGACCCGCAGCCGGTTCGCCGCCGCGACGAAGCACTCGTCGAGCACCGCAGGGCGCGGAGCCACCCGCCGGCCCGCCACCCGCCACGGCTGCTCGACCCGCACCACCGAGATGCCGTGCCGGGGCAACGAGGCCGCCAGGGCCACCAGGTCCGGCGCCTCGACGCCACCGCCGGCGCCGTGCTGGAGCAGCAGGGTCGCGATCGGGTGCCGGGACCGGTCGCGAACCAGGCGGGCGTCGCCGTACGGCGTGGGCACCAGCTGGTCGTCGGTCATCAGGAGCGCTCGGCCGACACCCGGGCTGCCGGCTCCACGTCGAGCGCCGCCAGCAGGTCGGGCCCGTTGTTGCGGACGTTGTTCACCTGGGTGCTCACCGGATAGGCCTCCAGCCGGCCCGGGGCCGCGGGAACCAGCAGCCTCTTGAGGTCCTCGACCTCGCCGTGGGCCGGGTCCAGCCAGGCGTCGTACCGGTCCCGCTCGACCAGCAGCGGCATCCGGTCGTGGATGTGGCCCACCGAGTCCTCCGCCGTCGTGGTGAGCACCGTGCAGGTCCACCGGAAGCGCTGCGGGTCGTCCTCGTCACGGGTCGGGTCGCGCCAGATCTCGTACAGCCCGGCCATCGCCAGCACCCCGCCGTCGGCCGGATGGATGAAGAACGGCTGCTTGACGGGCTTGCCCGCCTTGGTCTTCTGCTCGGTGGGGTACCACTCGAAGTAGCCGTCGGCCGGGAGCAGGCACCGGCGCGATGTGAACGCCCGCCGGTAGGCCGGCTTCTCGTGCACCGTCTCCATCCGGGCGTTGATCATCCGGTTGCCGATCGAGGGATCCTTGGCCCAGAACGGCACCAGGCCCCAGGTCAGCGTGCGCAGCTGGCGCTCCGGCCTCACCTCAGGCGCGCCTGCGTCGGCCTCCTCCCGGGGGGCCCGCTCGACGACGGCGTACACCTGCTTGGTGGGGGCGACGTTGTAGTCGGGTTGGAGGGTCTCCTTGACCTCGACCTTGTCGATCTCGAACTCCTCGACGAGATCCTCGGGGCGACGGCTCGACGCATAGCGACCACACATGCCGGCCAGGCTATCGCCGGTGCGGCGGTTCGGCGGCCGGTGACCCCCGGGGCGTCAGCGGGCCAGGTCGTCCAGGAGCCGGGTGGCGGAGTCGGCCGAGGCGGGCAGCCCCTCGATCCAGATGCGTACGTCGGTCGCGCCCAGGTCGAGGTCCGAGAGGTAGTCGCGCAGCAGGCCCACGGAGACGCCGAGGTCCACGCTCCGGGGCACGAGGGCCCCGGCGCGGTCGAGACCGAGCCGGCCCAGGGTCTGGCCGCCCGAGTAGACGGCTCGCATCGCCTCGGTCACCTGGACCAGGCGCAGAGCGCGGGTGAAGTGGTGGCCGGGCACCCCCACCGGTGCACGGAAGCTCAGCTCCACCAGCACCAGGGCGTGGCTGGTGGTGACCGGCACGTCGGTGAGCTCGGACTCGCGGTAGACCTCGTCGAGCCGGGTGCGGACGTGCGCGAGGCTCGCCAGACCGGTCAGCGGGTCCTCGCAGGACAGGTCGTGGAGATACTCCAGGGCGGCGTCGCTCCAGGCCACGCAGAGTGCCTGGGTGGCCTCGAAGGGCGGCTGCCCGGTGCCCGCCACCAGCTCGTAGGTCGCCCGCAGCCCGGACAGTGCCTCTCCCAGCGAGGCACCGTCCCGGGCCACGTCGCGACCCACCACGGAGCACGCGGCGCTGACGTCCACCTGGGACACCAGCGCGTCCGCGACCGCCTCGAACCTTAAGGGCAGGGCGATGCGGACGTGCTCGGGCAAGTCTCTGGCCGGTTCGGGTGCGGCACCGAAGCGGCGGAACGCCAGCGAGCCGCGGGACGAGAAGAGGGGCATGCCGACCTCCTCGACTCGGGCAGCCGCCGCCATCCGGCGGATGGCGCTGATACGGCCCTGCCCTGG
>CAXSHL010000017.1:8440-22027 GCA_964237315.1 uncultured Nocardioidaceae bacterium
TGAGACGGGCGAGGGTCCCGAGCATGACGCGGCTTCGGCCGCTTCCCTCGATTGCCCAACGGTCACGACGTCTTTACGACTAGTTTGGTGACCGGCGAGGACCGGCCGGATCGCGTCATCCGCGCGACCCGCGCCCGTCCCTAGCCAGAGGCCCATGACCGAGCTCCTCCGAGATGTCGAAACGCCCAGCGACGCCGAGCTGATCTCGCGTGTCCGCGGGGGGGACGTCACGGCCTACGGTGACCTGTTCAGCCGGCACAAGACGGCCGCGAACCGGCTCGCCCGTCAGCTCGTGCGGGGCCTGGACTCCGACGACCTGGTCGCCGAGGCCTTCGCCAAGGTGCTCAACGTCCTGCAGGCGGGTGGCGGTCCGGACGTCGCGTTCCGCGCCTACCTGCTGACCGCCGTACGCCGGCTGCACATCGACCGGGTGCGGTCCGGCCAACGGCTGCAGACGACCGACGACCTGACGCCGTTCGACCCGGGTGTGCCGTTCAAGGACACCGCGGTGGCCGGCTTCGAGCGGGGGGCCGCTGCGAAGGCGTTCGCGTCCCTGCCCGAGCGCTGGCAGCTCGTGCTCTGGCACCTGGAGGTGGAGGGACAGAAGCCTGCAGACATCGCTCCGCTGCTCGGCATGAGCGCCAACTCGGTGTCCGCGCTCGCCTACCGGGCTCGCGAGGGGCTGCGGCAGGCCTTCTTGACGATGCACCTGTCCGACACCTCGGACACCGAGTGCCGCTGGGTCAACGAGCACCTCGGGGCGTTCGTCCGCAAGGGGCTCTCCAAGCGGGACGCCACCAAGGTGCAGAAGCACCTCGACGGGTGCCGGCGCTGCTCAGCGACGTACCTCGAGCTCGACGACGTCAACTCCAACCTCGCCGGGATCATCGCGCCCCTGCTGCTCGGGGCCGCGGCGGCCGGCTACCTCGCGTCGAGCGGGGCAGGCGCGGCGGTCGGGGTGCTGGCCGCCTTCTCCAAGGCCAAGGAGGTCGTCGTCGCCAACAGCGGCGCAGCGGCCGCCGCCGGCATCGCCTCGGCCGTCGCCGCCGCCGCCGTGATCGCGGTCGTGGTGACCCAGGGCGGTCCGAGCCGCAACGTGGTGGCCGACCCGCCGGCGGTCACGTCCTCGGCGCCCTCCGGAGCGACCGGCTCCCCCTCGTCGCTGGCCAGTCCCAGCACCGCGCCGTCCGCCGGTGCGTCGCTGTCCGCTTCCGGTGCCACGGCAACGGCGTCGCCGGGCGCTGCCGGCGCCTCGGCGACCCCGACGACCGCGACGACCACCCCGTCGTTCTCCCTCGGGCCACTGCCGGTCGCGGTGCCGGTCGTCGCACCGGTCACCCCCGTCACCCCGGCCGCCACCACGCCTCCGGCTGCGACGCCGACCGCGACGGCGGCGCCGAGCGCCACCGCCTCGTCGAGCGCGACCCCGACCACCCCGCCGGCGTCTCCTGGGGCGTCACCCACCGCGGCCCCCGGCACCGGACCGCCCTCGGCGACACCGGCCCGGGTCGTCGGTCACCCGGTGCTGCACGCCGACGGGACGGTGTCCGTCGCCGTGCGGCACGCACGCGCGACCGACACCGTGGAGGTCACCCTCAGCTCGCAGGAGACCACCTTCAGGAGCACCGTCGGCATCGCGGGCTGCCGGACCGCCGGCAGTCGGCGGGTGGTGTGTCGTGCGGACGCACTCACCCGAGCCACCGTCCCGCCCCGGGCACCGGAGGCCCGGGCGCTCGTGTCCACCGGCGTCACCGACGTCTCGATGAGGCTCCCCCTGGCCTTCCCGGACGCCATGGTCACCGACGACGTCGAGGTGACGGCCAGCGTGCGGAGGGTGAGCGGGGCCTCCGCGACCTCGGGTCGCCGGACGTTCCGGCCGGCACGCGTCCCGAGGTTCGACTTCGTGGCACCCGTGCTCGGCTCCCCGCTGCACACCCTCGCAGGCGACGAGGACCGCTACGGCGTCGCGACGACCGCGGTGCTGCCACCACGCGTCACTGGTCTCGTCTACACCCTGAGCGCGCCGGCGCACTTCCAGGCCGTGGCCGGGTGCCGGGTCGGTGCCGCGGGCCGGACCCTGCGGTGCCCGAACGTCGGGAACGGCGACCGGGTCACCCTGCCGCTCGCGGCCACCGGCCTCACCACCGGCCACCAGGTCAGCGTGCGGGTGACCCCGGTGGACCGGTTCGTCGACCCGGTGCCCGGCAACAACACCGCCGCCCTGACGCTGCGGCCCGGAGTCGACCTGGGGCTGAGCCTGGCACCCACCTCCGCCGACTCGCTGGGGCCGGGCCTGGTCGCCCTCTCCGGCCATCTGACCGGGCTCCGCCCGGGGCTGGGGCCTGTCACCTACACCGTGACCGGTGCGAGCTTCCCGGCGGTCACCGCACGCCTCAACCCCGGCTGTACGGCGACCGCCGCGGTCCTGACCTGCCCGGTGGGTGCTGGTGGGGACCCGGCGCTCACCGTGCTCTCGCCGACTCCCACCAGCACGACACAGGCGACCGTGTCGGTGGCCCCCTCAGCGCCCTTCGAGGCGGTCGGTCTGGGGCCGCACCAGACCGGGGTCACGCTTCCGGACCACGGGCTGCACGACTTCTCCCTCAAGAAGCTCGACGTGTCGGACCCGGCGGTCGTCGGTCTACCTGGCGCGACCAGGGACCACTACACGCTGACCGGGACGGTCGGAGCCCTGCCCGTCGGCGTCACGTCGCTCGCGTTCACGGTCTCAGGCAGCTTCGTCTTCGCCAACGACACGCCCGCCCAGGCTCTCCGCGACCCGGCCGACCAGCAGCACGGGTGCGTGGTCGGCGCCCTCTCCGTCAGCACGCAGACGCTGTGTGCGGGCGTGGACGTCGACGGACAGGTGACCCTGGTGGTCGAGTCGGCGTGGCCCCGAGAGCCGGGTTCCTCGTCACTCGGGGTCACCGTCACCATCCAGCCAGCCGCCTCGTTCACCGACCCGGACGCGACCGACGACACCGCGACCGTCACGCTTGCTCCCGGGATCGACCTGGCCCTGACCCCGCTCACCGAAGTGGGGTCGGTCGGCGGGGGGTCGGCGGCCAACGTCGACGACGACCATGTCGTGTCCAGCACCCTCTCAGGGGTGCGCGCCGGGATGGAATCGATCACCTACGCACTCGCGGACGGCAACGACGCCACGCTCGAGGGAGTCGGCGGTGCCACCTGCGAGGGTGCCGGCTCGAAGACGTTGACCTGTCAGCCCGCGGCCAACGGCGACGTCAGCTTTCGCGTCGCCTCGAAGCCGAGCGAGGCCCGTGCCGGCACCCCGATCACGATCACCGCGAGCTCGCCCAGACCGTTCGTGGAGCTGGATGCGGCAGACAACGCGGCCTCCACGACGCTGGCCGCCCGGCCGTCGTACGACTTCGCCCTCGGACCTGTGACGCTGGGCAGCCACACCGTGTCCGGGGATGCAGACCTGTTCACGCTGAGCAGCACCGTGAAGGTCCCCGCGAGCCTGGACGAGGCGAGCTTCACGATCGTCGGCGGGACCTTCGTGACCGACCAGCCCCTCGGGTGCAGCAAGGATGGCGAGAGGCAGGTGACGTGCCGCGGCCTCACCGACTCCTCGGCCGTCGCGCTGCACGTCTCGTCCACCTCCGCGACGAAGCACCCGGTCACGCTGACCCTCGAGGTGCCGACCGACTACCGGGATCCGAGCCTGCAGAACAACGACGACAGCGTCGAGGTGACGCCCGGGGTCGACCTGCATCTGGGGGCCCTGACGCCCGCCGACCCGGTGCCCACCGGCACCGGCGACTACCAGGTGGCCGGTGTCCTCACCGGTGTCCGCAGCGGCCCGGTGACGTTCACGGTCTCCGGTGGGGCGGCGGTGAAGGCGACCAGCTGCTCGGACCACACGGCCACGCAGGTGACCTGTGCCGGCCCCACGAACGGTCAGAAGGTGAGCTTCACCCTGACCGCCACCAAGGCCGCCGCAGCCACCCGGGTGACGATCACGGCTGCACCCGGAGGCGACCTCGAGGAGCTCCACCCGTCGGACAACTCGCAGACCTCGACGCTGGCCCCGGACGTGGCGATCACCTCACTCACCCGGCGTCCGAGCCTGCTCTACACCGCCGTACGCGTCCAGGTCACCGGCGTGCCGGCGGGAGTCTCGAGTGTGCGACTGCACCTCAGCGGCCCGGACGTCGGCCTGGCCCGGCTCCGGTTCGTCACCGGAGAGAGCGGCGCGGACGGGGAGGGTGACGTGGACTGCTACACGAGCACCGCAGCGGGCGGCCACCTCACCGACGGCGTGGACGTCAGCTGCGTCGGTGTAGACAAGGCGGGGAGCGGCAGCTTCTACATCGACACCCGGCTCTCCCGCCCGCCGCTGACCAGCACCGACGCGACCTTCACGGTGCGAGCAGTGGGCGCCGACGAGGGTGCCCACGGGGACAACAACTCCCGCAGCATCCACCTGACCTGGTAACGCTCGGCATACTGGTCTAGACCTGTCTGGCCAATAAGTCGGGTTTACCAAACCGTGACCCCCCCGGTGTTCGAATCCCGGAGGGCAGCGCACTCGGTCTGCCACCTCACCTCCCTGAAAGGGACCATCACATGAGCGAGACATCTCGACGCCGGTTCATCGGCGTCGCGGGCGCGGGCGCGGCAGCAGCCGGCGCTACCGCACTGGTACCGAGCGCCGCCAGCGCGGCGGAGACCCGCCTGCACGGGAAGAGCGCCACCTCGACCGTGGTCGCCCTCGTCGACCCGGGTTCCGACCGGGTCACCTTGATGGTGGGTGAGCGTGAGGTCGTCCTCCGCGACAAGGACCTGGTCCACCGACTGCTCAACGCTGCGGGGGAGTGACCGATGTCCTCACACCGCGAAGCACCCGAGATCTCCAAGGACCCGGTCGCCGACAACACGGACGTCTACGCGTTCATCAGTCCGCGCAGCCCCAAGGCGGTCACCCTGATCGCCAACTTCATCCCGCTGCAGAAGCCGGACGGCGGGCCGAACTTCTACGAGTTCGGTGAGGACGTGCTCTACGAGATCCACATCTCGAACAAGGGCACGGCGCGTGCGGACGTGACCTTCCAGTTCCGCTTCGACACCCGGATCCGCAACTCCAAGACGTTCCTCTACAACGTCGGCCAGATCAAGAGCGTCACCGACAAGAACTGGAACCGTCCGCAGTACTACTCGGTGACCAAGGTCGAGAACGGCGTGTCCCATGTGCTGGCCAGGAACCTGACCTGCCCCCCGGTCAACATCGGCCCCCGGAGCACGCCGAACTACCCCGACCTCGCCAAGGAGGCCTACCACCACGTCGGGCCCCGCTGGGTCTTCGCCGGCCAGCGTGCCGACGGATTCCACGTGGACCTGGGCAGCATCTTCGACCTCGGCACGCTGCGGCCCTTCGAGTCGCTGCACCTGATCCCGTCGGCGGACGCGGTGGGCGTGAACTCCACGAAGACCTACAACGTGCACAGCATCGCGATCCAGGTGCCGATCTCGGAGGTCACCCGCCACCGCAACCGCCCCACCAACCCGATGTCGGCGGAGTCCGTCATCGGCGTGTGGGCGACCGCGAGCCGGCGCAAGACCCGGATCGTGAACTCCAGGAACGGCAAGACCTACGGGCACGGCCCGTATCAGCAGGTCTCCCGCCTGGGGAACCCGCTGTTCAACGAGGTCATCGTCCCGATGGCGGAGAAGGACGTGTGGAACGTCCGGCCGCCCAGGGCCGACCGGGTGTTCGCGAAGTACGTCAACAAGCCGGAGCTCGCCGGGCTGCTGCCGGTGCTCTACCCCAAGGTGTTCCCGAACCTGGCGAAGTACACCAAGTCGCGCGCGGACCTCAACGCGATCCTGCTCACCGGGATCCCGGAGGGGGTGGTGCCGGGATTCCAGAACTACACCGGCCCGATCGAGTCCGACATGCTCCGGCTCAACGTGGCGGTCCCACCGTCGACGACGCCGAACGCACTCGGTCTGGTCGCCGGCGACGCCGCGGGCTTCCCCAACGGA
This sequence comes from uncultured Nocardioidaceae bacterium, assembly GCA_964237315.1. GTDB lineage: Bacteria > Actinomycetota > Actinomycetes > Propionibacteriales > Nocardioidaceae > Nocardioides_B. The sequence goes on from CAXSHL010000017.1 coordinate 14,450, forward strand.
CGCCGGGTCACCGACGACACGACGACCGTGGAGCTGCGGGCCATCGCGGGGCTGACGATCCCGCTGGTGGACAAGTCCTACACCGTGGACGATGCGGCGAAGGGCATCACCGACGGCACGACGAACGACAACCAGGGCTACATCGGCTACTTCCCCTACCTGGGACACCCGAACGGTGGCTACCAGACGGTGCCCGGGACATCGTCGATCTCGTGAGCCCGCCGGGTGGGACGGCCCGGCCGCACCCGCCTGTCGAGGAGAACCCGTACGCCGGGCAGGGCGCTGTCCTGCTCGACATCGGGGGTGACATCGGGGCGATCGTGGTGGAGATGCCGGCCGCGATGGTCGGCGTGGAGATCGAGGTGCGGCCGACCGGCCACAGCCACGACGTCCACGAGGACCACGATCACGAGGACCACGACGACCACGAGCAGCACGGCGCGGGAGCCCACTCGCACCACCCGCACGTGGCGGTCGTGGACCGGCAGGCGCCGGACGGGACGATCCCGTCGCTGGTGTTCCCCGAGATGCGGGAGGGCACCTACGACCTGGTGCCCAAGGGCGGTGGCCAGGTCCAGGTGACGGCCACCGTGCGGGGCAACGAGGTCACGCAGCTGACCTGGCCCGCCCAGCCGTCCTGAGTCTGGCGCATCGGCGGTTGTCGAGAAGCAGAGACGTCCGAGGAGGGCGGGGTGCCTGCCCCCGCCCTTCTCGGCTGTCTGGACGGCTTCAGCCAGCCGGATCCGTCGCCCTTCACGCTCGTGACGAGTGACCCGCCGAGAAACGGGTAGGACATCTGCATGACTGTGACCCGACGCCTCGCCCGTCCCATGCTCGCCTCGTCCTTCATCTTCGGTGGCGTCCAGGCCCTCAAGAACACACCGGCCCTCGCGGCGGCCTCCAAGCCCGTCAACGACGAGATCCGGGGCCTCGCCCAGAAGGTCGCCCCGCAGGTCAACGTGCCCGCCGACGACAAGACGCTGGTCCGGATCAACGCCGGCATTCACATCGTCGCCGGCCTGGGCCTGGCCACCGGCCGCGCCCCGCGGCTGTGCTCGCTGGCCCTGGCGGCGACCCTGGTGCCCACCACGGTGGCCGGCCACACGTTCTGGAAGGAGAAGGACAAGGAGGCCCGCGCGAAGCAGACCTCCCAGTTCTACAAGAACCTCTCCATGCTCGGTGGTCTGGTGCTCGCCGGCCTGGACACCGAGGGCCGTCCCGGCATCGCGTGGCGCACGAGCCACGCCGTCGGCAACGCCTCCAAGGCGGTCGGCGCGGCCGGTGTCGGCGTGGGAGCCGCGACCAAGGGCGTCACCACGGGGGTGGGCGCCGCCACCAAGGGCGCTGCGACCGGTGTGGCCACGACGGCCAAGGGCGTCACCTTGGGCGGCAAGGGTGGCGGCAAGGCTTCGGCCAAGCGGCTCAAGCGGTCGGCCAAGAAGACGGCCCGGAAGACGGCCAAGAGCCTCAGGTCCTGACCGTCGGCATCTGCGACACCCGGCCGGGCGGATACGCTCTGCCACGATGACCGAGCCCGCTCCACCCGCACTGAGGCCCGCACTGTGGCCTGCGCCGTCCCCCGGGGCGGCGGTGCACGGGGTGGTCCGGTTGCCAGGCTCGAAGTCGTTGACGAACCGCGCCCTGGTGCTGGCCGCCCTCTCGGACGGGCCGAGCGTCGTGCGGGCGGCTCTCGGCTCGCGGGACACCCGACTGATGGCCGGTGCGCTGCGCGGTCTCGGCGCCGGTGTGGACACCGACGGGCCGGACTGGAAGGTGACCCCGGGCCCGCTGCAGGGTCACGGCGAGACCGTGGACTGCGGGCTGGCCGGCACCGTGATGCGGTTCGTCCCGCCCGTAGCGGCACTCGCCGACGGGCCGGTCGCGTTCGACGGTGACCCGCACGCCCGCACCCGGCCGATGCACGAGGTGCTGCGCGGACTACGGCGGCTCGGCGTGGACATCGAGGACCAGGGCCGCGGGACCCTGCCCTTCACCGTCCGCGGGGTCGGGCGGGTGCGCGGCGGCCCGGTGACCATCGACGCGTCCGCCTCCAGCCAGTTCGTCTCCGCGCTGCTGCTCTCCGGGTGCAGGTACGACGAGGGGGTCGACGTCCGCCACGACGGGGAGCCGGTCCCGTCACTGCCGCACGTCGAGATGACGGTGCACGCCCTGCGGCAGCACGCCGTGGAGGTCGAGGACGAGGCCCCGAACCGGTGGCACGTCGCGCCCTCGGTCGTGCACGCGGTCGACGTACAGGTGGAGCCGGACCTGTCCAGCGCGGCACCCTTCCTCGCAGCGGCCCTGGTCACCGGCGGCAGCGTGACGGTCCCGGACTGGCCCAGCAGCACCACCCAGGCAGGGGACGCGCTCCGCGAGATCGTGACGCTGATGGGCGCCTCCGCCGAGCTCGGCGACACCGGCCTGGTCGTCACCGGCGCCGGCACGCTGCACGGCATCGACTACGACCTGCACGACGTCGGCGAGCTCACCCCGGCGGTGGCCGCCCTGTGCCTGCTGGCCGACAGCCCGTCCCGGCTGCGCGGCGTCGCGCACATCCGCGGCCACGAGACCGACCGGCTGAGCGCACTGGCCAGCGAGTTCACCGGGCTGGGTGCCGAGGTCGCCGAGACCGACGACGGCCTGCGGATCGATCCGCGGCGGCTGTCAGGCGGCACCTTCCACACCTACGGCGACCACCGGATGGCGCACGCAGGAGTGATCATCGGGCTCGCGGTCCCCGGGGTCCTCGTCGAGGACATCGCCACCACCGCCAAGACCTTCCCCGACTTCGCCGGCGCCTGGTCCGCGCTCGTCACGCCGGATCGCTGACGCGGGTGCCGCGCTACGACGAGTTCGATGTCGAGTCCTACGACCGGCCGCGCCGCCACACCCGGCCCCGCACCAAGGACCGGCCCAGCCACGACGACGCCCTCCCCGGGCGCGTGGTCACGGTGGACCGTGGTCGCTACACCACGCTCGTCGAGGGCCGCACCGTGACGGCGATGAAGTCGCGTCCCCTCGGCCGCAAGGGCGTGGTGGTCGGCGACCGGGTGCGCGTGGTCGGCGATGTGAGCGGCGACGAGGGCTCCCTCGCCAGGATCGTCGCGGTCGACGAGCGGATCACGGTGCTGCGTCGTACGGCCGACGACGACGACCCGGTCGAGCGGGTGATCGTGGCGAACGCCGACCAGCTCGTGGTCGTCGCCGCCCTGGCCGACCCCGAGCCGCGCCCTCGGCTGATCGACCGGGCCCTGGTGGCGGCGTACGACGCCGGCATGGCTCCCCTGCTCTGCATGACCAAGCCGGACCTCGCGGACCCGGAGTCGCTGCTGGCGATCTACCGGCCCCTCGGGGTGCCCTTCGTCGTGACCCGGCGCGGCGCGGACCTCACCGAGGTGCGCGAGCGGCTCGAGGGACGAGTCAGCGTGCTGGTCGGGTCCAGCGGGGTGGGCAAGTCCACCCTGGTCAACGCGCTGGTGCCGGGCAGCCACCGGGCGATCGGGCACGTGAACGCGCACACGGGGCGGGGCCGGCACACCTCCACCTCGGCGCTGATGCTGCCGCTGCCGCCGGTCGCCGGCTCTCCAGGGTCCGACGGCTGGATCGTGGACACTCCCGGCATCCGGTCCTTCGGCCTGGCGCACGTCTCGCCGGGGCAGCTGATCGGGGCGTTCCCGGACCTCGAGGAGCTCACGGACAGCTGCCCGCGCGGCTGCACGCACGGCGAGGACGAGCCGGAGTGCGGCCTCGACGACGCCGTTGCGGACGGCCGGACGGAGGCGGCCCGGGTGGACTCGTTCCGGCGGCTGCTGGCCAGCCGCGAGCAGCCGGTCGACTAGTGCCGGCGGGCCGGGCTACCCCCAGACGGCGCGTGCCCCGGCGTCCCCGGTGAGGATCACCCAGACCAGCACCAGGACAGCGGTCACGAGCACCGCGACCCGCAGGCCGACGTCGAGCGCCGCCGAGCGGCTCGCCACCGAGCCGCTGCCGCTCGCCAGCCCGGAGGGACCACCGAGGCCCCACAGGGCGACCGCCACCACGACGGTGAACGCGATGGTCAGCAGCGAGAGCAGGTCTCCTCGCTGCTGGTGCTCCTTGACGAGCGGGGCCAGCTCCGGCCTGGATGCCAGGAGGGACTGACCACTGATCCGGGACAGCCAGACCGACACGAGAGTGATGAGGGTCAGCGCGGCGGTCGGCCAGCGGGTGAGGTAGCGCCACCGAGGAACCAGGGCGAACGTCACGGCGAGCAGGGCGGCCAGCGGCGCGAACACCACGGCGGCGTGCAGCACGATCGCGTGGAACGGAAGGCCGAGGAACTCCATGTCGTTCAGGCTAGGGCCACAGCCGCGAGGTTGAAGGCTCAATGATGAAGTCTTCGGATCTTCTCAGACTCGACCCGGTGCGGCCGCGCGGTCGCCGGGCATCGGGCGGTGCGGGGCTTAGCCTGACCTGCATGGCCACCACCTTCACCGACGACCTGCGGCTCGCGCACGTCCTGGCGGACGACGCCGACTCGACGTCCACGAGCCGGTTCAAGGCTCTGGACCTGCACGTGGTCACCAAGCCGGACCTCACGCCGGTGACCGACGCCGACAAGTCCGTGGAGGAGGGCATCCGCCGCACCCTGTCGCGCGCGCGACCACGGGACGCCGTGCTCGGGGAGGAGCAGGGCTCGACCGGCCACAGCCAGCGCAGGTGGGTCGTGGACCCCATCGACGGGACCAAGAACTTCGTGCGCGGCGTGCCGGTGTGGGCCACCCTGATCTCGTTGATGGTGGAGGACCAGGTGGTCCTCGGCGTGGTGTCCGCACCCATGCTGCAGCGCCGCTGGTGGGCGGCGACCGGAGGCGGCGCCTGGACCGGCCGGTCCCTGATGAAGGCCTCGGAGTGCCACGTCTCGGACGTCTCGCGACTCGACGACGCGTCGCTGTCCTACTCCTCCTTCTCCGGCTGGGAGGACTGCGACCGGCTGGAGGCCTTCATGGCGCTGGCCCGACGGTGCTGGCGGACCAGGGCGTACGGCGACTTCTGGTCCTACATGCTGCTCGCCGAGGGCGCTGTCGACCTCGCCGCGGAGCCCGCCCTCGAGCTCTACGACATGGCCGCCCTCGACGTGATCGTCCGCGAGGCAGGTGGGGTGTTCAGCTCGCTCGACGGCACGCCCGGCCCGCTGGGGGGCAACGCGCTGGCGAGCAACGGCCGGCTGCACGACCAGGCGCTGGCGTTCCTGGGGTCACTGCCCGACGACGAGGACGACCCCGACGTGACCCGCCGCAGCCCCGGCTCGGTGCACGACCTCAGCGCGCGTCGACGGCCGGCTCCTTCTGCCGAGGACCCGGGGTGAGCCGCTCCCAGGCCCCGAGCAGGTACGGCGCGGCCAGCAGCGCAGCGAGGTCGAACCAGCCGTAGCCGCCGGCGGCACCCGAGGGTGGGTTGCCGATCGTGATCGCGCCGGTCGGGTCGTGGGTGCCCCACGTCCACGTGCCGAGCCCGGTGCCGACCAGCTCCAGCCAGCTGACCGCTACGAACGCCCCGACGTAGACCGCGCGGGACGGGCCGAACAGCAGGAACAGAGCCAGGCAGGCGTACCAGAACGCCCCCAGCGCGTCCGGCCGGTCTGCCACCAGGACGCCGTACCCCGCCCAGGCGCCCCCCACCACGAGCACCAGCGAGACGGCCACGCGCGGGTGCCTGGTCACGACGGCGGCGTGACCGAGCGCGAAGGCGGAGAGGTAGACCAGGCCGTGCCCGGGCGGCACGAACGCCGGGACGTTGTGGAAGCGGTAGGTGTAGACGCCGAGATGTGCGCTGAAGAGATACTCGATCCCGGTCGCGAAGGCCACGACCACGAGCGTCTGCGCACGGACCGCGGGACCGACCCGCCACAGTGCGATCGCCAGCACCACCCAGGTGGCCAGTCCCAGGCCGCGCTGCTGCCAGGGGCCGCCTCCGCCGCCGGCACGGTCCAGCCAGAGCACGAGCGTGAGCCATCCCATCAGCACCGGACCGGCCCAGACCGGAAGCTCGCGTCTCATCTCCGGACATCCTCCCAGCAATCCGGAGTGCCGGCGTTCCTAGCCCTGTCACGTCGCGATGTGGTTACCTTCACCAGGACCCCCCGACGACGGTCAGGAGCAGACGATGCGGATCAACGACGTGCTCGCCGGCAAAGGCAGTCATGAGGTGGTCACGGTGCGTCCCGACGCGTCCGTGCGGGAGCTGCTCGGCATCCTGGCCGAGCACAACATCGGCGCGCTGGTGGTCAGCGAGGACGGGTCGGGCGTCGTCGGCATCGTCTCCGAGCGTGACGTCGTGCGGCACCTGCGTCAGAACGAGGGGATCCTGGACTCGCCGGTGTCCGCGATCATGTCCGCCGACGTGCGCAGCTGCAAGGGACACGACACGGTCGACGAGGTGATGGCCCTGATGACCGAGCTGCGGGTGCGCCACGTTCCGGTGGTCAGGGACGGCGCCCTCGAGGGGATCGTCAGCATCGGCGACGTCGTCAAGAGCCGGATGAGCGAGCTCACCTTCGAGCGCGACCAGCTGGACTCCTACGTCCAGGGCTCCCAGCGCTGAGGCGTCGCAGGTCGACCCGGCCCGTCTGCACGCCGGGGACCGGTCCGGGCGGGGGCAGCCTCGACTATCGTGACCGAGCCGTCCTCCGGCCGCCCGGCCCGCGCCGCCCCGGCTCAGCCGGCTCATCCAGCGAAAGGACCCGTCGTGACCCACGAGAAGCCCGAGATCGACCCGCCCGACGGGCCGCCGCCGAGCGACCTGGCCGTCACCGACCTCACCGAGGGTGAGGGCGCCGAGGCCGTCGCCGGGCGCACCGTGCACGTGCACTACGTCGGCGTCGCCCACTCCACGGGCGAGGAGTTCGACGCCTCCTACAACCGCGGCGAGCCACTGGCCTTCCGGCTCGGCTCGGGCCAGGTCATCTCCGGCTGGGACCAGGGCGTGCTGGGCATGAAGGTCGGTGGCCGCCGGCGCCTGGTGATCCCGCCGCACCTCGGCTACGGCGACCGCGGCGCCGGCGGGGTGATCAAGCCCGGCGAGACGCTCATCTTCGTGGTCGACCTCGTCGACGTGCGCTGAGCCCGTCGACCCGGCGCGTCTGCACGCCTCAGGCGACGCGGACGGTGACGTCGCCGACGGTGACCACGTCCCCCTTGGCCAGCTGGCGACCGCGTCTGGTCTCGGTGTCCCCGTTCACCGCGACGAGCCCCGCGATCATCAGTGGTTTGGCATCGGCGCCGTTGTCGATCAGGTCGGCCAGCTTGAGGAACTGACCCAGCCGGATCGACTCGTCACGGATCGGGACGTCTCGGGTGCTCACGGCGTCCATCTTCGCGCACGGCCACCGAACCGCCGTACGACGTTCATGTGAGTGCTGTACGACGGCCATGTCCGACGTACACCATCGAAGGGTCCCCAGCGTCGCTTCCGGAGGGAATCGTCATGGAACACCGTCGCGTGGCACCGGTCGGCACCCTGGCGCTCGCCGTCACACTGGCGCTGGGGGTTCCGCTGGTGACGGCCAGCACGGGCGCCGCGCCTCCACCCTCGCATCAG
>CAXSHL010000017.1:22037-63223 GCA_964237315.1 uncultured Nocardioidaceae bacterium
CTCGAGGTGAGCCGTCAGGCGAGGACACTGAGCGCGTGGATCAGCACCCCCACCAGACCACCCACGATGGTGCCGTTGATCCGGATGAACTGCAGGTCGCGCCCCACGTGCAGCTCGATCTTGCGGGCGGCCTCCTTGCCGTCCCAGCGGTTGACGGTGTGCGTGATCACGGCGGTCAGCTCGTCGCCGTACCGGGTGACGCCGAAGACGGCGAGGTCGGCCGCGTAGCCGTCGATCTTCGCCCGCAGCTCGGCGTCGCCCTGCAGGCGCTCGCCGAAGGCCACCAGCTCACCGAGGGCGCGGCGGCGCACCAGGCCGTCGGCGTCGGCGAGCGACGCCAGGAGGGCCCGGCGGAAGGCGTTCCACAACGAGGTGGCGGTGACCATCAGCTGCGGGTGGGTCAGGATCCGGTTCTTCAGCCGCTCGGTGCGCTCCTGGGTCTCCGGGTCGTGCAGTAGGTCGTGGGCCAGCTGCGCGAGGGCGCTGTCCAGGGCGGTCCGCGCCTGGTGGTGCGGGTCGCTGCCGATGTCCTTGACCCACGCCACCGCCTCGACGTACAGCCGGTGCGTCACCCGGTCGTTGAGCGCCATCGGCGACCACCACGGGGCCCGCTCCCCCACCACCTCGACGAAGGTCTGCTCGTTCTGCTCCAGCCAGCGCAGCGCCTCGTCGAGGACGAGGTCGACGAGCCCGTGGTGGGCACCGTCGCGCAGCACCTCCTCGAGCAGGCTGCCGGCGACCGGGCTGACCGGCTCCTCGATGAAGCGGGGCAGCAGCGCCTCCTCGACGAACGACGTGAGGTCCTCGTCGCGGATCGTGGACAGCGCCAGGTGCAGGACGCTGGCGGCCTCGTCGACGACCCGCCGGGCGTTCTCCTCGACGGCCACCCAGGAGCCGAGCCGGCCGCTGAGCCCGGCGATCGCCATCCGCTCCCGGATCGTGGACTCCTGCAGGAAGTTCTCACCCACGAACTCCTGGAGGCTGCGGCCGAGCTCCTCCTTGCGCCGCGGGATCAGCGCGGTGTGCGGGACCGGCAGCCCCAGCGGGTGCTTGAACAGCGCGGTCACCGCGAACCAGTCCGCGATCGCCCCCACCATCGACGCCTCCGCGCCGGCGTTCACGAACCCGAGGAAGCCGTCCTGGTGGAGCGTCGCGACGTAGACCACCGCGGCCAGCAGCAGCAGTCCGACGGCGAGGCTCCGCATCCGGCGCAGGCCCCGACGACGCTGCTCGTCGAGCTCGGGGTTGCCGGTGAGGATGGGTTGCGCTGGAAGGCTCATCGGCCTCGAACCTACGCCCCCGGTCAGCGTCCGGCCGGCTCACGCGCAGCTGGTACGGCGAGCGCCGAGGGCACCAGGACCACGGCCACCAGCAGCAGCGCGTGGAGCACACCGACGTGGCTGCCGAGGAAGCCGACGAGGGGTGGACCGCCGAGGAAGGCCAGGTAGCCGATCGTCGAGACCACGCTGACCCGCGCGGCGGCCTTGGCCGGGTCGTCGGCGGCGGCGCTCATCCCGACCGGGAAGCCGAGCGAGGCACCGAGCCCCCACAAGACGATGCCCAGGGTGACGAGGACGGAGGCCTGGCCGAGGACCACCAGCAGCACTCCGACGAAGGCCACGCCCATGCTTCCCCACAGCACGCGCTGGCGGCCGAAACGGTCGAGCAGGGCGGTGCCGGTGACCCCGATCATCAGGGTCCGCGGCTCGGTCCAGGCCCGCAGCGCGTGGCTGGGCGCCGGCTCGGCGGCCACCGGCGCGACGGGCAGGAAGCGGCGTACCGAGAGGGCACCGAGCGCGGCGACGATGACGGCGGCCACGCCGGTGTGCCAGGCGATGCCCAGGTCGAGGGCCGTGGCCAGGGTGCCCACACCCGCACCCGCCACCGTGCCGAGGCTGAAGGACGCGTGGAAGCGGGGCATGATCGACCGACCGAGGCGCCGCTCGACCTCCGCCCCCTCGACGTTCATCGACACATCCCAGGAGCCGTTGCCGAAGCCGACCAGCAGCAGCCCCACCGCCGTCAGCGGGACCGAGGACAGCACCCCGGCCCCCAGGCCGACCAGCAGCAGACCGGCCCCTTCCACGGCTGCTCCGAAGGTCACCACCCGCCGGGCCCCGAACCGCTGGACGGCCCCACCCGTGGCCGGCAGAGCGAACACCGCCCCGACAGAGACGGCGAGCAGCAGCAGGCCGAGGCGGGCCGGCCCCAGGTCCAGCGCGTGCCGCACCGACGGGATCCGCGACGCCCAGGTGGCGAAGCCGAACCCGTTGAGGAAGAAGGTGGCGAGCACCGCGTTGCGAGCCGAGAGCAGCTCTGCTTGGGGTGTTCGGGTCGAGACGCGCACCTACGGCAGCCTAACGGCTGGTCGGTGCGACCGGACCGGCCACCGGACATGGCAGGATGCGGCGCATGACAAGGACGGTGATGACCTTCGGCACCTTCGACGTGTTCCACGTCGGCCACCTGCGCGTGATCCAACGCGCCGCCTCCTTCGGCGACCGGCTGGTGGTGGGGGTCTCCGCCGACGCGCTCAACGTGAGCAAGAAGGGCCGTGCACCGGTGTTCTCCCAGGAGGAGCGCCTGGAGATCGTGGCCGCCCTCAAGCCGGTCGACGCGGTGTTCGTCGAGGAGAGCCTGGAGCTCAAGCGCGATTATCTCCTCGAGCACCACGCGGACGTGCTGGTGATGGGTGACGACTGGGCCGGCAAGTTCGACGAGTTCGAGGACATCTGCGAGGTGCGCTACCTGTCCCGCACGCCGGCCATCTCGACCACCGCCCTGATCGAGAAGATCTCCTCCGGCCCCGGCTAGGTCGTCGCCCGGGCCGACCGATGAGCGCTCAGCCCTGGCCCCAGTTGGCGACGATGGCCGCCACAGGAGGGATGATCGCCGCCACCACGCTCATCACCAGGGCCGCGGGGACCGACCAGAAGCGCACGACGTTCCAGGCCAGCACGATCAGGGCGATGCAGGTGCCCATCAGCCAGAAGTAGGCCCGCTTGCGCTGCGGCGAGGGCTCTCCGATCGGCTCGTCGTCCTGCTCCTTCACGCTCCCACGGTACGTCGACCGGCCGACCGTCCGACAGCGCGACCGATAGGCTGGGCGCATGTCGTCGAGCAGGCCCGGGCCCCCACCGGTCCGCAAGCACCTGATGACCCCGGGGCAGCCCCGCCCCCAGCAGCGCCAGACGAACATCACGACCGTGCAGCGCTGGGTGATGTCCTCGCTGACCGCCATCACCATCCTGCACCTGTCCGGCGGCATCGTGGTGGCGGCGTACGTCTCGGACCGGCGCAGCTCCCAGATCGGGCTCCTGGTGATCGCGGCCGCCTTCGGGATGCTCGCGTTCGTGGCGGCGCTCCTGATCCACCGGCGCAGCCCGCTGTCCTGGTGGCTGCTCCCCGGGCTGCTCCCCGCGCTCGTCGGCGCCTACATCATCCTGCGCTGAGACCCGCAGTATCCGGGTCGGCGGGATCGTCCCCGTTCGTCCTGGTGTGAGCAGCGCCACTACGGGGTATTGACCTACGCCGCACTCAACGAGGGGAAGGGGTCTCGATGTCGAGCTCTGCAGAGGTCCAGGACCGGCCGGTCAAGAGCATGATCCCGGCCCGCATGCACGACATGCCGTGGTCGAGGTTCCACTGGATGGTCGTCTTCGGTCTCGGAACGGCCTGGATCCTCGACGGCCTGGAGATCCAGATCGTCGCGGCCGGCGGCTTCGAGAAGACGCTGCACATGACCGCCGGGGACGTCGGCCTGGCCGGCACCGTCTACCTGCTGGGCGAGGTGGTCGGAGCGCTGTTCTTCGGCCGGCTCACCGACTCCCTCGGTCGCAAGAAGATGTTCACCCTCACCCTGGTCGTGTATCTGGTGGGTGCGGCGCTGGCGGGCCTGGCGCCCAACATGTGGGTGTTCCTGGTGTTCCGCTTCGTCTCGGGCATGGGCATCGGTGGCGAGTACTCCGCGGTGAACTCGGCCATCGACGAGCTGATCCCCAGCAAGCACCGCGGGCGGGTGGACCTGGCGATCAACGGGACCTACTGGGCAGGCGCCGCCCTCGGCGCCGTCGCCAGCTCGATCCTGCTGGACACCGATCGCTTCGGCCAGGACATCGGCTGGCGCATCGCCTTCTTCATCGGTCCCGTGCTCGGCCTCGGCATCATCTACCTGCGCCGGCACATCCCCGAGAGCCCCCGCTGGATGGTCACCCACGGCCGCGCCGAGGAGGCCGAGGGGATCGTGGACTGGATCGAGGACCAGGTCCGGGACTCCGGCCAGGAGCCTCCCAGGCACGAGGAGTCCGACGCACGCTGGATCAAGGCGGGCTCCGCACTCACGCCGAAGCAGCTGGTCTACGTCTTCTTCAAGCTCTACCCGACCAGGACGGTCCTCGGCCTGGTGCTGATGATCACCCAGAGCTTCCTCTACAACGCCATCTTCTTCACCTACGCACTGGTGCTGAAGAACTTCTACGGCCTCAGTGCCGCGGATGCCGCGCTCTACTTCTTCCCCTTCGCGGTCGGCAACCTCCTCGGACCCCTGCTGCTGGGTCCGCTGTTCGACACCCTGGGACGCCGCAAGATGATCGGGGGCTGCTACGGCATCAGCGGGATCGTGCTGGGGATCTCAGCCGTCCTCTTCCAGGCCGACGCCCTCAACCCGGTCACGCACACGGCGTTCTGGTGCGTCGCGTTCTTCTTCGCCTCCGCCGGGGCCTCGGCCGGCTACCTCACCGTCTCGGAGATCTTCCCCCAGGAGGTCCGCGGCCAGGCGATCTCGTACTTCTTCGCCATCGCGCAGTGCTTCGGCGCTCTCGGCCCGGTGCTGTACGGCGCCCTGATCGGCGACGGCCACAGCCGCACGCCGATGTTCTGGGGCTACCTGCTGGCCACGGCGGTGATGATCTTCGGCGCTGCGGTGGCGGCGGTCTGGGGCGTCGACGCCGAGGGTAAGTCCCTGGAGGAGATCGCCCCGCCGCTGACGGAGTACAAGGAGAACGGCGAGCAGGTCACCAACCTCCCGGTCTGAGCGCGCGTCGCGGAGTCCGACCGGTCCAACAGACAACAGGAGCAGGCCATGAGCGAGCCCGAGAAGCCCTACACCGTCGTCGTCGGGGTGAGCGCCACGTCGAAGTCGCCCACCGCCCTGATCTGGGGCAAGGCGCTGGCCGACGCCAACCAGGGACGGCTGGTCGCCGTCCGGATCAGCCCGGCGCCGTCCTCCGACGAGGCTCCGGGGACCCCGGCCCGGGGCGCCGCCTCGAGCCACCAGACGCGGCAGGAGCAGCAGGCCGACCTGGAGCGCGACGTGGCCGAGGTGCTGGGAGCAGACCACGGGGCCGAGATCCGGGTGCTCCACGGCAGCAAGCGCCGCGGCCTGATCAACGAGTCCCACGACGCCGACGTGCTCGTCATCGACGCGCCGCGGGCCCCGTCGATGTCGCCACTGCTGGCCCAGCGGATCGTGTACGCCGCCACCTGCCCCGTCGTGGTCATGCCGCCCTCGATCTCCGGCCTTCCGGCGTCCTCGCTGACCCGGTCCGCGCGCGCCGTCGGGCGGGCCGCACTCCGCTCGGCCGGCACCAGCGGCCGGGCCGGGTACCGCCCACCCGCCAACCCGGACGACTGACCGGCGCAGCGGCGCCCCTAGGCTGGGCCGGTGAAGCCGTTCCTGCTGCTGGGCACCCGTGACGAGGACGCGGCAGCCGACAACGAGTACGACGCCTTCCTCGGCTTCACCGGCCTCGACGAGGCGATGCTGCGTCGGGTGCGCCTGGAGCGCCGGCCCCTCGGGACGGTGGACCTCGACGAGTGGTCCGGGATCTTCCTGGGCGGCGGTCCGTTCAACGCGAGCGACGACGCGGACTCCAAGTCTGCGGTGCAGCAGCGCGTGGAGAAGGAGCTCGACCACCTGCTCGACGACGTGGTCGAGGAGGACTTCCCCTTCCTCGGCGCCTGCTACGGGATCGGGGTCGTCGGCACCCACGAGGGCGGCACCGTGGACCGCGGCTACGCCGAGCCGATCGGTCGGGTGCAGGTGACGCTGACGCCCGAGGGCCGGGCCGACCCGCTGCTCGTGGACCTGCCTGGGGACTTCGAGGCGTTCGTGGGCCACAAGGAGGCGGTCCAGGACCTTCCCGCGAACGCCGTACACCTCGCCTCGTCGCCTCGGTGCCCGGTGCAGGCGTTCCGGATCGGCAGGAACGTGTACGCGACGCAGTTCCACCCCGAGCTGGACGTGCACGGGCTGTGCACGCGGATCGAGGTCTACAAGCACGCCGGCTACTTCGAGCCGCACCAGGCCGAGTCGCTCAAGGAGATGGCCCGCCGGGGCGAGGTGTTCGACCCGCCGAAGATCCTGACCCGGTTCGTGCAGCGCTACGCCCGAGCCTGACCGTGTCCTTCGAGGGGCGCCGGTGGTGGTGTCGCGCGGGCCGCAGTGCCAGAGTCTGGGCATGACCGCCGCGACCGATGCCTACCGCTCCGCCCGCGACCTGCTGCTCGAGCTCCGCGAGGACCCGGAGCAGGCGCACCAGCAGTTCCGGTGGCCGGACGTCGGCGACCGGTTCAACTGGGCGGTCGACTGGTTCGACGCCATCGCGCGCGGCAACGACAAGCCGGCCCTGGTGATCGTGGAGGAGGACGGCAGCTCGCTGACGCGGTCCTTCGACGAGATGGCCCGGCGCTCGGACCAGGTGGCCGCCTGGCTGGCCGAGCAGGGCGTGGCCCGGGGCGACGCGGTCATCGTGATGCTCGGCAACCAGGTGGAGCTGTGGGAGTCGATGCTCGCGATCATGAAGCTCGGTGCCGTCATCATGCCGACCACCACCGCGGTCGGGCCGAGCGACCTCATCGACCGCATCACCCGCGGCCGGGCCCGGTTCGTGCTGTGCAACCCGGCCGACGCCGGCAAGTTCGACAAGGTGCCAGGCGACTACACGCTGCTCACCAGCGAGTCGCTGCACGACGCCTACTCCCTCGACGTACCCCCGCACGAGCATCCGGGGACGGCTCCCTCGGACCGGCTGCTGCTCTACTTCACCTCCGGCACGACCTCCAAGCCGAAGCTCGTCGAGCACACGCAGGTGTCCTACCCCGTCGGCCACCTCGCGACGATGTACTGGCAGGGCCTGCGCCCCGGCGACGTGCACCTGAACATCTCCTCCCCCGGCTGGGCCAAGCACGCCTGGTCCTGCTTCTTCTCGCCGTGGATCGCGGAGGCGACGATCTGCCTCTACAACTACGTCCGCTTCGACGCCGGCAAGCTGCTGGGCCAGCTGCGGGATCGCCAGGTGACGTCCTTCTGCGCGCCGCCGACCGTGTGGCGGATGCTGATCACCTCGGACCTCTCCGGCGGCCCCGGGTCGCTGCGCGAGGTCCTCGGAGCCGGCGAGCCGCTCAACGCGGAGGTGATCGAGCAGGTCAAGAAGCACTGGGGCCTGACCATCCGCGACGGCTACGGACAGACCGAGACCAGCGTGCAGGTGGGCAACACCCCCGGCGTCGAGGTCCTGGCGGGGTCGATGGGCAAGCCGCTGCCGGGCGTCCCGGTGGTGCTCGTCGACCCGCTGACCGAGGAGCCCGTCGAGGGGGTCGGCGAGGGCGAGATCTGCCTGGACCTCGCCGGCAGTCCCCCCGCGTTCCTGCCGCTGATGACCGGCTACCACGGCGACGACGCGCGCAACGAGGAGGCGATGGCCGGCGGCTACTACCACACCGGCGACGTGGCCGCCCGGGACGCGGAGGGCTACATCACCTACGTGGGCCGCACCGACGACGTCTTCAAGGCCTCGGACTACAAGATCAGCCCGTTCGAGCTGGAGTCGGTGCTGATCGAGCACCCGGCGGTCGCCGAGGCGGCCGTCGTGCCCGCGCCGGACCCGATCCGGCTGGCGGTGCCCAAGGCGTACGTCGCCCTGGCGCCCGGCTTCGAGCCGACCGAGCAGACGGCGTTCGAGATCTTGAAGTACGCCCGCGAGCACCTCGCGCCGTACCAGCGGGTCCGGCGGGTGGAGTTCTTCGAGCTGCCCAAGACCATCTCCGGCAAGATCCGCCGGGTCGAGCTGCGTGGGCGCGAGAGCGAGCTGGCGGCCGGGTCGGCGCAGTTCGAGCAGGGGTCGCGCGAGTGGCGCGACGAGGACTTCCCGGACCTGCGCCGCGGCTGAGCGGGGCTGACCGGCCAGGTGCTCGGGGCTGTCGGTGGGCTTGGCTAGCGTGAGCGGCATGGAAGCCGCACCGGAGAAGGTCACCGACATCGTCCTCGAGGGCGGCGGGGTCAAGGGCCTCGCCCTGGCCGGGGCGTTGGCGTCCTTCGGGGACGCCGGCTACTCGTTCGCCCGGGTCGGCGGGACGTCGGCGGGAGCGCTGGTCGGGGCGGTGCTGGCAGCCCTCGCCCAGCGCGGTGAGTCCGCGTCCCGGCTGGTGGACATCGCCCGGACGCTGGACTTCTCGAAGTTCCCCGACCGAGGCTTCCCCGGCCGCTACCTGGGACCCCTGGCGTTCCTCGCCGACGGTCTCTCGGTGCTCATCGAGGACGGCGCCTACGAGGGCGACTACCTGCGCCGCTGGCTCTCCGGCGTGCTGCGCGACCTGGGCGTGTCCCGGTTCGGCGACCTGCGCACCGACGACCCCGGCGACGACGGCACCGTGCACCACCGGTGGCGGCTGGCGGTCACCGTCACCGACGTCTCGCGGCACCGGCTGGTCTACCTGCCCTGGCAGTACGACGACTACGGTCGGGACCCCGACGACCAGCTGGTCGTCGACGCCGTGCGGGCGTCCGCGTCGATCCCCTACTTCTTCGAGCCGGTGTCGCTGTCCGGGCCGCGTGGCACCTCGACGCTCGTCGACGGCGCGCTGGTGTCGAACTACCCCATCTCGATGTTCGACCGGGAGGACGGGCTGCCGTCTCGGTGGCCGACGCTGGGCATCCGGCTCAGCTCACCGGAGACGCCGGCGCAGGAGGAGGACCCGCGACCGGTGAAGGGCCCGGTGGAGCTCGGCGCGGCCCTCGTGGAGACGGCCATCGAGGGCTGCCAGGCCGAGCACGTCACGGACCCGTGCAACGTGGCCCGCACGGTGGGCGTGGACACCTCACCGGTCGGTGCCACCGACTTCGACATCGACCATGCCGCACGCGAGCGGCTGATCGAGGCCGGCCGGGTCACTGCCCGGCGCTTCCTGGCCGGGTGGGACTACGAGGCCTGGCTGGCCCAGTGCCGGCCACCCGCCCCGGGCTCGTCCGAGACTCAGTCGGGCGGGCGCAGCTCGTCGGTGTAGGACACCGTGGTCCTGCGGAGCACGCCGGCCTCGGTGACGTCGTACTGCCCCATCCGGGTCAGCGGCGGGCTGTAGGCGTGCACCGAGACCGACCCCGGCTGGGCACCGTTGACGCGGTGGATGTGCTCGGGCCCGAAGCAGAACGCCTTGCCGGCGCCGATCGAGGTGTCCACTCCCCCGGTCATCAGGGTCAGGTTGTTCTCGACCAGCTCACCGGCGACCACGGCCACCGCGCCTGAGGACACGTCGTGGTCGTGCCAGCCGGTGTCGTTGACGGGGGTCCAGCAGAGCAGCCACACGTCCACGTGCTCGTCTCTGTGCAGGTGGGCGAAGACCCGCTCCTCGTCGTCGAAGCCCACGTGGTGGGCCCAGGAGTCCGTGTCCTGGGCGATGCTCGCGACCAGGCCCCGCAGCTCGTGCGGGTCGAGGTCGCGCCCCGGCAGGTTGTCCAGGCGCAGCCGCCCCGCCTCCGGCTCGAGCTCGACGGCCTCGTGCACCGGGAGCCGGGCCTCGATCGTGTGGTCCAGCAGCAGCTCGGCCATGGGCGTTTCCTCCACCTTCGGTTCAGGAGGAGTCCGGTCCGTCTCCGTTCCGACGGATGCTCCGGCTCCTCGGTTTCTCTAGTAACTCACTGAAGTTTATACACCTACTCGACGACGTGAGGACCGAATCCCACGCC
This sequence comes from uncultured Nocardioidaceae bacterium, assembly GCA_964237315.1. Classification (GTDB taxonomy): domain Bacteria; phylum Actinomycetota; class Actinomycetes; order Propionibacteriales; family Nocardioidaceae; genus Nocardioides_B. Next base: position 31,999 of record CAXSHL010000017.1, read on the forward strand.
TCGGCGTGTCCGGGGGCGGCGGACCCGCCACTAAACTCAGAGGATGCCTTCGTCCGACCCGAACACCGCTCCCGAGCTCGAGCAGCTCCCGACCTTCGCCGAGCTCGGCATGGACGAGCGGGTGCTGCGGGCGCTGACCGACGTCGGCTACGAGACCCCCTCGCCGATCCAGGCCGCGACCATCCCCGCGCTGCTCGCCGGCCGTCACGTGGTCGGGCTGGCGCAGACGGGCACCGGCAAGACGGCGGCGTTCGCCGTACCCATCCTGTCCCGGCTCGACCTGCGTCAGAAGTCGCCCCAGGCCCTGGTGCTGGCCCCCACCCGCGAGCTGGCCCTGCAGGTCTCCGAGGCCTTCGAGCGCTACGCGGCCCACCTGCCCGGGGTGCACGTCCTGCCCATCTACGGCGGCCAGGGGTACGGCGTGCAGCTGTCCGCCCTGCGCCGAGGCGTGCACGTGGTCGTCGGCACGCCGGGGCGGGTGATGGACCACCTGGACAAGGGCACGCTGGACCTCTCGGAGCTGCGCTTCCTGGTGCTCGACGAGGCCGACGAGATGCTCAAGATGGGGTTCGCCGAGGACGTGGAGACGATCCTGGCCGACACTCCCGCCGACAAGCACGTCGCTCTCTTCTCGGCCACCATGCCGCCCCAGATCCGGCGGATCGCCAAGAAGTACCTCACCGACGCCGCCGAGATCACCGTCAGGAACAAGACGACGACGTCGGCCAACACCGTCCAGCGCTACCTGATGGTGGCGCACCCGCAGAAGCTCGACGCGCTCACCCGCATCCTCGAGGTCGAGAGCTTCGAGGGGATGATCGTCTTCGTCCGCACCAAGCAGGTGACCGAGCAGCTCGCCGAGCGGCTCCGCGCGCGGGGGTTCTCCGCCGCGGCGATCAACGGCGACATCGTGCAGGCCCAGCGCGAGCGGACCATCAACTCACTGCGGGAGGGCAAGCTCGACATCCTGGTCGCCACCGACGTGGCGGCGCGCGGCCTCGACGTCGAGCGGGTCTCGCACGTGGTCAACTACGACATCCCCACCGACACGGAGTCCTACGTGCACCGGGTCGGCCGCACCGGGCGCGCGGGCCGCGCCGGGGACGCCATCTCGTTCGTCACCCCCCGTGAGCGGCACCTGCTCAAGGCGATCGAGCGCGCGACCCGGCAGCCGCTCACCCAGATGCGGCTCCCCACCGTCGACGACGTCAACGAGACCCGGGTGGCGAGGTTCCGGGACGCCATCACCGAGGCGCTGAGCTCGGACCAGGTCGGGTTCTACCGCGACCTGGTCCTCGACTACGAGCAGGAGCACGACGTGCCGGCGACCGACATCGCGGCCGCGCTGGCCGTGCTCACCCAGGACGACCGGCCGCTGCTGATGGAGCCGGAGCGGGCGCCGGCCCCGCTGCGGGCGTTCGACTCCTCGGAGCCGAAGCGCGGCGCCTGGGACCACGAGAAGGGCCGACGTCGGGACCGCGAGGACGGGGACCGGCCCAAGCGCCGCGACCCGTCTGGTGGCTCCTCGGGTGGCGGCCCCGCTGGCCGTCGGGCCCGTCCGAGCGTGCCGCTGGCGACGTACCGCATCTCGGTGGGCAAGCGCCACAAGGTCGAGCCGCGGCAGATCGTCGGCGCGATCGCCAACGAGGGCGGCCTGGACCGCAGCGACTTCGGCCACATCGACATCCGGGGCGACCACTCGCTGGTCGAGCTGCCAGCGGCCCTGTCCGAGCAGACCCGGTCGGCGCTGGAGCGCACCCGGATCTCGGGGAAGCTGATCGAGCTCAGCCCGGTGGGAGGAGCCCCCTCGAGCGGCACCGGCCCGCCCCGGGAGCGCAAGCCGCGCACCAAGAAGCGCGACTGACTACTCGGACGGCATCATCACCCAGAGCACGACGTAGACCAGGAACTGCGGGCCGGGCAGCAGACAGCTGATCACGAAGATGAGGCGCACGGTGTTCGCGGACAGCCCGAAGCGTGCGGCCAACCCGGAGCAGACCCCGGCGATCACCCGGTTGCGCGGACGGACTAGTGCGGTGCTCATGTGGTCTCCTCTGTCGCTGCGTCTGTCAGATTCGGTCGGCCCTGGCCGGCCCTGGGTCGGCCCCGTGGTCAGGCCTACGGGCCGGCCATGGGTCGGGCTCACGGGCTCAACCTGGTCACTGCTCCTCGACCCTAGAGGACTGGTCTTGACGGCTGGGTCCCCGTGACCCGGCGACCCCTACTCTTCGCGGCTGTGGCGGCCCGGGCGTAGGAGGGACGCGCGCGGTCCTGGTTCGCCGACCCGGTGCGTCTGCACGCCGGAACAGTGCCGACCCGGCGCGTCCGCACGCCGACCAGCCAGTGCGAAGGGCGGACCCCATCGGTCGTACCCCTCGCCATCACCGTTCACCGCGACCGATCGTGGTCGCCACATCGACGTGAGCGTCGCCGTATAGGGTCATGACGATCGATTCTGGCGGTCCGGCGCCGGCTCCTCTACTCGACAGTGTCCAGCCGTGCAGACGCGACGGGTCGACGTACCGTGCGCCGCGAGGTTTGCGCGTCGGCCGCCCGGGCACACCGACCCGACCCGACCCGACCGAGGCGGACCGTCTCGCCGGGCCATTCCCCCGACACCCCAGGAGCCGCACGTGACTGCCCACTCGCCGGTCGACACCGTCGTCCTCGACCTGGACGGCACGCTCGTCGACACCGTCTACCAGCACGCCCTCGCCTGGGTGGCCGGCTTCGACAGCGTCGAGGTGGTGGTGCCGGTGTTCCGGATCCACCGGGCGATCGGGATGGGCAGCGACCTGCTCGTCGCCGAGGTGGCCGGCGACCAGGTGGAGGCGCAGCACGGCGACGCGATCCGCGAGTGCCACGACCGGGTCTTCGCCGACTCCCTGGACGCCATCCACCCCCTGCCCGGGGCGGCGGAGCTGGTCGCGGACCTGAAGCGTCGGGGCCTCAAGGTGGTGCTCGCCACCTCCGGGGTGCCCGAGCAGACCGAGCAGCTGCTCGACCTCCTCGATGCCCGCGACCTGGCCGAGGGGTCTCCCACGACCGACGACGTGGAGCACAGCAAGCCCGCCCCCGACCTCGTCGAGGCGGCCATCGAGCGGGCCGGCGGCACCCGGGCGGCCGTGATCGGTGACGCGGTGTGGGACGTCGCCTCGGCCAAGAAGGCGGGCCACTACAGCGTCGCGCTGAACACCGGCGGCTTCAGTGAGAGCGAGCTGCGGGCAGCCGGTGCCGACGAGGTCTACCCGACCCCGCGCGAGCTCCTCGAGGCACTGGACCGGACACCGCTGCGCGGCACCTCGGCCTAGGCGCACAGGGCGGCTCAGCGGGCGGTGACGCCGTCGATCGCCTCCCGGAGCAGGTCGGCGTGGCCGTTGTGCCGGGCGTACTCCGCGATCATGTGCACGTAGGTCATCCGGAGCGAGAACGCATCGCCGTGCACGTCGAAGGCGTCGTCGAACGCCATACCCGACACCGCGTCATCGGCGTGCAGCCACTCCGCCTGCAGCCGCTCGAGGGCCGGCAGTGCGTCGTCGGCGCGTACGTCGTCGAAGTCGTGGTCCTTGCCGAGCGACAGGTCGAAGACCGGCTCGATGTCCTGGCGGGCGGCTCGCAGGCGGAACCAGATGCGCTCCACCTTCGTCAGGTGCCGCACCAGCCCGAGCAGCGACAGGTTCGAGCTCGGCACCGGGCGCGCGGCGAGCTGGTCAGGGGTGAGCCCGGCGCAGATGTTCAGCAGTGTGGTGCGCTCCCCATCGAGGAAGCCCTCCAGCATCGGCCGGTCCGGTCCGGTCAGCGGGCCGTCCACCGGGTCCGGGGTGGGCGTCACCTCCGGGTGCGACGGGCTCACCGGCCGCGGGCCGCCGGGTGCTTGAGCGCATACATCCGCAGGTCGGCGAGGTGGAGCAGGCCCCCGAACTCCTCAGCGTCGTGGGGGTACGTCGCGATGCCGATGCTGGCTGTCACCTGAACCTCCTGGCCCAGCAGCTGCACCGGCGTCGAGACCGCCGCGGTCAGCTCCTCCGCGACCCGGGTGGCCCCGAGCGCGGCACGGTCCGGGTCGAGCCCGGTGAGGGCCACGATGAACTCGTCGCCGCCGAACCGGCCCAGCAGGTCGGTGCCGCGGACATGGCCACGCAGCCGCAGAGCGGTCGCCTTCAGCAGCTCGTCACCGGCGGCGTGACCCAGGGAGTCGTTGACGGACTTGAACCCGTCCAGGTCCATGAACAGCAGCGCCAGCGCGCGACCGGCCAGGCAGCTCTCGAGCAGTGCAGTCTCGACCTGGTCCTCGAAACGCCGCCGGTTCATCAGGCCGGTCAGCGGGTCGTGGAAGGCCAGGTCCTCGAGCCGGGCCAGGTAGTGACCGGCGCGCTCGGTCTCCTCGGCGAGCGCCCGCTCGGCCTCGACGCGGGCGGTCACGTCGCTCTGCACGCCGATGAACTGTACGACGCGCCCGCTCTCGTCGTGGACCGGTGAGAGCAGGATCTCGTGCCACCACCGCTCACGCGCCTCGCCTCGGTAGTTCACCATCGTCTCGCGGCACTCGTGCCCCGCGGCGAGGGCGGTCCTGATCCGGGCCAGCGACGCCGGGTCGGTCTCCGGTCCCTGGAGGAAGCGGCAGTTGTGGCCCAGCAGCTCGGTGTCCCGGTAGCCGGCGAGCCGCTCGAACGCCGCGTTGACGAAGACGAGGGGCTGGTCGGGGCTGGTCATGTCGGCGATCGTCACGCCGCTGGTGGTGGCGCCGAGGGCGCGCCCGGCGAGCACGTTCGGCAGGGAGCCGGACCCGCCGAGCCGAGGAGCGGCCCGCAGGGCGGTGTGCGCACCGTCGCCCGGCGCGCCACCTGCCGACATCGAGAGCGCCTCGGTCTCCGACGCCGGAACGGTGGCCCCCGCCAGCGGAATCCCCACCCTGGGGGCCACCCGGGACATCAGCCCGTGCGCCGCGCGGATCACCGTGTCGCGTTCGTAGGTCAGCGCGTACAGGAACATCCTGTCCATGTCCGGACCCGTGTCGCCGAGGTCCCGGGCGAGCAGCGCGGTGCTGAAGTGCGGACTGAGGACGACCACGTCCCACTCGCCCAGCACCGGGTCGTCGGCCGCCAGCGGGGCGCTGCGCAGACCAGGGACGACGCCGTCGTCGAGGGCCTCCCCGAGCGCGCACACGAACCCGGTCCGCTCCACCAGGGCGCGGTAGCGCACCGCCGTCGCCGGAGTGAAGTGCCGCCCGTGCTGGAAGGTGGACGCGACGATGCAGGTGTCCCCGACGTTCAACGCCTCCCGCTCGAGCTGCTTGCTGAGCTCGATGAGCAGCCGCTTGGACGACCGCCTCAGCACGACGTCGTCCGGCAGGCAGTCGAAGGGCGAGGTGGCGACCAGAGGGGTCAGCGGGACCCGCTGGGCGGTGAGGTCGAGGGCGGCCACGGCCGTCGTGTGCGCCGTGGGCTCGTCGGTGGGTCGCCCGAAGAGCCAGCCCTGACCCAGCGTGGCTCCCAGCGCACGAGCGGACGCCAGGTGGGCGTCTGTCTCGATGCCCTCGGCCAGGATGAGGGCACCGGACCGCTCGGCGTAGGCGTTGACCGCGTTCATGATCTCGGCGATGGCCGGCGACGGCCGGTTCTGCACGAGCGAGAGGTCCAGCTTCACGACGTCCGGGCGCAGCAGGGCCATGAACGCCAGGGACGCCGAGTCGGCCCCCACGTCGTCGAGGGCGACGCCCCAGCCGAGGTCCCGGACGCGTTCGATGGTGCGCAGCAGCTCCGCCGGGCGGGCGGCCAGCGCCCGCTCGGTGATCTCGATGACCACCCGCAGGTCTCCAGGAGTGGCGTCGGCGATGGCCAGCAGGTCCGAGAGCGGGGCCTCGTCGAGGACCTCGGGCTCCACGTTGACGAACACGGTGCAGGGCGCCACCAGCCCCAGCCGGCTCGCGCCCTCGAAGGCGGCGAGGCGGCAGGCCTCGTCGAGCTCGGCGAGCAGACCGGCTCCGCGCGCTGCTGCGAACAGTGCGTCCGGCGTGGCCAGGTCCCCGACCGGCCCGCGCGCCAGCGCCTCGTAGGCCGCGACGGCCCCCGACTCGAGGTCGACGATGGGCTGGAAGAAGCTGCGCACGCCACCGGTGCGCAGCACGTCCTGGATCGAGAGCCCGGACGTCGGTGCGGCTGTCGTGGTCACGGAAGGTGTTCTGGTCACGCTGGTTCCCCCAGGAGCAGATGGGTCCGACCGGTCGCTCGACCGCGCCCGGGGGTCCCGCGCCCGCGGGGCTCCCTTCCTCCAGGATAGGAAGCCGCGCTCCGGATTGTGTGCGTTTGCAACCATCCGAGGCCGCTAGGGTCGGTGGGTGCCCACCCGTCACACCACCGTGCCCGAGTTCCTGCGTGCGCTGGTCGACGACTCGACGGTCGTCCAGCGCACCGACGTACCCCTCGACGAGGCGCTCCGAGAGCATGCCTCCCACCGTGGGTCCGGCCACGCGGACCTCCTCGGGGCGTTCGTCGTCGCCGACAGCGACCTCCCCCGGATCGCGGATCGACCGGCCGGCGACGCCCCGCCCCTCCCGGTCTCCGTGGTCGTGAGCGGCGGCGCGGGCGCCCTCGCGCCGGCCGTGCACTGGGCGACCCGTGGGGACGACCTCCGCCTGGTCGCCGTCGAGGTGGCCGTCCGGGAGTCCGACGCCGGCGACCTGGCACCGAACGCGCGCCGCATCGTCGCCGCCGTCGACGCCCTGACCGCCGCCGGTGACCTCGACGAGGACGTCGCGGTGCACGTCGAGCCACCCCGGCTGTACGGCGCGGCGCCGTCGGCGTCCTGGCTGTCCGCGCTCGACGAGGTCGCCGCGATGGACCACCGGCTGAAGCTGCGCACCGGAGGGTCCGACCCGGACGCCTTCCCCTCGTCCAAGGAGCTGGCCGCGTGCATCAGCGCGGCACTGGACCGGGAGCTCGCGTTCACCTGCACCGGTGGGCTGCGACATGCCGTCCGGCACCGGGAGGACGACACCGGGCTGGAGCGCCACGGGTTCCTCAACGTGCTGCTCGCGACCCGGGCGAGCCTGGACGGAGCCGACCCGGCCGACGTCGCCGCGGTGCTCGAGGAGCAGGACGCCGCCCGGCTGACCCGGTCCTCAGACCAGGTTGCGATGGACCCGGCCGCCCTGATGTCGGCCCGCAGGTGGTTCACCTCCTTCGGCACCTCCAGCGTCGAGGACGCGGTGCACGACCTGACCGCCCTCGGACTCCTCGAGGCCTCGTGAGCCGGCCGACCTGGGTCCCGGGCGCCGCCGGCTCGCCCTTCGACGTCGACAACCTCCCGTACGCCGTCTTCGTGCACCACGAGGAGCCACCGCGGGTGGGCGTGCGCATCGGCGACCGCGTGGTCGACCTGGCCCCGGTGGCCGCCGGCGACATGCTGCAGATCAGTCACGTCTTCGAGGCGCAGTCGCTCAACCCGCTGCTCGAGCTGGGGCGCCCGGCGTGGTCCTCGGTGCGCTCCTGGCTGACCGGCCTGCTCACCGAGGAGGCCGAGCGGGACCTCGTCGAGCCGCACCTCGTCCCCGTCTCCGAGGTCACCTGCCGGCTGCCGTTCGAGGTGGCCGACTACGTCGACTTCTACTGCTCCCTGCACCACGCGAGCAACGTCGGCCGGATCTTCCGTCCCGACAGCGAGCCCCTGAAGCCGAACTGGCGACACCTTCCGGTGGGCTACCACGGACGGGCCGGCACGGTGGTGGTCTCCGGCACCGACGTACGACGGCCCTGCGGCCAGCGCAAGGCCGCCGACGAGGACGCACCGACATACCGGCCGAGCAGCCGTCTCGACGTCGAGGCGGAGCTGGGGTTCGTCGTCGGAGGGGCGACGCGGATGGGCGACCGGGTCCCGGTCGGAGCCTTCGCGGACCACGTCTTCGGCGTCACGCTGCTCAACGACTGGTCCGCGCGCGACATCCAGGCCTGGGAGACCGTCCCGCTCGGGCCGTTCCTCGGCAAGTCGTTCGCGACCTCCGTCAGCGGCTGGGTCACGCCCCTGGACGCGCTGGACGCCGCGCGCGTCGAGCTGCCCTCCCAGGACCCCGCACCGCTGGACTACCTGCGGGTCGACGGCGTGGCCGGGGTCGGCGGGTTCGACATCGACATCGAGGTGGTCCTCGACGGCGAGACGGTCAGCCGGCCGCCGTACTCCTCGATGTACTGGGCGCCCGCGCAGATGCTGGCCCATCTCACCGTCAACGGCGCCTCGCTCCGTGCTGGTGACCTCTTCGCCTCGGGCACGGTCAGCGGGCCGGAGCCGGGTCAGCGGGGCTCGCTGCTCGAGCTGTCGTGGGGCGGCGCCGAGCCGTTCCGGGTGGGCGGGGTGGACCGCACCTTCCTGCGGGACGGGGACACCGTCACCCTGAGGGCGACGGCGCCGGGCGTCCTCGGCGGCCGGATCGCGCTGGGCGAGGTGACCGGCACGGTCCTGCCGGCCCAGGCCTGACCGGCGGTCGCGCCCGGGTCGGGCCGCTCAGAGGGGCTCAGAGGTTGCCGCGCCGCTCCTGCTCGCGCTCGATGGCCTCGAACAGCGCCTTGAAGTTGCCCTTGCCGAAGCCGAGCGAGCCGTGCCGCTCGATGAGCTCGAAGAACACGGTCGGCCGGTCCCCCAGCGGCTTGGTGAAGATCTGCAGCAGGTAGCCGTCCTCGTCGCGGTCCACGAGGATGCCGCGGGACTGCAGCTCCTGGATCGGGACGCGGACGTTGCCGATGCGCGCGCGCAGCTCGTCGTCCTCGTAGTAGGAGTCCGGCGTGCTCAGGAACTCGACGCCGTTGGCGCGCAGGGCGTCCACGCTGGCCAGGATGTCGTTGGTGGCCAGCGCGAGGTGCTGGGCGCCGGCGCCGCGGTAGAACTCGAGGTACTCGTCGATCTGCGACCGCTTCTTCGCCGGCGCCGGCTCGTTGAGCGGGAACTTGACCCGGTGGTTGCCGCTGGCGACCACCTTGGACATCAGCGCGGAGTAGTCGGTGGCGATGTCGTCGCCGATGAACTCCGCCATGTTCACGAAGCCCATCACCTTGTTGTAGAAACCGACCCACTCCTCCATCTGACCGAGCTCGACGTTGCCGACGATGTGGTCCAGGGCCTGGAAGAGCCGCTTCGGCTGTCCCTCACGCGGGACCCAGCTGCTCTGCGCGGCCACGTAGCCGGGCAGGTAGGGGCCGTCGTACCTCGAGCGGTCCACGAGGGTGTGCCGGGTCTCGCCGTAGGCGGCGATGGCCGCGATCCGCACGGTGCCGTGCTCGTCGGTGACATCCTCGGCCGGGCGTACGACGGTGGCGCCGGCCTTCTCGGCCTGAGCGACGCAGCGGTCCACGTCGGGCACCTCGAGGGCGATGTCCACGACCCCGTCCCCGTGCCTGCGGTGGTGGTCGGCCAGCGGGCTGTCGGGGTCCACGGCACCGCTGACCACGAAGCGGATCGAGCCCGAGCGCAGCACGAAGGACACGTGGTCGCGGTTGCCGTGCTCAGGTCCGGAGTAGGCCTCGAGCTGCATGCCCCACGCGGACTGGTAGTAGTGCGCGGTCTGGGTGGCGTTCCCGACGACGAACACGATCGCGTCCCAGCCGGTCACCGGGAAGACGTCGGCGTCCTCGTCGTAGGTCACCAGCCCGACCAGCTGCTGCAGCTGCTCGAGGGTGAGGTCGGCCTTGAGCTCGTCGTGGGTCAGTGCGCCAGTCATGACAGCCAGCATGGGTGCCGGTGACGATGTGTGCAACAGTGGTCCGGAACACTGAGCAATCTGCCCAGTCACGGAGGCCGAGATGGACGATCTGGACGCCACATTGGTGCATCTGTTCGCCGCGGAGCCGCGCGTCGGGGTCCTCGAGGCCTCGCGCCGGCTCGGCGTCGCCCGAGGGACGGTGTCCGCTCGGTTGGAGCGGCTGGCCCGCACCGGCGTGATCTCCGGGTGGGGGCCCGAGCTGCGGCCCGAGGCGCTCGGCCACCCGGTGACCGGCTTCTTGACCCTGGAGATCCGGCAGGGCGCCGGGCACCAGTCCGTCGCCGAGCACCTGGCCCGGATCCCGGAGGTCCTCGAGGCGGTCACGATCACCGGTGCCGGCGACATGTGGGCGCGCGTGGTGGCCCGGTCCAACACCGACCTTCAACGGGTCATCGACGCGGTCCTCGCCGACGACCGGATCGTGCGCTCCTCGACGGTGATCGCGCTGGCCACCCAGATCCCCTACCGCGTGCTGCCCCTGATGGACGAGGCGGTCCGGTCGGGCAGGGACGACCGGTCCGGACGCTCGGCCCGCCCCGCCCCCGGCGGGTAGTCTCGCCGCGTGCCTCTTGTAGCGGGTGTGGACTGCTCCACCCAGAACACCAAGGTCGTCGTGTGTGACGCGGACAGCGGGGAGGTCGTCCGGGAGGGCCGGGCTCCTCATCCCGACGTCACGGAGGTGGACCCACGGGTCTGGTGGCAGGCGTGGGAGAAGGCGTCGGAAGGGCTGCTGGACGGCGTGCAGGCCCTTGCCGTCGGCGGGCAGCAGCACGGCATGGTGCTGGTCGACGAGGCCGGCACGCCGATCCGCGACGCCTTGTTGTGGAACGACAACCGGTCGGCCCCGCAGGCCGCCACCCTGATCGAGGAGCTGGGCGGCGCGCAGGCCTGGGCGGACGCCACGGGCAGCGTCCCGGTGGCCAGCTTCACCGTCACGAAGCTGCGCTGGGTGGCCGAGCAGGAGCCGGACACCGCGGCCAGGGCGCGAGGAGTGCTCCTCCCCCACGACTGGGTGACCCACCAGCTGCGCGGCGGCGCCGGCGAGCCGACGACCGACCGCGGCGACGCGTCGGGCACCGGCTACTGGTCGCCCGCCGAAGGGTCCTACCGTCCCGACCTGCTCGAGCTGGCCTTCGGCCGCGAGCTCGCGGTGCCACGCGTGGCCGCCCCCCGCGAGCAGGTCGGCGAGACCCCCGAGGGCATCGCGCTCGGCCCCGGCACCGGCGACAACATGGCCGCTGCGCTCGGCCTGGACCTCGAGCCCGGCGACGTCGTCGTGTCGCTGGGCACCAGCGGCACGGTCTTCGCGATGGGCGACCGCCCGACCGCCGACCCCTCGGGCATCGTCGCCGGCTTCGCGGACGCGACCGGCGCCTTCCTGCCGCTGGTGTGCACGCTGAACGCCGCCCGGGTCATCGGTGCCGCCCTGCGGATGGCGGGAGCCGAGCTCGACGACCTGGACCGCCTCGCGCTGTCGGTGGACGACACCGCCGGCCTGGTGCTGCTGCCGTTCCTCGACGGCGAGCGCACGCCCGCGCTGCCCGAGGCGACCGGGCTGCTGCACGGCCTGACCCGGGTCAACGCCACGCCGGCCCACCTGGTCCGCGCCTCGGTCGAGGGGATGCTGTGCGGGCTCGCCGACGCGGTGGCGCCACTGACCGAGGCCGGGGTCACCCCGCAGCGCCTGGTGCTGATCGGCGGTGCGGCCCGGTCGGCCGCCGTGCAGCAGCTGGCGGCCGGGCTGTTCGCTCTGCCGGTCGCCGTACCCGAGCCTGCGGAGTACGTCGCACTGGGGGCCGCCCGCCAGGCCGCCTGGACGCTGTCCCAGGCCGAGGCCGCGCCGCACTGGGCGCGCGACAGCTCGCTCGTGGAGCCCGACGAGGCGCGCGCCGACTACTACCGGCGGGTGCGGGCGTCCTACACCGCGACGCTGGGGGCCGCCCGCCCGTTGCTCACCGGCGTCCGGTCAGCCGGCTGAGGGTCTGCCGGGAGGGTCAGCCGCTGCGCCGAGTCGCGGCCCACTCCCGGATCCGGTCGATCCGGGTCCGGAGCTGGTCGGCAGTCGCTGTCGCCGCGGCGGGCCCGCCGCACTCCCTGCGCAGGGCCGCGTGCGTGACGCCATGCGGCGCGCCGGTGCGGTGGTTCCACGCCGCGACCAGGCTGTTGAGCTCCCGGCGCAGGGTGGCCAGCTGCTCGTGGGTGGCCACGTCGGCGACGTCCCCGGTGATGCGCCCGGTGATGTCATGGTCGGGAGGAGTCGTCGAGCCGGACCGGCCCTGCTTGCGGGCCCGCTCGCTCTGCCGGGACCGCAGCAGGTCGCTGACCTGGTCGGCGTCGAGCAGGCCGGGGATGCCGAGGAAGTCCATCTCCTCCTCCGACCCGACGTGCACCTCGCCCTCGTGGCCGAACTCGCCGCCGTCGTAGAGCACCCGGTCGAAGCGGGCCTGGGAGCCGAGCGCCTGGAACGGCAGCAGGTCCTCCTCCCCGCTGGCCGCCTCCGTCTCCTGCGCCTGGGCGAGCAGGTCGTCCTCCGGTGCGTCCCCATCACCGGCCCGTCGCAGCACGTGGTCCCGCTCGAGCTCCATCTCGCCGGCGAGGGAGAGCAGCCCGGGCACCGAGGGGAGGAACACCGACGCCGTCTCGCCTCGGCGGCGGGCCCGGACGAACCGGCCGACCGCCTGCGCGAAGTACAGCGGCGTGGCGGCCGTGGTCGCGTAGACCCCGACCGCCAGCCGCGGGACGTCGACCCCCTCGGACACCATCCGGACCGCGACCATCCAGCGGTCGTCGCTCTCAGTGAACGCCGCGATCCGCCGTGACGCCGTCCGCTCGTCGGAGAGGACCACGGTCGGCTTCTTCCCGGTCACCGAGGCGAGCAGCTTGGCGTAGGCGCGCGCTGCGCTCTGGTCGGAGGCGATCACCAGCCCGGCCGCGTCGGGCACGTGCCGGCGTACCTCGCTGAGCCGGGTGTCCGCAGCCTCGAGCACGGCCGGCATCCAGGCACCGGCCGGATCCAGGGCCGTGCGCAGCGCCTGGGCGGTGAGGTCCTTGGTCAGCGGCTCCCCCAGCCGTGCGGCGACCTCGTCACCGGCCCTGGTGCGCCACTGCATGTCACCGCTGTAGGCCATGAACAGCACCGGGCGTACGACGTGGTCGGCGAGCGCGTCCGCGTAGCCGTAGGTGTAGTCGGCCACGCTGCGCGCCACGCCGTCCGGTCCCGGGGCATAGCTGACGAACGGGATCGGGTTGATGTCGGAGCGGAACGGCGTGCCGGTCAGCGCCAGCCGCCGACGAGCCGGCTCGAAGGCCTCCCGCACCGCGTCGCCCCAGGCCATCGCGTCCCCGGAGTGGTGCACCTCGTCGAGGATCACCAGGGTCTTGAACCGCTCGGTGCGGACCCGGTGCGCGAGCGGGTTCGCCGCGACGCCGGCGTAGGTGACCGCCACCCCGACGTAGTCCTGGCTGGTCCGGCCCTTCCGCCCGGCGTACGCGGGGTCGATGGAGATGCCGGCCCGGTCAGCCGCGTCCGCCCACTGGGTCTTGAGGTGCTCGGTCGGTGCCACCACGGTGACCCGCTCGACCACCCGCCGCGACAGCAGCTCCGCGGCCACGCTCAGGGCGAAGGTGGTCTTGCCCGCCCCGGGGGTCGCGACCGCCAGGAAGTCCTGCGGGCTCCGGGTGAAGTAGGCGTCCAGCGCGGCCGACTGCCAGGCGCGCAGCCGGGTCGCGGTGCCCCACGCGGCGCGCGCCGGGTAGGCGGGCGGCAGGTCGGGGATCGGGTCCGGGACCCTCTGGTGTGGCTGCGAATGTGGTCGGGAGGAGTGGCGGTCGCTCACCCGTCGTGGCTGAGCTGCTCCCAGGCTTCCTTGCACTCGGGGCAGACGGGGTACTTCTCCGGGTCCCGGCTGGGCACCCAGACCTTGCCACACAGCGCCGTCACCGGCGTGCCCATCACCATCGCCTCGGTGAGCTTGTCCTTCTCGACGTAGTGCGAGAAGCGCTCGTGGTCGCCGTCATCGGTCGGCGCGGTGCGCCGGTCCTCGATCGTCTCGGTGCCGGGGCTCATCTGGGTGCTCACGGTGCAGGAGTCTAGCGGCCAGGTGGGACAGTCAGTTCAGGCTGGGATCGGCGGGCCGGGTGGACGCCCAGGCGAGCTCCCCCGGCTGGCGCCGCAGCACCCGCGTCCACAGCTCCTCGGGGTCGTCGCTGAACAGGTCCTCGGGCAGCGAGGGGACGACGTACCAGGAGCCCTCGTGGATCTCGGCGGCCAGTTGGTGCACGCCCCAGCCCGCGTAGCCGGCGAAGATCCGCAGCCTCCTCAGCGCCGGCGCGAGGACGGGGGCGGGGGTGTCGAGGTCGATGATCCCGACGTCGCCGTACAGCGGGCGAAAGCCGACGGGCGTGGCGGGTGCCGCCGCCGAGGCGCCGACGGCGAGCGCCGAGTCGGTGCTCACCGGACCGCCCTGGAAGAGCACATCGGGCGGCCCGGCCAGCTCGCCCCACTCGGGAAGGATCTCGGCGACCGCCACCGCCGACGGCCGGTTGAGCACGACCCCCAGCGCGCCGTCCTCGTCGACGTCGAGCACCAGGACGACGGTCCGCGCGAAGTTCGGGTCGAGCAGGGCCGGGGTGGCGACGAGGAGGTCCCCCGCGCCGACGTGCTGCCCGGTCGGGTCAGACATCCGAGGTGGGCACCTGGGCGGACTTCTCCGCCGCGGCTCGCACGGCGCTGGCCACCGCGGTGTGCACGTCCGCGTGGAACACCGACGGGATGATGTAGTTGGCGTTCAGCTCCTGCGCCGTGACCGCCGAGGCGATCGCCTGCGCGGCGGCGACCAGCAGGGTGTCGGCGATGGTGTGCGCGGAGGCGTCCAGCAGCCCGCGGAACACCCCGGGGAACGCGAGCACGTTGTTGATCTGGTTGGGGTAGTCCGAGCGGCCGGTCGCGACCACGGTGGCGTGGCGCCGCGCGACGGCCGGGTCGATCTCCGGGACCGGGTTGGCGAGGGCGAAGACCACGGAGTCCGGAGCCATCCGGGCCACGTCGTCTCCGCTGATCACGTTGGGCGCCGAGACCCCGACGAACACGTCGGCGCCGTCGATGGCCTCGTGCAGCGAACCGGTCAGCCCGGCCTTGTTGGTGGCGTCCGCGACCCAGTGCAGGGACGGGTCGAGGCCGGGCCGGTCGCGGTAGATGACGCCCTCGACGTCGGCGACCACCACGTCCTGGACACCCGCCTCGAGCAGGAGCCGCAGGATCGCGGTGCCGGCGGCTCCGGCGCCCGACATCACGACGCGGACGTCCGCAAGCTCCTTGCGCACCACCCGCAGGGCGTTGGTGAGTGCCGCCAGCACCACGATCGCGGTGCCGTGCTGGTCGTCGTGGAACACCGGGATGTCGAGGATCTCGCGCAGCCGGCGCTCGATGTCGAAGCACCGGGGCGCCGAGATGTCCTCCAGGTTGATGCCGGCGAAGCCGGGCGAGATGGCCCGGACGATCTCCACGATCATGTCGGGGTCCTGGGTGTCCAGGCACAGGGGCCACGCGTCGATCCCGGCGAACCTCTTGAACAGCGCGGCCTTGCCCTCCATGACCGGCAGCGCCGCGGCGGGGCCGATGTTGCCCAGGCCGAGCACCGCTGAGCCGTCGGTCACCACGGCCACCGAGTTGCGCTTGACGGTCAGCCGGCGGGCGTCCTCGGGGTTCTCGGCGATCGCCATGCAGACCCGGGCGACGCCGGGGGTGTAGACCATCGAGAGGTCGTCCCGGTTGCGGATCGGGTGCTTGCTCTCCATCTGGATGGTGCCGCCGAGGTGCATCAGGAACGTGCGGTCGGAGACCTTGTGGACGGTGACGCCCTCGATCTCGCGCAGCGCCACCACGATCCGGTCCGCGTGCGCGGTGTCCGAGGCGGCGCAGGTGACGTCGATGCGCAGCCGGTCGTGCCCGGACGCGGTGACGTCCAGGGCGGTGACGATCCCGCCGACGCCCTCCACGCAGGTGGTCAGGCTGCTGATCGCCGAGCCTCCGGCCGGGACCTCCAGCCGGACCGTGATGGAGTAGGAGATGCTCGGCTGGCCCGGGCTCGATGGCTCTGCCTCGGCCGGCTCGGCGAGCGCTGACTCCGGGGACGCGTTGTCGGTGACCACGGCCATATCCTGGCACGTCCGGGGACTACTTGGAGATGGTGACCCTTCCGCCGTTCGCGGGCACCAGCTCGACCCACGTGTGACCCGCCGGCACCTTCAGCGAGCCGGTCGACGAGGTGAGCGTGATCGTCGAGTCGAGGCTCTTCTTCCACGTGCCTCGGACCACCCGGCCGCCGTGGAAGAGCAGTGCGGCGCCCGAGCCGGTGAACTTCGTCTCGGGCACCGGGTTGCCGGCCGGGTCGAGGTAGCCGGCGTTGCCCACCCGCACCCGCAGGACGAGCACGTTGTCGGGCCGGAAGGAGTCGCCACTGGCCGCGAAGCCGTTCTGGTTCGTGTACCTCCCGCCGGCGTAGGACCACCTCGTCGTGTGCCCGCCCGAGAACACCGCGGACAGCCCCGTGGCCGGCCGCCCCTTCGGCTGTTCCTTGGCGCTGCCGAACGGCAGGTAGGCGGGCACCGTGGCCTTGGCCTTGACCTGGGCGGCCAGCTTGGTGAGCGCCATGAACAGGTTGTACGGCGCCTGCCGGCTCGGGTCACGCCGGTAGCCCGTCGCCCCCTCGGTGAACGTCTTGATCCCTGCGTCCGCGACCCGGCGCACCGTCGGCGGCGCCCCACCGCTGGCCACCAGCACCGCCTTGGCGGGCTTGACGATGCCGATGTCGGTGGCCCGCATCGACCGGACCGGGCCGACGAGCTTCGGGATGCGGCTGTAGAAGAACACCGCCAGCCGGGTCGAGCCGCCCTCCACGAGCTCCTCGGTGACCAGGTCGGCCTTGCCGAGCCCGATCTGGGGGTTGCTGGCCTCGGAGTTGTCGATCTTGACGACCATCACCGGGTGGCGGGGCGCGGCACCCGTCACCGGCAGGCCGGTCAGCGGCCACTCCCCGGAGACGGTCAGACCGGGCGAGGTGGCCTGTCCCTGCGGTGCGCCGGCGGTGGCGGCCGTCGTGCCGTGCGTGCACCCGCTCAGCGCCCCGGTGAGCGTCAGGGAGGCCAGGACGACGCCCAGGACCGCGCGGCGACGACGGGTCGGCGGTCCGGCCACCGGGGTGGGCAGCATGGCGGTGTGGAACGGGGGGAAGCCGACCATGGGCCCAGTGTGGCCCAGCGGCGGGTCCGGGTCGGCCAACCGAGGGTCGACCGCGTCGCGTGTCGGGTGGCGGCGCGCTGTCGAGTGCACTCGGCCCCGGTCGATAGACTCGTCGGGTGCGCTCAGGTGGGTTCCGTTTCGCGGTGGTGATGTCGCTGGTCCTCGCGGCCGTCACGGCGGCCGTGGCGATCACCTATCACCTGCCGTTGCGCGACCCCGACGGAGTGGCCGTCCCGACGTACATCCGGTTCCCGGCCATCCTCGGCCTGGCGTTCCTCACCGACGTGCTGCCCCGCGCCCTGTGGCGCGGCCGGTCGCTCACCACCCTGCCGCGCACGCTCGTGGCGGTCGTCCGCGAACGCTGGCCGTGGGAGCACATCCGGTTCGCGCTGGTCGGGCTGGGCGCGTGGTACCTCACCTACGCGGCCTTCCGGAACCTCAAGAGCTTCGTGCCGTTCGTGAACCGCGACCTCGAGGACAGCACGCTGGACCGCTTCGACCGGATCCTCTGGCTCGGTCACGACCCGGCAGAGGTGCTCCACCACCTGTTCGGGGTGGGCCTCGCCGCGCAGTTCTTCTCCCTCGTCTACGTCGCCTGGATCGCCCTGGTGCCGGTCTCGATCGTCGTGGCGCTGGCGTTGTCGCGCAATCGCGCCGCCGGTGAGTGGTACGTCACCGCGGTGGCCGTGGACTGGGTGCTGGGAGTCGCGACCTACTTCGCGGTGCCGACGCTCGGTCCGATCTACGCCAAGCCTGCGGACTTCGCCGGTCTTCCGCACACCTACGTCAGCACCCTGCAGGAGTCCATGATCGCGGACCGGGTGCAGGTGATCGCGAACCCGTTCGGCACCCACGCGGTCCAGACCATCGCCGCCTTCGCGTCGCTGCACGTGGGCATCATGGTGACCGTCTGCCTGATGACCGGGCTGCTGATGCTGAAGCGGTGGGTCCAGGTCGTGATGTGGGTCTTCCTGGCGCTCACCGTGCTGGCCACCGTCTACCTGGGCTGGCACTACTTCGTGGACACGCTGGGCGGTGCCGTGCTGGGCGCTCTCGGCGTGTGGATCGCCGCGGTGGGCACCGGCAACCACGACCGGGGTCGGCCCCGGCTCATCGCCGACCCGCGGCCGGCGTCCGCGCGAGCCGGGCACCCCGAGCTGGCGCACCCGAGGTAGCGCCTCAGTCCTCCTGGGCGGCCAGGGCGGCCCGGAGCCGCTGGGCGTACTCGGCGGACTCGCCGGGGTCGTAGCGGTGCCGCGGCCAGAAGAACCCGCGCAGCCCGTCGCCCTTGGTGCGGGGTACGACGTGCAGGTGCAGGTGCGCGACGCTCTGGCTGACCGTGTTGTTCATCGCGACGAAGGAGCCCTGCGCGCCGAGGCCGTCCACCATCGCGGACGCGAGCCGCTGCCCGGCCGCCAGGAACGGGTCGCGCAGCTCGGCGGGCAGGTCGGGCAGCGTCACCACGTGGCGGCGGGGCACCACCAGCGTGTGCCCCTTCAGCAGCGGCCGGTGGTCCAGGAAGCCGACCATCTCGTCCTCGGCCAGGACGACGTCGGCCTCGGTCCTCCCGGCGGCGATGTCGCAGAACAGGCAGTCGTCGGTCACCGTGGTCTCCTCCTCGTGGAACGTGGGCAACTGCAGCATCGCAGCACGGGGTCGACGTACCCTGCGAGCGGGCCGACGCACGGGCTGCCGGCCGGCTGAGCGACGGCCACTGGGCTGCTGAGGAGGAGCGACGGTGGACGACGGCCCGCTGCAGAGCCTCCTGCACCAGGCAGTCGGCCTGGTGCTGGCCGCCGTCCTGGCCGTCGTCACCCCGGGCGACCACGCGCCGAGCTCACCGCAGCCGTCGGCAGCCCCCACCCAGGCGCCGGCACCGGCACCGACGCCCCTGCCGACCCGCAGGCGGGTTCCGGCGAATCCGCTGCCGGCCCGCCCCGACCCGTCGGGTCCACGGGTGGAGGGCCGCGACATCAGCTGGCCGAACTGCCCGCCGGTCCTGGGGATCCCGTCCCGCCGCACGCTCGGCAAGCCGCTCCCGCCGGCGGGCACCGGCTTCGTCCTGATCGGCCTGACCAACGGTCCGGGCTTCTACCCCAACCCCTGCCTGGGTGACCAGGTCGCCCACGCCGCGTCGCTGCACCTGCCGACGGCTGCCTACGCGGTGGTGACCTACCCGATGGGCGACGAGCTCGAGCGGTACGGCGACGCCGGGCCCCGAGACCCTCACGACCGGCTGGGCCGGCTGTTCAACATCGGCTGGGCGCAGGGCGCCGCGAACGTCGCGAGCCTGCTGGGCACCGGTCTTGCGACCCCCATCGTGTGGGTCGACGTGGAGCCGGTCCGTCCTCCCGCTCCGTGGTCCGCGGACCTGCGCGCGAACCGCGCCGTCGTCGAGGGGACGCTGGCCGCCTACCGGCGGGCCGGTCTGCGCGTCGGGGTCTACTCCACGCCGTACCTGTGGCGGAGTGTCGTGGGCGACGTCGGCTACCGCCTCCCCGAGTGGCGGCCGGCCGGGCAGCAGTCGAGACAGGCGGCTCTCCAGCTGTGCAGCCGGGGGACGATCCAGGGCGGCGAGCCGGTGCTGGTCCAGTGGGCCACCGCCGACGTCGACTTCGACGCGCTGTGTCCCGGCCGGCCGGGTCGCGAGGTGCTCGCCGACTACTTCACCCGGCCGTAGGACCGGTCCCGGTCGCCGCAGGACCCCGACGACGTCAGCGGCCGATCGCCTCGGCGAGCGCCGAGCGGGACCGTACCTCGAGCTTGAGGTAGATGTGGCGCAGGTGGTACTCGACCGTCTTCGGGCTGAGGAACAGCGCCGCCGCCGTCTCCCGGGTGGTGCGGCCCGCGACGAGCAGCTGGGCGATCTGCCGCTCCTGCGGCGTGAGTCCGTCGGTGGGGCTGGCCTCGCGGCGGTGGGCGCTCTCGCCGGTCGCCTCCAGCTCACGTGCCGCCTGGTCCGCCCACGGCACCGCCCCGAGCCGCTCGAAGGCACCCAGCGCGGACCGGAGCAGCGGGCGCGCCTCCACCCGCCTGCGCTGCCTGCGGAGCCGGGCCCCGAAGGCGAGCTTGGTGCGCGCCGTCTCGTAGCGGTCGGGCGTGGCCGCGTGCAGGTGCAGCGCCGTCGTGAAGTGCTCCTCCCCCGTCGCGTCGTCGCCGCACAGGCCGGCTGCCCGGTGCGCGCGGGCGAGCGACCACGGCTGCCCCTTGGCGTGTGCCTTCGCCGACAGCCTCCCGCAGGCCTGCTGAGCGTCGTCTCGACGGCCGAGCTGCAGGTAGGTCTCGACGAGCTCGGCCCCACAGGACTGGTCGGGGTCGGCGAGGCCCGTCGAGGCGAGCAGTGCCTCGAGAGCCTCGTAGTGCCCGACCGCCTCGCCCGGGTCGCCGAGCCCGGACGCGGCGTCACCGCGGGCGAACAGCAGCCAGATCGTCGCGAGCCGGACGTGGTTGCGCTCGGACAGCTCCGTGCCGGCCGCCACGTTCTCCTGGCACTCCTCGACGCGCCCCTGCCGCGCGTAGACGCACGCCAGCCCGGCCAGCGACACCGCGAGGTCGGTGCTCTGGCCGGTCTCGCGGGCCAGCCTGACGGCCTCGAGGTACGACGCCTCCGCGTCGTCCCACCGGTCGGTGGTCGCGGCGTCCCGGGCGAGGTGGAAGAGCAGGTAGGGCAGCGAGCCGAGGGCGGCCTCGTCCCGCAGCAGGTCGATGGCCTGCCGCACCAACGGACGGTCGGGCCCCGCGTCCCGCAGCCACAGGGTGCCCTGCAGGCGCAGGGGCAGCCGGAACCGGTCCGTCGCCTCGTCGCCGGCGGTCACGAGACGGTGGGCGGCTGCGCGCACCATCGCCGTGCCCTGCTCGCCGGCGCCGTCCAGGATGAGCGCCATCCCGGAGGCCATCGAGCCCAGGGACCGGGTCCGGGCATCGACCGAGCCGGTGCTCAGTGCCTCGATCGCCGCCGACGCGCGCATCGCGCCGGCCGGGTCGGCGAGGTAGAAGCAGACGTGCACCGCGTCGGCGAGCAGCCGGATGGCGGTGTCCGGCTGGGTCGGCTGCACGTCGAGAGCCGCCTCCGTCAGGGTCGTCAGCGCCACCTCGAGCGACCCGCTCCTCGTGTCGACGGCACCTCTCACCTCGGCGATGTGGGCACGAAGAGCGGCGTCCGGGCGGCAGGCCAGTGCGCGGTCCAGCAGCTGCACGGCACGGTCGGTCAGCCCCGCGAGCCAGGCCGCCTCACCGGCCGACGTCAGCCGCCACGCCCGCACCTGTGCGGGCACCCGGACCGGGTCGCCCAGCTCCGCCGCGCGCTCGTGGGCGTCGGCTGCGATGGCGTGGGCACCTCGCGACGACGCCTGCTCGGCGACCTGCTCCAGGGTCCGGGCGGTCGTCTCGTCCGGCGCCACGGCCCCCTCGGACAGGTGCCAGGCGAGCCGGTCGGTCTGGTCCTCGGGCACCACGGCCGCCAGGGCCCGGTGGACAGCTCGGCGGCTCGCCGGGTCGGCTGCCCCGTAGACCGCGGACCGCACCAGCGGGTGCCGGAAGTCGAGCCGGTCCCCGTGCCGGGTGACCAGGCCCGCGTCCTCCGCCTCTGCCAGCTCCGGCTGTGGGAACCCCAGCCGCTCGCACGCCGCGAGGACCGTCGTCACGCTGAGGCTGTCCGCCGCGGCGACCAGCAGCGCGGTGCGAGCACTCGCAGAGAGTCCGTCGGCGCGGCCGATGAAGGACCGGGTGAGCTGCTCGGAGACCGGCAGCGGCCGGTGCGGCGAGACCTCCAGGCGGTCCAGGTGCGCTCCGAGCTCCAGCAGCGCCAGCGGGTTGCCGGCCGTGGCCTCGTGCAGCCGGGAGATCCGGTCGGGGTCGAGGGTCTTCGCAGTGTCCGCGGTCTGGACTCTCTGGGCTCTCTGGGCTCTCTGGGCGAACAGCTCCCGCGCCGAGCCCAGGTCCAGGCCAGGGACGCGCAGCGTCGGCAGCGACAGCCACAGCTCGCTGCCGGGCTCGTCCGCGCGGACCGCGACGATCATCGCGACCGCGTCGGAGACGACCCGGCGGGCGGCGAACACCAGGGCGTCGGCCGAGGGGCTGTCGAGCAGGTGCGCGTCGTCGACCAGCACTGCCAGCGGCTGGTCCTCGGCGGCCCGGCAGATCAGGCTCAGCGTGGCCGCACCGACGGCGAAGCGGCTGGGTGCGGTGTCCTCGCCGGGCTCGATGAGCAGCGCGGCGGAGAGCGCCCTCGACTGGGGTGCCGGGATGTGGTCGAGCAGGGGCAGCAGCGGCCGGAGCAGCTGCAGCAGGCCTCCGAACGGCACCGACTGCTCGGACGGCACGCCCGCGGCCCGGTGCACGCGCATCTGCCCCGCCAGCGACGCCGCGTCCTCGAGCAGCGCGGTCTTCCCGATCCCCGGCTCCCCGGTGAGCACCAGGACCCCGCTGCCGCCGACCCGCGCGCCGGCCAGCAGGGCCTCGATCGCCCGGCGCTCGGTAGTCCGACCGACCAGCACCCGTGTGAGTCTAGGCCCGGTTCGCGAGTCGGTGACGACACCGTCGGCGCCTGGCAGAATCCTGGTCCATGGGACCCAAGGACCGCGCGATGGCGGGGCTCGCCCGTCAGCTGGGAGGACCCACCGGCCTGCGTGGTCGGCTCGTGGGGCGGATGCTCAACCGGGGCAACCGGGCCACGGTGTCCGCGGCGGTCGAGGCGACCGGAGCAGCGCCGGGCGACACGGTCGCCGACATCGGCTTCGGTGGTGGAGTCGGTCTGCAGCTGCTGATGGACCGCGTCGGCCTGAGCAGCGGCGAGGGCGGCGGGCGCGTTCACGGCATCGAGCTCTCGGACACGATGCTGAGGGGCGCCGAGCGGCGCTACCGGGAGGCTCGCAGGCACGGCCTGCTCTCCCTGCAGCACGGCGCCCTCGAGGACCTGCCGCTCGCCGACGGTTCGCTCGACGGGCTGATCACGGTCAACACGGTGTACTTCGTGGCCGAGCTCGACGCGGCGTTCGCCGAGCTGCGCCGCGTCCTGCGACCTGAAGGACGCGCGGTCCTCGGCGTCGGTGATCCGACCGCCATGGCCTCGATGCCCTTCACCAGGCACGGCTTCCGGCTGCGACCCGTCGACGACCTGGTGCGCGGGCTGCAGGACGCCGGCCTCACCGTCGTACGCCGTGGACGGGTGGGTGCCGGAGACGGTGCGGCCCACCTGCTCGTCGCAGCTCCGGACGCTCGGGACGCTGGGGACTAGGTGGGGCACCTGATGCGGCTCGCGGCGGCGCGGACCTAGGTTGCGGAGGTCAGCACAGCCACCGACCGAGAAGGACCCCGCCATGACCACCGTGCACACGAACTCCGGAACCGACCCGGCCGCCGCCGACCGGACTGGCCTCGAGGCGGCCGAGCCGGACTTCGACAAGCTGATGGCCTTTGTCTTCCGGGCCGTCGACGAGGTCGGAGCCGCCCTGAACGCGGGCCTGGTGGTGATGGGCGACAAGCTCGGCTACTACCGCGCGATGGCAGCCTCGGGGCCGACGACGCCCGCCCGGCTGGCCGACGACACCGGGACAGCGGAGCCCTACGCCCGCGAGTGGCTGAACGCGCAGGCGGCCGGATCCATCGTCGCCTACGACCCGGCGACCGGGCACTACACGCTGCCGCCCGAGCAGGTGGTGGCCTTCACCGACGAGTCGAGCCCGGCCTTCCTGCCCGGCTTCTTCCAGATCGCCCTGGGCACCCTGCAGGGCTCCTCGACGATCGTGGAGCTGGCCCGCAGCGGCGCGGGCTACGGCTGGCACGAGCACAACCACGACGTGCACGAGGGCTGCGAGCGGTTCTTCCGGCCCAGCTACAACGCGCACCTGGTCGCCGAGTGGCTGCCGGCGCTCGACGGCGTGGTCACCAAGCTGGAGAAGGGTGCCCGGGTCGCCGACGTGGGCTGCGGTCACGGCGCCTCGACGATCATCATGGCGCAGGCGTTCCCGAGCTCGACGTTCCTGGGCTCGGACTACCACCCCGCGTCCATCGAGGAGGCGCGCTCGCGAGCCGAGGCCGCCGGGGTCGGTGACCGGGTGAGGTTCGAGGTCTCGGCGGCGGACGCCTTCACCGGCACGGGCTATGACCTGGTGACGACCTTCGACGCGCTGCACGACATGGGCGACCCGGTGGGCGCGGCCCGGCACGTGCGCCAGGCCGTCGCCGAGGACGGCACCTGGATGGTCGTCGAGCCGATGGCCGGCGACCACGTCGAGGACAACCTCAACCCGGTCGGGCGGGCCTACTATGGCTTCTCCACGATGCTCTGCACCCCGGCGTCCCTGTCGCAGGAGGTGGGGCTCGCGCTCGGCACCCAGGCGGGTCCCGCGCGCATCCGGGACGTGGTCACGACGGGCGGGTTCGGCCGCTTCGCCAAGGTCGCCGAGACGCCCTTCAACCAGGTCCTGGAGATCCGGCCTTGAGCGCAGTCCCTGACAGTCGCCCTCGGCGCCCCGGCGCGAGCCGGGCCCGCACGCCGGACCTCACCGGATCCGTCGAGCGGGACGGGGTGCGGCTGGCCTACGAGGTCTTCGGCGACGGTGACACCACGGTGCTGCTGATGCCGACCTGGAGCATCGTCGACTCCCGGTTCTGGAAGGCCCAGATCGGCTTCCTCGCCCGGCACTACCGGGTGGTGACCTTCGACGGCCGGGGCAGCGGGCTCTCCGGCAGCCCACTGGGTGCGGAGGCCTACGCGGAGAAGGAGTACGTCGATGACACGGTCGCCGTCCTGGACGCGACCGGGACGGAATCGGCGGTGGTGGTGGGACTGTCCTGCGCGGCGACCTGGGCGGTCCACCTGGCTGCCGACCACCCGGACCGGGTCCTCGGCATCTTCGCCCTCTCACCGGCGTGCGGGTTCGGGGTGCCCCAGCCCGAGCGCGACGCCTTCCCCTGGGACGCGCGACCGTCCACGACGGAGGGCTGGGCGTCGTACAACAGGTTCAACTGGCTCGAGGGTGACTACGAGGCGTTCCTGCGCTTCTTCTTCGGCCAGATGTTCAACGAGCCGCACTCCACCAAGCAGATCGAGGACTGCGTCGAGTGGGCCCTGGAGGTGCCGCCGCAGACGCTGGTCGACTCGACCGCCGGCCGGATGGGCTGCGAGGGCGCCGTGTGCGCGCCGATCGCAGCGGTGTGCGCCCGGGTGCGCTGCCCGGTCACCGTCGTGCACGGGACCGCCGACTCGGTGCGCTCGCACCGGGTCGGAGAGCTGCTGGCAGAGGCGACGGGCGGCTCGCTGGTGCTGCTCGAGGGTGTCGGCCACGGGCCGATGAGCCGGCAGCCGGTGCGGGTCAACCTGATGATCCGCGACTTCGTCGAGCAGATCCGGCCGCCGGTCCGGCACGCCACCTGGGTGGCCGCGCCCCGCCGTCCGCGACGCGTGCTGTACCTCTCCTCCCCCATCGGCCTGGGACATGCTCGACGCGACCTCGCCATCGCCACGGCGCTGAAGCAGCTGGACCCGGACATCGAGGTGGACTGGCTCGCGCAGCACCCCGTCACCACGGTCCTCGAGGCCGCCGGCGAGCGGATCCATCCGGCGTCGGCCTGGCTGGCCAGCGAGTCGAGCCACATCGAGAGCGAGGCCGGCGAGCACGACCTGCACGCGTTCCAGGCGATCCGCCGCATGGACGAGATCCTGGTGCACAACTTCATGGTGTTCACCGAGGTCGTCGAGCAGGAGAGCTACGACCTGGTGGTCGCCGACGAGGCCTGGGACGTGGACTTCTTCCTGCACGAGAACCCGGAGCTGAAGCGCTTCGCGTTCGCCTGGATGACGGACTTCGTCGGCTGGCTGCCGATGGGCGACGGTGGCTCGCGGGAGGCCGCACTCACGGCGGACTACAACGCCGAGATGATCGAGCAGCGGGCGCGGTTCGCACGGGTCCGGGACCGGTCGGTGTTCGTGGGCAACCCCGAGGACGTCGTACCCGAGAGCTTCGGGCCGGGCCTGCCGCTGATCAGCGACTGGGTGCGGGACAACTTCGACTTCGCCGGCTACGTCACCGGCTTCGACCCGGCGCCTCTGGCGGACCGGGAGGCGCTGCGGTCCCGGCTCGGCTACCGCGAGGACGAGCGGCTGTGCGTGGTGTCGGTGGGTGGCTCCGGTGTCGGCGGACCGCTGCTGCGGCGGGTGCTGGACGCCGCTCCCCTGGTACGCCGCCAGCTCCCCGACCTCCGGTTCCTGGTGGTCGCGGGTCCGCGGATCGACCCCCGGTCGCTTCCCGGCCATCGCGGCGTCAACGTCCGCGGCCACGTCCCCCGGCTCTACGAGCACCTCGCGGCCGCGGACCTGGCCGTCGTACAGGGCGGCCTGACCACCACCATGGAGCTGACCGCGACCCAGCGCCCCTTCCTCTACGTGCCCCTGCGGCACCACTTCGAGCAGAACATCCACGTGCGCCACCGCCTCGACCGGTACGGCGCCGGCACCTGCCTGGACTACACCGAGGCCGTCGACCCGGACGGGCTCGCGGACGCCATCGTCAAGGAGGTGGGGCGCGAGGTGTCCTACCGGCCGGTGGAGTCCGACGGGGCCGCCGTCGCGGCCCGGATGCTCGCCGAGCTGCTCTGAGCGGTAGCTGATTACCAGGGGATGCAGGTGCTTTGGCGCCTCCCATGGGTCATGACCCATGGGAAGCGCCAGACTTCCATGGGAAGCGGCGGGCAAGGTGTCAAACGTCCTGCATCCCCTGGTAAACCGGCACGGCGCCAGGCGGTCCGACATCGAGGCCTCTCGACCACCGCCCCAACTCCGCACGGGCGCCGTTGTCGCTCAGGGTTCGCCCGATCCACCGCGCCAACTCCGCACAGGCGCCGTTGTCGCTCTGGTCTCGCCCGATCCACCGCGCCAACTCCGCACAGGCGCGGTTGTTGCGCCCGGCCAGACCCCGTTCGAGCGGACACGCACGAAAGCCGCCCCGGTGACGGGGCGGCTCTCGTTCAAGAGGTGGTCGGGTGGAGCTGGCGGGAATCGAACCCGCGTCCTTCGGCGCCGATCCAGGACTTCTCCGGGTGCAGTCAGTGGTGACGTCTTCTCAGTCCCGGCACTCGCACTGACACGTCGCCGACGGACTCAGCCACAGAAAAGTCCCGATGAGTCCTCGTGGCCCGGACTCACCAGCAAGCCTCCTAGATGAGGCCAGGATCTAGAGCGGAGGCGCCTCTAGTCTGACCCGTTGCCCCGCCGTCAGGCGGCGAGGGCGAACGAACTGCTGTTTGTTTTGGCAGTTATTGGTTTCCAGGGATCGTTAACGAGATGACCTTGGATCCTCGACCCGCTTCTCCTGGAACAAACGTCCCAAGTCGAAACCGATCAGCCCCTCTTGAGTTGTGCTTCGCGTTCTACTCTACCGGAGCCAACGCCGGGCAGCCATCCGATGTTCCCGCTCAGTCACCGCGGGGGATGACGATGACCGGCACCTTGGAGTGGCGTACGACGCGCGAGGACACGCCCCCGAGCAGCACCCGACGCACGGGACCGTAGCCGCGCGACCCGCACACCAGCACGTCGCAGTCGTCATAGGTCAGGTCCGACAGCGCGTCCACGACGGGACCGGGGAGCAGTCTGCCGGTCACCTCCAGACCCTCGGGGGCGCCCGCGACGACCGCGTCCACGCTCTGCTGGTAGCCGCGCTTGGCTTCGCCCTCGAACAGCCGTGACTCGCCCAGGCCCGGAACCACCCGGGTGTCGGGCACCACGCTGAGCACGGTCAGGCTCGCCCCGAGGTGACGGGCGATCAGCGCCGCGTGCTGGAAGGCGACACGTCCCTCGGGGGTGTCCACGAAGGCGACCGCCACCCGCGCCAGCGGACGCTCCTCGATGTCGGCGTAGCCCCAGGGGACGACCGCGACCGGCGCGGCGGCCCCGTGCAGCAGCCGGTCGGCGGTGCTGCCCGGGAAGGTACGGCGCATGCCGCGCGTGCGTCGGGAGCCCAGCACGAGCATCGACACGCCCTCGCCGTCCCTCGCCTCCACGATGTCGGAGAGGCCGTGCGCGGCCGAGCCCGCGTCGACGCGGAGGAACGAGGCCTCGACCCCGTCGGCGACCAGGGTCCTGGCCTCGGACAGCAGCCGGTCGGCCTCCTCGCGCTCGTAGGCGACCCACTCGGCATCCACCCGGCCGGCGCCCATCGGAGCTGCTCCCGGATGCACCGTGACCACCTCGACCGGGTCGTGGGCGGCCGCGGCCCACCGGTTCGCGAAGGAGATGGCGTCGTGCCCGGTGTCGCCGCCCTCGTAGCCGACCACGATGCGACCCGCCGCGGCCCGCCCCGTTCCGTTGGGTCGGTCAGTTCCGCTGGGTCGGTCAGTGCCGCTGGGGCGGTCGGCGCTCATGCGGCATCACGGTCGCGAGTGCGCAGCCGGGAGTTCTTGTAGCCGTAGAACCAGTAGATGAGCAGCCCGACGACCAGCCAGATGACGAACCTGATCCAGGTGGTGCCGGGCAGGTCGGTCATCAGGTAGATGCACAGTGCGATGCCGATGACCGGGAAGATCGGGAAGGGCAGGTCGGCCAGCGGGGTGCGGAACGGCCGGTCCATGTCCGGCTTGGTGCGACGCAGGATGATCACTCCGAGGTTGACCAGCAGGAACGCGAACAGCGTGCCGATGTTCACCAGCTTGATGATCTCGCCCAGCGGCACCAGCGCGGCCAGGATGGAGATCAGGATGCCGAAGGCCAGGGTCAGCCGGGCCGGGGTGCCGAAGCGGGGGTGGATGACCGCGAAGCTCTTGGGCAGCAGGCCGTCGCGGCACATCGCGAAGAAGATCCGGGTCTGGCCGTAGAGGATGACGAGAACCACGCTGGTGATCGCGATCAGCGCGCCCAGCGACAGCACCGCCGACGCCCAGCTGAGACCGGTGCCCGCCTCCAGGGCCGCCGAGAGCGGGGCGTCGGAGTTCTTCGAGCTCGTCATCACGCTGATCGGCGCCACGCCGACCGCCGCGACCGCCACCAGGATGTAGAGGACGGTCGAGATCACCAGGGAGCCCACCACCGCGATCGGCAGGTCCTTGCCCGGGTTGTTGGACTCCTCCGAGCCGGTTGCGACGGCGTCGAACCCGATGTAGGCGAAGAAGATCAGGCCACCCGCCGTGGTGATGCCCGAGACACCGTGCGGTGCGAAGTTCTTGAAGTTGTCGGCGTCGAACGACGTCACCGCCGCGATGATGAAGAAGATCAGGATGCAGATCTTGATGCCCACCATGATCAGGTTCGCCGTGGCGCTCTCCCGGGTCCCGATGATCAGCAGGAACGTGATCGCCATCACGATGAAGACGGCCGGGAGGTTGAACACCCCACCGTCCTCGGGTGAGGTCGAGATCGCATCGGGGATCCGGACGTTGAAGGCGGAGTCGAGGAACGCGTTGACGTTGCCGCCCCACCCGACGGCGACAGCCGCCACGGAGACGCCGTACTCCAGGATCAGGTCCCAGCCGATGATGAAGGCGACCAGCTCGCCCATCGTCGCGTAGGAGTAGGTGTAGGCACTGCCGGCAACCGGTACGGCGGCGGCGAGCTCCGCGTAGGACAGCGCCGAGAACAGGCAGGTGACCGCCGCGAGCACGAACGAGATGATGACCGCGGGTCCCGCCGCGATCGCGCCCTGGCCGATGACCACGAAGATGCCGGTGCCGATGATCGCGCCGACGCCCATCGCGGTGAGACCGGCCGGGCCGATGGACCGCTCCAGCCCCTGCTCGCCCTCGGTGTCGGAGATGAGATCGGACGCGTCCCTGGTCGACCAGAGACCTGCTGGCAGAGCCATCGGGCTCCTCCTCGTTCGCTGCGGCGTGCCGGGAGGACGGTCCTCTCCGGCAGAACTATGCCCGGATAACGACACGCCACCCGTCTTGCCCCGTTAAATCGGCGAGTCGGCCGGATGTCCGAGCAGCCGGACGCCGTTGGTCCAGCACACCTTCTGCAGCCAGTCCTCCCCCATCCCCAGCCGCTCGAGGCACTCCAGCTGGTGGGCGTAGGAGTAGGGGATGTTCGGGAAGTCGGTGCCGAGCAGCACCTTGTCACTCAGGTCGCCCAGCCGCGGCAGCAGCTCGCGCGGGAAAGCCGCCAGCTCCTCGAAGAAGTCTGTGAACGCCATCGTGGTGTCCAGGTGCACCCGGTCGTACCTCTCGGCGATCTCGAGGAAGTCGAGGTACTCCGGTGCGCCGAGGTGCGCGACGACCACCGTGAGGCTCGGGTGCCGCTCCATCAGCGCACGCAGCGGGGCCGGGCCCGTGTGGGTGTTGCCCACCGGCCCGGAGGCCGCGTGGATCACGACGGGGGTCCCGGCTGCGGCGATCGTCTCCCAGGCGTCGTCGAGCCGGGGGTCGACGAGGTCGAAGTCGCCCACCTGCACATGGACCTTGAACACGTCGGTCCGCGCGGCGACGAGGTCCGCGACGTAGGCCGTCACGCCGTCCTCCGGATAGAAGGTGGCACACCGCAGGCACTCGGGTACGGCGTCCGCCAGCTCGGCCGCCCACCCGTTGAGGTACTCAGCGATCCCCGGCCGGTGCGCGTAGGGCAGCGCCGTGAACCGGCGTACGCCCATGGCCCGCAGGCGCGCTATCAGGTCCTCGTCGTCGCCGCGGTAGGCCAGCGGCCACGGACGGCCGATCAGGGGGCCTGCGGTGTCGAACTGCGCACGCACCTTGCGCATCACCGGCGGTGGGAGGAAGTGCACGTGCACGTCGAAGAGGCCCGGGATGCCCAGCTGCTCCCACCAGCCCGGAACCTCCGCGTCCGACAGGCTCACTCGACGCCCTTGAGGCGCCGCCCCATCGCCTGCTGGGCCTCGCGGTTGGCCTGCCGCTCGGCCAGCGCGTGCCGTTTGTCGTAGGACTTCTTGCCCTTGGCCAGGGCGATCTCCACCTTGGCGCGGCCGTCCTTGAAGTACAGCGACAGCGGCACGATCGTCAGCCCACGCTCGTTGACGCGGCTCTCGATCTTGTCGATCTCGTGCCGGTTCAGCAGCATCTTGCGGACCCGCCGGGGCTCGTGGTTGGTCCAGGTGCCCTCGGTGTAGACGGGGATGTGCACGCCGTGCAGGAAGGCCTCACCGTGGTGCACCTCGCCGAACCCGTCCACGAGGGAGGCCCGGCCGGCGCGCAGCGACTTCACCTCGGTGCCCTGCAGCACCAGCCCGGCCTCGTAGGTGTCCTCGATGAGGTAGTCGTGGCGCGCCTTCTTGTTCTGCGCGACGACCTTGCGC
>CAXSHL010000018.1:0-34878 GCA_964237315.1 uncultured Nocardioidaceae bacterium
ATCGCCGGGACCACCCCCATCGACCCGTCCGTGGACGCCATCCCACACATCACCAGGTCCCAACCCGACCCATCCGTCAGCTCGGCACCGATCTTCTTGACCGCCTCGGCCAGCACCAGCGACGTCGTCACCGCACACGACCCGGCGATCGCCTCGTCCACCACATGCACACCCGCGTCACAGCCCATCTGCAGCGCCTTGCGGACCGCATCCGTGGCCTGCTCCGGACCCACGGACAGCACCGTCACCGTCGAGTCGTCACCGACGCTCTCCTTCAACCGCAGCGCCTGCTCCACGCCGTACTCGTCCAACTCGGACAGCAGCCCGTCCACACCGACCCGGTCGACCGTCGAATCCTCCTCGAAGTGCCGGTCAGCGGTCGAGTCCGGCACATACTTCACACACACGACGATTCTCATTGCCCAACTTTCTGCGCTCGCGCGAACTACCTGTCATTGGTGCGGAGCCGGACCTCGCACCGCGTCCCATCGCACACCATCTAGACGTGCCGGTTCCACCCACCGTCGACGTAGATCCGCTGACCCGTGATGTAGCCGGCCAGGGGCGAGCAGAGGTAGGTGAGGATGTTCGCGGCGTCGGCGGGGTCACCGAACCGACCGGCGGGAATCTCCTTGTCCAGCCATTCCTTCTGGTCCTGTTCGGTCGGCACGTTGCGGGGGATGAAGGTGTTCCTGATCTGCTCGGTCAGCAGGAAGCCGGGCGAGATGCAGTTCACGGTGATCCCCTCCTTCATGACCATCCGCGAGAGTCCCTTCGCCCACATGAGCACCGCTGCCTTGGAGGTCAGTGATCCGCTCACGTGCGACGGCTCGGAGGTGGCGGTCAGGCACAGCACACGACCGAAGCCCCGCTCGCGCATGCCGGCGATGAACGGGGTGGTGAGCCGACGGGGAGTGTCGAAGTTCAGTCGGAAAGCCTCGGCCCACTCCTCCTCAGTCGTGTCCAGGTCGAAGGCCCGGGCTTGGCCCAGATTGTTGATGACAGCGTCCACGCCGCCGAACTCGGCCATCACCTTCCCGGTGACCCGCTCGAACGACGAGCCGTCGAGGAGGTCGTCCACGACGATGAACGGAGCCTGGTT
Source organism: uncultured Nocardioidaceae bacterium (assembly GCA_964237315.1). Classification (GTDB taxonomy): domain Bacteria; phylum Actinomycetota; class Actinomycetes; order Propionibacteriales; family Nocardioidaceae; genus Nocardioides_B. Next base: position 1,103 of record CAXSHL010000018.1, read on the forward strand.
CCCCTCCTCGCGGATCTCGTCTGCGAGCTCCTCGAGCGCCGTGGCGTTGCGGGCCACCACGATCGTCTGGACACCCTCACGGGCCAGGGTCTTCGCCGTTACCCGCCCGATTCCTGCGCTCGCTCCCGATATCAGGGCTGTCTTGCCGTCAAGCATGAGATCCACGAGGTTTCCTCCCTGTCACATCTCTACGCATTCACACGTCGGCCTGCTGATCACGGTCGGCGGCGTACCACTCAGCCATCAGCTGGCTCTGGTCCGCCTTCGGGCCGAAGCGGTCGATCGCCTGTCGGATGAGCTCCTGGGAGAGCGTGCCGATTGGTGTCCGGTGCCCCAGCGAGGTGGCCAGCTCGTTGGCGAGGCGGACGTCCTTGAGCATCAGGTCGATGGCGAATCCTTGCGGCCGCCAGGTGTCCCCGGACAGAAGCTGCGGATAGGTGTTCTCCGTCGTGTAGTTGCGGCCGCTTCCCTTGTTGATGACCTCTACGACGACATCCTGTTCAATGCCGGCGGCCACTCCGAGACGGACGGTCTCCAGTGCAGCGAAGCGATTGCAGGCGTTGAGCAGGTTGTTGACGAGCTTCATCGCGTGGCCGGCTCCCACAGGGCCGACGTTCACCACTTCGGTCGTCACCTCGTGCAGAAGGCTCTCGATCGTGGCGTATAGGTCAGGTTCGGCCCCCACCATGAGGAGGGCCGTTCCCTCGCGGGCTCGTCGTACGCCCCCTGCGATCGGAGAGTCCACGTAGCTCACTCCTCGCGAGGCGAGCTCGGCTACTACCTCGGCGTCTGTGAGCGGCGTGCCGGTGGTGGTGTCGATGACGACGGTTCCCGAGGTCAGGACCGATGCCAGCCCTTGAGGGCCGAGAAGCAGCTCCTTGACCTGCGGAGGCCCGGGAAGGCACAGGAAGATGGTGCGGCAGCTCTCCGCGATCTCGTGCGTCGTGGTGAACAGAGCGCCCTGACTGACCAGGTCGCTGGCGGCGGCCTCGTTACGGTCATTGACCAGAAGCTTGTGTCCGCTCGTCAACCGGCTGGCAATGGAGGATCCCATCGCTCCGGTGCCGATGAATCCGACAGTGTCCACCCACGTTCCCTTCGTTCGAGTCCTCGTCACATCCGCCCGAGAACCGGGACTAGACAGTCTGGCCGCCGTCCACGACCAATGCGTGGCCCACCACGAAGGAAGACGCCTCCGAGGACAGCCACAGGACCGCTTCGGCGATCTCGTCCGGAGAGCCCATCCGGCCGATCGGCTCCTGCGCGATGACACCGGCTCGTCCCTCCTCGGTGCCGCCCGTGAAGCGATCCATCATGGGAGTCGAGATGATGCCCGGACACACTGCGTTGATGCGGATGCCCTGGGGGGCGTAGTCAAGAGCCGCTGCCTTCGTCATGCCCACCGTCGCGAACTTGGAGGCGCAGTAGGCCGCTTGGCCCGCGATCCCGACGACACCTGCACCAGAGGCGGTGTTGACGATGGTGCCACCATCTCTGGCCAGCATCTCGGGGACCTGGCTCCGCATGCACAGGAACACACCCTTCATGTTGACAGTCAGCAATCGGTCGAAGGCCGAGACGGTGATGTCCACCAATGGTGCGACGGGCTGCTCGATCCCCGCGTTGTTGAAGGCGGCATCGAGTCGCCCGAACGTGGCAATGGTGGTCTTGACGGCGTCCGCCACATCGCTCTCGGAGGTGACGTCCGCCGTGAAGGCCAGCGCCTCCCCTCCCAGCTCCGCGATCTGGCGCACGGTCTCAGCCGTGCCGCCCTCGTCGATGTCCACCACCATGACCGAGGCTCCCGCACGCGCGAAGGCAAGAGCCGTGGCGCGGCCGATGCCGCTGGACGCCCCGGTGACGAAGGCGACCTTGTCCGTGAACGTGCTCGGGCTGATAGTCATGACTGCCTTCCGTTGAGGAATGGACTCCGGAGTGTCATCAGGATGACAAGTCGTATACTGTCAGACCGTAACCGGGTTGGGAAGCGTGCTGAATGCTGGAACAGTGAGGTGGCACCGTGGCGGAAACCGCAGCCGATGTCTCCCACCACTTCGCAGCCATGGCGGCTGAGGTCACCCTCGACGCCGTGGACAGCGCCGCGGTCGAGGCCGCCAAGATGAGCATTCTCGACACCGTCGGTGTGGCTCTCGCGGCCAGCGGGGTCGAGCCCGCGGTCCAGGCGATCCTCGGCCTCGTAGAGGCCGAGCAAGGTCGGGCCGAGGCATCCGCATGGGGACTGGGTTGGCGAGCGCCGGCGACGAGTGCGGCCTTCGCCAACGGTGCTCTGGCTCACTGTCTGGACTTCGACGACCAGACACCGTGGGGCCAGCACGCTTCGAGCTCGGTGGTGCCGGCTGCCTTGGCCGTTGCGGAGCGCCAGGGAGGCATCAAGGGCGCGGACCTGATCGCTGCCGTCGCCGCCGGACAGGACATCTTCGCGCGGCTGCGGTGCAACGTCGGGTGGCGCAAGGACTGGAACCTGTCCAGCGTCATCGGGGTCTACGCTGCCACCGCCTCGGCTTCCCGTGTGCTCGGGCTGTCCAGCCCCGTGGCGCAGCACGCGCTCGGGATAGCCAGCCAGCAGTCGGCTGGGGTCATGGACGTGGTCGCTGGAACCGGAAGCGATCTTCGAGGCGTCTACGCCGGCTTCTCCGCACGAGCCGCCGTGACAGCCGCCCTTCTGGCCGAGCGCGGCTTGGCCGGCGTCGACCGCGTCTTCGAGGGCGCCGTTGGTGTCTTCCACACCTACTTCGACGGTGGGTACGACCGCGAACCCATGCTCTCCGACCTGGGTCATGACTTTCGTGGCGGGGGCACCCTGTACAAGGTGTGGCCCTCCGTGGGGACCTCGCACAGTCACATTCACGCAACCATCGAACTCGTCACCGAGCACGACCTCTCGCCGGAGAGCATCGCCGAGATCCGGGTCTTCGTGGGGGACTACCACAGCCTGATGTGCACTCCCCTCGACGTTCGACAAGCGCCGCAGACGCTGGTCGACGCCAAGTTCAGCCTTCCCTTCCTGGTCGCGCTGGCGGCAGTCCACCGGAAGGTGGTCGTTGCTCACTTCACGGAAGAGGGGCTGCGCGACAGCCGCGTGCGTGCCCTCGCGGCCAGGGTCCGACCGGTCGAGGACAGCTCCCTCGACTGGAGGCTCGAGCTGCCTGCCGGCCGCGTTGAGATGACCACGGTCGACGGTCGAGTCTTCACGAGAGTCGGCGCGGACTATCCGGGCAGTCCCACGACGCCGACGTCTTGGCGAGACCTGGCGCAGAAGTTCCGCGAGTGCGCTGCACTCGCCGCTCAGCCGCCTGCACCGGCGCAGGTGGAGAGCGTCATTGCCCTGACCCGCGACCTTGAGTCGGTGGGCGACGTGGCCGAGATCACCCGGTTGCTGTCGTGACCAGCACTCGTCGAGCCTCAAGAGCTGCCTGCCGAGACCTGGTAAGACAACAGAAGGGATCGCCTCAACATGCCTGAAGCAATGTCCGGAGGAGGGCGCGCACCCAACGGCCCCATGACGGTGCTGGTGACCGGCGGTGCAGGGTTCGTCGGATCCAGAGTGGTCGAGGTTCTCGCCGGCACAACGAACCACCGCGTCATCGCTGTCGACGTCGTCGAAAGCGCCCGGTCACGCGAGCTCGCTCAGCTCCCACGCGTCGAGTTCCGACCCATGGATCTGCGCGACACTGATGCCTTGGAGTCGGTGGTCTCGGCCACCGATTCCATCGTGCACCTCGCGGCCGTCCGAACCCAGGCGTCGAAGGCTCGACCCAAGGATGCCCACGACATCAACGTCGGCACCACCTACGACCTGCTGTCGCTCGCTGCTCGACACGGAGTGAAGCGGTTCGTCTTCGGTTCCACCAACACGCTGTACGGGCCATACCAGGACCCGGATGCCGGCCTCAAGACCGAGGAGCAGCCCTGGGTGTGTCGTGGAATCAACATGTACGCCGCGACGAAGCTGGCGAGTGAGGCCTACCTCGAGGCCTTCGCGGGAGCAGGCGGCCCGGCATACCTGGCGCTGCGGATCGGCCCCATCTACGGGCCACGCGTCAGCCCAGGTTCGAACGGCGCTCTCACCCTGGACATCCTTGAGGCTCTCGACAAGGGTGAGACGCCCACGGTCACGTGGGCCAAGGATTCGATCCATTCCTTCGTGTACGTCGACGACGTTGCCAAGGCGGTGGTGGCCTCTCTGTCAGCAGAACGAACGGGACTCGCGTTCAACGTCGTGGGTGAGCCCGTCACCACCGAGGCGCTGTGCAGGAGGGTTGTGGAGCTCTACGGTCACGATCCGTCGAATCTCGCCTGGAAGGAGGAACGGGCTCGCTACCAGCGCGTCAGCCAGGATCGCATGCGAGAGGTGTTGGGGTTCGTTCCCGAGACCAGCCTGGACGACGGGCTCCAGACGCTCATCGACTGGCATCGCGGCGATGAGCCAGACCTGACGACGTCAACCCGACTGACACATTAGAAAGGCGGAACCTTGTACCCCCTGAGCAAACAACCCACGTTCGTGTCCAACCTCGAAAAGCTCCGGAAGACAGCGCCGGGGGTGGCCGCGGCCTTCCGAGGCGTCCGTGAGGCGGCCGACAGCTTCGGACCCTTGGAACCCAAGCATCGAGAGCTGATCCTCCTTGCCGGCTTCGCCGCCACGAAGAACGAGGGCGGATTTCGGGTGCACTGCACCAGAGCGACGGACGCCGGTGCGTCGCTGGAGGAGATCCAGCAGACCGTCATCCTGCTGTTGGGGACGAGCCTCGGCCTCGTGCCCGTGGTAGAAGCCTTGGACTGGGCCGACCACGAGCTGGCTTCCGATGAGGGATGACGCCAACCAGCCTGCGGTAGCTGACCACGTGGTTCGTGAGCTGACTGACTTCACCACCCAGGTCGGCCACGACGACCTCACTGACAACGCCCTCTGGGCCGCGAAGCGCTGCCTCGTCGACGCCTTGGGTTGCGCCCTGGGCGCTCAGGGAACACCCGTCGTACGCGCCCTACAGTCGGTGGCTTCGACTGCTTCCAGCTCTCGGCCCGCCACCCTTGTCGGCACCGACATCGCGACCACACCCGAGATGGCCGCGTTCGTCAACGGATCCGCGATCCGGTGCCTGGACTTCAACGACGACTACTTCGGGACCGACACGTCGAACGCCCACGGGGACACGGGCCCGCATCCCAGCGACAACGTGGGAGGAGTCCTCGCCGCCGCCCAGATCGCTCGCGCCGACGGAGCGAGCACCCTGCTCGGCGCTGTCGTCGCCTACGAGGTCTGCGGGCAGCTCGTCGACGAGGTCGTGCTGCGGGGCAACGGGTGGGACCATCCGACCTTCCACAGCATCGCGACCTCCGCTGCCACGGCTTGCCTTCTCGGTCTCTCGCCCACGCAGACCGCGGACTCCATCCGGCTCGCCGTCGTACCCAACATCTGCCTGTACGAGACGCGAGTGGGCTCCATCTCCAACTGGAAGGGCCTGGCCGGCCCGAACGGAAGCCGCAACGGCCTCTTCGCAGGCTTGCTCGCCGAGGCAGGCATCACGGGGCCCGAGATGGCCTTCGAAGGCGTCCGTGGGTTCATGCGCCAGCTCAAGCACCAGTTCTCCCTCGGTCCCTTCGGCGGATCCGGCCGACCGTTTCGGGTCGAGAACACCTACTTCAAGCACCTCCCCCTGCGCTACGAGATGCAGCTGCCGGTGCAGCTCGCGCTGGATCTGCGCAAGACCCTCGATCCACGCGCCATAGCCAAGATGAGGGTGTTCATGGAGAGCAAGTCCGTGGTGTCGCGCACCGACGAGCCGGCTCTGTGGCAACCACTGAGCCGCGAGACGGCCGACCACAGCGGTCCCTACCTGATCGCCGCCGCACTCGTCGACGGCGCCATCGACGAGTCCACGTTCCAGGCAGAGCGCTTCTCGGACCCAGGTGTGTTGGCCGTGACCGACACGATCGAGCTGATCGAGGACCCGGCGTACACCTCGAGCTTCCCTTGGAAGATGGCGTGCCGGTTCGAGGTCGAGCTCACGGACGGGCAGACCGTGACTGTCGAAGGTGAGAACCCCAAGGGCCACCCGCAGAACCCCATGAGCGACGCCGAGCTGACGACGAAGTTTCTTGGTCAGGTTGAGCCGCACCTGGGCGAGGAGCGTGCACAGGAGCTGCTTCGCACCTTGTGGGCGCTCGAGCATCAGACCTCGCTCGACCGGCTCTTCGACCTCATGGTGCCGGTTGCAGACGTCATGGTTTCGAAGGGTGGCAACCCCTCAGGCCGGGTGAGCGGGGTCTAGGACCTGGTCACGCAGGGCGAACTTCTGAATCTTGCCGCTGGGCGTTCGAGGCAGCGCGAGCATGACGTGCACCGCCTCTGGGAAGAACTGCTTGGCCATCCCGTGCCGGCCCAGGAACCCGGCCAGCTCCTCGACCGTCGGCTGCGGATCGTCGCTCGATTGCAAAACCACGCACGCACAAGCCGTCTCGCCGAGGCGATCGTGGGGCACCGGGACCAGCGCGACCTCCTTGACCGCTGGGTGGGTGAGAAGGAGATTCTCGATCTCGACGACGGGGATGTTCTCGCCCCCTCGAATGATGATGTCCTTGGTGCGACCGCTGATCCTGAGATGGCCGCGGTCGTCGAGCAGGCGCGCCCGGTCACCCGTCCTCAGATAGCCCTGCGGGGTGAGGCTCTCCATGTCCAGGTCCGGACGCTTGTAGTAGCCCTTGAAGAGTCCGGGTCCGCGGATGATCACGTCGCCCTCCTGGCCCGGCTGGACGTGCGCACCATCCGGATCGACGATCCTGACGTCGGCCCCTCCGGCCGGGCGACCATCGCTGATGCTCGCCAGCGCTGGGTCGTCCGTCACCGATGTCGACGTCCCGATCGGGTACTCGCTCATGCCCCAGCCGGACACGACTCGGGACCGGTGCACCCGCACGGCCCGTTCGATGAGACTGGGCGGGATGGGTGCGCCCGCACACACGAAGACATCGGGGAAGTCGTCCGAGGACCGGTCGCGGGCGACGTCGAGGAGATCACTCAGGAAGGGCGTCGCGCCCATGGTGAAGCTCACGGAGTACCGGGCGATCAGGTCCAGTGCCTGCTCGGGATTCCAGGTCTCCAGCAGGACGACATCGCCTCGTCCACGAAGGGGCATCAGAACTCCCCAGGTGAACCCTGTCAGGTGGCCGAAGGGCGACATGACGAGCGAGGTGAGCCCGTCACCGAAGCCTGCATGGTCGACGAAGTCGTCGATGGCCGCGTGCATCGAGGCGTGGGAGTGCATGACCCCCTTCGGCTCTCCCGTCGTGCCGGACGTGAAGGCGAGGACGGCGATGTCGTGCTCCTGCACCGAGCACGGCAGGGGCGGGTGATCCGGCGAAGCCCGCAGCAGCTCCCTGCTCGAGAGCAGGCCGGCTGTCTCGGTGTCACCGACGCAGATGACGTGCTGGAGGTCGGGGAGGGTCGTCGCAAGCTCGCCCACCATCGCCGCGTAGTCGAACCCTCGGTATACCGAGGGTGCCACGAGCACCTTGCACCGAGTGCGCTCGAGGATGAAGCTCAGCTCGCGCTGTCGGTAGATGGTCGTGATCGGACAGATGACCACACCGAGCCGTGATGCGGCGTAGGTGTAGACCACTGCCTCGGTCCAGTTCGGCAGCAGCAGGCACAGTATGTCGCCCTCACCAAGGCCCAGGCGGGCCAGGTGGGCACTGACCGTCTCGATGTCCGTCAGCAGCTGGTCATAGGTGAGCTCCACCCATTCGTTCCCGTTCCGCAGACCGGCGAGAGCCCTCCGGTCCGTTGGGACGCGACTGCGCGAGCGTTGCAGCGAGCCGAACAACGTGTCGCTCGGTGATGCCTCGGTTCGTGGCGACGAATGTTCGAGGGCTTCGTCGGACATGTGCTCACTTCCATCGTGTCGATCGGTTGCTGGAGGCGTGCATCCATTACCTGGGTGTCGAGTGGACCTGAAGCCAGTCCACAACGGACGGCATCGTCACGCCTCGGGCGACGGATCCCATCAACGCCCCAGCGTGCCCACCGGGCACACGAAGGAGCGTCAGGTCACGAGCGCCCAGGAGGGTCGCGAGCGGCTCGGAGCTGGCGGGCGGGACGAGGTTGTCGCGCTCGGCAATAACGATCAGGGTGGGAACAGTGATGTTGTTCAGGTTCACCGACCGTCCGCCGAGGTGCGCCGAGCCCTTCATCAAGGCGTTGTCCTTGACGTACTCCTCGATCAGCTCGACGAAGGCCGGCCCGGCCATGGCGCGATGGTTCCACGCCCAGTGGTTCACCGCCCGATAGGGTTCGACGAAGTCGTCGCGCCACAGGTGTTCCCACAAGGTGACGGCTTGGACCAGGCCGGACGTCGGTTGCAGCAGTCGGAACAGTGCTCGTACGGCGTTCTCGGGGACGCAGCCTGTCATGTCGTCGATGGCGTCCGACGGAGCGATACGCCCCTCGCGGTAGATCTGGACGAAGTCCGGCAGATGCTCATAGTCGCAAGGGCGGTGTGAACAGGACGAGGTTGCCTGCCGGCACCGTGTCCCGGCTGCCCAGGAGCAGCAGCACCATGAACGCCCCCATGCAGTAGGCGCCGAAGGACACTTCGTCCGCCGAGGACAGGCGACAGACGGTCTGCACGGCGGGAACGAAGTATCCGGTGAGATACATGTCCAGGGTGTGGTCGCCCTCGGCGATCTCAGGCCGGCCCCAGTCGAACAGGAAGACGTCGAACCCCTCGCTGACCAGCCGCTCCGCCCACGAGTTACCAGGGTGGAGGTCGAAGATCCCGGAGTCCCCCACCAGGCCGAGGAAGAGCATCACGGGCTGCCGATGGCGGACCGTGGTGCTTCGGTAGCGCCACAGCCTCGCCTTCCCCAACGCCCACACCTGGTCCTTGGGTGTCAGACTGACCTCGGGAGGCGGCCGACGGGTGATCAGCTTGATCCCCCTCCTCGCGCGGAGCTGGGTGCGCTCGACCTCCCGTTTGATCCCGCGCGCCACATCGAGCCCAGGGATCGCAGAGCTCATGTCGACCCCTGTCTGTGGTGAGCTTCTCGCACGAGGTCGCGGCGCAGCGCCAACAGCTCACGTTGGACCTCGCCCAGCTGACCCTTCAGCTCCCGGACATCCCCATAGGAGGGGAGGCCCGCCAGGTGGAGACCCCACGACACGACGCCGCCCATCGGTCGCGTCACCACCCGAGCCGCACCGCGAACCATCTTCGTGGCGATCTGGAGATCGGAGGAGCTGGTCGCCGAGGCCAGAGGCGGACCGACGCGTCGTTCCACGCTGTCGAACGCCCGTCGCCAGGCCGGCGAGTCGGTGGGGGCCATGTCAGCCCCTACCGTGCTGCAGCCGATGGAGCCGGCGGACCAGGCCGCCGGTCAGCTGAGAGGGGTGGGCGCTTCTAGGTGCGGCCCGCACGAAGTCGGCCAGGTCCTGGGGGGTCACCGTGAGCGCGTCCTTCCACGCCCGGCTGCGTCGGTGGTCCTGGGCACTCAGGAAGTCGGCCACCGTCGCGCCGGCCCCGGAGGCACCGTCCTGCAACAGGTAGTGACCCCAGCGCTCGAAGACACGGAACCGTGCGTGGGGCAGGTGCGCCGCGAGGACCGCCGAGTTGACCATGGGCATGATGCGGTCCTCTCCGCCGGACAGCACGAGCGTCGGATGGGAGATGCGGTGCAGCCAAGGAAGACTGTTGAACGCGGAGAACGCAGCCATCTGCAACATGTAGCCGAGCACCGGCGGTGGTGCTTCCTCGTGCATGTGGACGGCGTGTGACTGAGCGAAGCCGCTCTCCCTCTCAGCCGGGGCGAGGTTCACCATCCTCATCACCAGGCGGTAGGCGGGCTTCGAGTAGTGTCGCGCGGGTGTGCTGACCGCGAGGAGTGCTGTCAACGAGCCCGGGAACGCGCCCGCTCCGCAGGAGGTGCTGACCAGCACCAGCCGGCGGATGCGCTGTGGATCCCGCAGCGCCAGCTGCTGCGCAACAGCACCCCCGAGGGAGTAGCCGAGCACATCTGCCCGTTCGATGCCGAGCTCGTCCAGGATCCCGCGAGCGACCTTCGCGACACGAGCGATCGTGTAGGGCAGCCGGGGTGTCTGGGACATACCCGCTCCGGGCGCGTCGAAGGTGATCACCTGGAAACCGTCGAGCTGCTCCAGCAGGGGCGTCCACATGGCGACATTGGCGCCCAGCCCGTTGACCAGCAGGACCGGGTGACCTTGTCCACGCACGCGGACCCGGACCCGTCGACCGGAGATCGTCACGAGTCGCTCCACACCCGAAAGTCGCTCCGTCGTCATGCGACCACCTCACCCAGCCCCAGCAGGTCGCTGCGCGCCCACTGCTCCCCGACCCGGTGGGTGAGAAGCATCAGGTCATGGAAGTCCCCTGCCCCGTCACGGACGAAGTCAGCCAGGAGTGCCTCAGGCTCGAAGCCCATGTCCTGGAACATCGCGACGAGGTGCTCCTGTTCCGCTACGACTTCCACGTAGGCGTGGCTGCAGCCGAGGTCGAGCGCCTGTGCGAGGGCGGAGAGCGCCAACGCCCGACCCAGGCCCTGACGCCGACGAGTGGCGGACACGAGCACCCGGAGCTCGGCGACGTGGGAGGACCAGCCGCCGCCCGGAAAGGCGCCGGCAACGCCCACAATCCCGCCGTCTACCTCGACGGCCACCAGGCGCCGTGCCTCGGAGGCGCGGAGGCTCGCGAGGGCCGTCGCCGAGTCGTCCAGGCTCTCCTTGAGGAACCGCCGCTCACCATCCGGCACCTGCATCAGGAAACGCTGGACCGCGGAGGCGTCTGCCTGCGTCGTAGGCCTGACGACGAACCCGTTCGAAGGGTCGGTTCCCAACGGTTGCACACCACGCAACTTAGTCAGACATTAGTCTGTTCGTCAAGAAGAGTCAGCTGTGGACTGGAGTAGCGCACAATTGACCGATCGCACGGGCAGGTCGGTACGGGCGCTCGTGCCAGCCCAAGAGCGGATCTCCTCGAGCTCTGCACTGAGGACGGCCTCCACTGACTCGACCGCGTCGGACCCGAGCAGGAACAACCCCGGAAGCCGGCCACCGGAGACGACCTCGCGCAGCACCTGCGCCGCCCTGGCAGGATCACCTGGCTGTGTCCCGTCCGTGCGGTCGGCGCCCACCCTGCGAGGCCCGACGGTGTCCTCGTAGTCGCCGATGACGGTGTCGGTCCCGATCAGTGACCGCCCCGCGAAGTCGGTCCGGAAGGCACCAGGCTCCACGACTGACACCTGGATGCCCAACGGCGCCAGCTCCTTGCGCAGAGCACCACTGAGGCCCTCGAGAGCGCACTTGACAGCCGAGTAGTAGCCGGATCCTGCCGGAGTCGAGCGGGCCCCGACAGAGGAGATGTTCAAGATCGTGCCGGAGCGGCGGGCACGCATCCCCGGGAGGACAGCCTTCAGGAGGCTCACCGGTCCGTGGACGTGCGTGTCGAAGAGGAGTCGCACCGTAGCGTCGTCTCCCTCCTCCACGGCCGCCCGGTAGCCGAACCCCGCGTTGTTCACCACGACGTCGATGCCCCCGAATCGCTCCTCGGCCCGCCTGACCACGTCGGCGACCTGATCGGGGCGAGTGATGTCGAGGGCCAGGGGAAGTGCTGAGGCCGGGTGCTCGACGGCGAGGTCCTGCACCCGCTCGACGCCTCGCGCCGTCACCACGGCATTGTGGCCTGCGAACAGCACCTCGTGGGCCAGGGCGCGGCCCAGACCGCTCGAACATCCGGTGATCAGCCAGGTGGTCATGCTCGCCCCTCGCGCGACAGCACGGCCCGGGCACGCGCCAGGACTGGTGGGTCGACCATCGCTCCATCGACCACCGCCACCCCGCCCCCAGCGGACGCCTGCACCACTCGCTCGGCCCAGCGGACCTCGGCCTGCGGAGGTCGAAGTGCCTCGAGCACCACCCGCACCTGCCGCGGATGGATGCACAGCTTGCCGCCGAACCCCAGCGCCCGCGCGGCGCGAGTGTCCGAGCGCAACAGCTCCTCATCGTCCAGGGCTGTGGTGACCCCGTCGATCGGGGCCGCCAGGCCGGCAGCTGCGCTGGCGACGACCATGCGGCCGCGGCTGTAGGCCAGGGCGGGACCGCTCGTCGGGTCGACCTGCAGCTCTGCGGCGAGGTCGATCGTGCCGAGCGCGAGTCGTTCCACCCCGTGGGCAGCCGCGACCGCGTCCAGGTCTCGCACGCCTCGGGCGGTCTCCACGAGCGCGATGAGTCGTCGCCCAAGACGCTGTCCCAGGGCGGTGAGCCCCGCTCCGTCCTCAGCCTTGGGCACCACCACTGCGCAGAACAGACCGGCCATCGCCGACACCTCGGCCTCGTGCCAGGGCGTCCCGGCCCCGTTGATCCGGACGACGGCCCACTGGCCCCCGCGTAGCCACTGCGTCACATGCTGGAGCGCCGCGTCCTTCTGGTCGGGAGGAACCGCGTCCTCGAGGTCCAAAACGACCAGGTCGGCGCCGGCGGCTGCGGCCTTCTCGAAGCGTTCGGGACGAGAGCCGGGGACGAACAGGAGCGACCGCGCGCGCGTCAACCGCTGTTGCTCCGAGGTCATCAGGCCATCACCGCCGACAGGTGCCAGTCGAGGACCGGGGACGGCTCCTGGCGGACCGGACCGCGTGCGAACACGGTGACGCCGAGATCGACGAGACCCCCGCCGTCCTCGAAGGGATGGAGCGCCTCGACCGCGATGACCGAGGTCAGCAGGTCACCCTCACGCACCGGGCCGACGTGGTCGCACCGCTGCCACCCGACCACCGTCACGAGGTTCGGGAGCGCGCGCGTCACCTGGTGGAGGGCGAGCCCGATCGTGTGCCCGCCGTACACCAGACGGGAGCCCGCTGACGCAGAGGCGTCGTGATGCACCCGTGCGAGGTTTCCGGTGAGCCGAGCCAGCTCCGGCGCGCTCGAGACCAGGTCAGCGCCCGTCACCTCCCAGCTCAGGCCGACCTCCAGGTCAACGAAGTGGTCACCGGGGTACGTCGACCTGATGATGTCGAGCTGCCAGCCCTTGACGGCCGCGGCCAGCTCGGCCGTGGACTTGCGACTTCCCACCGAGGCGAGGTCGTCCTTCGCCGAGGTGTGGGCGGCCGACGGCGACAGCGGCAGCATCGCGCAGCGCCAGTAGTCCAGCACGGGTCGACCCTCCTGGTCGGCGGTCTCGATCCGGAGCACGACGAGGCCGCTCGCCGGACGGTCGGGACGCACGGAGTTCTCCTTGAGCGCGACGACAGTCGTTCTGGTCGAGAGGGTGTCGCCCAGGTTCGGGAAGCGCTGGAAGCCCAGCCCGCGGTAGAACAGGTTGGCCATGACGTGCTCGGTGAATCCCGTCGACTGCCCGATCGAGACGTCCCAGACGAGGGCGGGTGACGCGTGCGGACCGCCGGTGACGGCGGTCGAGAGCCGAGGGTCGAGCGCCAACCGTAGCCGCGAGCCGACGATCGAGTGATGGGTTGCCTGCATGCCGCTGGTGAGCGTGACGGCCGGCGCGGTTTCAAGAACGGCGCCGACCGTGAGCTCGTCGAAGTACGGACCGCGAACCTGCCGAGCCGTCATCAGGACCTGAGCCGGTATTCCTCGAGGAGTCGCCGACCGATCACGATCTTCTGGATGTCGCTGGTGCCCTCGCCGATGAGCATGAACGCGGCCTCCCGGTAGAGCCGCTCGATCTCGTACTCCTTGGAGTAGCCGTAACCACCGTGGATGCGGAAGGAGTCCTGAACCACCTCGGTGCAGTACTCCGAGGCCAGCATCTTCGCCATCCCCGCCTCGACGTCGTTGCGGCTGCCGCTGTCCTTGAGCCGCGCGGCTCTGACCATCATGACGTGCGCGGTCTCGACCTTGGTGGCCATCTCTGCGAGTCGGAAGAGGATCGCCTGGTGTTCGCTGATCGGCTTCCCGAAGGTCTCACGTTGCTGCGCATAGGCGATGCCCAGCTCGAAGGCGCGGGTGGCGATGCCGCACGCCCTCGCGGCGACGTTGACGCGGCCGACCTCGAGCCCGTCCATCATCTGGTAGAAACCGCGGCCCGGCTGCCCGCCGAGGATCTGGTCGGCACCGATGCGATGGCCCTCGAAGATCGCCTCGGTGGTGTCGACCCCCTTGTAGCCCATCTTGTCGATCTTGCCGGGAATGGTGATTCCCTGACCGACCTGCCCGAATCCGGGTTGCTTCTCCACGAGGAACGTCGTCAGGTTCTTGTACGGGCTCTCGGCGCCCTCGTCAGTCTTGACCAGTACGGCGACCAGGCTCGAGGTCCCCCCGTTGGTCAGCCACATCTTCTGACCAGTGATCTCGTAGTCGGCCCCCTCGCTGTCGCCGGTGCGAACGGCCTTGGTGGTGATCGCCGAGACGTCCGAGCCCAACCCGGGCTCCGACATGGAGAAGGCTCCACGCACCTCCCCCTTCGCCATCCGGGGAAGGTAGAGCGCCTTCTGCTCCGCGGTGCCGTAGCGCATCAGGAGGTGAGCCACGATGAAGTGGGTGTTGATGACTCCGGACACGCTCATCCACCCGCGCGCGATCTCTTCGACGCACAGCGCGTAGGTGAGCAGGGACTCCCCGAGACCGTCGTACTCCTCGGGGATCATCAGCCCGAATATCCCGAGCTCCTTGAGACCCTCGACGATCTCGACCGGGTACTCGTCGGCATGCTCGAGCTCCGTGGCGACCGGGATGATCCGCTCCTCCACGAAGGTCCGAACCGCCTTGAGGATCTCAATCTGGTCCTCGGTGAGGTCGTCGGTCTGGCACAGGCGGGACATCTGCTACCCCTTCACAGCTGTTGAGTTGGTGCCCGGCGACGTCTGGTAGTCCTGGGGCAGCCCGATGGACCGAACCTCGGTGTAGGAGTCCAAGCCCTCGGGACCGTTCTCCCGCCCGATGCCGCTCGTCTTGAAACCTCCGAACGGAGCGCCCAGACCGATCGGTGAGCCGTTCACCTCGACCACCCCGGTGCGGATGCGGCTGGCGAGGTCGATCCCGTGCTCGATGTCGGCGGTGAAGACGGCGCCGCTCAAGCCGTAGGTCGTCTCGTTGGCGATCGCGATCGCGTCGGTCTCGTCCTGGTAGGTCATCACGGAGACCACAGGTCCGAAGATCTCTTCACGTGCGATCAGCATGTCTGCGGTGACGTCACTGAAGACGGTGGGCTCGACGTACCAGCCGCGGTCGAGATCCGCCGGTCGCCCGCCACCGACAACGAGCGTCGCGCCCTGCTCACGGCCAGCGGAGATGTAGCTCTCCACCCGGGTTCGCTGAGCTCGGCTGACCATCGGACCGATCTCCGTGTCCACGTCATGTGGGTCGCCGACCGGCATCGAGGTCACCAGCGCCTCGAGCCGTGCCACCAGGTCGTCGCTGATCCGTGGCGAGACCAGCACCCGAGTCTTCAGCGTGCACACCTGGCCACTGTTGCGGAAGGCTCCCGACCGGAGGGCCTCGACGGTCTGGTCCAGGTCGGCGTCGTCGAGCACGATCGCGGCAGACTTCCCACCGAGCTCCAGGCTCACCCGCCGAAGGTCGTTGCCACAGATGGCGGCGATGCGCCGACCGGCGGCGGTCGAGCCGGTGAACGTGACCTTGTCGACTCCGGGATGCGACACCAGGCTCTCGCTCGCCTCACGCTCGGCGGGCACCACGTTCACGACACCGGGAGGGAACCCCGCCTTCTCGATGAGCTCCGCGAAGAGGTAAGCGCTCAGTGGCGTCTGCGGCGCCGGCTTGAGGACGACGCTGCAGCCTGCGATCAATGCGGGCACCACCTTCTGCGCGCTGATCCCCAGGGGTGAGTTCCACGGCACGACTGCCGCGACCACGCCGACCGGCTCTCGAGTCACCAGGGCGTGACCGGTGCGGGACTTGCGGACATCTCGGAAGGGATAATCCGGGGCAACGTCCAGGTAGGCGTCGATGACGTTGACGGGACTGGTCGCCTGGTGGGTGCGCGACTGTGTGATCGGGCAACCCATCTCATCGGTGATGAGCTGAGCGATCGACTCATGCTCCTGCTCCAGCAGCCGCCGCAGGTCACCGATCAGAGCCAGACGCTCCGGAACCGGCAGACGCGGCCAAGGCCCTTCATCGAAGGCACGCCGCGCCGCCATCACTGCTGCATCCATGTCGTCGACCGATGCGGAGGGAACCCGGGCCAGGACCTCCTCGGTGACCGGCGAGATCACCTCGACGGTCTCACCGGTGGCCGGAACCCACTGACCCCCGATGAAGAGCCGGTCGAATCGGCCCTGCCACATCATGAAGCTCACCTCTCCACGTCACCCGCGGACCGAACCTGCCTCGGCTGGGCTGGGCTGATGACAGTCGTCGCTTTGACAGTCTGTCTATCATCTGACTATTCACCAAGGCAAGCCGGTGTTCGTTGTGTAGAATCGAACTGTCACACTGTGAATGCTGCTCACGCGGGCACGCCGCCCACGGCAGTGAGCGGCTCCTCCAGGTCCACGACGAGTGCAGAGGCGCGGCATGACTGACACCACGACTGAGAAGTTCCGCGCCCGGCACGTCACCAGGCCACGAGACCAGGTCGAGCAGCAGATCCGTGAGGCCATCTTGAGCGGTCAGTTCGCCCAGGGTGACAAGCTCCCTCCGGAGACCGAGCTGGCTCATCAGTTCGGTGTCAGTCGACCGACCGTGCGAGAGGCGCTCGGTGCGCTCGTGACAGGGGGCCTGATTCGCAAGATTCCCGGGGTCGCCGGTGGCAGCTTCGTGAACACCGTCACGCCGGACTCGCTGAGCCAGATGCTCAGTGAGTCGATGGACACGATCTTGCGCCTGGGCGCGCTCGATGTGACGGAGCTGACGTCGGTACGGCGGGTCCTCGAGGTCCCGGCCGCGGAGCTGGCTGCCCAGAACCGCGAGCAGTCACAGCTCGACACGCTGCAGGAGATCGTCGACAAACAGCGAACCACGACGATCAGCGATCCGGAGATCCCGTCGTACGACCTCGCCTTCCACACGACCATCGGTCACGCCTCCGGCAATCGTCTTCTGGCGGCGTTCATCGGAGCTGTGCACGACTCCACCCACCCGGCGCAGTATCTCGAGGTCACCAAGGAGGTCGCTCACCGGACCGTGAAACAGCACATGGCCATCCTGTCAGCGATCCGCAACGGCAAGGCGGAGGCCGCCAGAGACGCGATGGCCACCCATCTGGACTACGTACTTCAGTACTCGAGCGGCATCGTCCGTCCCTGCTGACAGACACGCCAGTAGTCCACGAGACGCACACGCTAGCCGAGGATGCGCTGCTGGTGGAGGCTCCCCATCTCCGCAGTCGTCAGGCCGAGCACCTCACTAAGAACCTCCTCGGTCTGACCTGACAGGGGTGGCGCCGGGTCCGGGTGCCTGCTCGTCCCGTTCCATCGCCAGGGCCCACCGGTGGCCAGCATCGGACCGACACCCGGCTGGTCGATCTCGTCGACGATCGAGTCGACAGCCCGGCGCGCGGCCCGGGCGGTCTGTGCCATGTCGAGGTAGGGGCCCCACAACACGTGTGCCTTGTCCAGCAGCTGGCGGACGGTCTCGAAGTCACGCTGGAGGAACCACGGCCTCAACACCGAGGCGATGGCCTCGCGGAGTCGGTAGCGGTCCCCCTCCAGCTCCAGATCCGCGCCGAGCGCCTCCTCGAGGGCGGTGAAGACCGCGCCCGTCTCGGTCACCCTGCACAGCGCGTGCCACTGACGCTCGGTCAACGCCACCACCATGACCCGTCGACCGTCCGAGGTCGAGAAGTCCGTGCCGAACGCTCCGAACATGTGGTTGCCGTGACGAGGGCGGGGACCTCTGCCGACCTCTGCCTCCGCCAGCCACCCCATGCTGCCCACACCGGCGAGCGCGACGTCGAAGAGCGCCAGGTCGACCTGAGCACCCTGACCGGTCACCTGGCGGTCCAGGAGCGCCGCAGCCACCGCGGCAACGACCGTCATGCCGGTGAGGAGGTCCCAGGCCGGCAGCACGTGGTTGACGGGAGACTGCGCGTCAGCCGGGCCCGTCATCATCGGCACCCCGACCTCCGCGTTGACCGTGTAGTCCACAGCCGGTGAGCCGTCACGGCGACCTTCGACGTGCACATGTATGACGTCTTCGCGCCGACGGCGCACGTCCGCATACGTGAGCCGCTGTCCACCGACCATGTTGTCGATGAAGATCCCGGCGCGCTCACCGGGGGCTGCGACCAGGGCCATCAGCAGCTCCCGGCCTTGGTTGGTGCGGTGGTCGATCACCACCGACCTCTTCCCCTTGTTCAGGTTCACCCAGAACAAGCTGGTTCCGTCCTTCGTCACCGGCCAGCGATGCATGTCCGCTCCGCCGCCCGGTGGATCGACACGGATCACGTCCGCACCCAGCTGTGCCAACGTCATCCCAGCCGACGGAACGGCCACGAAGGAGGCCGCCTCCACCACCCGATGGCCGGTCAAGGGTGCGGCGTCAGCCATCAACGGTCCCCTGTCCGTACACGCCTCAACGAGGTGTCGACGCGAGGTCGCGGGCGATCAACATGCTTTGCACCTGGTTGGTGCCGTCATAGATCTCGCCGACCTTGGCGTCACGAAGACGCCGCTCGACCCCGAGATCGGTGCTGTCCCCGTCCTCACCGAGCAGCTCCACGCACGCCGAGCTGACTGTGACCCCGAGCGCCGTGCAGTGCAGCTTGGCCATGGAGACCTCGGCCAGTGGATCCTCGACGCTCGCATCCACCAGGTCGCACACCTGGGTCAGCATGGCCCGCGCGGACGTGATCTGTGCCCGCAACCGGGCCAGCTCGAACTGCAGGTCCTGGGCACCGCGGTTGCGCGAAGAGAGGAGGTCCTGTTCGGCGCAGTGCCTGACGGTGATGTCGAAGGCCGCCTGCGCGAAGCCGATCCCCTGGGCAGCAGCGCTGATGCGCGACTTGGTGACCGAGCGAAGAAGCAGCGGATAGCCTTCTCCCTCCTCCCCCAGCCGTGCTGAGACCGGGACGCGGCAGTCGTCGAAAGCGAGGGAGACCGTCGAGGCACCCTTCTGCCCGAGCTTCTTCATCGGCGCGCCGGTGCTGAGTCCGGTGACCGCAGCCGTGTCCACCAGGAAGGCAGTGATGCCGTCCCTGCGACGCTTGGCATCCACCGTGACGAAGAGCACGATCACGTCGGCGACGTCCCCGTTGGAGATGAACGTCTTCTCGCCGTTGATCACATAGTGATCCCCCTCGAGGCGAGCGGTTGTTCGCATGGATGCAGCGTCGGAGCCCGCTTCTGGCTCGGTGAGGGCGATGGAGCCGAGCGCTTCGCCCGAGCAGAGGCGGGGGATCCATGCTTCCCGCTGGTCCGGCCTTCCCTGTATGAGGATCGGGTGCGCGCAGTGCATCTGCGTCATGTACACGGTCGAGGTTGAGCCGCACGCGGCGGTGATGGCGGCCAGCGACTCAGCGTAGGTCGCCGTCGAGGCGTCCCGCCCTCCCAGGTTCCCAGGCATCAGCAGGCCACCGACACCTGCCCTCGCCAGTGCCGCGATCTGCTTGGCGGGGAACACGCTGTCGCGGTCGACGGCGGCTGCGGCAGGCTCCAGCGCCTCGGCAACCACCCTCTTCACTGTGTCGACGACGGTGCCGCGCTCGGTGGTGGCCACCTCGGGGTGAGTGATCATTGCGAGCTCTCCTTGTGGAAGACGGGGTCGCGTCGTTCGGCGAAGGCGGTGATGCCTTCCTGCCCGTCTGGGGATGAGATGGCCAGTGCCGCGAGCGCTGCCTCGTGCTCTAGTGCTGGGGCGACCACGCCAGCACGGGCTGCTTCCAGCAGGGTGGCCAGGCCGGGACGGCTCCCGGACGCGATCAGCTCGGCCGTGTGCTGCACCTCGCCCGCCAGGTCGGCGGATGGCACAGGAGGCACCGACAGCAGACCGATCTGCCAAGCCCGTTCAGCGTCGACGCGAGACCCGGTGAGCATGAGGTGGAAGGCCGTCGCCTTGCCAACGGCCGTGCTGAGCCGCTGCGTTCCCCCGAAACCGGGTATGCATCCGATCCGAGCCTCGGGAAGGCCGAACTGGCTCCGTTCGGAGGCGATCACCACGTGGCAGGCGAGCATCAACTCGAAGCCGCCTCCAAGCGCGAAACCGTCGACCTGCGCCACGATCGGCACCGGGGACTGCTCGAGACACGACATGGCCCGATGACCGCCTCGGATGAACTGGTGGGCCTGCTCGGCGGTCAGGCCGCGGATCTCGTCGAGGTCCGCGCCCGCACTGAACGCGCGCTCGCCCGCTCCGGTGATCACCAGGCACCCCACGTTCGAGACACCGGCAGCCAGCCTTATGTGCCCCACGAGCTCCTCGAGCAGGGCGCTGTTCAGCGCGTTCAGCTGCTGGGGGCGGTTCAGGACCAGCGTGCGGACGCGCCCCTCGTCGTGTACGCCGATCAGGGGCTCAGCCACACCACACCGTCCTCGACCAAGTCCTGCAGCGCAGACGCGTCGTACCCGGCCTCGCCGAGGATGTCACGACCGTGCTGGCCCAGGAGGGGCGCCGGTAGGCGCGGCTCGCGGGAGGTGTCGGATCCGAGCCGCCAGGGTGCAGCGACGCTTCGAAACGGTCCTGCAACGGGGTGCTGCTGCTCCACGATGGCGTTCCGCGCCACGACCTGTGGGTCCGTGACGACCTCGGACAGGTAGTTGATCAGTGCACAGGGAACGCTGGCGGACCGCAGAGCCTTGAGCGCGCTGTCGGAGCTCAGCTCCATGAGCACGGTGGAGAAGGCCTTCACGACATCAGGGCGTCGGCTTCGTCGCCCGGCGTTCGTGGCCAGGTCCGGATCGTCGGCCAGGTCGTCGAGGCCGATCGCACGGCACGCTCGCTGCCAGAGACGGTCATTGCCCAGCGCCACCACGATCGGGCGGTCGGCTGTGGCGAACGACTGGTAGACCGCGATCACCGAGTCGGTCCCTCCGCACGGTCGGGGTTCCTCTCCTCCAGCCAGGAAACCCGCGATGCGCGGGGCCATGAACGCGAGGTCGGCCTCGAGGAGCGCGATGTCAACGAGATCTCCCTGCCCCGTCATCCGCTGACGAACGAGAGCAGATGCCACCGCGAAGGCGGCGACCGTTCCTGCGGCCACGTCCGAGAGCGCTGTGCTGACGCGTTGCGGCACATCATCGACGCCGGTCACGCTCATCAGTCCTGACCGCGCCTGCGCGATGAGGTCGTAGCCGGGCAGCGCCGAGTCGGGGCCGTCGAGACCGAAGCCGGAGAGGGCGCAGATCACCAACCGAGGGAAGCGCTCGCGAAGCCCGTCCACGTCGAGCCCGTGTTTCTCCAGCTTCGCCGGGTTGAGGTTCTCGATGAAGACGTCGGCACTCTCCAGCAGCCGGAACAGGACTTCCCGCCCCTTCTCGTGACGGATGTCGAGGCAGAGGCTCTTCTTGTTCCGGTTCACGGACAGGAACCAGGCCGCCTCGCCGTTCGTGAAGGGCGGACCCCATCCTCGAGCGTCATCCCCCCGGATCGGCTCGACCTTGATCACGTCGGCGCCCATGTCAGCCAAGTACATCGACGTGGTCGGAGCGGCGTAGGACGACGAGATGTCGACCACCTTGACTCCCTGCAGCGGACCCTCGTTCTCGCTCATGCCACCTCGGTCATCGTCGTCTTGCTCGTGTTCTTCATGCGTCCTCGTTCCTCTCGCCCAGATCACACCGATGCGAGCCGAGCGGCAGCCACAGCGGCTACGGCGGCTCTGCGCCCACCGCCGCGCGCGCGGAGACTGATCGCGTCTCGGAGCAGTCCGGCCGCTGGATACTCGTCGATGTATCCATATCCGCCGTGGACCTGGATGGCGTCCAGGCAGGTGTCGACACAGGCACGCCCGGCGAAGGCGATCACCTCTGCGCTGTCCCGTCGATCTTCCAGTGCTGTACCAAGCAAGCCCCTGACGGCCGAGGACCGCAGCCGCATCTCGACGAGGATGGCTGCCAGGCCCGCGAACGCGGCGACAGGCCGCCCGAACTGGCGGCGATTGCTCGCGTAGTCCTCCGAGATCGCGACAGCGGTCTCGATGAGACCCAGCATCACGGAGGCGTTGAGCAGGTCCAGCTCGAAGAGGGCAGCATGTGCCTGGTCTGCAGGCAACGACAGCCCGGGAGCGCCGGTTGGCTCCCTTACCGTGCGCAGGCCGGCGTCCTTGAGACCCGTCCGGCCCTCGGCGGGCAGCTGGCCGAGCGCGTCCCACTGCACGATCTGGGCCGCAGAGCTGGCTCGGTCGAGGAACACCACGGCTTCGGGCGCCAGCAGGGTTGGGACGGTGCCGCGCCGGAGCGACTCATGGTCACCGACGCTCATGCACGCGGCCACCGACGCCTCCGAGTCCACACTCGCCCGCTCCGCGACGTAACGAGCGGCGAGAGCGAACGCGACGGACGCAGAGTGTCGAGCACAGCCGCTGACAACCGCCGACAGCCACTCGAGCGAGTTCTCCAGCTCGGCCGTGTCTCGAGCCAGGTCCAGGGCGCCCACCTTCTCCAGGGCGGACACGACCAGGCCGACGTCGAGCGCTGACCCCACGGCGGCGCCTCCCCGCACGGCCGTCAGCTGCTGGTCCAGCACCGCGACGAAGCTGTCGAGGTCGGCGTCGTTGCTCATCGGGAGAACCTCTCGCGGTTCGGCGGTCGCCTCTCCTCGAAGGACTCGGACATCTCGCTGGCCTCCTGGGTGCTGCGATAGGCGGTGAGCAGCAGGTCGTGCGCCAGCCTGGCTTGACCGACGACTCCGGTGTGCCGGCTGGAGAACGCCGTCTTGAGCGCGGCGAGAGCGAACGGGCCCCGTTGACGCAGCTCTTGGGCCACCTCGACCGCTCGCTCGAGGACCGGGCGTCCTTCGACCACCTCGTTGACCAGGCCCATGGAGAGCGCCTGTGCAGCCGAGTACTTCCGGTTGAGGTACCACATCTCCTTGGCGCGGCGTCGACCGATGGACTCCTCGAGATACCAGGTCCCGAACCCGGCGTCGAAGCTGCCGACCATCGGCCCCACTTGGCGGAACACTGCCGTGGAGGCGGCGATGGAGAGGTCGCACACCACCTGGAGCACGTTGCCACCGCCGACGGCGAAGCCGTTGACTGCAGCAATGACGGGCTTGGGCATGGCGTCGATGAGCTCGTAGAGGTCGATCACCGGCATGACATTGGCGTAGTCGAGCCCGGTGAGCTCTTCGTGCTCACCGCCGATGCAGAAGAATTTGTCTCCCGCGCCGGTCAGGATCGCAACGTCGATGTCGGAGGACTCCCGGACCAGGCGGAGCGCATCGTGCAGCTCGCGTGCGGTCTCGAAGCGGAGCTTGTTCGCGGCCTGCGGCCGATTGATCGTCAGCACCGCCACACCGTCGTCGATGGCCAGCTCGATGTCCTCGTAGGTCACGGGTTCTCTCCTGCTCGGGTTTCATCGTCGCGTCGCACTTTTACATACGGTACATTGTCATACAGCCACGTCAAGACTCGGCATCGCTGTCTGAGGACGGCTCCTGGGTCTCCAGCCGGCTCACGATCGCCGAGGAGTTCAGCATGAGTGACCAGCATGTTCATGTCTGCGTTGTAGGTGCCGGCACGATGGGGCGCGGCATAGCCCAGGTCGCCGTCGCCGCCGGGCATCCGGTGAGCCTCGTCGATCCTGACTCCAACCAGCTCGCGTCGGCCAGGGACGAGATCGCAGCTCGTCTCAGCAAGCGGGACCCGAGGGGCCTGGAGAAGGTGGACCGTCGGCTGGGCTTGCACTCGGAGCTGTCGTCCGCGCCCGCTGACGAGGGGACCGTGGTGATCGAGGCGGTGCTCGAGGACGTCAGTGTCAAGCAGTCCGTCTTCAGGCGTGCGGTCGAGCATTTCGGCGCGTCCTGCATCCTCGCCACCAACACGTCGTCATTGTCGGTGACGGCTATCGCCTCCGCGGTCCAGGAGCCGTCCAGGACGGTGGGGATGCACTTCTTCAACCCCGTTCCTGCGATGAAGCTGGTCGAGGTCGTGCGCGGCCTCCAGACCGATGACGCCGTGGTGGCCACCATCACCGAGCTCGCTCAACAGTGGGGCAAGACCGTTGTCCAGGTACGGCGGTCCACTCCGGGTTTCATCGTCAACCGGGTGGCGCGCGGCTTCTACGGCGAAGCACTTCGGCTGCTCGAAGAGGGGTCCGCCCCCGCCGAGACGATCGACGAGATCGCCCGAGCATCGGGTGGGTTCCGGATGGGCCCGTTCGAGCTGCTGGACCTCATCGGCAACGACGTCAACTCCGTGGTCAACCGGATGGTGTGGACCGGCTACAACTTCGATCCACGCTTCGCGCCGTCACTCATTCAAGACGAGATGGTCGCGGCCGGCAGGTTCGGTCGCAAGAGCGGTCAGGGGTTCTACGACTACGGTGAGAGCGCCACCCGCTCCTCTCCGTCCAAGGTGGCCGTCCCCCCAGGCCTCGTCGACCCGGAGCTCGTTCTGCACGGGCAGTCCTACGAGCTCGAGAGCCTTCTCGAACGCGCCGGGGCGACGTACGCGCGCTCGCCGGACAGCAGTCGCGGCCGGCTGGAGCTCGTCGGCCTCGGCACGGTCGTGAGCACCCGCGGGCTCACTGCGGCACAGGAGTCCCAGCGCCAGGGTGGGCCGACACTGGTGATCGACCGCTGCCTCGATCCGACGACGGCTTCCGCTGTTGCCGTCGCCTCCTCGAGCACACCCCTGGTCGAGGCGGTGGCTCGGCTCCTCGCTCGGGGCGACGTGCACACCTATCAGGTCGATGACCTCCCGGGACTGGTGCTCGCCCGCATCCTGGCGGTGATCGCGAACGAGGCCTGGTGGACCGCACACCAGGGCGTCGCCACCTCTTCCGACGTCGACCTCGCGATGCGTCTCGGGACCAACTATCCCCTGGGGCCGTTCGAATGGACGACATCGTGGTCGCCGTCGTTCGTGGTGACACTGCTCGACGCACTGTGGGACGCCTACCATGACCCGCGCTACCGCGCGAGCCAGGCCCTGCGAGCTGCCGCAGGGTGACGGCTATCGGTCGTCGAGCTTGGCGCTGAACCGCTGCATCACCGCGAGCATGCTCGCTCGCACCTCGCCCGTCGCGATGAGGTCGATGTTCGCCTGCAGGCTCTCGTCGAGCGCCGCGTCCAGCTCCGCCGTCTCAGCCAGTCTCACCACCCGCTTCGTTCGCGCAAAGGTGGTCACCGGTCCCTGCGCAAGCTCCTTGGCCAGCGCCTGGGCCCGCGCCGTGAGATCTTCGGGCGCACAGACCTCGTCAACCAGACCGATCCGGTGCGCCTCCTCGGCGTCGATCAGGCGGCCGGAGGCGAGCAGCCGCGTCGCCGTCGAGCGCCCGACCAAGGAGGGAAGCAGGTAGGCGCCACCGGCGACCGGGACCATGCCCAGATTCACGTAGCTCTCCGCGAACCGGGCGGACCCAGCGGCGACGCGAACATCGCAGGTCAGGCCGAAGTCCAGCCCTCCGGCGGTTGCCGCCCCGTTGAAGGCGGCCACTACGGGCTTCGGCGCCGCCCACAGGCGCCGCACCGTCCGCTGCACCGCCGGCATCCACACGTCGGAGAGATAGCTCATCAAGGCGTCGGGACCGTCGTCGCGGTAGACGTCGTACATGTCTCGGACGTCGGCTCCCGCGCAGAACGTGGAGCCGGTCCCCGTGAGCACGATCGCTGACACCGTGTCGTCGGCGCACAGAGCCTCGACCGCGTCCCCCAGCTGGGTCACGACCGCTGGAGTCACCGAGTTGCCGCGGTCGGGCCGGTTGAACCGGACGACTCCGACGTGCTCCATGCGCTCTGTCAGAACGTCATCCACTTCGCTGCACCACCTTCGTCACGTGCGGCGGGATCCGGGTCGGATCGGCCAGCCACTCCTGCAGGGTTCGCTTCAGCTCGCCTCGCGCGACCTTCGCCTCACCGGACCCTCGTGGTATCGGCTCAGCAGAGACGAAGATGTGCCTCGGTCGCTTGAATCCCGCGAGCCGCTCGCCGATCCACGAACCGAGCTCGTCCACGTCCTTGTCCGCGAGCGCGGGAAGGTGCACCAGCGCGGCCGGTGTCTCACCCCACTGGTCGTCCGGGACTCCGACGACGACGGCCTCCCGAACGCTGGGCAGTTCTTCGAACGCGCGCTCGATCTCGACGGGCGAGATGTTTGTTCCTCCCGTGATGATCGTCTCGCTCGCTCGCCCGACGATGTAGGCGCGGCCCTGTTCGTCGAAGTACCCGAGATCCGACGTACGCCACCAGCCCCCGTCGAGGAGACGGCGCGCTCTCTCCTCATCAGCACCGATGAGCTGAGTGGCGATGCTCGGGGTGCGGACGACGAGCTCTCCTTCTCGTCCAGGTTCCAGACCGGGCAGCACCTCGCCATCGACGAGCAGGGAGAACTCCACCCCGGGCACGGGTCGCCCGATCGCGCGCCACAGCTCCGGCGACCGCATCTCGGCACGGCTCACGAAGGTGGTCGACGCCGGTGCCTCGGTCTGCCCCCAGCACTGGACAAGCGCATCACAGTGCTCGGAGACGGTCTCGAGGGCAGGGATCGCGGCGGGCTCGCCTGCCAGCATCAGGCAGGAGATGCCCGACGATCGGAGCGACGGAAGCTCGTTGGAGAGGCTGATGCGCCGCAGCATGGTCGGGACCGCGAACATCCAGTCGATGCCTTGTGCCGAGATCGCTCTCACCGTCTCGTCGGCATCGAAACGCTCGAGCACCACGTTCGTCCCGCCGCACAACAGCGTGGGGAAGACGCTCCAGCCGCCGGCGTAGACGAGCGGTGCCACCTGCAGCGTGCGGGGGGACTCGACCACGCCACTGGTGCTCATCACCCAGGTGTTCCCCAGGATCGCAGCGCGAGCGCCGCGATGAGAGATGGCGATGCCTTTGGGACGGCCGGTGGATCCCGAGCTGAACCTGATGTGATAGAGGTCATCGGGACCGGTGGGTGCCTGCAGCCGGGACGCGGAGCCACCGGCGACGAGGTCGTCGATCGAACGCCAGCCAGAGCGCTGGCCGATCACTACCTTGAGGACCTCCCCCTCCTCCCAGACGACGTCGAGACCTTCGGCTGCACCTGCGTCAGCCACGACGAGACGGACTTGCGCCAGCTCCATGCACGACCGCAGCTCCGGGGGGCTGAGCCTGAAGTTGAGCGGCACCTTGACCAAGCCGGCCTTGAGGAGCGCGAACTCGAGAACTAGGTACTCGAGGTGGTTCGCGGCGACGTACGCCACCCGGTCGCCCCGCGAGAGGCCCAAGCCGAGGAAGGCGTTCGCCAGTCGGTTCGACCTCTCTCTCAAATCCGCGATCGTCAGCTGCCTCCCGTCCTTCTCCCCTGCGATCGAGCGCGCCGGACGACGCTCGACCTGGGACATCAGCTGGACGACGGTGCGGGCTGGGTCGTTGACCGGCACGGCTGAAGGGGCGGCGTTCATGCTAGGCACCGAAGCTGCGCGGCATCGTGGCGACCGAGAGGCCACCGTCGAGCACGATCGTCTGGCCGTTGATCGAGGCACTTCGAGGTGAGCAGAGGAATGCCATCACCTCCGCGACGTCATCGGCCGTGGGGTAGGCCCCGGACGGCGTCATGGCGAGCCAGTTGCGCTCGTAGTCCTCCCAGTGCTCCCCGGCGTAGAAGCGGGAGGAGTCGGTGTCGATGAAGCCGGGGCAGACGCCGACCGCGGTGATGCCTTGCGGACCGAGCTCGACGGCGAAGTACCTCACCAGGCTCTCCATCGCCGCTTTCGCGGCCCCCAGCAGCCCGTGGCCGGGAAGGGCCCGGAAGCTGTCCCACCCGGAGACCGCGAGGACTCGGCCCCCCTGACCCAGGTGCGGCGCAGCGAAGCGCACGAGGTCGAGGAACCCGGTCACGGTGAGGCTCATCGTCTTCTCGACGTGGTGAGCCCGGATGTCGGTGAGCGGCTTGAAGGCGCTCGCCGCCGCGTTGGCGACGACGACGTCCAGCCCACCGAAGGCCTCCACAGACGACGCGACGAGCTGCTCGACGTCCTCGGTCCGGGCGATGTCTGCCTGGACCGCGACGGCGTTGCCACCCCCGTCCTTGACCCCTTGGACCGTGGCGGTCGCCGCCTCGAGGTCTCGACGGTAGTTCACAACGACGTTGGCGTCCTCGCGTCCAAGCCTCAGCGCCAGGCGCTGTCCCATGCCACGCGACCCGCCGGTGACGAGCACGGTCTTGCCTGCTAGCTCCATCGTCATGACCCCATGGTGAGACCGCCGCCGACACACAGTGTCTGCCCCGTCACATAGCTCGCTTCGTCGGAGCCGAGGAACGCAAGGGCAGCCGCGATCTCCGCGGGCTGCCCCGCTCGCCGCAGCGGGACCTGGCGGACGATGCTCGAGAGCAGGGTGGCGCCGCCCTGGCTCTCCAGCAAGGGCGTGTCGGTGATGCCGGGCGCCACCGCGTTGACCCTGATGCCGAAGCGCGCGAACTCGCGGGCGAGAGACTTCGCCAGGGCGACGACTCCGGCTTTGGTGGCCGCGTACACGGTCTCACCGGACGTACCTACCATCCCTGCCTCGGACGAGGTGAGCACGATGCTTCCGCCAGTTCCCTGGTCCTTCAGCAATCCCCCGGCCGCCGCAGCGAGGTAGATGCTCGACATCAGGTTCACATCGACGATGCGCCGCCAGTAGTCGGGGGACTCCTCGAGGAAGGGCGAGACGGCGGTCCAGCCGACTGTCGTGAAGACCTGGTCCACCCTGCCGAGCTGCTTCTGCGCCAGCCTCACCAGCTCCTCGCAGGCCGTGGGGTCGGTTGCGTCCCAGGACCGGTCCCCGACCGGAACCACGTTCGAGTCTTCCTTGCACAGCTGCCGAACGGAGTCGGCGTCCAGGTCAGCGGCTGCAGTCACGATGCCGCGGTCGGCCAGCAGGAGCGCCAGAGCCCGACCGATACCGGAACCCGCCCCTACCACCAGTGCGTGTGGCTCCGACGTGGGTGCGTCGTCCTTCGCGTCCTCAGTCATGGGTGACCTCCGGTAGTGATCCGCGGCGGTTCTTCCACCACGTCTATTGTCAGACTATTCCGAATTCGGACGCCCACCGCAAGTCAACGGGAGCCTGCTGGGTCGACATTCGAACCCTGGTCGCGTGCCGACCCCACGTCCTCGGCGTCGGTTGCCAACCGGGCGAGCGCCGGCATCCCGTAGCTCTCCGCGTACTCGGCAGCGGCGGATCCGATGACGGTCTCCGGCGCCTTCGCGTAGAGACGGCGGCGACTGACGAACGTCCCGGACGCTGATCGGATGCGCACCGCGGCAAGCGTCATCGCCAGGAGGGTCGCAGTGCCGTCGAGCACGGGTGCCCCGTCGACCTCTCGCACGTGCTGAGCGTTGAGGAACGCCGTGATCCGTCCGCCGGCAGGGATGATGACCTCGGCTCCGCGATCGAGGGTGGCGCGTGCCGCTCGACGGAACGACTCGAGCGCTCGCTGGCGACCCTCGTCGTCGGAGAAGCACGCATCCAGCTCGTGTGGGGTGAGGTCCATGCACTCGATGCCAGCCAGTCGCTCCTTGAGGCCGTACTTGGCGACGTTCTCCTCGAAACGGCCCCCGAAGTACGGGTTCACGCCGACCAGGGAGAACGTGCTGCCCATGAGGCAGGCTGTCGTCATGCATGTCTCGCCGAGCCCCAGAACGGGGATGTCGACCATCGACCGCGCCTCGCGCAGCGCCGGGTCGAGGATGTTGCCGATCGCCACGGCGTCGAAACCACGTTGCTCCGCCTCGAGCACCGAGTCGAGAATCGAGATCGAGTCCAGCGCCTCCCAGAACCGGAAGCTGTCGATTCGTCCCACGCGCGCACCACGTAGCTCGACCTCGACGTCGGGGCCGACGAAGTCGTCGACGTAGGACCGGAGGAAGGGGAAGTAGTTCGAGGAGTACTGGGCGTTGGACAAGCTCAGGTACATGATGCGGGTCATTGATCGCTCCTGACGTGGGATGAGCTCAGAAACTGGACTCGCCGCCGTCGACCGCGATCGTCTGGCCGGTCAGGAAGTCCGGAGCATCCAGTGCCAGGTAGGAGACGACACTTGCGAGCTCCTCGGGCCGACCCATGCGTCGAGCAGGAATGCGCCGCACTATCTTCGCGATCGCCTCCTCATTGTTGCGCAGCTCCGCGTTGATGTCGGTGGCGAAGTAGCCGGGAGCAACCGCGTTCATCTGCGCCCCGAAACGCGCCCACTCCGTGGCCGCCGCCCGCGTGAAGTTGATGACCGCTCCCTTGGACGCACCGTAGGCCGTGAAGCCCGGCCGGCCGAGGAGGCCGAAGACAGAGGCGATGTTGATCGCTCTCCCGCTGCCCACGCTGGTGAAATGCCGTGCGGCAGCCCTGCTGCACAGGAACAACCCTCGCACGTTGATGTCGAAGACCCGGTCCCACTCCGACTCCTCCAGGTCGGTCAGCCGAACCTCCCCGGTGACGCCGGCGTTGTTCACCAGCACGTCCAAGCGGCCGAAGCGCTCGAGAGTGGTGTCGAAGAGACGCTGCACCGAGGGCCCGTCGGCCACGTCGGTCGGGACGGCGATCGCGTCACCCCCGGCTTGACGGATCACCTCGACGGACTCCTCGAGCTGGGCGACAGTGCGTCCGGCCAGGACGACACCGACTCCTCGGCTGGCGAGGTCCTCCGCGATCGTCCGCCCGAGACCCCGTCCGCCGCCGGTCACGACAGCAGCAAGCTCAACCATCCGGATCCTCTCTGTCTACTTCGTCGTCCACGTCAGGGAGCGGGGACGGTCACGCGGACCTTGAGCAGCTGCGAGAGGCGTCTGCCGTCGCGTTCCACATCGTCGAAGTACGGCGCTGCGCAGATGAACATCGACTGACCGTCCGAGCCTCCGAGAACTGCAGAGAACGGCATCACTCCCGGGTCGACCTCGTCCACGACCTCGCCACCCTCTCGCACGCGCAGCATCGTGCGGGAGGTCAGGTCCGCGATCCACAGCATCCCCTCGGCATCGAGGCACATGCCGTCGGGTGACACGACGAACTCCGGGGTGGCGTCTGCCAGGGTCGTCGCCTTCGGAAGCGGGCCGAACTCGGCCCACGCCCGGCGGTTGACGAGCCGCCCGTCCTCGGTGAGGTCGAACGCCGTCACTCTGTTGCCGAACGTCTCGTTCACGATGAGGACGTCCTCACCTGTGATGACTGAGCCGTTGGGGAACCACAGGTCGTCGGCCACCTCGGTGATCGTCCCATCGAGGTCGACCCGGTGGAGGGAGGAGGTCGCCATCGGCCCGCGGTCGTCCAGGTCGAAACCGAAGCTCCCGACGTAGCAGCGACCTTGCTTGTCGACGACGACCTCGTTGCAGAAGCCCGTGGCATCTTTCGAGAGGTCGGCGTGCACCACGACGGTGCCGTCGTGCTCGCGACGCACCACCTTCTGTTCCTCCCTCACGGCGACGACGAGCCGACCGTCGGGCAGCCAGTCGATCCCCGCAGGCTCCCCCGGGATTGTCGCCTCGACTCGGACGTCTGAGCCGTCCTCCTCAGCCGACATCACCTGGTGGGTGTAGAGCTCGGAGAACCAGATGCGGTCCTCGTGCCAACGGGCTGCCTCCAAGAAGGTGCACCCGTCGAGCAGTGTCGTCACGGTCGTTCCCACTCAAGTCTCCTTCCGAGTCTCATGGTCTGCCCGTCACCGACCGGGGGCACTGCGGATGCGCGCCAGGGAGGCGTATGCGGCGATCGCTGCGAGCAGGATGACCCCGTAGAGGATCTGGCGCCACGCGTCCGCGATGCTGAGCAACGGAGTGACGTTGTCCAGCAGTGCCAAGAACATGGCGCCGAGCATCGCTCCGATGAACGACCCGCGACCTCCGGACAGCACGGCGCCGCCCAGGAACACGGCAGCGAAGCAGGGCAGCGCGAAACCAGCGCCGACCGCGTTGGAGCCCATGCCGGTCTGCGAGGCCAGGAACACGCCGCCGATCACCGCGCCAAGGGTGCAGATCATCAGGGAGGCGGTCTGGATCACGGTCACGCGCTCACCTACGCGGAGGGCGGACTCGGCGTCGTAGCCGACCGCTCGCAGGGCGAGTCCACGCGCGCGGCGGTAGAGCCAGTACTCCATGCCCAGGGTGAGCACTACGAGCGCGATGAAGGCGAACGGCACGTAGCTGACCCCTTTGGTCACTCCGATCACGAAGTCGGGGGCGATGATGCCACCAGGCGCCGGCCGCAACAAGATGGCGATGCCCTGAACGATCCCCAGTGACGCGACGGTCGCCACGATTGCGGGAACCTTCAGCGCCACGATCAGGATGCTGTTGAAGCCGCCGACGATGACAACCACCGCGGCCAGGCCGACGAGTGTCTTCACGAGAGAGCCGAAGCTGAGGTCGTGCAGTGTCATCGAGACGACGACCACGGTCAGGCTCATGACCGACCCGATCGAGAGGTCGAACAGTCTCGAGACCATGTTGAACTGCTGCCCCAGCGCGACGAAGGCGAGGGGCAAGGTCGCGAGCAGCCAATTCGACAGGTTGAACGGAGTCCAGAAGACCTCGGACCGGGTGCTGACGTAGAAGGCAACGGCCGTGATGAGCAGCAGCAGGACGGCTATCGGCACATGGCTCGCGTTGCGCTGCACGAGGCCGCGCAGCTTGCCGCCCGTCGCAGAGGTCCCACCTTGCGCCTCCTTGACGTCTGCTGCGCTGACGAAGCCCTTGACGATCTCGCTCTCCGTCGTGGGGCCGGCCAGCTCCGTGACGACCTCTCCCCGGGACATGACGTACACGCGGTCGCACAGACCCGCCAGCTCGGCGGAGTCGGAGGAGTTGACCAGCACTCCGAGTCCCTCTTCGGCCGCGTCACTGACATATCGGTAGATGTCCATGCGTGCACGCGCATCGACCCCCTGCGTCGGTTCGTCGATGATCAGGACCTTCGGTGGCCTGAGGGCAGGACGGGCCAGTACGACCTTCTGCTGGTTGCCCCCGGACAGTGCGCCGATCGGCTGGAACGGCGACGCGGAGACGATGCCCAGGTCCTTCCTGGCGCTGGCGAAAGCCGGGAGAAGCCTGCTCAGGAGCGACGTGCCGGCCGGCCCGGACCGTGAGCCCACCTGGGCTGTCGTGTTGTCCATCACCGACGAGGGCGCGAAGATCGACTCAGCCGCGCGGTCGCCGCTCTGGAAGCTGATGCCTGACGCGAGTGCCTTGGCCGGGGTGACCCGAGACAGAGACTTGTCATCGACGCTCAGACCGCCCCCTTGGCGATCGATCCCGATGATCCCCCGCAGCAGTGCGCGCTGTCCGTTCCCTTCGGCTCCAGCCACCCCCACGACCTCGCCGCCACGGACGGTGATGGAGACCGGCCCGAACGCTGGGCCGTGCAGGTCCCGGACGTCGAGACGCACCGAGTCGCGCACGGGCGTCGTGCGTTTGGGGAACTCGAGATCGGTCGGCGCCCCGACCATCAGCTCGACGATGTCCTCGACCTGCCAGCTGTCCGAGGAGAAGGTGCCCTGAATGATGCCGTCACGGATCACGGTGAGTCGATCCGCGAGCCGGCGGATCTCTGCCAGGCGATGGCTCACGTAGACGATGGCCATGCCGCCATCACGCGCCTGCTTGACGAGCTCCTCGAGACGAGCTGCAAGGCGGAGGTCCAGGGCAGCGGTGGGCTCGTCCAGCATCAGCATGGCGGGCGACGCCGCCAGCGCGCGGGCACATTCGGAGTTGCTGGAATCGGACGCGACGAG
>CAXSHL010000018.1:34888-59975 GCA_964237315.1 uncultured Nocardioidaceae bacterium
TGGCGCGCGCGACCTCGAGCAGCTGACGGGCGCCCGGGCCCAGGCTGGAGACCAGCTCGGTTGGCTTGAACGGAAGGTTGAAGCGCGCCAAGGTCTCCGCGAGATCGGGCGGCCGCGTCATCCCGATCGCGTTCAGCGACAAGGAGATGTTGTCGTCGACACTGAGGTCCAACACGAGCGAGGTGTCTTGGTACGCCGTGGCCAGGCCCAGCTGACGGGACCGCCTGACGCCTCCTCCGGTGAACGGCTCACCACCGATCATCACAGTTCCGGTGTCGGCCTCCAGAACGCCGGAGGCGACCTTGATCAGCGTCGACTTGCCGGAGCCGTTCTCACCCACCAGGGCGTGGACCTCACCCGGGGTGCAGTCGAAGTCGACCTCGTCAAGTGCTCGCACACCTGGAAACGTCTTGGTGACCCCGCGCAGGCTCACCCCATGATTCACTGCCGGCGCCTCTTCGGGGGCCGGTTTCTCGCTGGTCAGCGACACAATGTCCTCCATCACGAAAGCTTGGGCTGCGGTGGGCCGCTCGCTCGTCGAGAGAACGGGCAGGCCCACCCGCAGTCGAGAAGGTCAGGACCCGGCCGCGAGGACCGCAGTCTCCTGGGCAGGGTCGAACAGCGTCGGGACCGGCGCGTTCGCGGGCATCGCCGGGTCGAACGACGACGCCAGAACCGCGTCCGCATCCACCATCGGGTAGGGGATGTCGATCTGGTGGGCGACCTTCTGGCCCTGAGCCTTCATGAGGCCGGCCGTCACACCGATGCGGCCGTACCACACCCGGCTGTTGGCCACGAATGCCTTGGCGTCGACCCCCTTGGCCTGGGCTTCCTTCAGCTGCTTGAGGTAGGAGTAGTTCACGACGTCGGACATCATGATCGGCGGCGTCTTGCCCGACTTGAGGAAGGGAGCAGCGAAGTCCTCCATGGTGTAGTCGTAGGCGACGACTCCGGGTTTGGTTCCCGACGCGGCCAGCGCGTTAGCCTCCTGGGCCTGACCCTGGGGGCTCCACTGCGTGTAGCCCTGGTTGACCTTCTTCCAACCGGCCGACTCGAGTCCCTTGATCAGGCATGGCTGCCAGTCAGCGGCGCTCGCGTTGCCCGGGATCCCCGTGTAGAGGGCATAGCCGGCAGGCTTCTTCACCATGTCGGTCACCAGCTTCGTGCCCTGGGTGTAGGCGCCGCACAGGTCCGACGTGGCTTGGACGTCGACGAGGGATGCGACGTTGGACGGCAAGGGCGTCTCCGCCTCGACGACGACGATCCCGGCAGCCTTGGCCTGCGATACCGCGGGGGCGATGGCAGAGCCGTAGATCGAGTCCATGACGATGACATCGGGATGCTGAGCCACCAGACTCTTGAAGTTCGCCAGCCAGCTGGCGGTGTCGGTGCCCAGGCTGTAGATGATCTTCGAGACCTCGGGCGAGGCGATGGCCTGCGCCGTCAGCTCAGCGCGGAACGTCTGCCTCCACGGGTTGATGTTGTCGTTGGGGAAGGCGACGGTGAGTGAGCCATGACCGGTCTCGCACGTGTTCTTCTTCAAGCACTGCTTGAGCGTCGCGTCCATCTTGGGAGTCCACGTCGTGGCGGCGACCTTCATGGTCTCTTGGATCGCCGGGTCCAGCTCGGAGACCGGGATGTCCTTGAGGAACGCCTTCTGGATGACCTTCTTGACCGCCGCGTCGCTCACAGGAGCGTGCGAGGCAGCCGCCGAGCCCCCCGATGAGCTCTTGCTCTTAGGGTCTGAGGCACACGCCCCGAGCACCACGACTGCCGCGGCAGTCAGTGCGATCAGCCTGAGAGGCGCGCGCCCGGGTCGCAGGCGCGATCGAATTCGTTTGCTCGTTGTCATGTTCGTCTCCAATGTGTGGTCTACGGATGTCTGGCGTGTGTCTGGGCTTGTCGCCGGCCCGGAATCGAGATGCTTGCTGCGCAGTCCTGTCATCCGGTGAGCGCTTTGCGGCGCCGCAGACTGAACCCTCGGCTCAGGCCGGAGGCGCTGTACTGCCCCAACGTGATGGCGCCCACCGCGATGACGAGCACGAAGCCCTGGACCATGACGCGGGAGCCGGCACCCAGACCGAGAATGGCCAGCGCCTGGTCCAGCATCTGGAGGAACACCGCAGCGCTGACCACGCTGGCCACGCTCGCCGGGCCACCGCCGAACATGACACCGGCGATGCCCGCGACGGTGATGGTGGACAACTGGTAGACGGCGCCGGACTGCACGTCAGGAGTGCCGAGGAAGCCGGCGAGCAGAACTCCGGCCAGGCCGTAGAGCAGGCCGGCGATGGCGAAGGTCATCAACTCGGTGCGCATCACCGACAAGCCGAGGGCCCGAGCCGCGCGTCGGCTGGAGCCCATCCAAGCGATCCCCTTGCCGAAGCGGGTCTTCGTCAGCATCAGCGCCACCAGGACTGCGATCACCAGCGCGTAGAGGAAGACGACGCTCAACACCGAGACGGTCGGATCTGCGAAGGACACCAACCCCTCCGGTGCGCGACCACTCACGGACAGCGACACGCCGGTCCACAGTCGGATCGCGCCGGTGATGATTCCGAACGTGGCCAGGGTGACGATCAGCGGGTTGAGCCGCAGCACGGTGATCAGGACACCGTTCACCAGACTCAGCAGTACAGGGACGAGCACGGCCGAGGCGATGACCAGTGGAACGTTGGCGCCCGCACCGCCGTAGTGGACCACCATGCCCGCTGACACCGAGATGATGGCGCCGACGGAGAGGTCCAGCGCTCCTCCCATGATGATGAGCGTCTGACCGAGTGCCGCGATGATCAGCACGCCGGCCAGGGCGGTCACGAGCTGGATGGAGGAGCTGCTCAGGGCCCGCGGCGCAATGGGCCCAGTGACCACGAGCAGGATGACCAGGGCCGCCCACGCCGCGCGGTAGCGCGCCGGCCACCGGTACTTGAAGTCGGTGACCCGTTGGGACGACCGGTCCTGCCGGGCCTCGTCCGGCGCGTCGGCCTTGACCGAGGCGCTCATGGCGTGAGGTGGGGTTGGAGGTGCATCGACTCTGCTCTCTGCCGAGGATGGGGCGCTGCTCGCTTGATGAGGCTAATTGTCTGACCTTTGACGTGTGGTTTCGAGACATTCAACCGCGACAAACGTCATGCAGTCAAGGTTCCCGAGTGAACTGGTTCACACTTGGGTTCAGGACGTCGCAGACGCGACGCTCGGCTCCGCCGATCACGCGAGCGGGCCCCGGTCGAGATACCGGAGAACGATCGGTGCGCCATGCCAAGAGGTGGCCACCGGCCTGCCGGTCGCACCGCTGTCACAACCGCGCAGTAGCGCGACGACTCGTCTTAGCTCGCCACTCGCTCGAACACCGCAGCGAGACCCTGGCCTCCACCGATGCACATGGTCTCGATGCCGTAGCGCGCTTCGCGTCGTTCCATCTCCCGCAGCAGGTTGGCGAGGATCCTCCCACCCGTGGCCCCGATGGGATGGCCTAGCGCGATGCCCCCACCATTCACGTTCACGCGCTCGAGGTCATCCTCACTGAGCTTCCACTCGCGGAAGCAAGCCAACACCTGCGCCGCGAAGGCTTCGTTCAGCTCGATCAGGTCGATGTCGGACCAAGTCAGCCCGGTGCGCTCGAAGAGTCGATGCACGGCAGGAACAGGCCCAATGCCCATCCGGTGCGGTTCCACGCCGGCGAGCTGCCACGAGACCAAGCGCGCAAACGGACGGAGGCCCAGCTGCTCCGCTCGCTCTGGTGTGGTGATGATCGCTGCAGCTGCGGCGTCGTTCTGACCACTGGAGTTGCCGGCCGTCACCGTCGCCTCACGGTCGGCCCGCATGATCGGTCGGAGTCGGGCCAAGGACTCGACGGACGTGCCGGGCCGCGGATGCTCGTCGGTCGTGACGACCGACTCCTCCTTGGTCTTGGCATCGGTGAAGGTGACGGGGATCGTCTCGTCCTCGAATAGCCCGTCCTCGATCGCTCGCACCGCTCTGGCGTGCGACCGCACGGCCCACTCGTCCTGCTCGGTGCGGCTGATGTCGTGCTCGCGACGCAGGTTCTCCGCGGTCTCGATCATGCCGCCGTCGACGGGGTAGCGCCAGCCTCCCGAGTTGCGTCTGGGCTCCGCCAAGCGGTCGCGCAGATGAGGGAGCCCACCCTTGTTCCACCGAGCGTCGGGCAGGTAGAATTCGGTCTGGCTCATGCTCTCGGCGCCACCGGCGAGAACCAGGTCGGAACCGCCCGTCATGACCTGCATGCAGCCGTAGATGACGGTCTGCAGCCCGGAGCCGCAACGGCGGTCGATCTGCAGCCCGGGCACGGTGACGTCCAGCCCCGCATCCAGCGCAGCGATGCGTCCGATGGCGGCTGCCTCACCGTTGGCATAGCCCTGCCCGAAGATCACGTCGTCGACATCGTCCCCGGTGATCCCGGTGCGGTCGACCAGGCCCCGCACGACGGTGGCGGCCAGGTGGGTCACCGGTACGTCGCGGAAGACCCCGCCGTACCGTCCCACGGGCGTTCTCACCGGTTCACAGATGACCGCGTCACGCATGTCGCTCTCCTCACTCATGCCGTTGACGTGATCCGAATATGTCTGACAGTGCTCAACCTGTCAACCTCGGTCACGGACGCGGCCCTGCCGACTCTCGGGTGCCGGGTCGGTGACCGTGAGGAACTCGGTGAGCTCCGGACCGTGCACCTGCGGTCGGGTGTACAGGTAGAGGTGACCCCCGCGTGTCACGCGATGCAGAGTCGACCTTGGGATCAGCTGGTGCATCAGTCGTGCGTTGGTGAAGGGCACCACCGGGTCGTCGTCGCCATGCAGGATCAGCGTCTCGTGTCGCAGGGTGCGCAGCCACGGGATGCTCGACCATCCCGTGAGCGCCCACATCTGCCGACGGTAGGTACGTTGGTCGATCGGCCGGAGCAGGCCGAGCCGGTGTATCAGGGTCGGGTCGGCGACGAAGTCGCCTCCATAGAGGTGCCTACTCAGGTGAGCGGCCCTCTTCGTCTTCCGGCTCGGGCGAAGCAGCGCCAGGGTCGACCAAGGTCGAGCAGGGACCATCAAGAAGCCTGGCCCCGTGCTCGCCAGCGCGAGGCGACGTACTCGTCCGGGGTGGTCATGCACGAGCTGTTGGGCGGCCATCCCGCCCCACGAGAGCCCCAGGACGTCGACCTGCCCGATCCGAAGCTCGTCCAGCAGTCCGACCAGGAACCGGGCAAAGGTGCGCATCGACGGCCGCCGTCCGAGGTGACCCGCCTTGACGTCGAACGCCACGGTGGGGCGGTCGATGTAGCGCCGAAGCTCGTCCCACATGCCTACCTCGGCGCCCACCCCGCTGAGCATCAGGAGAGGCACCTCGCCGGCTCCGTGGTCACGGAACGACACGACGGGGTATCCGCCGCGGAGCGGCAGTGAGCTCGGGGAAGCTTGGATACCACGCGATGCGGGCTGCCGAGCTCCAGAGTGGCCCACGACGTACCTGCGCTTCCTTCAAGCGACCCTTACCAAGGGTGCAACAGTTTGACAATTCGACAGTCTACAGACTATGACTTGGTCGGTCGTCAAGCTCCGAGGAGGAGAATCACATGGGTGACCTTACGGACAAGAACGTCCTGATCACCGGCGCTCTCGGCACTATCGGGCAGGCGCTCGTCGCCCGGTACGCCGACGAGGGCGCCAACATCATCGCGTTGGACCATCCCGATGCGAAGAACCCGCAGGAGGTGCTGGACGGCGTCACCAAGGGAGTCAGGTTCTTCGGCTACGACCTCAACGACCTCTCTGGGCTCGAGACGGCGGCGACGGCGCTGGCGGACGAGGTCGGCGGGATCGATGTGCTCGTGAACAACGCCGCCCTGGTGATCTTCAAGCAGCATGAGGAGTTCACCATCGCGGAGTACGAGGACCAGGTGCGGATCAACTCCTCGGCCGCATTCGTGCTCTCGCGAGTGTGTTCCAAGCACATGAAAGCCGAGAGGTACGGCAAGATCATCAATGTAACTTCGCTGACCCTGTCGGGCCGTTGGGACGGCTACGTCCCCTACATCGCCTCAAAGGGAGCCATGTACGGCCTGATCAAGGGGCTTGCTCGCGAGCTCGGGGCACATCTCATCAACGTGAACGGCATCTCGCCAGGCGCAGTCCTGTCCGACGCGGAGTTCCGGGACCGCGGCGACAAGCGCGAGGAGTACCACCAGTGGGTCCTGGAGAACCAGAGCCTGAAGCGTCGGATTGAGGCCGTCGACATCGCCAACCTCGCTGTGTTCCTGTCGACCTCCCAGTCGGACCTGATCTCGGGGCAGAACATCCAGGTCGACGGCGGCTGGTAGGGCGGTCACGCGCTGGCGCGGGTCGGTAGGCCGATCAGCGCGGTGAAGGCCGCGGCCAGGGTCACCGCGGTGGCGAGCAGGAAGCTGACGCGCATGCCGGTGGCGAAGCCACTCGGGGCGGCGAGCAGTCCGCCGAAGACGGCGACGGCGAGCGCTCCGCCCAGCTGACGACTCGTGTTCAGCAGTCCGCTGGCCGTGCCGGTGCGCTTCGTCGGTACGGCGCCGAGCAGGACCGAGGTGATGGGCGGGGCGATGGTGGGACCACCGATCCCGACCAGCACCATCAGCGCACTGAGGACGACCAGCGGAGTGCTCGGCGGAACGACAGCCAACGTGACCAACCCGGCAGCCATCAGCGTGAGGCCGCCAGCGACGACGACGCGTGCACCGAGCCGGTCGACGACCCGCGGTCCGAGCGGAGTGAGCACCAGTCCGACCAGCATCATCGGAAGGAAGGCCACGCCGGTGTCGAGCGAGGAGAGGCCGCGTACCTGCTG
Source organism: uncultured Nocardioidaceae bacterium (assembly GCA_964237315.1). Lineage (GTDB taxonomy): Bacteria > Actinomycetota > Actinomycetes > Propionibacteriales > Nocardioidaceae > Nocardioides_B. The sequence goes on from CAXSHL010000018.1 coordinate 41,708, forward strand.
GAGGTACAGGCTCATCACGAACGGCAGTCCGTAGTAGCCGACCATGAAGGCGAACCCGATCGCCACGACAGCCAGGACTGTTCGAGAGCGGACCAGGTCGAGCGGCAGCATCGGGTGTCGCGTCCGCGCCTGGGTCAGGACGAAACCCACGGTCGCGACCACCGCAACGACCAGAGCGGTGACGACCCGGACGTTCGGGAACCCGTGGTCGCCGGCCTCGATGACGCCGTACACGACGGCGCCCATCGCGCTGACAGCTGTGAGCTGGCCGATCCAGTCGAACGGGACCTCATGGTGCGGCGAGCGGGCTGCCCTGGCGAGCAGTCCTAGCGCGGCCGCGCTCACCGGCAGGTTGACGAGGAAGATCAGCCGCCAGTCGACCAACGTCAACAGGCCGCCCAACACCGGGGCCGAGGACGAGGCGACCGCGCCCCCCATCGCCCAGGCAGCGACCGCGCGTGAGCGCCGACCAGGCTCCGGGTAGGCCTGGCCGATCAGAGCCATCGACGCCGGCATCATCACCGCCGCAGCCGTCCCCTGCACGAACCGGAAGGCCACGAGCGCGCCGAGGCTCGGCGCGAGCCCGCAGGCAGCGGACGCGATGAGGAAACCCAGGAGACCTGCCGCGAACGAGCGTTTCGCGCCGATCCGGTCAACCAGCGAGCCTGCAGACAAGAGCCCTGCCGCGAACATCAGCGTGTAACCATCGACCACCCACTGCAGACCTCGGATCCCGCCACCGAGGTCGGAGCGGATCTCGGGCAGTGCGACGTTCACGATCACCGCGTCCAAGGTGATGATGAAGAACCCGAGCAACGCAGCCACCAGCGTCGACCGGGGACTAGGGGACACCGCCGGTGACACGTCGCTGGGGCGGGACCGCGTGCGGATCGACCGCGTCACCGATGGTCCCGGGGAAGACGCAGAGGCATCCGAGGCGGGCGGATCAGACGGTCTTGACGATGTAGACGTCGCACGGGGCGTGGGCAGCCACGCCAGTGGCAACGCTGCCGAGCAGGCGACTGATGCCCTGCACACGCCTGTTCCCGACCACGATGAGCTTGGCGTCCAAGCGGTTGGCCTCGTCGACCAGAGCCACAGCAGGACTTCCTTGCAGGACACCGCTGGTGATGTCGCGGACCCCGGCGCCAAGCTCACGGGCCACGTCGGCGGCGATCGACTCGGCGAGCTCCCCCGAGGTGATGCTGCTGGAGCCAGGCCGGTCATGGATCTCCTCGACGCTGGCGGTCGTGACCGCTGTCAGCACGTGCAACGCGGCTCCCGTGCTGGCAGCGAGCTCCGCCGCCCGGCGCGCGGCACACAGGGAGGAATCTCCGCCGTCCACACCCACGACGATGACGTTGGCCATTGGTTCAGCTCCTGAGATGGGTCTGGACTTCGGAGGGTCGGCGTGACGCCAGTTGAACCCTGACAGTGCGTCGACCTATGCGCTAACAGTATGACCTTTCACGGCACCCGTTGTCGACCGACATTTGCTATCCTGGGTCGTCGGGGCGCAAGGCTCGGTCGGAGCCCGCCATACGAGAGGGTGTGACGTGGAGCACTACGGACAGTTGTACATCGACGGTCAGTGGGTCGCGCCCACAGGGGAAGGCACCCGGACGCTGATCGACCCGACGTCTGAGGAGCCTTGGGCAACCGTGACCTCGGGCGGCACGGTGGCCGATGTCGACCGGGCCGTGTCCGCAGCCAAGCATGCCTTCGTGAGCTTCTCGAAGACCTCGGTGCACGAGCGCGTCACGCTGATCGACCGCATCATCGCCGCCTATGAGCGCCGCGAGGCCGACCTGGCCCGGCTGATAGCGCAAGAGGTGGGTGTGCCCGTGTCCTTCAAGGCCCAGGTCAAGGGTCCTGCTGGGCACATGAGGGTCGCCCGCGACCTCATCGCCGCCTACGCCTTCGAGCAGCAGCTCGCCGACACCATCGTCCGGCGGGAGCCCATCGGTGTCTGTGCCCTGATCTCACCGTGGAACTGGCCGATCCAGACGTCCGTGATCAAGTTGATCTACGGCATCGCGGCGGGGTGCACGATGGTGCTCAAACCCTCGGACAGCTCGCCGGCCTCGGGCGTCGCCCTGGCCGAGGTGATGGACGAGGCCGGTACGCCGCCCGGCGTCTTCAACCTGGTCATCGGTCGTGGCAGCGTCGTAGGGGATGCCCTGTCGAGCCACCCAGACGTCGACCTGATCTCGTTCACCGGATCGACCGGCGCTGGAGTCAAGGTCGGCGAGTCGGCGGCCCAGACGGTCAAGCGTGTCTGTCTGGAGCTGGGCGGCAAGTCTGCCAACATCGCCCTGACCGACGCCGACCTGGAGAAGGCCGCCCGCTGGAACATCCAGCGTGGCTTCTCCAACACCGGTCAGTCCTGCCACGCGCCCAGTCGGCTCCTCGTGCACGAGAGCCAGGTCGAGGACATCCTGCCCTTCCTCGTCGACGAGATCGGCCGCATGCGTCTGGGCGATCCACGCGACCCGGCGACCACCCACGGGCCCCTGATCCACGCCCAGCAGTACGAAAGCGTCCAGGACCACATCCGGATAGGCCTCGAAGAGGGCGGGCGCCTCGTCACCGGGGGACTCGGCCGTGTGGAAGGCTTCGACCGGGGCTTCTTCTGCAAGCCCACGGTGCTGGCCGACGTGACCCGCGACATGACCCTGGCCAAGGAGGAGATCTTCGGTCCCGTTCTCGTCGTGATGCCCTACCAGACCGAGGACGAGGCGCTCGAGATCGCCAACGACTCGATCTTCGGCCTGGGTGGGTATGTGTTCAGCGAGGACCGCAAGCGCGGCTACGAGTTCTCCTGCGGCCTCAAGGCGGGGCGGATCTCCTACAACGGCGCCAACACCAACTCGTTCACTCCGATGGGCGGCTACAAGCAGTCCGGGATCGGTCGGTCGATGGGCGTGTTCGGCTTGGAGGAATATCTCGAGGTCAAGTCGATCTACGGCTTCGAGGACGAGGCGCACTCCCTACCCCTGCACGCGTAGCGCTCAAGGGACGAACACCGCCTTGCCGGAGGTCTGCTGGTCGAACTCCTCGTAGGCGCGGGCATAGTCCTCGAGCGCCCACCGGTCGCTGAACAACGCATCGACGTCGATCTGCCGCTCGATGACGAACTTCGCACAGTCAGCCATTCCAGACTTCGACGTCGTCCAGGACGACATACCCGTGATCTGCTTGTACAGGTGCTCTGTGAGGTCGAACTGGATGGTCGAACCGACCCCTATCCAGCACGCGGCTCCCCACAGGTCGAGGACGTGGAGAGCCTCGCGTGCGGCCGACGACGCACCGGAGGTCTCCAGGCTCTTGGAGACCCCTCGCCCCCCGGTGAGGTCGCGGACGGCATCGGCGACCGAGTCGACCTCGCTCGGGTTCACGGTCTCCCATGCCCCCAGCTGCCTGGAACGCTCCAGCCGAGGTGCGGAGATGTCCATCGCTATGACACGCGCACCCATGGCAGCGGCGAGCTGGGTGGCGGCCAGGCCGACCGGACCCTGACCGAAGACCGCGATGGTGTCAGCGCCACTCAGGTCCAGCCGCTCGAGCGCCCCCCAGGCCGTGCCTGTCCCGCAGCTGATCGCGGCCGCAGCGAGGAAGGACAGTCCGTCAGGGGCAGGCAGGACCGCACTGAACGGCACCTTCACCAGGTCCGCGTGGGAACCGTCGGCGGTGTTACCCATGGCCACCGCACCCTCACGGCACATCTGGGTCCAGCCCGACTGACACTGGTCACAGGACCCGCAGCCGAAGTAGTGGTGCACCATCACGGCGCGCCCGACCCACTGGGCCGGGACTCCCGCGCCCACCGCCTTGATCACTCCCGCCGGCTCGTGCCCGGCGATCTTGCCGTGCGTACCTGTGCGGGGTCCCCGGTAGATGTGCAGGTCCGATCCGCACAAGCCGGACGCCTCGACTCGCAGGACGACCTCGTTCGGGCTCGGTGCCGGGTCGGGACGCTCGATGAGGTCGAGCTGGCGTTCCCCGCTGAAGACGATGCCACGCATGATGCTCCTGGCTGCTGTGGGATTGGATGACGTGTGCATCTTGCCATGAGCGTCTGAGTCAGACAATATGCTGGTTGTCAGACCCATCGGCCGGGAGGAGCGCCGTGCCTGAACGGCTCGAACAGGGCGTTCCCGAGCAGAGCCCTACGGCGGCAGGGGCGAGGGTCCTCGTCACCGGAGCCGCGGGTTTCCTGGGCTCGCGGGTCGTTGAACTGCTGAGCCGGCAGGGGCGCCATACGGTCCTCGCCACCGACATCGTCGACTCACCCAGGTCCGAGGCGCTTGCAGCGTTGCCCCGAGTCCGGTTCGGCTCGATGGATCTGCGAGACGCGGACCAGGTGGCCGGCGCTGTCAGGTCCGTCGATGCCGTCGTGCATCTCGCTGCTCTGCGCCTGAAGGCCTCCGACGCGTCACCACACGAAGGTTTCAACGTCAACGTGGTGTCGACGTTCGGCCTGATGGCCGCGGCAGCCGAGCAGGGGGTGCGCGTGTTCGTGTACGGCTCGTCGCAGCAGCTGTACGGGTCGTTCTCGCAAGAGCCGATCAGCGCCATGCGGGAGGAGGACGGTGCGGTCGGCCGCGACGTGTCCCTGTACGCAGCCGCGAAGCTCGCCTGCGAGGCATTCCTGCCCCCGTTCGCCAAGCGGGGATGTTTCGCCTACCTCGCATTGCGCTTCGGCAGCATCTACGGTCCCGATGCGGCCGAGCACTCCAACAGTGCCTTGATGCTCGAGGGGCTGCGTGCAGTGGACCGCGGCGAGAGGGCCCGGGTCACCTGGAGCGAGGACTCGCGGCACTCCCTCATCTACGTCGACGACGCGGCCCGAGCGGCAGTCCGCGCGATCGACCTCCCCATCCGAGACGTCGCAGTCAACGTCGTGGACAAGCCTGCCTCGACGCGCGAGATCTACTCGACCCTGATGCGGTTGCACGGCGCCAGCCCCGAAGACGTCGAGTTCAACCCCGACCGCCGTCGCTACCAGCTTGTCGACGGTGAACGGCTCAGGACAGCGTTCGGGTGTCCTCCGGTGACCGGGCTGGAGGCCGGGCTCCGGTCCATCGTCATGTCGCACCGGCACAGCCAGGGCGTCTAGCCCCACCCCCAAGGAGTGACACCGTGCAAGCATCCACCACCGACCTGGGCCGCCACTTCGCCGACCTCGCGTTCGACGCGACGTTCACCGACCTGCCGCCCGCAGCGGTCGACGCCGCCAAGAAGACGATCCTGGACACGCTCGGCGTCAGTCTCGCGGCCAGTGGGCTGGAGCAGTCCCCTGGCTCGGTGCTCGCATACGCCCAGGACGTCGGGGGCCGACCCGAGGCGTCCGTGATCGCCTCGGCCGCTCGGCTCCCGGCGGCCTCGGCAGCACTCGTCAACGGTGCCATGGCGCACTGCCTGGACTACGACGACTACACCTACTGGGGACACCACGCCGCCAGCACGATCATTCCTGCCGCGTTCGCGGTGGCGGAGCGGGCCGGGGGGGTCTCAGGTGAGGAGCTGGTCACCGCGGTGGCGATCGGGCAGGACATCTTCGGACGGCTGCGGCAGTTCGTGGAGTGGCAGCAGGACTGGAACATCTCTCCTGTGACGGGAGTGTTCGCCGCCGCCGCGACGGCGAGTCGCATCCTCGGGCTCTCCCGCGAGGCGATCTTCGACGCGCTGGGGATCGCCACCATGCAGTCGAGCGGGACGATGGAGGTGGTGCGCGGCACCAGCGACCTTCGCGGGATCTACGCCGCGTTCTCGGCCCAGGGTGCGGTGGTGGCGACCCTCCTTGCGCAGCAGGGTATTCGAGGGTTGGATGCTCCGTTCGAAGGCAAGTTCGGCGTTCTGAACACGTACTTCGGCGGCAAGTACGACCGCGAGAAGATCCTCGACGGGCTCGGCACCGAGTTCACCGGCAGTGCCACGCTGTACAAGAGGTGGGCGTCGGTGAGCACGTCGCACAGCCACATTCACGCGACCCTCACGTTGGTCGAGAAGCACGACCTCGCCGCGGAGGACATCGCGGAGATCCGGGTGTTCACCGGCGACTGGCACGACGTGATGTGCCAGCCGCTCGAGGTCAGGCGCGCACCGACCAGCGCCCTCGACGGCAAGTTCAGCCTCCCGTTCCTGGTGGCCTCCGCAGTGGTGCGCCGCGCGGTGGGGGTCGCCGACTTCACCGCTGAGGCGCTTACCGACCCCCGGGTGCTCGCGATGGCCCGGCTCGTGGTGCCCGTCCGCGATTCCACGCTGGACTGGAAGCGTGAGATCCCGTCCGGGCGCGTCGAGATCGTGACCTGGGACGGACGCACCTGCGAGGCGACGGGTTCCAACGTGCCCGGCACGGTGAACGCCCCCATGACGTGGGACGACCTGGGGCGCAAGTTTGACGAGTGCGCAGCCGCCGCGGCGGCACCGCTCCCCGTCGAGGTGGCCGCCGACATCAAGCGGCTGGTCCGGGACCTTGACCAGGTTGAGGACGCCACCGTGCTGATGTCGAGGCTGTCGGGCTGACCCAGCTTTCTTCGGCGACCTCAAGACCCGACATCAGCAGGAAGGAACCACCGTGGACCTAGGACTCAAGGGGAGGCTGGCGCTCGTCACCGCGTCGAGCGGTGGACTGGGCCGCAGCATCGCTGACGCGCTGGCGGCCGAAGGCGCTGACCTCGTGCTGTTCGCCCGGTCCGAGGACGCACTGCGCCTGGTCGCCCGCCACATCGCCGATCGTCACGGCGTTGACGTCGTCGCCCAGCCGGGCAGCATGGTGGACGCTTCGGATGTCCAGCGTCTGCGCGCCGTGCTCGAGGAGCGCGGCGGACCCGATGTCGTGGTCCTGCTGACGGGACGCCCACCCACCCCGCTGCGTCCCACCTTAGAGGAGACCGAACGCCTCCGCTGGGACGAGGCCTACCGCAACCAGCTGTCCGCGGTCGTCGAGGTCGTCAACGCCGTGGTGCCGCTCATGGTGGGCCGCGACTGGGGCCGCATCATCGCGGTCACCTCCGCACACGCCAAGCAGCCCGTGGTCGGGCACGCGTTGTCCACCGTGTTCAGGGCCGGCGTGACCGCCTACATGAAAGGGCTGGCCGCCGAGGTCGCGGGTGAGCGGATCACCGTCAACTGCGTGGCACCGGCCCTAATCGACTCATCGCACCGCACCGGCCAGGCGGCGTACAGCGAGGCGCAGACCGCGCAGCGTCGGACCGCGACACCGATGGGTCGGCTGGGGACGCACGAGGAGCTGAGTGCCGTCGTCGCCTTCCTCGCCTCTCGACAGGCCGGCTTCGTCACCGGTTCCACGGTGGCCGTGGAGGGCGGGATGGTCGGCGCCTTGTTCTAGGCGCATGCATGCACACGCGGTTCCACGAGGCATCAACGGGGTCAGCCACCGCCCCACTCATCGAGGAGACAGTCCCATGAAGATCTGGTTCCAGCTGATGGCATCGGAGCAGAGAAGCCCGGGCTTCATCAACGCCGTCCAGCAGCAGCTCGACAGCTGCGTAAGCCCGTCCACCGAGGTTCTCGTGCGTGGGACCACGCACGGAGCCTTCGCAGACCAGTATCGCCTGCTCTTCCACTACGACGAGCGGGAGATCATCACCAACGGCCTCCAGGCACAGCGCGACGGCTTCGACGTGTTCGCCCTGGGCAACTCTTTGGACCCCGGCGTCGTGGCGCTGCGGGAGGTCCTCGACATCCCGGTCGTCGTACAGATGGAGGTCTCGTGCAGCGTGGCGATGATGACCGGCGAGAAGTTCGGCATCGTCGCCACGAACACCAAGTCCGAGCCCCGCTACCGTGAGATCGTGAACAGTTACGGCCTGACGAGTCGCCTCGCGGGCGTCGACTCCGTTCGCTTCGACCACCTGCCACGCATCCACGAGGCGTTTACCCACCCCGAGATCGCCCAGCAGGTCGTGGACGCATACCGCGACGCGACGCGTCGCTTGGCCGCCGTGGGCGCGGACACCGTGATCGGCGGCGGCGTCCACACGACGATCGCGGCCCAGCAAGGACTGCGAGAGGTCGACGGGGTGACCGTGCAAGACACCTACGCTCTGCTGGCACTGTTCGCCGAGACTGCGGCAGCTGTCTACAAGTATACCGGGACGTGGACCAGCCGAGGGCCGCGCTACGCCAAGCCGCCCACAGCGGTCCTGGCCCGGGCCGCCGAGATGTACGGCATTCCCCTGCTCGGCAGCGGCACCCTCGCGACCGCCTCAGACCGAGTAGGACCCTGACGGTTTCGCAATAACTTTCACCGAACGGCGCTGACGTGCAGCGCGGCAACAGTGCACGGGCCGTCGGAGCGATTGCGCCAGGCGTGCCAAGTGCCCTGGTGTATGACGGTGTCGCCAGTCTGCACCAAGGTCTCCCCGGTCTCCACGATGGCCCAGATCTCCCCCGCGATGACGGTGACGATGTCGATGGTGTCCGTTTGGTGCATTCCGGGAATCGAGCCGGGACCATCAACAGGCTGCGTCTGCTCGGCAGCATCAGCGTCGCCCACGCCTGCCTGTGCCAACGCCTTGGCATACCCACCCGCATAGTCCCATTCGCTGTCGGGTGGAAACGTGCTGATGTCGTAGTAGTACCCCTGCGGCGGCGGCGGGATCGTGGCGGCGTCCTTCACGGCATTGTCAGCCGAGATAGGCGTCGGGACGACTTCTCCCCCCCCAGATCACGTTTCGAGTGAACGCTTCGGTGGCCAGGCGTGTGTCCGTATTCGTGTCGTTCAGTATGGTCGATTGCCCGTGGTCGTCCAGGCCGACGAGGACCCGGCGTGCATAGAACTGAAGATGTTCCTTGGCCATCAACTCGCTCCTTGGAAGGCTTGTCGCAGCCCGACGAGAAGACTGCGTCCTGACATGACATTCGCCGCCCGACAGTCGTGTCGGGTCTCGGTCGAGTGCGCCGCGACCCGGACGCCGCCACCCTGGCCGGCGCCCCACAGACGTCTTGCGTTGATCCGTGTCAGATAATAGTCTGACAATAGTAAGGTTGCCAGACCGGGCGCGGCTTGTTCCACTGCTGGTCCACGCCAGGACGGTCCCACCGCGACCGTGCCTGAGCTCGACTCGCATCACTGCTTCCGTGCGGCTGCGCAAGGCCGGGGGTAGCCCGCCACAACCTGCGCAAGAGGTAGATCACGTGTCACCTGTTGACGAAGCCGACGCCTCCTACGCCTTTGCGGCGGCGGCCGCCAATGCCCGGTTCGACGGGCTCGCCCCGGCGGCTGTCCGTTCGGCGAAGTGCAGCGTTTTGGACACCATTGGAGTTGCGTTGGCGGCTAGCGGGCTCGAGCCTTCGATCAATCCTTTCCTCGAAGTGGTGCGTGAACAAGGTGGGCCGGCGCAGGCGACCATCATCGGCTCGGGGAGGCGGACGAGCGCAGTCCTGGCAGCGTTCGCGAACGGGGCCCTCGCACATTGTCTGGACTTCGACGACCAGACACCGTGGGGTCAGCACTCCGGCAGCTCGGTCGTCCCATCTACGCTTGCCGTCACCGAACGCACCGGCGGCGTTTCCGGCCGCGATCTGATCACCGCGGTAGCCGTGGGTCAAGACCTCTTCACTCGTTTGCGCCTGCATACGGGATGGCGCAAGGACTGGATGCTCTCAAGCGTCGGTGGAGTGTTCGCAGGAGCCGCGGCGTGCTCTCGCATCCTCGGTCTGGACGCTCCCCAGACGCAGGCAGCACTGAGCATCGCCAGCCAGCAGTCCGCAGGCCTTCACGAGGTCGTCGCGGGAACGGGAAGCGACCTCCGCGGCAAGTACGCCGGGTTCTCGGCCCAGGGCGCCGTCTTGTCAGCGCTCCTGGCGGAACGCGGGGTAACGGGGGTCGAGCATCTCTTCGAGGGACGCGACGGGTTCTTCCAGCTGTACTTCGGCGGCGTCTACGACCGCGAGAAGCTCCTCGCGGGCCTTGGCACAGATTTTCTCGGTTCCTCCACGCTGTACAAGAAGTGGCCCTGCGTGGGCACAGCGCACAGTCACATCCACGCGACGATCCAGCTCGTCGAGGAACTGGATCTTCGACCGGAGGACATCGCCGAGATCCGCGTGCACGTCGGCGACTACCACCAGCTGATGAGCTACCCGCTGGAGGAACGCCAGGCACCCCGCACCCTGGTGGACGCGAGGTTCAGTCTTCCGTTTCTCGTCGCGGTCGCCGCCGTGCGGCGCGGCATGACGGTTCTGGACTTCACCTCGGAGGCGGTCCAAGACGAGGGAGTCAAGCGGGTCGCGCAACGGGTCGTCCCGGTCGATGACGCGTCCCTGGACTGGAAGCTCGAGATGCCCCCGGGCCGAGTTGTCATCACCACTGGTGATGGACGCCGAGCCGAACGCGTCGGTGACGCGATCCCCGGCAGCGTGCAGAATCCGATGTCCTGGAACGACGTCGTCGAGAAGTTCCGGGACAACGCCCGTGCCAGTGCCACTCCGCTTGCCGACGACGCCGTTGAGCGTCTCGTCACCCTCGTCGCCGGACTGGAAGACGTGGCCGATGGGTCGCTGATCATGGGGTGCCTCTCGTGACAAGCGTGCCGGCACGGCGGCGTACTGGAGGGTCCGAACCTCGACCAGGTGATCACCAGATGAGAAAGGCAAACGTTTCATGAACCCAATTGTCTATCCGCTCAGCAAGCAGGACACTCTCGTCTCCAACTCACAGCGCCTCAAGGAGGTGTCGCCGACGCTCGCGGACGCCTTCTGGGGTCTTCGACATGCGGCCGACGCTCACTCCACATTGACGGCACGCGAGCGGCAGATCGTCTTCGTCGCCGCGTTCTCGAGCAGCATGAACGAGGGGGGCTTCCGCGTTCACGTCCACCAAGCACATGAGGCTGGTGCTTCGGTCAAGGATCTCGAACAGATCATCCTGCTCATGCTTGGAACGAGCCTCGGCCTCGCGCCAACCGTGCAGCTCCTCGTCTGGCTGCATGACGAGCTGGACTGACCGGCGATGGATATGAACATGCATCGACAGTCCCGTCCCGCCACGTCCGGCGAACGACCCGTCCTCGTCACCGGCGCTGCTGGGTTCCTCGGGTCTCGCGTCGTACACCGTCTGAGCGCCGCTGGTCGCCAGGTCATCGCCACCGACATCGTCGACGGCGAGCGCGGCAAGGCTCTAGCGGAGCTACCCGGCGTCACGTTCGCCGCCGCCGAGCTCCGTGATGGCGAGGCCGTCTCAGAGCTCGTCAACCAGTGTGACCATCTCGTTCACCTGGCGGCGATGCGACGGCGAGCTTCGCAGCAAGGCGGCCAGATCCCCTTCGACGTGAACGTGGCGGCGACCTACGCGCTGCTCGGCGCCGCGGCCACACAGCCGTTGAAAGGCGTTGTCTACGGATCCTCCCACCTGGTGTACGGCGACTTCACCGATCCCGGCCGTTGGTTCTCGGAGACCGACGCGACCCCCGGACCGGGGCTCTCCCTCTATGCCGCTGCGAAGCTGGCAAGCGAGGCGTTCGTGGCGGCGTTCTCGGACGAATTCGGGTTCGAGTATCTCTGCCTCAGGTTCGGTGGCATCTACGGTCCACAGGCCGCTCCCGGGTCGAACACCAGTGTCATGACGGACGTCCTGGCAAGTCTCGACCGAGGTGAAAGACCCATCGTCGACTGGAGCAGCGACACGACGCATTGCATGATCCACGTCGATGACGCCGCGCGAGCCGTCGTCACGGCCCTGGAGTTCCCCGTTTCTGCTTGCTCGATCAACGTGGTCAATCCACCCAGCACAGCCGAGGCGATCTACAGCGAGCTCGTCTCCCTCTACGGCGGAGATCCTGCCGCGTTGACCTGGACGGAGAGCAAGACCCGCTTCCAGCAAGTGCGCAACGAGCGCCTCCTCTACGACCTGAAGTGCCCGCCGGCGACGACACTGACGGCGGGCTTGACCTCGATCATCGACTGGCATCGCCAACACTCAACCGGAATCTCCTGAGCGGTGGCATGAACCAACGTGGCGCTCGCGACGGGTGTCGCGGGCTCCTAAGGGTCCGGTAGGACGGAAGGAGCCCGCATCTACAGCGAGACCTCCATGCCCGTCGGAAGGCCGATCGAACGCAGTTCAGTGTACGAGGCAAGACCCTCGGGGCCGTTCTCCCGCCCGATACCGCTCTCCTTGAAGCCACCGAACGGCGCGGACAGGCCGATCGGGGCACCGTTCATCTCGACGGCCCCTGTGCGCATACGGCTCGCCACGTCGGCGCCATGCTCGAGGTCTGTCGTGAACACCGCACCGCTGAGACCGTACGTGGTGTCGTTTGCGAGCGACACCGCATGTGCCTCGTCCTGGTAGCTCAGGACCGACAAGACGGGACCGAATATCTCCTCCCGCGCGATCAGCATCTCCGGGCGCACGTCGGCGAAGACGGTGGGCTCGACGAACCAGCCGCGGTCCAGGCTCCCGGGCCGGCCACCTCCCGTGACCAGTCTGGCGCCCTGCTGGCGGCCCGAGTCGATGTAGCCCTGCACGCGCTTCAGCTGGGCATCGGTGACCACCGGACCGATCTGCGTCTTCTCGTCGTGCGGATCGCCGACCGGCATCGTCTTGACGAGCGCCTCGAGGCGGGTGACCAGCGCGTCCTGAAGACGCTCCGGGACGAGCACGCGGGTCTTGAGGCTGCACACTTGACCACTGTTGCGAAAGGCGCCCATCCGCAGCGTCTCGGCGGTGAGGTCCAAGTCCGCGTCATCGAGGATGATCGCCGCCGACTTGCCGCCGAGCTCCAGGCTGACCCGCCGCAGGTCGTGTCCGCAGAGTGCGGCGATCCGACGCCCTGCAGCCGTCGAGCCTGTGAACGTCACCTTGTCGACGCCCGGGTGTGTCACCAGCGTCTCACTCGCTTCGCGATCCGCGACGATCACATTGACCACGCCCGGGGGGAAACCCGCTCGCTCGACGAGCTCCGCGAAGAGGAAGCCGGTCAACGGCGTCTGTGGCGCTGACTTCAGGACCACCGTGCAGCCTGCCAACAGGGCAGGCACGACCTTCTGGACGCAGATGGGAAGGGGGCCGTTCCACGGCACGATCGCGGCGACGACGCCCACTGGCTCCCGGGTGACCAGGGCGGTGCCGGTGCGGGCACGACGTACCTCCCGGAACGGGAACGTCTCGGCGATCTCAAGGTAGGAGTCGGCGATGTCGAGTGGCGCGCCCGCGAGGATTGCTCGCGACTGGGTGATCGGGCACCCCATCTCGTCGGTCATGAGCTGAGCAGCCCGCTCCCGCTCCTTCTCGAGCAGACGGCGGAGCTCCCTCACCAGCCGCATGCGTTCTTCGAGGGTGGTGGTTGACCACGGACCCTCGTCGAACGCCCGCCGGGCCGCCAGCACGGCGGCGTCCGCCTGCTCTACGGAGGCCGCTGGGAACCGGGCCAGCACCTCTTCGGTCGTTGGTGAGACGACCTGGAGCTCCTCGCCGGCGCCAGGGATCCAGCTGCCGTCGATGAAAAGGTCGGTCCGGGCCTGCCACACCATGAGGCCTCACTCCCCTATGCATGTCCTGCGCCACTGCCCGTAGTCCAAGTCGGGCATTGCACTAGACCTTACCATCTGACATTTTCCATGACATCACTCGTCTTACATTATGTATGTTGCCCGTGAACGGACGGCTCAAGCGCCTGAGCAGGGCAGAGCGGATGGGATCGTGACGGCGGTGGGTGCTCATACTGGGGCCGCCGCAGTCCTAGTCCAGCCTCTATCCGTCGTCCTGACGCTGACGGGTCATCGCCGCGTGCGTCTGTTCCGCGCTGACTGCAGCGATCGGCAGCGGGGTGAAGGTGGTCCGGTCGGTGCGGATGCCGTCGAGGAAGAGGGTCAGGTAGCGGCGGTAGAGGTCTGGCTCGATTGCTCGGCTGCGGGCCATGATGGCCGAGAGTGCGACCTGGATGAAGATGACGTCTGACTGGTCGAGGTCGGGGCGTACGGTGCCCTGCGTCTTGGCTCGCTCCACGAGCTGCTTGATGAGGGGTGCGATGCGGGTCCGCGCCTCGCTGACGCGGGCGTGCCCGAGTGCTGGGTCGTTCATGATCTGGTTCAGCCCGAGGTCACCGAACTGCAGGTGCAGAGAGCGCTCCAAGAAGGTGACGAGCCCTTGCCAGGCATCCGGTTGCTCGAGAGCCTGGTGGGCGACCGCGGCGATGTCTTGGAGACCCTCCTCGAACAGGGCGTCGATGACCTCCTCCTTGTTCGCGAACCGCCGGTAGGCCGTTCCCACCCCGACCCCGGCGTGGTGGGCGATGTCGTTCAAGGTCACCCCGAGGCCGCGCTTCGCGAACAGCTCGCGAGCGGCATTGAGCAGGCGCTCGCGGTTGTGCGCGGCATCCTTGCGCAGCGTACGAGTCGTGGTGGCTGGCATGCCCGCAGCCTAGCACCCAAGCGGATTGATCTATCCGGTTCATGCTAGGGTTGGGGCAACCGGATATCAACTATCCGCTAGGGGTGGCGAGACCCCCCCTCAGCGATCACCACGAGGAGCACAGCAATGAGAACCGCGATCTTCAACGGCAGGGGCACTATCTCGGTCGAGGAGCGCCCCAAGCCACGCATCGACACCTCGACCGACGCCATCGTCCGGGTCGTCCTCGCCTGTGTCTGCGGGTCGGACCTGTGGTTCTACCGTGGTGTCTCCGACCTGCCGCACGGCTCGGTGGGTCACGAGTTCATCGGCGTGGTCGACTCGGTCGGGGACGACGTCCGGGACCTGGCGGTCGGTGACTTCGTCATCTCACCGTTCACGTGGAGCGACGGCACCTGCCGGAACTGCCAGGCCGGCTACCACAGTGCCTGCATCCATGGCGGCGTGTTCGGGCAGGGCGGCGAGGGTGACGGTGGCCAGGCCGAGTTCGTTCGCGTCCCGCAAGCCGACGGCACCCTGGTGAAGGTGCCGGGCTCGGGGTTCTCCGAGGAGACGATGGCCTCGCTGCTGGCCCTGAGCGACGTGATGGCGACCGGCTACCACGCCGCGGTCAGCGCCGAGGTCAAGGCCGGTGACACGGTTGCCGTCGTCGGTGACGGCGCGGTCGGCCTGTGCGGGGTGCTGTCGGCCAGGATGCTCGGCGCCGGGAGGATCATCGTGCTCGGCAGCACGACCGAGTCCCGCCATGCCCTGGCGCGCGAGTGGGGCGCCACCGACATCATCACCGACCGCGGTGAGGATGCCGTCAAGCAGCTCCATGACCTGACCGACGGCTACGGCGCGGACGCGGTCCTGGAATGCGTGGGCGGCAAGCTCGCCACGGACACGGCCTTCGCCATCGCCAGGGCCGGGGCCGTCGTCGGCCGCGTCGGCATCCCCCACGACGCGACCATCGACCCCGACATTCCGTTCTTCCGCAACGTCGGAACGCGTGGCGGACCGGCTCCGGCTCGTCACTACCAGCCACGGCTGCTCGAGGCGGTCCTCGACGGGCAGATCAACCCCGGCAAGGTCTTCGACCTGACCACCGACCTCGACAACATCGCCGAGGCCTACGCGGCCATGGACGAGCGCCGCGCCATCAAGGCACTGGTCAAGGTCAGTGAGCTGTCCTAACGCAAACGCCGGCAACGGCACCGCTCCGGGCCCGCGTGCGGGCCATCAACGACACCACAGCACACCGGAAGGACAGGCAGATGAAGTACACACGTAGCGGAGGTCATACCGGACCCGGGCCAGCCGACTGGTTCACCGGCAACGTCTACATCGACGGGATCCGCGACCCCGACGAGCAGTCCGCCGTAGGGTGCGCACACGTCCGATTCACCCCGGGCGCCCGCACTGCGTGGCACCACCACCCCAAGGGACAGACCCTCTACGTCACCGACGGCATCGGCTACGTCGCGCGCCGCGGCGGCGAGGTCCAGGAGATCCGACCCGGCGACGTCGTCTACATCGAGCCCGGCGAAGAGCACTGGCACGGAGCAACCGCCGACCGGTTCATGGCGCACGTCGCCATCCAGGAAGCCGACGAGAACGGGCAGGTAGTGACCTGGCTCGAGCATGTGAGCGACGAGGAATACGGAGCCTGAGGACTCGATGACCCACAGCACCACCTCCTACGACGAGCAGTCGCCTCACACCGCGCGGCACCCCGCACGCAGCGATGTCACTTCCCTGCCGCCGCGACTGACCACCACGGTGGTCCTCAACGTCGTCCTGCTGACCATGATTGCGCCGTTGGCGACCGACATGTACGTGCCCGGCTTCCCCGCAGTCGGACACGACCTGCACGCCAGCGCGACCGGCGTCCAGCTCACCCTGACCACCTTCTTCGTCGGCATGGCACTCGGGCAGCTGGCCGGCGGCCCGATCTCCGACCAACGAGGTCGCCGCCGGCCGTTGCTGGCGTCGCTGATCATCATGGTCCTCGCCTCCATCGCGTGCGCGCTCAGCCCCAACATCGCGGTGATGATGGTGGCCCGTTTCGTGCAAGGCTTCAGCGGGGGCTGGGCGATGGTCATCGGACGATCGATCGTGATCGACCTGGCCTCCCAGTCACGTCTGGTCCGAGCACTCAACCTCATCCAGGGCGTCGCCGGAGTCGCTCCGATCGTGGGACCTCTGCTCGGCGGACTGATCCTGCAGTACTCCCACTGGCGGCTCTCGTTCTGGGTGCTCGCCTGCTGGGCGGCCCTCATGCTCGTCACGGTCGCGATCTCCGTCCCGGAGTCGCTGAGCCTCGATCGACGTCACGGCGGCGGCCTGCGACAACTGCGCAGCGCCGCCGGTCAGGTCCTGCACACCCGGCGGTTCGCCGGCTACCTGATCGTGATGGCCTCCTCCATGGGCGTCACCTTCGCCTACGTCGCAACATCGGCGTTCGTGCTGCAGTCCATGAACGGACTCTCACCGATGCTGTACTCCATCGACTTCGCGGCCAACGCCGTCGGACTCGTCATCGCGACCCTCATCGCTGCGCGACTGGCAGACAGGGTGCCGACCCGCACAGTCATCCTGACAGGCCTGGCGGCCACAGCCGCAGCGGGACTCCTGCTGCTCATCGGCGCATCCTTCTTCGGAATGCCGCTCCCGATCGCACTCGTGGGCTTCTTCGTCCTGATGACAGCCCAAGGACTGATCGGCCCCAACGCCGGCGCCATGGCATCCAAGGAAGTGCCCGACCATCCAGGCACCGGCTCAGCCGTGCTCGGCTTCCTGCAATGGTGCACCGCAGGACTCATAGCACCTCTGGCCGGCCTCGGCGGCACCTCCACAGCCATCCCCATGGCAGCGATCATCATCCTGCTCGTCTCCGGCTCCCTCGCGGCACTTCACAGCGTGGCCACGGCGCAGGGCGTCGACGTGCCCATAGATGAAGCAAAAGACACCCGCAGTCGTCCCGCTCGAACGAGAGCCTCGCGATGAACACCCTGTGGGCACCACCGGGTTCTACCGCTTGAGTGGCGGGCCTCGAGGCGAGTTGCGCAACAGACGCACCCGCCCCGGAGGGTGTCCGCCCCATCGACGTAGCGCTGGTGTCTGGGTGAAGCCGGACCTCGGCACGAATCGATGAAGAAGGCAGGCGGACCCTCACTCCGTCGGCGCAAGATGCTCCTACTTAGCACGACTCCCAGGGAGCGCCCTATTTGTCCTCGGTGTGATCGACGACGACGTCTGGGTCGTCGACTTCAAACCCGCGGAGTGCGCCCGCTCGCGGGAGACGGCATCGCCGTGGCAGTCGTCGTTTCCCTCGCTCGCTGCCTCGATAGCCGCCTGGGTGGCCGTGTCGGTGGCGGTCTCGGTGGCCAACTGGCGCAGCCGGATCGCCTCCTTCATCGAGAGCTGATCTGCGCACCATGCCAGGGCTTGACCCAGCGTCAGCCCCTCGACCCGGGTCAGCTGCGCCAGGGCAACACCTGGCCGACGCTCGGTGTCAGTCACGACGGTGTCGCGCTCCCCCATCGCGGTCAACACTTGGACCGCGAGGTCCTGCACTCGCCGCTCACGCCCGATTCGGGCCTGGCGCTGGCGCGTCGCTGCCCCCAGCGCCTGCTGGCGTGCGCGCTGCCTGATCTCCTGCTTGCCCATGTGGGTCTCTCCCCTGTCACGTATTGCTTCTCACCGGACCAATGCACCGGCCTCACCTCTGAACGCTCAAGTCCTAAACCCGGACTCACCGATTTCCAGGTTCCGCAGTCGAGCGACGACCACCGACCTCCACGACGAGAAACGACCCCACGTCCTCGACCGTCAAACCCCCGACCCAGCGCACCGACCTCCCCCCACGTCCAACCGCCAACCCCATGCCCGACACACCTCTTG
>CAXSHL010000019.1:0-19898 GCA_964237315.1 uncultured Nocardioidaceae bacterium
TCACCGCGCCCTCCACTCCGACCCCGACCCCGACCCCGACCCCGACGCCGCCGCCGACCCCGACGCCGACGCCCACCCCGACGCCGACCCAGTCCGGTCTCCAGGAGCTCGACTGGCACCACGGCTGGAACGGACCGACGCTGTCCAGCTGGGACCCGCAGGTCCTCGCCGAGACCGACGTCATCCCGTGGGGCATCTCCCAGTCCGCTGCCAGCGGCACCGGCAGGCTCACCACGCCTCCGCTCAACGGCTATGCCAACCCTGCAGCCGCCCGAGCCGACATCCTGGCCCAGGTCGCCAAGGGGAAGAAGGTCATCATCGGCATGGGAGGGTCCTCTGACGGTGGCATCACCATCACCAACCCGACCCAGGTCGCCGAGGCTCGCGCATCGATCAACTCGCTCGTCGCCCAGTTCGGGTTCAACGGGGTCGACTTCGACCTCGAGCCCTCCGGATCGTCGTGGAACCAGGCCTCGATCGTGCAGCTGGCCGCCGGCCTGAAGGCCGACCACCCCGGTTTCTACGTCGACGTCTGCGTGGGTCTCTACGGGGAGCACACCGCCCAGTGGGGCTCGCTCGGCAAGGCGCTGGGATCGAACATGGACACCATGTCGGTGATGCTCTACGACTTCGCGGAGGCCGGCGACTCCCGCCTGACGCCCGTTTCGGTGGACAAGATGGACGCTCTGGTCAGTCTCGGGATCCCCGCCAGCAAGGTGTTCCTGCTGTACTTCATGCGCCCGGACCCCGGCTACGGCAACTCCACCCCCGACCCCGCCCTCGTCGTCAACGCCCTGAGGGCCGTCGTCGCCAAGTACCCGACCCTCCGAGGGTTCGGCTGGTGGGAGGACAGCGTGAACAAGGCGCGCGGCTGGGACGGACCCAAGGGTGTCGAGGCCGCGTTCGACGGCTCATAGAAGCGGCAGCCACCCGCACGGCGAGGCGCCCGTCCCGGATCGTTCGGGTCGGGCGCCTCTGCCGTGTCGAGCCGACGGCGCCCCCGACTCCGACCCCGACGCCGACCGGGTGGACGCTACGCGGTGGGAGCGGTCCGCGACCTGTACATCAGCGTGGGCGGGACCCAGGCATGGAGCTGGTAGTCGTGCTCTGTGGCGAACCGATGGATCGGGTCGGCCACGATCGCCTCCAGGTCGTAGACGTAGCTCTCGACCAGGAGCATCTCCGGGCGGAACAGGTCCCAGTCGTTGCTCTGGAGGACCGAGAGATCCATGCCTTCGACGTCGACGCTCAAGAAGTCGATGCCCTGCCCCTCCGGCAGGTGTCGCCTGAGCAGCTCCGCGAGAGTCAGGCAGGGAACCTGGATCTTCGTGGGAGGCCCGAGCTCCGGGGTCCGCTCCGCTGCGACCTCCGCAGAGAGGGTGTTGAAGACGCAGGGCGACCCCCAGGAGAAGAACTCGAGCTCCCCGGTGTCCTCGCCGATCGCCAGCTGCAGGTTGATGTCACGAGAACGCACCGCCTCGAAGCTGTCCATCACTCCGGGTGTGGGGTCCACGTTGATGCCTCGCCAGCCCGACCGGTAGAACAGGTGCGTGTTCGAAAGCTGTGTGGGCGCGTAGGCCCCGATGTCGACGTAGAAGCCCTTACGCCGCACCCGTGCCCGGCCGACGGTCTCGGGTGTCCACTCCTTCTCGCAGAAGTAGGCGAACAGGACTGCGTCCTCGCCGTACTGAGAGAACGACTCACGCCTGTCGAGCTGCAGAATGTTCTTGACTCGTGCCGCGTTCGCCGGCGAGAGGGCGCGCTT
Source organism: uncultured Nocardioidaceae bacterium (assembly GCA_964237315.1). Classification (GTDB taxonomy): domain Bacteria; phylum Actinomycetota; class Actinomycetes; order Propionibacteriales; family Nocardioidaceae; genus Nocardioides_B. Next base: position 1,766 of record CAXSHL010000019.1, read on the forward strand.
CGCGAATTCTCGTACGGTGGACACGAGGATCCCTTCTGGTCGGTCAGTCGATCCGTCGAACAGCGGCGGACATGCGTCCGCGGTGCCTGTGTCGGGTCAGCGAAGTTGGATCACACTACATCGATGTCGACGAGCCTCTCGACGAGGTGAGCCTCGATGGCCGGCGTGCGGACCGCCCCGGCAGTCGACGTGGCGGATGGCCCGGCACTCAAGACACGGGCTCACGGCGTCGATGCTTCCCCCGCAGGAGAAGTGCCACGCCTCCCGCTCCCCGACGCCCCCGACACCCCTAGGTGATCCATGCTTCGCCTCAGCCGCCTCATGGTCCTGTCCGCCTCGGTCCTGACCCCGGTCCTGGTCTCGACGGGGCTGGCGCTCGTCGCGCCACCGGTGCTCGCCCAGACTCGAGCCCAGCCTCGAGCTCAGGCTCACGTGGTCACCCACGCCCGTCGCGTCGCCGCGCCGATGGCGCTGCCGAGGAAGGTCGTCGCGGTCTACTACATGATGTGGTCGAACTCGGGCTCTCCGCGGCTCCGGACGATCCCGCGTGGCGTGAACGTCGTGAACCTGGCGTTCATGCAGGGTGACCCTCCGGCGATCGTCGACTGGGGCGCACAGGGCGAGGCCTCGTTCGTCGCCGACGCGCGTGCGCTGCGGGCCCGAGGCGTCCGGGTGGTCGCCTCCGTCGGCGGTGCCGGCGGCCAGGTGAACGTCGCCAACCGCGCCAGCTTCATCGCAGGCGTGATGGCCCTCAACGCCAAGACACCCCTCGACGGGCTGGACTGGGACCTCGAGGGCACCGCGATGGGTGCCGCCGACGTCGTCTACATCTCCCGTCGCCTCAAACAGCTGCGAGGCCGCAACTTCTCGATCACCATGGCTCCCAACGGGGGCAACGTCGACCAGTACCGCTCGATCGCCGTACAGCTGCAGCGGGCCGGGGCACTGAACCTCATCGGACAGCAGTTCTACGACGCAGTCGTCTCGAAGGAGGCGGCGCAGGGACGCGTGGCCGAGCTCGTCGCCGCTGGCATCCCCCAGTCGCGCATCGCGATCGGGATGATGGTCGGGAACGAAAGCACCTACTGGACCGTCACGGAGTGCGCCACCGCCGTGCGGTACATCAAGAGGTCGTACCCGAACGTCCGGGGAGGCTACCTGTGGCAGGCCGGCAACCTGGGCACCGCCGACTGGATACGCCGCGTGGGGGCCCTGCTCCGCCGAGCCTAGGAGAGCGAGAAGAGGTCCGAGGCCTCGGTGGCCAGGTGGGCGGCGATGGCCAGCGACGCAGTGGCCGCCGGTGACGGAGCGTTCAGGACGTGCATCGACCCGTCGTGCGAGGCGAGCCGGAAGTCGTCGACCATGCTCCCGTCGGCGTCCAGCGCCTGCGCGCGGACGCCGGAGGGCCCGAACGTGAGCTGGTCGGCGCGCACCTCGGGGACGTAGCGCTGCAGCTCCTTGACGAACGCGCCCTTGACCACGTCACGCCACATCTCCATAGCACCAGTGCGCCAGTAGGTGCGGGCCAGCTTGCGGAAACCCGGATAGCGGACCGTCTCGAGGAGGTCCGCCCGGTTGAGGTCGGTGCGGGCGTAGCCCTCGCGGGCCGTGGCCAGGACTGCGTTCGGGCCCGCCCACACGGCGCCGTCGACGCGCTTGGTGAAGTGCACACCCAGGAACGGCAGGTCCGGGTCCGGCACGGGGTAGATCAGACCACGGCACAGGTGCCGGGCCTCCTCCGTCAGCGTGTAGTAGTCGCCGCGGAACGGCACGATCTGCACCGAGGGAGGCGAGGACAGGCTCGCGACCCGGTCCGCGTGCAGGCCCGCACAGCTGATCACCCGCCGAGCGGCGACCGGTCCCCCTGTGGTCTCCAGGACCTGGACGTCCCCGCGACGCTCGATCCCGAGCACCTCGTGTCCGTAGAGCAGCGGCACCCCGTCGCCGGCGAGCTCGGACGCCAGCACCGCGACGACCTTGCCGAAGTCGATGATCCCGGTGCCCGGGCTGTGCAGCGCGCGCACCCCGGCCGCGTGCGGCTCGATCTCCCGGAGCTCCTCCTGGCCCACCATCCGCAGCCCGGGGACGCCGTTCGCGCGGCCGCGCGCCTCGAGGTCGGAGAGCCGTCCGAGCTCGGTGTCGTCCAGCGCCACGATGAGCTTCCCGCACCGCTCGAAGGGGATCTCGTGCTCGTCGGCGAAGCGCTCCATCAGCACCTTGCCCTCGACACACAGGCGCGCCTTGAGTGAGCCGGGCTTGTAGTAGACGCCTGCGTGCAGGACTCCGCTGTTGTGACCGCTCTGGTGTCGGCCGGGCACGAGCTCCTTGTCCAGGACGGCGACCCTCAGTGCCGGGTGCCGGCTGTGCAGCTCTCGGGCGGTCGCCAGGCCCAGGATGCCCGCGCCCACCATGACGACGTCGTACTGCTCCACTGTGCTCCCCTGATCGAACGGTCACCGACCAGGCTACGCGAGGCTGTCCCGTGGAAGGCCACCGCCCTTGGCCGGGCCGGTAAGGTGCACAAAAGGGACTACGCATCCGGGGGCGGACGCTCGGTCAGCTCAACCGAACTGTTCGAGGCAAGGATGGCACGTGTCGAGATCGAAGATTCTGCTCGGAGTGCTGGCGGTGGTGCTGGTCATCGCTGCCGTCTCCGGCGTGGCTGTCGGCCTGTTGCGGGGAGGTGACCAGCCGAAGAGCTCCTCGTCCCGGGCGACGCCGTCCCCGTCGCTGATGAGCAGCGCGAAGGTGAAGCCGGGAGCGCCGTGGACCAGCGGTGTCTGGATCGGTGGCGACTCCTCGGCCATCGCGCAGTTCGGTGCATGGCGCGGCAAGCCCGCCGCCACGTTGACCACCTACCCCGCCTATGAGACGTGGGCCGAGATCACCGGCTCCAACTGGCACGTGAGCAACTTCAACGGCTTCACCGGCAAGCTGGTCTACGGCCTGCCGCTCCTGCCCAGCAAGGAGCCGGCCACGCTGCAGGAGGTGGCCGCGGGCGAGCACGACGACGTGTGGCGCGCCGTGGCGGAGACCCTGGTCAAGAACGGCCGGCAGGACAGCTTCGTCCGGATCGGCCTCGAGGCGAACGGGACGTGGTTCCCCTGGGGCGCCACCGCGGAGACCGCGAAGGACTTCGTGGCCGCCTACCGCCACGTCGCGACGGTGATGGGCGAGGTCGCGCCGCACCTGCAGTTCGTCTTCGACGTCTCGTGCGGAGCCCCGTTACGCGGCAGCGACGACCGGCTCGCCCCGCTGAACGACCTGTATCCCGGTGACGACGTCGTGGACGTGGTGGGCTGCGACTTCTACGACGCCTGGTCGACGAAGGTGCGCGACACCGACGAGCTGCAGGATGCGCTCGCACCCGCGGCGGGACCGGGACTCGAGGACCTCGTGGACTTCGCCCGCAGTCACGACAAGCCCTTCGCGGTTCCCGAGTGGGGGCTGACCAGCGCGGACGAGCACGGGTCGGGGGACAACCCGTTCTTCATCCAGGCGATGTACCAGTTCTTCTACACCCACCGCACGGGCCTGGCCTTCGAGAACTACTTCGACGAGCCCGCGCCCTACCTGGGCTCCTCCCTCTACCGGGACGGCCAGAACCCCCAGGCGGGCGAGGAGTACCAGCGGCTCTGGGGCTGACCGGCCCTGGAAGGGCGGATGGGAGCTGTCAGCCGGGGTGGCGCACGCTGGAGCTGATCGGGGCCGCCCTCGTCGTCAGCCCCTCCAGGAAGCCGACCCCCCACGCCAGGTGCATCGTCGCGAAGGCGCCCGCCAGCCGGAGTGGACCGAGGTCGCCCTGGTCCGGTCCGGTCCTCGCGGCGGTCAGGCCGGCGGCGAGGGCCACGGCCGCCGGGTACGGAAGGGCGAGTGCGGTGGCCGTGCGACGACGCCCGACCAGCGCAGTGAGGGCAGCCGTGGTCAGCACCACCACGAGGCCAGGTGCCGCCAGGTGCCGGGGGCGTACGGCGGTGGGGCCGTTCTTGAGCACCATCGCGGCCTTCCCCCTGCCGTAGCGGCGGTACTGGCGGCCGAAGTCCCGCAAGGTCTCGCGGATCCGCCAGTTGATCACCATCTCGGGGTCGAACCGGATGCGGTGGCCCTGCGCGAGGAGCCTCAGGTCGAGGTCCACGTCCTCGTTGACGGCGAGGCTCTCGTCCCAGCCGCCCACGGCTCTCACCGCATCGGCACGGAAGACCCCGAACGAGGCGTGGTCGGTGTCCTGGGCCTCGCTCGCGTAGTGGTTGATCGAGTCCCCGACCCCGAAGGGGCTCGACAATGCGGCTGCGATGGCTCGACCCGTCCTGGTCCTCGCCACACCGACGCGACGCCCACCCACGGCACCCACGGCGGGGTCGGCCTCCAGCGCCTCGATGGCTCTCTCCAGGTAGGTGTCGCTGATCGTCGCATGGGCGTCCACGCGGGCGACGTACCGACCGCGGGCCTCGGCCAGCCCGACGTTGAGGGCGCTCGGGATCAGCCGCGCGGGGTTCTCGAGCAGCCGGACCCGCGGCTCATCGACAGCGAGCCGCCGGACCAGGTCGGCACAGCCGTCCTGGGACCGACCGTCGACGACGAGCACCTCGGTGTCCGCGAACGTCTGGGCCAGCACCGAGCGCACCGCGGCCACTACGGTCGGAGCCTCGTTCAGCGTCGGCATCAGCACCGACACGGTGGGCGTCCAGGCTGCCGGCTGCTGACGGGGCACGTCGCTCACGCGGGCACCTTCGGGTGGAGGGGCGGCCCATCTGTCGCGACCGCCGGTCGCGCCCGGCGGGGGGGCATCCCGATGACCTCCATCACCGGCGCGTCGCGAGGCGACCACCAGGTCACCAGGAGGAGGACGGGGGCCACCACGACCGTGGTCGTGGTCCCCGGCTGCAGCGTCCACAAGGAGACGAACAACGAGAAGGCCAGTGCCCGGCTCGGTCCGCCGAGGTAGCACAAGATGATGAACAGCGCCAGGACCGCGCCGGCGACCAGGCCGTAGTCGAAGAAGATCTTGATCGGTGTGGGCACCTGGAGCCCGAGGATCCCGGAGTCCCCGACGAGGGTCGAGGAGGACCCCGGACCGCCGCCGAGGAGCACGACGTCCAGGTTTCCCGACCAGCGGCCCCAGAGGTACTGGTAGGGGTGCACGGCGCGCAGGTTCGCCGAGGAGTTGCTGACGAACACCTCGGGGACCCTGGCCAGCAGTCCCTGGCCGATCGGGGTGGCGACGACCGCGAGCAGACCGAGCCCCGCCGGCCAGGCGTAGGGCCGCAGCAGCCGTCGGCCCGGTAGGGCGAGCAGCACCGGGAGCGCGACTAGGAGGATCGCGACGCCTGACCCGGCGGCGGCGCTCAGGGTGCCGGCGGCCAGCACCACCACGGTCGCAGGCCGGGCCCGCACCAGGATGGCCGCCACCACGCCGACACCCAGCAGGGCGGAGACGATGGAGGGCTCGAGCCCGATCCAGGCGTTCCCCCGGTAGATCTCGGAGCCGTACTTGAGGGGGTAGGTGATCACGAAGCCCTGCAGCAGCATGTTGCTCGGCACCAGGTTCGCCAGCCAGTCCCGGTAGGGCAGCCCGGCCAGCTGCGAGGTCAGCATCACGATGTTGACCACTGCCAGGCACAAGGTGGTGCCCACGACGGACCGAAGGGTGGCGACGTACGTCGCGCGGCTCCGGTCGGTGAGCCGCAACGTGAACGGCAACCAGGTGGTGACGAACAGTCCCCAGGAGAGCATGCTGATCCGGGTGTCCTGCACCACCAGCTGCTGGGCACCGATCGCTGCTGCCATGGCCCCGGAGGCGAGCAGCCACGCGGTCAGCCGGAAGCGGTCGAAGCTCGCCAGGCCGGCAGCCACCCCCCACAGGCCCCCGATCAGCAGGACCGGGAGGACCAGGGCGACGGGCGTCCCCGGGATCGAGAACCGCTGCAGCAGGACGGTGGCAGCGAAGAGCCCCCCGACCCACCGCACGGTGGCCCGTGAGATGTCAGCATCCCTCACGACGTCAGGATCACCGTGGGGTCGGCGTACTGGAGCCGCGTGGTCACCTGCTGGAGCTCCTGCACCCGGTGCCTGCGCGCCGCCACGACGACCACGGCGAGCACCTGGCTCTGGCCGTCGAGAACGCTGAGCGCCCTCTCGTCGGGCCCGGTGACCATCACCCGGACGGGAACGTCCGGCTCACGACGAGCCTCCCGGCGACCGGTGGGGCCGACCGGACCGAGCGGGGCCCGGGTGCTGTCGCCGATCGCTGCAGGCGTCAGCGGCCGCGGTGCCCGCTGCTCCTCCACCGACGCGATGGTCGACGGCACTCCGTGGATCGAGAGCAGCTCCATCACGTCGTTCGCGAACTCGTGCGCCGAGGCGGGGTCGTCCATCGTCACCACAGCCAGGTCGCGGCGACCCGACTCGACGATCAGTCCGGCGACCTCACCGGGGGCGGTGCCGAGTGCCCTGACCCGGACGCCCGGCAGCAGCGACTCGAGCTCCTCGACGCCGCGGACCCGGCGGCGGCGGAAGGGGACGAAGACCGCGAACGCCGCAGCGATGGCGGCGAGACTGAAGCCCCCGAGGGCGGCACCCACGGGACGGGGGATGCCTGAGGCGTGGGCGGTCCTGGCCGGCCCGACGAGCTGGACGGCGGTGGAGTTGGCCACTGCGTCGCTCTGCTGCGTGGCGATCGCAGAGCCGAGCTCAGTCTTGCGGGTCGCCTCGGCCTTTCTGTCGGCCAGCTTGCCCGAGGACAGCAGGTCGTCGCCGGCGCGGCTGATCTCGTTCACCTGCGCCGTGGACTGCCTCGCGGCGATGGTGCTCACCGCCGTGGCCACTGCGTTGGCCTGCAGGGCGGCGGCGCGGGGGTTGGCGGCACGGACGGTGACGTCGACGACGTCGGTGTCCTCCTTCCACACCACCTTCAGGCGGGAGGCGAGGCCGGTGGGCGAGATGCCGCGGCGACGGGCCGCCTCGGCGAGCACGACTGACGAGGTGGCGGTGCTCTCCACCGTCTGGCCCAGCTGCTTGATGCGCACGCTGTCGCCGCTCGACTGGGTCACCTCCACGATGGCGGTCGCGTCGTAGCCGGTCGGCCCGGTGGTCAGGCCGCCCCCGAGCAGCCCCACCAAGAAGGCCCCGGCGACCCAGCGCCAGCGCAGACGTAGGATGGACAACGGTGACGACAGGGGCTTGTCCGTGCTCGCACCGGCGCGCGCGATGGGCGTAATGTCCTGTTCCGCAGAAAATGTGGGCGCGACGATAGTCTTGTCCCCTAACCAGCTCATACCGAGCATGATAGAGGACTCACGCTGTGCCTGCTTACCGTCTTCGGGCGCTGTCCCTGCCAGTGTGAGTGGCGTCACTTTAACAAACCCTGGGAGCTTGTGCATGCATCGGTGGATCGTGGTGGCGGACTCGCCCTTCCTCCCGGCCCGGGGCGGTGGTGAGCGCGAGCACCTCGGGTTCGTGCGCGCCGCGTCGGACGCCGGCTGCCTCGCGCTCCTGGTCGTCCCCTCGAAGGGCGCTCTCGACACCGGTCCCTACCAGGCGACGCTCGGCGCGGTGCCGGTCCTCGGTGTGCCCAGGCGCACGAGCGTCGTGCGGTTGGCCCACCCGACCCGGCCGTACGTCGTGGCCTCGCGCCCGGTGCCCGCCGACCTGGTGCACCGGGCTCGCGAGCTGGCGCCGGACGCCACCGGCATCGTGGTGTTCTCCTACAAGTCCTGGCGGATCGGGGAGTCCCTCGCCCGGGGCCTGGCTCTGCCGGCCGTGCTGCGCCAGCACAACCTCGAAGGCGCCTACCACCGCAGCCTGGCCCGCGAGACCCCTGGCCTGCGGGGACTGGTCCTGCGGCTGGAGGCCGCGCGCATCGTCCGCGACGAGCGCCGGGTGGACCGCGCGCCCTGGGTGCGCGCCGTCGCCGACATCTCGGCCCACGACGCCGACCACCGCAGGCAGCAGGGGGCGCCCGCCGTACACGTCCCGCCCTTCGCGTTCGACGAGGCGCTGGCCGCGCTGGCCAGGCGGCCGGACAGCGGCCGACGGGTGCTGTTCCTCGGCGCGCTGGACGTGGCCACCAACACGGCCGCCGTCGACTGGCTGCTCGCGGGTCCGTGGCCGGCGGTCAGGAGACAGGTCCCGGACGCGGTTCTCGACGTCGTCGGGAGACGCCCCTCGCGGACGCTGCGGTCCCGGCTCGCCGAGGCACCCGGCGTCGTGCTGCACGCCGACGTGCCCGACCTGCACCCCTTCCTGACGTCGGCTGCCGTGGCCGTCAACCCGGCCGTGGCCGGGTCCGGGGTCAACATCAAGCTCATCGACTACCTGCAGGCGGGCACCCCGGTGGTCACGACGACGTTGGGCAGCAGGGGGCTCCGGCTCGCCGCCGGGGTGGATGTCGAGGTGCACGACGAGCCGGAGGCGTTCGCCGCGGCAGTCGTGTCCCTGCTCGAGGACCGGCACCGGGCCGAGGAGCTCGGCGCGCACGGGCGACGGACGATCGCCGGCACCTTGGACCCGGCCGCCAACATCCGCCGTCTCCAGGAGACGTTCCGGTGAGCTCGTCACCGATCGGGGTGCCGAGCGGCTAAACTGCTCCCCCGCCCCGAACGTCGCAGAACTACGATGGAGTGAGACGCTCGACGTGCACCAGGTTATTGCCCAGGAGCTGGTGGCCCACGCGGTGTCCGTGTCCGCCCAGAACACCGCACCGGCGCGGGTCGATCCCGCCGGCTGCGGGCGAGGAGCGCAACGGTGACCAGTCAGACCGCTCGCCTGCACGTGGTGATGCGCTCCTACGGCGGCGAGAACATGAAGGACCGGCCGGCCTACTACAGCAAGCTGACCTGCCTGGCCTCCGTGGTCCGTGCGGCTCAGGCGTTGACGCCTGCGGCCGAGCTCATCTTCGTCAACGACGGCCCGATCCCCGATGACCGCGAGGCGATGATGCGCTCCGCGGGTGAGGTCGTGCGGCTGGCGGCCGGGAGCAACCGGGCCTCCTACCGCGCAGCGGTCCAGCTGGCGGTGCGCAGGAAGTGGGCCGACAACGACCTCGTGTGGTTCGCCGAGGACGACTACCTCTACACCCCCCGCTCCTTCGAGCACCTCATGGCGGCCGCGCAGGCGCCCGCGCTGGCGGCGGTCGAGTACTTCTCGATGTACGGCGGGTCGGCCTTCGACACCTCGAGCGGTCGGCTGCATGCCAAGGAGAGGCCCCAGCGAGGGGCTGCAGGAGAGCCGTCCCCGACGGTGGTGGGGGACCTCACCTGGTATCGCAGCCTGGCCACCACGAGCTCCTTCGGGGTCCGGCGCAGTGCGCTGGTCGTCGACGCCCCCCTGCTGCGGCTGATGCCGTTCACGGGCGGCGCCTGGGACCGGACCAGCTGCCTGACCATCCAGGGACTGCGCCCGTTCACGCGCCAGGAGCTGGCCGAGGACCTCCTGCCGTTCCGCGCCGAGCCGGTCTCCCGCTGGCCCCGAGCCTGGACCCGAGGTCTGGTCCGGCTGACCCTCAGCCCCCGGGCCCTGCGGCGCGCCTCGCGTCGCCGGACGATGCTCGGCTCCGACCCGGACCAGGCCGGTCACCTCGAGCTGGAGCACCTCTCGCCCGGCACGGACTGGGAACTGCTGTCTGCACAGACTCGCGCCTGGGCCGAGCGGTGGACCGCCACCGTCCCCACCGGCGCAGACCACTCATGAGGGCAACCCACTCATGAGGGCAGACCACTCATGAGGGCTACGGCCGTCCTGCGTCGTGCGAGCTGGAACCTGGTGGACCAGGTCATCTCCAGCGGCACCAACGCGGCCCTGTCGTTCCTGATCGCACGCTCGGTCAGCAGCGCCGACTTCGGCGGCTTCGCCGTTGCCTTCACGGTGTTCTCGCTGGTCATGGGGGTCAGTCGGGCCGTCTCCACCTCACCCTTGAGCGTGCGGTTCACCTCGGTCCCGCCTGAGGAGTTCCGGCGGGCGGCCGCCGCCGGGGTGGGCACCGCCTTCACCCTGGGGATCGTGTCCGGTCTCGGCTGCGTGGTGGCCGGTGCCGTCGTCGGCGGCGCGGCCGGCGCGGCGCTGATAGCCCTCGGAGTGGTGCTCCCCGGCCTGCTCAGCCAGGACGCGTGGCGACTGGTGTTCTTCGCCGAGGCACGACCCCACGCAGCGGCTCTCAACGACGCGGCGTGGGCCGTGACCCAGCTGGCCGCCGTGGGTGCGCTGCTGCTCCTCCACATCGAGTCCATCGGCCCCCTCGTGCTCGTCTGGGGACTGTCGGCGGCAGCGGCCGCCGTGATGGGCCTGCGCCAGTCGGGGGTCCGACCGCGGCCACGCGATGCCCGGTCGTGGCTGAGCCGGCACCGAGGGCTGACCGGATACCTGCTCGCGGAGTTCGTGACGGTGCAGGGCGGCCAGCAGGCGGCGCTGCTGATCATCGCGAGCGTCGGCTCCCTCGAGGCCATCGGAGCGCTGCGCGGGTCTCAGGTGCTCCTGGGCCCTGCCACCATCCTGGCGGTCGGGATGTACACCTTCGCGCTCCCGGAGTTCTCCCGCCGCCGGGCATCCCTCTCCGTCCGCGGCTGGATGCGGGGCGCGCTCGCCCTGTCCCTGCTGGTCACCCTGTCCGCCGTCGCCTGGGGGGTGCTGTTCCTCGTGCTGCCCGACGCGGTGGGTGGCGCGCTGCTCGGAGACTCCTGGGCCAACACCAGGTCGATCCTGGTCGCCGCGATCGTCTCGCAGGCCGGTGCCACCATCGTCATCGGTCCCTCGACCATGCTCTATGCCATGGACCGGGCCAGGGTCACCGTGCAGGTGCACGCCGTGCTCGCCGCCCTCATCCTCGGCTGCGGAGTCGGAGGGGTCTACCTGGGTGGGGCCGATGGAGCGGCCTGGGGCTTCGCGCTCGCCTTCTGGACCGTCGCACCGGCCTGGTGGTGGCTGCTGCTCCGCGAGGCCCGAGGGATCGTGCTGGAGCGGGAGACCAGGAACGACCCCACCGGCAGCCCCTCAGCCACGTTGCCCTAGCGCCGGCCCCGCCGGATCAGCCCTGGGGCAGGTGGTTCGGCGGACCCATGGGCGGTCGGCCGAACCACAGCCCGCGGTTGTAGGCCCAGAAGCCGCGGGCTGCGGGGACCCGGCCACGCAGCAGCGAGACCAGCCCCCGGCCGAGCGCCCCCGCGGACAGGGTCAGCCGCATCAGCTGCACCGCCCCCGGCGAGCTGTGCCGCGCCAGGTAGCGGACCATCGACGCGCCCCGCATCTGCAGCATCACCGGCTTCGGCGCGCCTGAGCCTCCTCCGGCGTGCGGCACGAGCACGTCGGTGCGCAGCCGCGAGCTCAGGCCCGCCTCCCGCACCTGGCGCCCGTAGGACATGTCCTCGTTGTAGAGGAAGAAGGACTCGTCGAAGCCCCCGAGGGACACGAAGCGCTCCCGGGGGACCGCCATGCAGGCTCCGGTGAGCCAGTCCAGCTCGATCGGCTTCCCCGGCTCCGGCCGGGCGTAGAGGCCCGCGAGCGGGAACCGCCCGTGCAGCCCGGTCGCGTAGACCAGGGTGCGCAAGAGGTTCGGCTCCCAGCCGCCGACGCCGAGCTCGACGCGGCCGTCGGGGGCGACCGTCGTGGCTGCGACCGCGCCGAGGGTGTCGTCGCGGACCAGGTCGTCGACCAGCGTGGCGAGCTGCTCGTAGGCCGGATGGGTGTCGGGGTTGACGAACACGAGGTAGGGACGCTCCGAGGTGCGGGCCGCCAGGTTCGCCGCGGGGGCGAAGCCCCGGCCCTCCCCGGTGAGGTAGCGCCCGTGCGGGCGGTCGGCGACCAGGTCGGCGGCGCCGTCCGCGCCCTGGCTGTTGTCGACGATCACGACCGGGACGTCCACGGGGAGTGCGGACAGCAGGTCCGCGACGAGGTCTCTGCTGAAGTAGGTCACGATGACCAGCTCCAGGTCGTTGCGGTCGACCATCGGCTAGCTGCCGACCGGCCCCGACAGCGCTGCCTGCTCGGCGCGGAGCACGTCGACCAGGCGTCCCTCGGGGAGCACGACGTCCTGGTAGCCGATCGCCTCGTTCATCTTCACCTCGCGCACCAGGCGACACCCTTCGGCGACCCCGATCGGGAGCAGGCCCTCGGACGCGGTGACGTCGGCACGCTCGGCCTCGCCGAACGTGTCGTAGCCACCCAGCCCGTCCAGCACGTCGCCGGCGGCCAGGTCGCGCTTGGCGATCGCGATCACCTCGACGGTGGGCGGTCCCGCCGGCGAGATCGTGGCGTCCGCGAACAGCACTGCTCTCGCCACGGTCGTCGGCACCTCGAAGTGGCACAGGTGGTAGGGCGTGTAGAAGCTGTAGAGCGGGCCGGTGCCCAGCTTGTAGAGCTCGAGGTAGTGCCGTTGCTTCGGATCGTCGTGGGTCGCCAGGACGAAGACGCCCGGTCCCGGCCGGCTGCCCACGACGTAGTCCACCACTCCGCCGGCCGAGCGGAGCGCCTCGACGTCGTACAGCTCGGTCAGCTCGTCGACGTGGCCGCGGTGGTCGGCACCGCGCATCCCGCGACGCTCGACCGTCATCCCGGTGGCGTTCGCGACGCACGCCTGCTCGACGGAGACCTTGGTGCCGTCCGCGAAGCTGGTGACCATGTGCGGGTCCTGGCCCCAGCGGGCCGCGAACTTGGCCTGGGTGGTCGGGGTGCGGTAGGGGTCCTGCAGGCCCTTGATGTTGCCGCACACCAGCGGCGTGAGGCCGATGCCCTGGACGAACCGCACGAGGTTCATCTGCACCCCGGGCTGGTCTCCGTCGCAGCCGGTCAGCACCACGCCCCTCTCGCGAGCGCGCAGGCTGAGCACGGACCCGACCGTCGCGTCGACCTCGGCGTTCAGGAGCACGACGTGCTTGCCGTGCTCGATGGCCTTGAGCACGACGTGGCACCCGAACTCGACCGCGCCGGTGGCCTCCACGATCGCGTCCACCGAGTGGGACTCGCAGACCACTGCGTAGTCGTCGGTGACCGCCGGCAGACCGTTCGCGACGGCCTTGTCCAGCTCGGCGGCGTCGGTGACCACCGTCCACTCCGCGACGCCCGCCTCGCGGTAGGCGCGCTCGGCGTTGCCGAGCGTCCGGTTCGCGATCGCCACCAGCTCCATGCCGGGCACGCTGTTCACGATCTGGTTGGTCAGGCCGCGACCCATGAAGCCCGCCCCGACCAGGGCGACCCGGATCGGGTTGCCCTCGGCGGCACGCTGCCGGAGGGCCGTGTCCACGAGGATCATGCGTCGACGCCCTGCTGGGACGCCTGCGGAGGGCCGGCGAGCTCGGACTCGTCACGATCCGCCAGCAGCGCCCAGGCGCCGTCCTTGGCGCTGATCACCGTCACCGGTAGCGGCCAGGACAGGCCCAGGTCCGGGTCGTCGTGGCGCAGACCGCGCTCGGCGGCCGGCGCGTAGGCACCACCGACCTGGTAGGTCACCTCGGTCCCGTCCACCAGGGTCTGGTAGCCGTGGGCGAAGTACGGCGGGACGTAGAGCGAGCGGCGGTTCTCGGCGGTGAGCTCGACCTGCACGTGCTGCAGACGGGTCGGCGACCCGGGGCGCATGTCCACGATGATGTCGACGATGGCCCCCCTGGTGCACCGCACGAGCTTGGTCTCCGGGTGCGGCGAGACCTGGAAGTGCATCCCGCGCAACGTGCCGGCGGCATGGTTGAACGAGAGGTTGCACTGCTCGACCAGCGGCTCCAGGCCGGCGTCGATGAACTCCTGGCGGTCGAAGGTGCGGGCGAAGAAGCCGCGGTCGTCGTCCCGGGTCTCCAGGTCGATGAGCGCGACGCCCTCGATGGGCGTGGTGGTGATGATCAAGAGGCTCTCCAGAACAGCGCATCGTCGAGCTGCTTGGTCGCGATCAGGTGCTGCAGCTGCAGGAGGCGGGTGTGTCCGCGACCGGTGAACGTCTCGTCGTCCATGTCGATGCTGGCGAAGACGTCGTGCAGCTGCTGCGCACCGCGCCGGGCGTCCCACTGCGGGGCGAAGCCGGGCAGCTTGTTGGCGATCTTCTCGAACGACACGCGGTAGCTGCGGTTGTCACCTCCGCTGTCCCCGAAGGACACCTTGCAGCCCGGGAAGGTCTCGCCGACGATCTCGGCGACGTCACGCACCCGGTAGTTGTGCTCGGTGGCACCGACGTTGAACGTCTGGGCGTGCACCAGGTCGCGCGGGGCGTCCAGGGTCCGGCGGATGGCCTGCGCGATGTCGAGCCCGTGCACCAGCGGACGCCACGGCGTTCCGTCGCTGGTCATCTTGATCTCGTTGCGGGTCCAGGCCAGGCCGCTGAGGTTGTTCAGCACGATGTCGAAGCGCATCCGCGGGGAGGCGCCGTAGGCGGTCGCGTTGCGCATGAAGGTGGGCGAGAAGTCGTCGTCGGCCATCGCGGTGAGGTCGCGCTCGACCATCACCTTGCACTCGGCGTACGCCGTCTGTGGGTTGACGTCCGACTCTTCGTCGACCTCGCCGTCAGCGACGCCGTACACGCTGCACGAGGACATGTAGACGAACCGGGAGACGCCGGCCGACTTCGCCAGCTCCGCCAGCCGGACCGAGCCGGCGTGGTTGATCTCGTAGGTGATCGTCGGGGACAGCTGACCCAGCGGGTCGTTCGACAGCTCGGCCATGTGCACGACCGCGTCGACGCCGGCCAGGTCCTCGGCCGTGAGGTGGCGGATGTCCTTGACCAGCGTCTCGGCGGTCACGTCGACGCCGTTGTAGAGCCAGCCGTTCTTGTAGAAGCCCGTGTCCACGCCGGTCACGTCGTGACCGTGGTGGATCAGCTCAGGTGCTACCAGGCAGCCGAGGTATCCATCGGTGCCGGTGACGAGAATCTTCATTCAGTCCTCCCAGATCTTCCACGGCGGGTTGCCGCTGTCCCACAGGGTGTTCAGCTCGGTCCAGTCGCGGAAGGTGTCCATGCCCATCCAGAAACCCTCGTGCTTGTTGACGCTCAGCTCTCCGTCGGCCGACAGGTGGCGCAGCGGTGCGTGCTCGAGGAGCAGGCCCGGGTCGTCGTCGAGGTACTTGTCGACGACGGCCCGGTTGAAGGCGAAGAACCCACCGCTGACCCAGCCGGTCGCGAGGGTCGGCTTCTCGTTGAACTCCTCGACTTTGTCCCCGTCCACGTGCATCTCACCGTAGCGGCTGCTCGGGTGCACGCCCGTCACGGTCGCGAGCCGGCCCTCCCGGCGGTGCGTGGCGAGCAGAGCGTCGAGGTCGACCGCGCCGATGCCGTCGCCGTAGGTCAGCATGAACAGGTCCTTGTCGAGGTAGTCGGCCACCCGGCGAACCCGGGCTCCGGTCCCGGTCAGCAGACCGGTGTCGACGAAGGTGATCTCCCAGTCCTCGCGCGGCGGCTCACCGTGCCAGCGGGGCGGTCCCTCGGCGGCGAGCTCGAGGGTGAAGTCGTTCTGGTGCTCGCGGTAGTCCAGGAAGTAGCGGCGGATCAGCTCGCTCTTGTAGCCCAGGCACAGGATGAAGCGACGGAAGCCGTAGTGGCTGTAGGTCTTCATCACGTGCCACAGGATCGGCCTCCCACCGATGTCCACCAGCGGCTTGGGCAGCTTCTCGCTGGCCTCGCGCAGGCGGGTCCCCATGCCGCCGCACAGGATCACCACCGGTATGTCGGCGTTCTGCAACCGGTCCGTTTCCATGAGTGGCCCCCTGGGCAGATTGGAACTTGATTACTAGCGTTTTGTCATTGGAGAAACCGAATTATCCTAGCGCAACCAGGCCGCTCCCCTGACCGGCTGTTCGGTCGCCTGATCGGGCTGCCCTCTGGTCCGGTGACCGGTCGCGCGGCCGGTCCGATGGCCAGTCTGGTGCCCGCTTCGCGATTGTGTGCGTTTCCGAGTCACCGGCGCCGAGGGGGAGCAGACTGGGCACGGCAGTGACGCCCGCTGCCGGACGCCGAGGAGAAGCAACGTGGCGCTGGACTCGAGAGGCTCGGCCTCGCCCGGTCGTCTCCGCGCGCAGACCAGCGCGCGACCCGTGCTGGGCGCCTCCGCGGGACCGACCCAGGAACACCTGCTCCGTGGAGTGGCCTGGGGACTGGTGTTCGCCGCACCGGTGTGGCTGTTGCTCGTGGCTGTGGCCTTGTGGTGGTGGTGGGGAGCTCACTGACCACCGGTCCCCCTCACCACTGCGAGAACCGTGCGGATCAGGACCTTCGCGTCCAGCCACAGCGACCAGTGCTCGATGTACCAGTTGTCGAAGTAGGCCCGGTCACGCATCGACGTGTCCCCACGCAGGCCCTCCACAGCGGCCAGCCCGGTGATGCCGACCGGCACCCGGTGGCGGTGGGCGTAGCCCGCGACCTCGTCGGTGAACCGCTCGACGAACACCGGCCGCTCGGGTCGAGGCCCCACCAGGCTCATGTCGCCGACCAGCACGTTGAACAGCTGCGGCACCTCGTCGAGGGAGTAGGCGCGGATGAACCTGCCGACCGGGCCCAGCAGGTCCTGCTCGAGCAGTGACCAGGGGCGCTCGTAGCCCGGAGTGGGATGCGGCATCGAGCGGAACTTGAGGAGCTCGAAGCGCTGTCCGGCCAGGCCCACGCGCTCCTGGCGGAAGATCACGCCCGGGCCGAGCTCGTAGCGCACGGCCAGCGATACCGCGACGAGCACCGGTGACAGCAGCACCAGCGCGACGCCGGCGACCGCGACGTCCACGAGCCGCTTGACCCGCCAGGCCAGCCCGTGCAGCGTGCGCCCGCGCAGACGCTCGAGCGGCACACCCCACACCTGGTCGCCGGCGGTGAGGCGTCGGTGGCTCTGGAGCAGCGGCGGCACGACGTGGGTCTGCACCGGTAGCCGGCTGCAGGTCCGGACCAGCTCGACCAGCTCGGTCGAGGACAGGGTCGGGTCGCAGACGATCAGGTCCCGGACGAGGTGCTCGGACACGACCCGCTCGAGGTCGGCCATGGTGCCCAGGTAGGGGACCGGCAGGCCGCCCGCGCCTCCTGCCCCAGGGGGTCGCTGGTCCAGGGTTCCGACCAGGCGCAGGCCCGTCTCGGGATGGCCGAGCACCCGGTCCACCAGCGTGGCGGCCACCGGTCCGGAGCCGAGCACGACTGCGGGATAGCCGTCTCGACGCTCGAGGCGCTGACGACGGACGACCGCGTAGCCGAGCAGCCGGAACGCCAGCGTGCCGGTGAGCAGGGCGACCGCGGCTCGTACGTCGCCCGAGGAGGTGCCCCAGCCGGGCAGTGCCGTCACCACCAACCCGCAGGCCACTCCCAGCGTCAGCACCGGCACGTCGTCGAGCAGCGAGAGGGTGAAGCGCCGGGAGTAGAGACCCGCCGCCAGCCACACAAGCCAGGCGACGGCCCCGATGGCCGCTGCGGTCCGCATGCTCGTCGTGGCGGCCGCCAGGGCCAAGGCCACGAGGTCAGCGGTCAGGAGGACACCCCAGGTGTCGTGGTCGCGTGAGCGGCTGGTCGGCACCACGACCGGCAACGCGACGAAGTCGGAGAACGCCACGAGGTCAGGAGCAGGGAGTGGCTCGGAAGATACCCGGCGTTCCTGCGGACCGAGCCTGGACCACGGTCGCTCCGGCGGCCCGGTGCCACGGCGCGAGCGTGAGCCGGCCCGTGGGTCGGAGATGGTCACGCTGAAGCCCCCCTAGAGCAAATGACTGTGCCGCCGACGTCGTTGCACGGACCCCCCGGTCCGTGACCCCAGCCTGGGGTGCACCTGCGCGATGCTAGCAATCGGCGCGACGCCCTGGCGAGTTGACGCGGGCTCGTGGCGACCTCTCGGCGCCCCACGGCGCGCGCATTCTTTACTTTGCACCGATGCCGGTCTAGTCCGATCCGCGAGGCTGTGGAACGGCACCTCCGGGGCACCCGCCGGGGCCCCGGTGCGCGGTGTGACCCTTGTCGTGACGTGCCTCACCTCTTAAGGTGCTCACAACACCCCAAAACCGCACAGCGCCCATGGAGGCGCCCCTACTCCACTCACTCGGAAGCGGAGGCACCATGGACCCCCTCGGCGAGGTCGAGCGCCAGGCCCGAGAGCTGATCGGTGACGAGGGCGTGATCAGCGACCACATGCGGCTGCGCACCTACGAGTGTGACGGGCTGGCCCACTACCGGGTGCGCCCTGCCCTGGTCGTCATCCCCGACGAC
>CAXSHL010000019.1:19908-24972 GCA_964237315.1 uncultured Nocardioidaceae bacterium
TGGCGGCCGTGGTCCGGGCCTGCGCCGCCCACGACCTGCCGTTCGTGGCCAGAGGCTCGGGCACCGGCCTGTCCGGTGGGGCGCTGCCGCACGCCGACGGGGTGCTGATCGTGACGTCGAGGATGAGGACCATCCAGGAGTTGAGGCCCCAGGACCAGCGGGCGGTGGTCGACCCGGGGGTGATCAACCTCGATCTGACCCGGGCCGCGACGCCGCACGGCTACTACTACGCGCCTGACCCCTCCAGCCAGCAGGTGTGCTCGATCGGCGGCAACGTCGCGGAGAACTCCGGCGGAGCGCACTGCCTGAAGTACGGCTTCACCACCAACCACGTGCTCGGCGCCGAGTTCGTGACCCCCCAGGGCGACGTGGTCCAGCTGGGCGGTGCCGCGCCGGACGCCCCCGGCTACGACCTGCTCGGCGCCGTCGTCGGCTCCGAGGGCACCCTCGGCATCGTCACCTCGACCACCGTGCGGCTGGTCCGCCTCCCCGAGGAGGTGCGCACCGTCCTGGTCGGGTTCAGGTCGACCGACCAGGCAGGTGCTGCGACCTCGGCGATCATCTCGGCCGGCATCGTGCCGGCGGCGATCGAGATGATGGACGCCCTCGCCATCGAGGCGGCCGAGGCAGCTGTGCGCTGCAACTACCCGGACGGCGCCGGGGCGGTGCTGGTCATCGAGCTCGACGGTGCTGCCGTCGAGGTCGGCCAGGAGTACGACGAGGTCGAGCGACTGTGCCGGGAGAACGGCTCCTTCGAGCAGCGGCTGGCGACCGACCCGGCCGAGCGGGCGCTGATCTGGAAGGGCCGCAAGTCGGCGTTCGCCGCGGTCGGCCGGATCAGCCCGGACTACATCGTCCAGGACGGCGTGATCCCCCGCACCGCTCTTCCCGAGGTGCTCGCAGCCATCGCGGAGGTCTCGGAGCGCTCCGGGGTGCGCGTCGCCAACGTCTTCCACGCCGGGGACGGCAACCTCCACCCACTGGTGCTCTTCGACGACTCGGTCGAGGGTGCCGGCGAAGCGGCGGAGAAGGTCAGCGGCGCGATTCTCGACCTGTGCATCGGCCACGGCGGTTCCATCACCGGCGAGCATGGCGTGGGCATCGACAAGGCGGCCTACATGCCCCGGATGTACAACGACGACGACCTGGACACCATGCAGCTCGTCCGGTGCGCCTTCGACCCCAGCAACATCTCGAACCCCGGCAAGGTGTTCCCCACTCCGCGGCTGTGCGGGGAGGTCCCGGGCCGCCACAAGGGCGCGCACCCGCTGCAGGAGGCCGGCCTGGCGGAGGTGTTCTGATCTGATGTCCCTGACCGCCGAGGCCACCGTCGCCGCCCTCAGCTCCGCCTGCGAGGACGTGCACGAGGCGGGTGCGGACGACCACGTGGACGGGGTCGCCCCGACGCTGGTGGCCCGGCCCTCCTCCACCGACCAGGTCGCCGAGGTGCTGCGCGCCGCCGCCGCCCTCGGGCTGAGCGTCGTACCGCGGGGACGAGGGACGAAGCTGACCTGGGGGCTGCCCCCGACGTCGGCCGACCTGGTCCTCGACGTCAGCGCCATGGACCGGGTGCTCGACCACGCAGCAGGTGACCTGATCGTCTCCACGCAGGCCGGCGCTCGGCTCGGCGACGTCCAGGAGACGCTGGCCCGCGGGGGCCAGCAGCTGGCGGTCGACGAGACGGTGGGCGGCGAGAGCGTCGGCGGAGCGTTGGCGACGAACACGAGCGGTCCCCGGCGGTTCGTCTCGGGCAGCCTGCGCGACCTGCTCATCGGCATCACCGTGGTGCGTGCCGACGGCGTGGTCGCCAAGGCCGGGGGTCGGGTGGTGAAGAACGTGGCCGGCTACGACATCGGCAAGCTGATGATCGGCTCGTTCGGCACCCTGGCGGTGATGACCGAGGCGACCTTCCGGCTGCACCCGTTGCCCGACGTCCGCCGTTGGGTGAGCGTGCCGGTCGACGACCCGGCCCGGGCCCATGAGCTGGTGCACGAGGTGGTGCACGCCCAGGCGGTCCCGACAGCGGTCGAGGTGGACTGGCCGGCTGCGGCTACCGGCGGCGGCTCGGTGAGCGTGCTGCTCGAGGGCCGGGCGGACGGCGTGGCCGCTCGCGCACGCACGGTCGGTGAGCTGCTGGGCGCCGGCATGCCCATTGACGGCCAGGGCGCGGCTGACCAGCCGGCCGGGTGGGGCGCCTATCCGTGGGTCGCCGGGGAGACCGCACTCAAGCTGACCTTCGTGCTCTCCGGGCTCCGCGACGTGCTCGCGACCGCCCGCGAGGTGGGCGTCCACCTGCGAGGCTCCGGCGGGACCGGCGTCGTCTACGGCGCTGTCGCAGACCCGGCAGCGGCTCCTGCAGCGGTGGAGCGGCTGCGCGCGGTCTGCACCCGGCACCAGGGCGGCGTCGTGGTCCTCGACGCTCCGGCCGACGTCAAGGGGTCGGTCGACGTCTGGGGGCCGGTGCCGGCCATCGACCTGATGCGCCGCGTCAAGGACCGCTTCGACCCCGACCACCGACTGTCCCCCGGACGATTCGTAGGAGGAATCTGAGCGTGGCCGAGCCCACCACCACTCCGGACCACACGCCCGAGCAGGCCGCCGACCACCACGCAGTGGGAGAGATGGGCGGCGTCATCGACGACCGTTCGCCGGCCTCGAGCGGCGCCTTCGACCAGCACCGCCCACCCGACGCTGCTCTGGTGGGCGACTGCGTGCACTGCGGGTTCTGCCTGCCGACCTGCCCCACCTACGTGCTGTGGGGCGAGGAGATGGACTCCCCGCGCGGCCGCATCTACCTGATGAAGCAGGGGCTCGAGGGCGAGCCGATGACCGACTCGATGGTGCAGCACTGGGACAGGTGCCTGGGCTGCATGTCGTGCGTGACCGCGTGCCCGTCCGGGGTGCAGTACGACAAGCTCATCGAGCAGACCCGCGCCCAGGTCGAGCGTCATCACGACCGCGGCCCCAAGGACCGGGCGCTGCGGACGCTGATCTTCTCGCTGTTCCCCTACCCCCGCCGGCTTCGTCTGGTGCGCGGGCCGCTGCGGGCCTGGCAGCGCACCGGCCTGGACCGCGTCGTACGCCGGACCGGCCTGCTGCAGCGGGTCTCGCCCCAGCTCGCGGTGATGGAGAGCCTTGCGCCCCGGCTGGGTCGCCCGGAGCCACTGCCGGAGCGGATCTCCGCCTCAGGTCCGCGGCGAGCCGTCGTCGGCATGCTCACCGGCTGCGTCCAGGGAGCGTTCTTCCCCGGCGTCAACTCCGCCACCGCGCGGGTGCTGCAGGCCGAGGGGTGCGACGTGGTCGTCCCCGGCCGGCAGAGCTGTTGCGGAGCGCTGTCGGCCCACAACGGGCGAGAGGAGGAGGCGCAGGCGTTCGCGCGCCGGATCATCGACACCTTCGAGGCGGCCGGTGTCCAGCGTGTCGTCGTGAACGCCGCGGGTTGCGGGTCCACGATGAAGGAGTACGCCGACCTGCTCGCCGACGACCCGCGCTACGCCGAGCGGGCCCGGGTCTTCGCGGAGATGGTGCGCGACATCGCGGAGGTGCTGGTGGAGCTCGGACCGGTCGCGCCGCGACACCCCTTGGAGATGACGATCGCCTACCACGACGCCTGTCACCTCGCGCACGCGCAGGGGATCCGCAGCCAGCCGCGCGAGCTGTTGCGGCAGGTCCCGGGCGTCGAGCTCCGCGAGATCAACGAGCCCGAGCTGTGCTGCGGCTCGGCCGGGGTCTACAACATCATCAATCCTGAGCCGGCCCGCGAGCTCGGGGACCGCAAGGCCGCCAACATCGTCGCCACCGGGGCCGACGTCCTGGTGACCGCGAACCCGGGCTGCCTCATGCAGGTGACCTCGGCCATCCAGCGGTCCGGGCACCCGATGGGCATGGCGCACACCGTCGAGGTGCTCGACGCGTCGATCCGCGGACTCTCCGTGGAGAGCCTGCGCCCGACCCAGTCCTGAACCGCCGTCTTGATCCGCCGTCCTGATCCGCCGTCCTGATCCGCCACTGACCATCCAGGCACACCAGGAGAACCGATGTTCCAGCAAGATCCCCAGGCAGTCGGCAGCTCCCTGCTCCTGAGCGCCCTGTGTGCCGTGATCCCGCTCGCCGTCTTGTTCCTGCTGCTCGGCGGACTGAAGGTGCGGGCCTGGGTCTCGGGCCTGATCGCCCTGCTGGTCTCCCTCGTCGTCGCGGTCCTGCTCTTCGACATGCCGCTCGGCCAGGGACTGAGCGCGGCCGCCGACGGTGCCCTGTTCGGGTTCTTCCCGATCCTGTGGATCGTGATCAACGCGGTCTGGATCTACAACCTCACCGTCGCGTCCGGCCACTTCGAGGTGCTGCGCCGGTCGTTCGAGAAGGTGAGTCCGGACCAGCGCATCCAGGCGATCATCATCGCCTTCTGCTTCGGTGCTCTGCTCGAGGCGCTCGCCGGCTTCGGCACACCGGTCGCGATCTCGGTGGTGATGCTGATGTCGCTCGGGTTCAAGCCGGTCAAGGCCGCCACGGTCGCGCTGGTGGCCAACACCGCGCCGGTCGCCTTCGGGGCGCTGGCCATCCCGGTCGTCACCCTGGCTCCCATCGTCTCCGCGGTGAGCAACGACCCGCGGCTCTCCGACGCCAACGCCCTGAGCACCCTCGGCTCCATGGTCGGCCGGCAGACACCGATCCTGGCCCTGTTCGTGCCCCTGGTGCTCGTGCTGATCGTGGACGGGATGCGCGGCGTCCGCCAGACCTGGCTGCCGGCCCTGCTCGCCGGAGGCGTCTTCGCGGTGGCCCAGTTCGTGACCGCCAACTACATCTCGGTCCAGCTGACCGACATCGTGGCGTCCCTGCTGGCCGCCGGGTCCCTGGTGCTGCTGGTGCGGGTCTGGCAACCGGCCGAGACGCTGACCGCGGAGCTCGCCGAGGAGACCGAGCGGGCGCGCACGGGCTCGCCGTCGTCGGCCTCCCCGGCGTCGGCCGCCGGCGGGACGTCCACCACGACGGCGACCGGTGGGGCGGCCGAGCGGCAGGGTGCCGGTCCGTCGCAGGACAGCCGCGCGGACGTGATGCGCGCCTACG
>CAXSHL010000019.1:24982-56466 GCA_964237315.1 uncultured Nocardioidaceae bacterium
GGCTTCTGCCGACTCCGAGGTCGAGGCACGCGAGGGCACGCGGGGTGGCGCGACGACGTCGACCGCCGGCGTCGCGACGGTCACCGAGACCGGCGGGGGAGCCGGACGACCGTCGATCGACAACCGTGGCGACGTGCTCCGTGCCTACGCGCCGTACCTGGTGATCATCGTCATCTTCTCGGTCACCGCGCTCCCGGCGGTCGTGGACTTCCTGGCCAAGGAGCCGTTCACCTTCTTGTTCGACTGGCCGGGGCTGCACATCAAGAACGCCTCGGGCGCGCCGGTCCTCACGCAGTTCAAGGTCAACTGGCTGCCGGCCGCGGGCACGCTCCTGGTCATCGCCGGGCTGATCACGATGCTGATCCTCAAGCTCTCGCCCGGCAAGGCGCTGAAGACCTACGGCGCGACGTACGTCGAGCTGAAGTCGGCGATCATCACGGTGATGGCGGTGCTGGCGCTGGCCTACGTGATGAACCTCTCCGGCCAGACCGCGTCCCTGGGGGTGTGGCTCGCCGGCACCGGCGGGGCCTTCGCACTCATCTCGCCGATCCTGGGGTGGCTCGGTGTCGCGGTCACCGGCTCGGACACGTCCTCGAACTCGCTGTTCGGAGCGCTGCAGGTGCAGGCCGCTGCCAAGGCCGGGCTCGACCCGGTGCTGATGGCGGCTGCCAACTCCTCGGGCGGGGTCCTGGGCAAGATGGTCAGCCCGCAGAACCTGGCCATCGCCGCCGCAGCCGTGGGCATGTCCGGGCGGGAGGGCGAGATCTTCCGGAAGGTGATCGGCTGGAGCCTGCTGTTCCTGTTGCTGATGTGCGTGATCATCGGGCTGCAGGCGACACCGGTGCTCAGCTGGATGGTGCCCTGAGCTCAGCGAGGGGTTTGGCGGCGGCCCGGAAGCAGCTTGCGCACCCGGGTGTGTGCCACGGCTGCCCGGGCGGCGTTCATGCCCGGTGCGCCGTGCACCCCGCCACCGGGATGCGCCGAGGCGGAGGCGAGGTAGAGGCTCTTGATCTGCGTCTCTGCGCGCCCCAGGCCGGGCACCGGCCGGAAGATCAGCTCCTGGTGCAGCTGCGAGGTGCCACCGTTGATCGCCCCACCGACCAGGTTGGCGTCCATCGCCTCCATCTCCCGTGGTCCGAGGACCCGGCGGGCCACGATCTTGGAGGTGAAGCCGGGCGCCGCCTCCTCCATGCGGGCCTGCATCCGGTCGGCGAACCGCTCCGCGTCGTCCCGGTCCCAGGTGCCCCGCACGCTGCCGTCGCCGGCGTCGCGGGTGGCCCGCTGCGGCACGTGGGTGTAGGCCCACATCGCCTCGGTGCCGGGTGGCGAGCGGGTCGGGTCGGTGGTGGTCATCTGCCCGGTGAGCAGGAACGGGCGGGCTGGGATGGCGTTGAACCCGACCTGGCTGAGTGCCTCGCTCATCTGGTCCACGGAGTCGGCCACGTGCACCGTGCCCGCGGCGTACGGCGGAGGAGACCCCCACGGCACCAGGCCGTCGAGCGCCCAGTCCACCTTGACGGTGCCCGGGTCGAGCTGGAACCGCGTCATCGCCTTGGCGGTGCGGGCCGGCACGTCCTCCTCACGAAGCAGCTTGCCGTAGAGGTTCGGCGCCACCACGTCGGCGACCACCGCGTGCCGAGCGGTGAAGCGCTCTCCGCCCGCGGTCCGCACGCCGGTCGCCCGACGCGACTCTACGTCGATCCGGGTGACCGGGCTGGAGCACCGGATCTCCCCACCCAGGGACTCGATGCGCCGCGCCAGGGCCCTGGTCAGGTTGCCCGCGCCCCCCTCGGGCACCGGGAAGCCCACGGTCTGCCCGAGCATGGCCAGCAGCAGGCCCATGAAACCGGATCCGGCGGCGTCCAGCGGGATGTCGGCGTGGGCGGCGTTGCCGGCCAGCAGCAGCCGCGGCGACTCGCCGCCGAACCGGCCGCGACCGAGCTCGGCGGCGGGGGACAGGGCGGTCCGGATGAACTCCAGGCCACCGACCGAGGGCAGCCTGGCCAGAGCCGCCAGTCCGGACCGCACCGGAGGGAACGGTGAGATCAGCGCGTTGACCAGGTGGCTGCCGATGCGGTCCCACTGCTCGCACAGGGCGATCCACTCGGCGCCGTCGCCGGAGTGCTGCTCGTCCATCAAGGTGGCGGTGACCGTGCGGTCCCGGTGGAGCGTGGCCCACGAGCCGTCCTGGGCGGCGTGGCCCAGCACGGCCGGGGCGTGCACCCACCGCAGGCCATGGTCCTCGAGCCGGAACTTCTCGATGGTGCGGGACGCCCCGGCCAGCGGGTAGAAGGCGCTGAACAGGTCGTGCACGAAGCCGGGCGCCACCTCCTCGTCGTGGCGGACGGCCCCCCCGACCCCCGGCTGCGCCTCCAGGACCAGGACCGAGAAGCCCCTGTCGAGGAGATGGTTGGCCGCCACCAGGCCGTTGGGGCCCGCGCCGATCACGACGGCGTCGTAGGTGCCCGAGGTCATCAGCCGACCTGGCGGTTCTCTGCGACGTACGCCAGCCGCCGCAGGGTCTCGGTGTTGCGATACTTGATCGCCAGGTCCTCGACGGGCCGGGGGATCATGGCACCCGGCCCGGAGACCGCCTCCTCCTCGATCTGCACGAGGGTGTGGGCGCCGGCCGGGCTCAGGGTGATCGCCACCTCGGCCTCGCCCAGCGGCCAGCCCCGCGCCCGGAGCTTGAGGAACCGGCCCGGGTCGCACTCGAGGACCTCGGTGTTGTCGTTGATGACCGCCGGCCACACCCCCGCCGAGTGGTGCAGCCTCGCCCCTGCCTCGGGCCAGCTGCCCTCGACGTCCCGCATCCGGGTGGCACCCACCACCCAGACGGGATAGAGCCAACCGTCGGACAGCACCGCCCACACCTTCGCGGGGGTCGTCTTGATCTCTCGCGTGTTCGTGGCCATTGCGAGAAGTTACCCCGGCCCGACGGCCCGCATGCGGGTCAGCCCCAGAAGTGCGGCCACCGGCCGTGCACGGCCTCCTTGTGGGGCACCGGCTCGAAGACGTTGCCCGGGTGCGGGTCCACGCTCGCGCTGCCTTGCCCCAGCAGCCGCATCATCGGGCCCACGAGCACGTCGAAGACGCCGGGCAGCAGTCGGAAGCCGGCCACCATCAGCCAGTTGACCGGGCCGGCGGCGATGTCGCGCCCCGGCCTGTCGAGGGCGCCGACGACCGCTCGGGCCACCCGCTCGGGGGAGACCACCGGCGGCGGAGGGGACCCCGGCCGACCGGTGTAGCTGCCTGCCTGGTCATAGATCGGGGTGTCGACCCCGCCGGGGGAGACCAGGCTGACGTGCACGCCCGGCTTGCCGCGTGCCTCGATCTGCAGGGTGCGCACCAGGCCGTGGATGGCCCACTTGCTCATGCAGTAGGAGGACATGTACGGCGTGGCGATCTTCGCGAGCACGGACCCGACCACCACCAGCGAGCCGCCGTCCTGCTCGGCGAAGCGCTGAAGGGCGCGGCGCGCGACGTTGGTCGTGCCCACGACGTTGGTGGTGAGGATCCGGTCGAAGACCTCCGGTGGGACGTCCTCGAACACGCCGTAGGCCAGCACGGTCGCCGCGTGCACGACGGCGTCGATGCGGCCCAGGTGCGCGACCGCCGCCTCGAAGAGCGCGTCGACGGCCTCGCGGTCCCCGACGTCGGTCGGCACGACCAGCACGTCGTGCGCCCCGCGGCCCACGCACTCCTGGCGGGTCCGCTCGAGGCTCTCGGCGGACCGGGACGCCAGCACCAGCCGCGCGCCCCGGGCAGCCAGCTGGTGGGCGGTGGCTCGCCCGATCCCCGAGGAGGCGCCCACGATCACGATCCCTGACGTCACGGGTTGAGCACGACCTTGATGCAGTCGTCCTCCTTCTTCTGGAAGATCTCGTAGCCGTGCGGTGCCTGGTCGAGCGGCAGGTGGTGCGTGGTCATGTCCAGCGTGCCGAGCGGGTCGGAGTCGTCCAGGACGGCGGGCAGGATGTCGTCGATCCAGCGCTTCACGTGGCACTGCCCCATCCGCATGGTGATGCCGCGGTCGAACATCTCCATCATCGGCATCGGGTCGACCTCGCCCCCGTAGACCCCGCTGAGCGAGACGGTGCCGCCCCGGCGTACGGCCTTGACGGCGGTGCGGAGCGCACCCATCCGGTCCGTCGCCATCTTGTCGGTCATCGGCTTGGCGAGGACGTCGGGCAGCGCGCCCACGATGGCGTGCGCGGCCTTGCCCATCGGCGAGTCGTGCGCCTCCATGCCGACCGCGTCGATGACGCCGTCGGCGCCCCGGCCGTCGAACATCTCGATCAGCGCACCTGGTACGTCGTCCAGGTCGTCGCTGTTCACCACCTCCATGCCGTGCCTCCGGGCCATCTCGAGGCGCTCGGGGACGCTGTCGACCACGACGACGCGGGAGGCGCCGAGGTGGCGGCCGATCCGCGAGCACATCTGACCGATCGGCCCGGCGCCCAGCACCACCAGCGTGCCGTCCTCGGGAACGTCGGCGAACTTCACCGCCTGCCAGGAGGTGGGCAGCACGTCGGAGAGGAACAGGTACTTCTCGTCCGGGCCGACGTCCGGCACCTTGATCGGGCCGAACTGGGCCTGCGGCACGCGAAGGTACTCCGCCTGACCGCCGGGCACCGAGCCGTAGAGGTCGGTGTAGCCGAACAGCGACGCGCCTTTGCCGGTCTCGGTGTTCTGCGTCGTCTCGCACTGCGCGAACAGGCCGCGGGTGCACATCCAGCAGTGCCCGCAGGAGATGTTGAACGGCACCACCACGCGGTCACCGGGCCGGATGTGGGTGACCTCGGGTCCCACCTCCTCCACGATGCCCATCGGCTCGTGCCCCAGGACGTCCCCCGGGTGCAGGAAGGGGCCGAGCACCTCGTAGAGGTGCAGGTCCGAGCCGCAGATGGCGCTCGAGGTGATCTTCACGATGGCGTCCGTGGGCTGCTCGATGCGGGGGTCTGGGACCTCCTCCACGCGGACGTCGCGCTTGCCGTGCCAGGTCAGTGCTTTCACGTGTGCCTCTCGGGTGGGAGCGGAAGCCAGGGGTACCCCGTGAGTGCAGCCGTCATGCCGACGCGCAGGGGGCCCTGATCCACTACGCTGCACAGGGCTGCGGACGAGGGAGGGCACACATGGGTGACGACCTCGCGAAGCAGCATCGGATGCCGACCCTCGACGACGTGGCCGCCCTGGCGGGCGTGGGTCGCGGCACGGTGTCCCGGGCGATCAACGGGGCCCCGAACATCAGCCAGCACGCCTACGCCCTCGTGATGGCGGCCGTCGAGGAGCTGGGCTACGTCCCGAACAAGGCGGCTCGATCGCTGGTCACCCGGCGCGCGGACACGGTCACGCTGGTGATCTCCGAGTCCGAGGAGCGCTTCTTCTCCGAGCCCTTCTTCGCCGGCGTGGTGCGCGGCATCAGCGCGGCGCTGGTCGAGACCTCGCGTCCGCTGCTGCTGGCGATGGCGCAGACTGTGAAGCAGCACGAGAGCCTCGAGCACTACTTGATGAGCCAGCACGTCGACGGTGTGATGCTGCTCTCGCTGCACGGTGACGCCCCGCTGCTCGGGCGTCTCGAGCAGCGGGGGCTGCCGACCGTGCTCGGCGGCCGGCCGCCGCACAACGAGCCGATCAGCTTCGTCGACGTCGACAACGTGCAAGGGGGCTCCGAGGCGACCGAGCACCTGCTGGCCATCGGCCGGCGGCGCGTCGCGATCATCCAGGGGCCAGCGGACATGGCGGTCAGCGACGACCGGCTGGTCGGCTACCGGCAGGCGCTCGACAAGCACGGCATCCCCTTCGACGCCGACCTGGTCGGGCTGGGTGACTTCACCGAGCCGGGCGGGCAGTC
This sequence comes from uncultured Nocardioidaceae bacterium, assembly GCA_964237315.1. Classification (GTDB taxonomy): domain Bacteria; phylum Actinomycetota; class Actinomycetes; order Propionibacteriales; family Nocardioidaceae; genus Nocardioides_B. Next base: position 30,837 of record CAXSHL010000019.1, read on the forward strand.
CGCGATGGCGGCGCTGCTGGAGCGGGCACCCGACCTCGACGGCGTGTTCGCCTCCTCCGACCTGATGGCCGCAGGCGCCCTGCGGGCCCTGGGGCGTGCGGACCGTCGGGTGCCGGAGGACGTCGCGGTCGTCGGCTTCGACGACGCGCCGGTCGCCCAGCACACCGACCCACAGCTGACCACGGTGCACCAGCCGGTCGAGGAGATGGGCCGGGCGATGGTCGAGCTGCTGATGGCCCGGATCGAGGGCCGCGAGGCCGGGACCCACGTGGTGCTCGCGCCGCACCTGGTGGTGCGGGCCTCCGCCTGACCCCTGTTCGGGCTCGCTCGCTCGCCTCGGGTTCAGCCGGCGGGTCGCCAGCCGAGTGCCGGGCCCAACCGGGTGGCCAGGTCGGTGAGGATCTGCACGTAGTCCTCGTGCTCGAACGTGAACGGCAGCGCGAACGCCACCTCGTCGATCTCCTGGAACGCCGCGTGTGCGTGCAGCTGCTGGGCGAGCTCGTCGGAGGACCCGACCAGGTCCGGGGCGAAGAGCAGCCGTGCCGGTCCCTGCGGAGAGGCGGTGCGGGGGAGTCGGGCCCGGGCGTAGTCCTGGTACTTCCTGCGCTGCTCCGGTGACGCGGTGTCGGTCGGGATCACGACGAGCCCCTGTGAGACCCGGGCCCGCTCCCCGTCGGGGTGGTGGGCCCGGAACGTCCGGACGTGCGAGAGCTGGATCTGGGCGAAGTCGTGGGCTTCTTCCTCCGCCTTCACCACACTGCTGGTCAGGAAGTTCATCCGGTGCTCGCCGGCCCACTGCGCGGAACGCAGGCTGGCTCCGCCGTACCAGAGGCGTCCGGCCAGACCCGGCGCGTGCGGCTGGACCCGGTCGGAGAACTCCTCGATCCCCTCCGTGCCGGCGAAGTCGGTGACCGGCTCCCCGCGGACCAGTCGCAGCAGCCGCTCGACGCGCTCGTAGCTGAAGTCCTCGAGCTCGGCGGTGTCGGGGTAGAGCGCCTCCTTCACCCGGGCGTAGTGCATCGGCGGGCCGACGCTCAGGCCGGGATTGAGCCGGCCCCCGGACAGGATGTCGACGGTGGCCAGGTCCTCCGCCAGCCGCAGCGGGTTCTCCCAGCCCAGCGGGATCACGGCGGTGCCCAGGTCGATGCGGCTGGTGCGCTGGGACGCGGCGGCGAGCAGCGCGACGGGGGAGGACACGCCGTACTGCAGGTGGCGGTGCCGGACCCAGGCGCTGTCGAAGCCCAGCTGCTCACCGAGCTCGATGACCTCCAGCGTCGACTCGTGACCGGGGCGGGGGTCGTCGCCGTCGAACAGGCCGATGGTCAGGAAGCCGAGCTTCCTCAGGGGTGCTGACGCTGCGGGCATGAGGCGATTGTGGTCTGCCGGTCCGCGTCGTCAGTAGCCGGGGAAGACGCGGCGCAGGTCGTCCAGGCTGACGTTGCCCGTGACGCTCACGTCGGCCGGCGTGTACGGCGCCGTGAGCCGTCCACCGATCAGCCGCAGCACGGCCTCCGGCTCACCCGAGAAGGTCGCGGTGGCTCCGGAGGTCGAGGTCACCAGGCTCACGCTGTCCTCGATGGCGAGTGCCACGCCCGCGTGCTCGATGTCCACCAGCGCCGGCTCCCCCAGCTGGTCGGCCTTGCCGCTGAAGCCGAGCAGGAACCCCAGCCCCCCGGTGAAGTGCTCGACGAGGACCTCGGACACGGCCCGGTCCAGGGTGGCGGCCGGGTCGAGGCCGACGCGCACGTCCCACGAGTGCAGCGTCGCCTCGTTGAGCCGCATCCCGATGGCGGTCGCCAGGGGCAGTGGCGCCGGGAGAAACCCGAGCTTGATCTGGACGCCCTCGCGCTGCTCGGCCGTCAGCGCCTCGAGAGTCTCGAGCAGGACGGCGTCGTGCTGCAGGAAGGCGGTCGCCTGATCCGCCGGCTCCAGGGCGTTCCAGCGGTCCCAGACCGCCTGGTTGAAGTCCTGGGCGGGCGGCTCGGTCCCCTCCAGGGCGGCGACGTACCCGGCGCGGGCGATCTCCGCTCCGCTCCCCAGGTGGGAGAGGACCTGGGCGACGGACCATTCGGAGGCACCGGACGGGCCGGCGAGCTGCTCCGCCGACAGGCCCGGGACCAGGGCCGCAAGCTCGTCATGGGTGCTGCGCAGGGCCGCGATCGTGCGGTCGGCAAGTGAGGTCATGCGTTGCCCAACCCGCGCCGGTCCGAGGTTCTTCCCGCAGGCGTGGAAGCCAATGACCAAGCGGACTAGGCAGCCGGTCCATTCCGTGCCGAGGTCCGTACAGTCAATGACGCTACCCGAGCGGAGAGGCGAGTCTCGTGGCGCTCTGGCTGATCCTCGCGGCCCTCATCGTGGGGCTTGCTGTGGCGGGATGGGTGCTCAGCAGGCGGTCGAACGCCCCGTCGTACGGCGGCAGGGACTACCACCCCGACGATCACTTCGGGCCCTAGGCGGCTCCCGACCTCTTGCGGCGATCTCGGAATACAACCGGGAGGTCCCTGCTTGACGTGCGTGACCGGGGTCACCCGGTCACGACCGGTCAGGTAGTCAGAAGGGGTTGTCCCATGCATGCACTGCAGTACTCGTCCTACGGGGGTCCTGAGGTCCTGGAGTGGGCGAACGCGCCCGAGGTCCATGCCGGGCCCGGACAGATCCGGGTCGCGGTCCGGGCGGCCAGCGTCAATCCGGCCGACTGGAAGGGATTCGGTGGCGCCTGGGCGGGAGGCAAGCCCCTCGAGGGCACCGGCTACGTCGGCTACGACGCTTCAGGGGTCGTGGACGAGGTCGGTGACGGCGTCACCGACATATCGGTAGGTGACGAGGTGCTGGGACTCGGCAGCAGCACCATGGCGGAGTTCGCCGTGCTGAGCTCCTGGGCGCACAAGCCGGCGTCGGTGGACTGGGCGGTGGCGGCCGCCGCCGGGGTGGCCGGGGAGACTGCCGAGCGCGGCCTGCGGCTGCTCGAGGTGACCAGCGGGAACACGGTGTTCGTGGACGGCGGCGCCGGCGGGGTGGGTGCCGTCGTCGTGCAGATGGCGGGAGCCCGGGGCGCCAGGGTGATCGCCTCTGCGAGCGAGGCCAACCACGGCTACCTCGAGGAGCTCGGCGCAACCCCGGTGCTCTACGGCGAGGGCGTGGCCGACCGGGTCCGGGCGGCTGCCGGTGGCCCGGTGGACGCCGTCTTCGACGTCGCGGGGAAGACCCCCGTCGAGGAGCTGGTCAGCCTCGCGCCCGAGCCGGCGAAGGTGGTCACCATCGCCAACTTCGCCGCCGCCGAGGCCGGCGCCCGGGTCACGGGCGGTGGGGCCGACAGTCTGCCGATGCCGGCGCTCGCCGAGGTCGCTGACCTGCTCGCGGACAACCGGCTGGTGATCAAGGTGCAGACCTTTCCCTTCGACCGTGCGGCCGAGGCCTATGCGATCAGCCTCGCCGGGCACGTCCGCGGGAAGCTCGTGCTGGTGCCCTGAGGTCCGTCACGCCTCGTCGACGGCGTTGCGGGCGATCACGTCCCTGAACCACTGCGCCGAGTCCTTGGGCACCCGCTCCTGGGTCTCGTAGTCCACGAAGATGATGCCGAAGCGCTTGGAGTAGCCCCAGGCCCACTCGAAGTTGTCCAGCAGTGACCACACGTAGTAGCCGCGCACGTCGACGCCCGCCTCGATGGCTCGGTGCACGGCGGTCAGGTGCTGGGCGAGGTAGCTGATCCGGTCGGGGTCGTGGACCTGCCCGTCGGCGGACCGGGTGTCCGCACACGCGCAGCCGTTCTCGGTGATCACCAGTGGCACGCCCGGAAAGTCACGGCGTACGTCGACCAGCAGCTCGGTCAACGTGTGTGGCGCGATCGGCCAGCCCATGTCGGTGTAGGGCCCGGGCTGGGGCACGGCGAACGCGAGGTCCGTGCCCGGCCACGGGGAGGGGCCGGCGTCGGACTGGGTCGGGTCGTTCACCCAGCGACCCGCGACGCTGTTGCGGATCTCCTCGGTGGGTGCCGCGACCAGGGCCGGTGCGTAGTAGTTGACGCCGAGCACGTCGATCGGGGCCGAGATCTCCGCGAGGTCGCCGTCGTGCACGAAGGACCAGTCGGTGAGGTGCCTGGTCTCGTCCAGCAGCTCGTCGGGGTAGCGCCCGCGCAGGATCGGGTCCAGGAACACCCGGTTGGCGATCCGGTCCACGTGCGCGGCCGCCGCCCTGTCGGCCTGCGAGCCGCTGGCGGGACGCACGTGGGCGAGGTTCAGCGTCACCGAGACCTCGCTGCTCGTCGGCAGCACCGCGCGGAGAGCCGAGACCGCCCGACCGTGCGCCAGGTTGAGGTGGTGGGCGGCCCGCAGGGCCGACGCGTTGTCGGTCATCCCCGGGGCGTGCACGCCGGAGGCGTAGCCCAGGAACGCGGAGCAGAACGGCTCGTTGAGCGTGGTGACGGTGGAGACCCGATCGCCCAGGGCCCGGCCCACGACATCGGCGAGCTCGGCGAACCGGCCGGTCGTGTCGCGGTCCAGCCACCCACCGCGGTCCGCGACCCACTGGGGCAGGTCCCAGTGGTAGAGCGTCAGCAGGGGGGTGATGTGCCGCTCGAGCAGCCCGTCGACCAGTCGCTGGTAGAAGTCCAGACCGGCGTCGTTCACCCTGCCGGAGGGGTCCGGCAGCACCCGTGACCAGGAGACCGAGAAGCGGTAGGCCTGCAGGCCGAGCGAGGCCATCAGGTCCAGGTCCTCCTTCATCCGGTGGTAGTGGTCGCACGCCACGTCGCCGGTGTCGCCGCCCTGCACCTTCCCGGGTGTGCGAGCGAAGGTGTCCCAGATGCTCGGGGTCCTGCCGTCCTCGGCCGCGGCGCCCTCGATCTGGAAGGCCGCTGTCGCCGAGCCCCAGACGAAGCCCTCGGGGAAGCTCAGTTGGCTGGTCATCCTTTGACTGCTCCTTGCATGATTCCGCCGACGATGTGCTTGCCGAGGAAGGCGAACACGACCAGCACGGGCACAGTGCCGTAGAGCGTGCCGGCCATGATGATGGACTGCTGTGGTGCGTAGCCGGTGGCCAGGCTCTGGAACGCCACCTGGACCGTGGGGTTCTGTGAGCTGAGCGCGATGATCGGCCAGAAGAAGTCGTTCCACGCGGTGAGGAACGTCAGCATGGCGAGCACCGCCATCGCGGGTCGGGCAGCCGGCACCACGACGTACAAAAAGGTCTGCAGGGTGTTGGCGCCGTCGACGTACCCGGCGTCGAGAAGCTCGTCGGGCACGGCGCCGGAGATGTACTGGCGCATGAAGAACACACCGAACGCGGTGACCAGGGTGGGCAGGATGACTGCCTGCAGGTGACCGGTCAGCCCGAGCCGGGACATCAGCATGTAGAGCGGGATGATGCCCATCTGCATCGGCACCATCATGGTGGCCACGCACAGGCCCAGCAGCAGGTTGCGTCCCCGGAACCGCAGCTTGGCGAAGCCGAACCCGGCGAGTGTGCAGAACGCGACCGTGCCGACCGTGATGGCGCCGGAGACGATGACGGAGTTGAGCAGGCCGTGGTTGAGCGGGGCCAGGTCGAACGCCTTCTTGAGGTTCCCGAACAGGCTCGCGTTCGGAAGCAGCGGCGGGGTCGCCGCTGCCATCTCCGCGTTGGTGTGCGAGGCCATCACGATCGTGTAGTAGAGCGGGAACGCCGAGACCACGGTGAGCGCGATGACCCCGAGGTAGACCAGCGGGCTCGCCTGCAGGGACTTGCCACCGCGCCGCCGCCAGGCGAACCTCGGGACCCCTGTCCCTGCCGTCTCCGGGACTGTCGCAGGAACCGTCTGGAGGGTCATCTGGCCGCCTCTCTCCGTCGTGCGAGGAGGAGGTTGATCCCCACCGCGAGCATGATGATCACGAACATGGTCCAGGCGGTCGCCGAGGCCAGCCCGAGCCGGTCGTTGGTCCAGCCCTGCTGGTACATCAGCAGGCCGAGCGTCTGGTACTGGTTGGCGCCGCCGCCGTTGGGCTGGCCCGTCTGGTCGTAGAGCAGCGGCTCGCCGAACAGCTGGGCCGCGCCGATCGTGGAGACCACGATGGTGAACACGATCGTGGGTCGCAGGCCGGGCAGCGTGACGTGCCGGAACTGGTTCCACCGCGAGGCGCCGTCCATCGAGGCCGCCTCGTAGAGCGCGGTGTCGATGGACTGCATCCCGGCCAGGTAGATCAGGGCGTTGTAGCCGGTCCACCGCCAGACCACGATCGCCGACACGGCGATCTGGCTGGGCCACTTGGACCCCTGCCAGTCCACGGCCGGCAGGTGGAAGACGTGCTGGATCACCCAGTTGACGATCCCCAGGTCCTTGTTGAACAGCTCGAGGAAGATCACCGTCGCAGCCGCGAGACTGGTGGCGTACGGCATCAGCATCGCCACCCGGAAGAACGTCCGGCCGCGCATCTGGTAGTTCAGCAGGTGCGCGATGCCGAGAGCCATGCACAGCTGAGGGACGGTGGAGATGACCCCGATGGTGACCGTGTTGGCGAAGGCGTTCCAGAAGTACTTGTTCTGCAGCAGGTTGCGGTAGTTGTCCAGGCCGATCCAGGTCTGCTGCTGGTAGGTGCTCAGCCGTACGTCGTGCAGGGACACCCACGCCGTGTCCAGCCAGGGGTAGAGGCTGAAGGCGAGGAACACGATGAAGAACGGTGCGATGTAGGCGTATCCCGTGCGGCGGCCCGGTGGCCGCAGCCTGGTCTTCGTGCGGCCGGCCGAAGCCGAGGCTCCGGCCGGCCGCACGAGGCTGCTCACTGCCATCCCGTCACCCGGTGACCTGCTTGATGGCGTCGACGGCACTGCCGAACGCCTTGTCGGGCGACGTGCCCCTGGTCTCCACGTTGGTGAGCTGCGTGGTGAACGCGTTCTGGATCTGGGTGTCGTAGAGCCCGATCGGCGGGATCTTCATCTGTCCGGCGATGCCGTTGAAGATCTGACCCACCGGTGCGTTGCTGAAGTAGGCGCTCGTGGCCTTGGCCACGGCGGGGTCCTCGGCTGCCTGCTGGTTGGACGGGAAGTGCCCACCCTGCTTCTTCGAGGTCCACATGGTGACCTGCTGCTGCTTGTCCGAGAGCCACTTGACCAGGGCCACACCCGCGGCCTTGTTCTTCGCGGCGGTCGGGACGCCGAGCCAGGAGCCGCCCCAGTTGGTGGCACCGCCCGGCAGCACCGGCGCGACGCTCCACTTGCCGGCGTTGTCCGGACCGGCCTGGCCCTGGATGTAGCCCATCATCCAGGTGGGGCAGGCTAGCGCGGCGAAGGAGCCGCTGGAGAAGGCCTTGTTCCACGGGTCGGAGAACTGCGAGAGACCGGCGGTGATGCCGGCGTCGGCTGCCTGCGTCGCGTAGCTCCAGGCGGTCTTGACCCCGTCACTGCCCTCGACGTCCGGGTTGCCCTGGGCGTCGGCGTAGGCCTCCTTGCCCTGGTAGACCGCGGTGGAGAAGATGCTGGCCCCGCTGTCCACGAAGGCCTTGCCGGTCTTGGCCTTGTACTGCTTGCCGAAGTCGATGAAGTCCTGCCAGGTGGCCCACTTCGCGGCAAGCGCCTTCGGGTCGGTGGGCAGGCCCGCCTTCTTGAGCAGGTCGGTGCGGTAGCACATCGCCTCCGGGCCGATGTCGGTGCCGAGACCGACGGTCGTCTTGCCGTCCAGGGTGGAGGCCTGCTTCCACTTCCAGTCGTAGAACGCGCTCTTGATCGCGTCCGCGCCGGAGACGGTGTTGAAGTTGACGAACTGCTTGGAGTGGTTCTTCACGACGTCGGCGACGAACCCGATCTCGATGGCCTGGACGTCGTCGAGGCCGCTGCCGGACGCCAGCCGCGTCTTGAGGCGCGTCCAGTAGTCGGCGGACAGCGTGACCACGTCCTCCTTGATGGTGATGTTCGGGCAGACCTTCTTGTACTGGTCGTAGAGACCGTTCTCCTTGAAGCCGAACGTGCCGAAGAGGCCGACCGTGACGGTCGTGTCCTTGTCGGTCCCGCACGGCTTCGAGGAGCTGACGTCGTTCTCTCCGCTGCTGCTGCTGCTGTCGTCCGACGACGAACAGCCGGCGAGCCCGACGAGGGCGACGGACGCCGCCATCACGGTGCTCGCGAGCTGGAGACGCTTGCGTGAGCCGAGGTGCATGTTTTCCTCCTGGGAGACGGCGCTGGTAGCGCTCCCACGAAGGGTGCCCGGGCATGCAGGGGCCTGTCAAGAGGTGAGGTCGATCACACGCCGGGATTTGTTCGGGTAGTGACTAAATTGTTATGCAGACCGCGCCGAACGGCTCAGAACAGCGTGCCCTGGACGTACGCCGGCTCCGGCCGCCGAGGCTTCGGCAACGGCCGGTGGCGAGCCGGGCGACGCGCCGGCGGCCGCCACGAGGCGTCCACGTCGGCGGCCCGGTGCGCACCCACCTGCCGCACGGGTGCCTCCGGGTCGGTCGACCTGCCGGTGAGCGCGCGCACCGCGGTGGGGACGTGCAGCTCGAGCCGGGTGAAGGTCTCCCGGACGGCCTCCTCCGCCAGCGGCAGGCAGCCCACCCCGTTCGGCAGGTCGAGCCCGAGCGGCGCGTCGGTCACCATGGCCATCACCGCGCAGTTCAGCTCCCACACCCGGCGGGCGGCCGGATCGGCGAGGGTGCGGGTTGTCGCGGCCCCGAGTGCCGACCGGCACCGGCCCCCGGAGGTGGCCCCGATCGCGGACTCCCGGCAGGCCTCGTCGAAGGCCGCTCGCGCGGACCCGAACTCCGCGAGCAGTCGTGCCGCCGTCTTCGGGCCGATCCCCGGGACGCCGGGGAGGTTGTCGGAGACGTCGCCGCGCAGAGCCGCGAAGTCGACGTACTGCTCGGGGCGCACGCCGGTGACCATGAACAGCCGTGCCGGGTCGAGCAGCGGGGAGGCGTCCACACCGCCGTTGAGGATGCGCAGCATCTTGGTGCCGTCGTCGATGAGGGCGAAGGAGTCGCGGTCCGAGGTGGCCACCACGGTCTGCACCCCGACGGTCCGGGCATAGGCCGCCGCCGACGCGAGGACGTCGTCGGCCTCCAGCCCGGGTGGGACGGCGACCACCACGCCCAGCTCGCGCAGCACCTCGACCGCCGCGTCCAGCTGGGCCTCCAGGGTGGCCGGCTTCGGATCCCGGTGGCTCTTGTACGACGGCCAGCGGTCGCGTCGCCAGCTGGTGGCCGGGTCGTCGAAGCCGACGACGACCGCATCCGCGCATACCCGGTCCACTGCCGCGCTCAGCTGGGACAGCAACCCGCGCACCGCCCACATCGGCCGGCCGTCGGCGGTGTGGAACCCGGTGCGCGCGGAGGCGTGGAAGCTGCGGTGCAGCAGCGAGTTGCCGTCGACGGCGAGCAGGGTCCGGGGGTACATCGGGGCCAGCCTAAGCGCGACCACCGACGCGACACGCCCAAGGCATGCGGGGCCGTGCGGGAGAATGGGCGCCATGTGTGGCATCGCAGCCGTCCACGACCTCACCGGTCACCCCGCTCCCGAGCGCCTCGAGGCCGGTCGGGTGGTCGGCGAGGACATGCTCTCGCGGCTGCACCACCGCGGGCCGGACGGGCACGGGTCGCGACAGGTGGCCCGCACCTGGCTGGGCCACACGAGGCTCTCGATCGTGGACCTCGACGGGGGCCGGCAGCCGCTCGCGGACGACACCGGGCGGCGCTGGGTGGTGGCCAACGGCGAGATCTACAACCACCGCGAGCTGCGTGCCCAGCTGCCCGGGCCGTTCCTCACCTCGTCCGACTCCGAGGTGGTGCTGCACGTCCTGTCCGCTCGCGGCACCGACGGGATCCACGACCTGCGCGGCATGTGGGCGTTCTGCGTCGCCGACGAGGACGGTGGCGTCTGGCTGGCCCGCGACCCGCTCGGGGTCAAGCCGTTGTACTGGGCCCACCACGACGGCCGGATCCTGGTCGCCTCGGAGCTGCACGCGTTCGCCCCGGACGTCCGGGCGCACGTGGAGGAGTTCCCGCCCGGGCACTTCTGGACGCCCGGCACGGGCCTTCGGCAGTACGTCGACCTGCACGCTCGCGACGATGCCCGTGGGGATGCCCGCCACTTCGTCACCCAGGACGGGGCGCAGCAGGCGGTCCGCGAGACGCTGGTCACCGCCGTACGCGAGCGGATGATGGCCGACGTGCCCGTGGGCGTCTTCCTGTCCGGAGGGCTCGACTCCAGCATCGTCGCGGCGATCCTGGCCCGCGAGACCCGGGCCCTGGACCCGACCGCCACCGTGCACTCGTTCGCGGCCGGCACCGAGGGGAGCAGCGACCTGGTCGCCGCCCGGGTGGTCGCCGACGACCTCGGTCTCGAGCACCACGAGCGGGTCTACACCGACCAGGACGTGGTCGACGTGCTGCCGACCGTGGTCGCCGTCACCGAGTCCTACGAGCCCTCGCTGGTCCGCAGCGCGGTCCCCAACTACCTGCTCGCCGAGATGGCCGCCCGCCACGTCAAGGTGGTGCTGACCGGGGAGGGTGCCGACGAGCTGTTCGCCGGCTACCACCACCTCCGTGAGCTCGACGAGGACGCGCTGCAGGACGCGCTCGTCGACGGCGTCGAGACCCTGCACCACCTCAACCTGCAGCGCTGCGACCGGGTGACGATGGCGCACGGGCTCGAGGCCCGGGTGCCGTTCCTGGCCCGCGAGATGCTCGCCGTCGCCGCGCGCGTCCCGATCGGCTGGAAGCTGCTCGGAGAGGACGGCCAGGAGAAGCGGCTGCTGCGCGAGGCGTTCACCGGCTGGGTGCCGCACGAGATCCTGTGGCGTCGCAAGGAGCAGTTCGGTGACGGCTCGGGCACGACGGACGCCATGAACCGGGTGGTGGAGTCGCTGGTGCCGGACCCGGACTGGGCCGGCGTACGCCTCGAGGGGCTGCCCGTGGCCCGGACCCGTGAGGAGCTCGCCTACCAGCGGATCTTCGCCGCGCACCTGGGCGGCATCCGGGCCGAGCAGGTGCTCGGCCGTTTCGCCACCGCCTGACCGTCCCGGCCCGATCGGCGCGCGAACGCGGAGCGGACTGTGGATGTGACGCGGGCGAAACACGGCCGCCCTACTGTCTGCGCCATGACGCACCTCGCCACCCGCACACCGGCCGGACTGACGGCCGCACCAGCCGGCTCGCTGACCGGCCTGCCGGCGCACCGGATGGCGGCCCTGGTCCGCGACGGCGAGGTCTCCGCCGTCGAGGTGGCCCGGGCGCACCTGGAGCGGGTGGGCGAGGTGGAGCCGGCGATCCGGGCGCTGGTGCACGTGGACCCCGACCGGGTGCTGGCCCAGGCGCAGGCGGTCGACGTACGGCGGGCGGCAGGCCTCCCGACCGGGTCCCTGGCCGGGGTGCCGGTCGTGCTCAAGGACAACATCGACGTGCTCGGTCAGGTGACCGCGTCCGGGTCCAAGGCGCACGGACGGGCCGCCCGGGTGGACGCCGACGTGACCCGGCGCCTGCGCCGGGCCGGAGCGGTCGTCCTGGGCCGGGGCAACATGGACGAGCTGGCACTCGGCGCCTCGACGCAGACGTCCGCGTTCGGCCGCACGCTCAACCCGCACGACCCACGCCGCAGCTCCGGTGGCAGCAGCGGCGGGTCCGCTGCGGCTGTCGCTGCTCACGAGGCTCCGCTGGCCGTCGGCACCGACACCGGCGGGTCGGTCCGCGAGCCGGCGTCGCAGTGCGGGACGGTCGGGATGGCCCCCACTCCTGGAGTGGCGTCGATGCGCGGGGTCGTGCCCTTCGCACCCGGCCTGGACCGGGTGGGGCCGCTGGCCCGCTCGGTCCGGGACGCCGCCCTGGCGCTCGCGGTGCTCGGCGACCGACCGGGTCTCGCGCGGGCCACCGACGGCTGCGAGCGTGCGGACCTGCGCGGCCTGCGGGTCGGGGTCCTCGAGGAGCTGCGTGGTCCGCGCAACGAGCCCGGTGTCCTCGCCCGGCTGGACGTGGTGGTCGACCTGCTCCGAGAGCTCGGCGCCGAGGTGCTGCCGGTGTCCGTGCCGGCGGCCGGTCGGGCCCTCGCGACATACATGACGCTCACCTCGGCCGCCGTCACCGAGGTGCTCGCGCCATACGTGCGGACCGGGCTGGTCGGTGCCGAGGTGCTGCGACGCCACGCCTGGGGGCTGGAGCTGCTCGCCGAGCTGCCCAGCCCGCTCGAGGTGGCACACGCCGCCCGGGCGATCCTGCGGCGTCAGGTGGCGGCGGCGCTCGAGGACTGCGACGTGCTGCTGTCCCCGACCATGCCGACGACCGCGCCGGTCCTCGACGGCGATCTCGCGCCGGAGGACCTGGCGGACCCGCTCGCCGCGCCGTACACCGACTGCTGGACGGTGGTCGCCAATCTCACGGGTCTGCCGGCTCTCTCGCTGCCCAGTGGGCGGGGCGAGGACACGATGCCGGTGGGCACCATGCTGATGGGCCCGCAGCGGGCCGACCACCTGCTGCTGCGCGTCGCCGCGACCCTCGAGGCGGCCGGCGTCGACGCCGGCTGACGGAGTTCGTCGGCGCGGCACTTGCGGAGTTAGGCAAGCCTGATCATACTTAGGACCGCCTTACCCGAGCGAAAGGTCGTCCTGCCGTGATCGTGTGCCACTGCCGCGTCGTGACCGACCGTCAGGTCGCCGACGCCGTGGGTCGAGGTGCCCGATCGCTGAACGGACTGTGCCGCTCGACAGGCGCCGGACAGGACTGTGGTGCATGCGTGTTCTCGCTCAAGCGCCTCGTGTGTGAGCATGGAGCCGCACTGATGTCCCAGCCGGTCCTGTCGGAGGTCGACGTTGCAGCCAGCTAGTCCCCGGATCATCGAGCTCCTCAACCAGGCGCTCACGTTCGAGCTCACCGTCACGAACACCTACTTCCTGCACGCGAGGATGCTCGACAACTGGGGGCTCGGTCGCCTCGGCAAGGTCTTCTACGACCTGTCCATCGACGAGATGAAGGACGCCGACGCGCTGATCAACCGCATCCTGATGTTCGAGGGCCATCCCAACGTGCAGCGCCTCGGTTCGATCACCGTCGGCGAGGACGCCCTGGAGATGCTCACGCTCGCCTACGAGAGCGAGAAGGCCGCCGTCGCGCAGTTCAACGCCGGCGCCGAGGAGAGCCACGCGCTCGGGGACCACGGCACGGGCGCGGTCTTCGAGGAGATGGTGCGTGACGAGGAGGCGCACGCCGAGTGGTTCGAGAGCCAGCTCGACGCGATCAAGCGGGTCGGCCTCCCGCAGTACCTCGCCCAGATGGTCGTCACGGACCTGCCCGGCAGCTAGCCCGACTGATGTCGCTCGGCCGGGTTCGCTCGGCCCGTCAGCCCGTCAGCCGGGCACCCCGGCCCGGTCGACGTAGGCCACCACGCGGTTCAGCAGTGACGTCGCCTGCAGCAGCTCGACCGGGGGCGGCGGCGGGTTGTCGGCGAGCTCGTAGAGCAGCGGTGCCGCCTCGACGTGGCCGAGCTGCTGGGCGACCTGGGCGCACGCCCGGGCAGCATCTCGTACGGCGGCGGGCTCGACGGTCCAGATCGACTCGAAGAGCCGCTGCTTGTCGGGCACGGTCGACTGGCCCGGCAGCTCCCACGCGGTGAGCATCGCGGGGTACTCCGGCGCGTCGCAGACCACGGCCCACTCCTTGCGCATCGGGGCGTCGGGAGGCAGCTGCACGAACGTCGTGCCGTCCACCGGTGCGGGCTCATCAGGGAATCCGGCGAAGATCATCGTCGAGCGCGCCACCCGGGCCAGCTCCTTCCAGCGCTCCTCGGCCGCCCGGTAGTAGTGCTCCTTCTGGAACGCGCCGAAGATCATCGGCCGCTCGGCACGCGAGCAGCACTCGTCCTCGATCGCCCAGGACATCGCCAGCAACGTCGACTTGGTGAGCCGCTGCGGGTGCAGGCCCGGGTGCAGCCGCCTCATCGTGGCGAAGACCGAGGGCGCGCCCGGAGGCTCGGCGATCGCCGCCTGGGTCAGGGCCACGGCCGCGATCGCCACCTCCAGGCGCGACCCCGCGTCACGTCGGCGGAGCACCTGCCGGACGAGCTCGACGTCGCCCTCGTCGTAGCGGCGGTGACCGCTCACCAGCCGGCGAGGGCGCGGGAACCCGTGGCGGGACTCCCACATCCGCAGGGTCGCCGGGGTCAGGCCGGTCCGCTCGGCGAGGTCGCCGATCGAGAGGCCGGTGACCTCGTCCTCGACGACGCTGCCGGGGGAGTTGTCGAGGTGGGGGGCTTGCGCTTCGGCCTGGTTTGGGTTCACCATGGCATCGTAAACCTAAACAAGTTGTTTAGGGAAGTGTTCAACTAAGGAGAACGCGATGACGATCCACCAGACTGACCAGGCCGACACCGGCACCACCAGCCAGGTCGTCGACTGGACCGACCTCGCTCGGGAGATGTGGTCGTTCCTCACCGGCCGTGAGGCGGCGATCAACTACCGGTTCATCGACATGTCCGTGGAGGTGCCCCGCGACACCGGCGCCCAGGCCCCGCGGGCCACCTGGAAGCTGAACGGCACCCTCCAGGTCACCACCCGCGACAACGCCTCGACCGGCACCACGTCGGGCACCACCAGCGAGCGCTGAGTCGTGGCCTCACCGGCACTTCCCACCCTCGGCATCGAGGCGGACCTGCAGTTCTCCGTCGAGGTGCCCGGTGAGCGCACGGTCTCCGGGGTGCTCACCGGCTCCGGCGCCGCGCTGGAGCTGACGGTGAGCGACCCTCTCCTGTTCGCCGGACGAAGCGACGCGCGGGCGGTCCGCGGCATCGCCGACGCACTCGCGGCCCGTGGTGTCTCGATCACCGTCGTGGCTCCGTCCGGCCCCCTCGTCACCCTGGGCGCGCCCCACACCCCCTGGTGGCAGCGCCGGGTGACCGGGTCACGACACATCCGCATCGAGCGCGGTGCGGGTCTGTGGTCGCTGGCCCGAGGGAGGGCGCGGGCGACGGCCGGCGCCCTCCCCGCATCCGACCTCGTCCCGCCCGCGATGGTGTGGCCGCCGGCACCGACGTTCATGCGCCGGCCGCGCACCGTCGGCACCACCCACGACCCGGAGGGCGGCGGACATCCACGCCTCGTGCTCGCCGCTCGGATCGAGGGGCCGTCGGGCGGGACGAGGCAGGTCTTCAGCCTCCGCGGGGACGTGACCACGATCGGCAGCGACCCCGGCAGCGACATCGTGCTGCCCGGTCTGGCAGCGCGGCACGCGGAGGTCCGGCACGACGAGCGCGACGAGTTCCTCCTGGTCCGGCTCGGCGAGCGGGGTGCGACGCTGGTGAACGGGGAGGCGGTCGACTCGGCGGTGCTCAGGACCGGCTCCCGGGTTCGCCTTGGTGAGCTGACGTTGTCCTTCTACCGTGAGGAGTACGCCGACCACGGCCGCCCGTACGGCGGTCGCGTCGGCGGTGAGCTCGGCCACCAGAGGCCGCAGCCACCCAGGCCGCAACCATCCAGACCGCAACCATCCAGACCGGAGAGGGCCGGACCCGGCCGAAGCATCCGAGCAGACTGGCAAGAGGGAGACTCATCGTGAGCAGCACCGTCCTGGTCGCAGGCGCCTCCGGCTTCGTCGGCCGCCGGCTCTGCCCGGCCCTCGAGGAGGCCGGCCACCGCGTCCGCGCGATGACCCGGCACCCCGAGACCTACGAGGGTGCCGGCCAGCCGGTGCGCGCCGACGTGCACGACGCGGCCACCCTGGCCGAGGCTCTTGCCGGCTGCCGGGCCGCCTACTACCTGGTGCACTCGCTGGCGTCGAAGGACTTCGCCCGCCTCGACGCGGAGGCGGCCAGCGCCTTCGGGCAGGCGGCCGCGGACGCGGGCGTCGAGCAGATCATCTATCTCGGCGGCCTGGGCGACGACGACGACACCCTCTCCGAGCACCTCAAGAGCCGCCGTGAGGTGGAGGGCCTGCTCGGTTCGGCCGGCGTCCCAGTGACCGTGCTCCGGGCCGGGATCCTGATCGGCAGCGGCGGGATCTCGTGGGAGATCACCCGGCAGCTCGTCGACCACCTGCCCGCGATGATCACGCCGCGCTGGGTCAGCACGCGCACCCAGCCGATCGCGGTGTCCGACGTGGTCCGCTACCTGGTCGGCGTGCTGGACCGTCAGGAGGCGCTGGGCAGCGTCTACGAGGTGGGTGGGCCCGAGGTGCTGAAGTACTCCGACATGCTGCGCCGGGTGGCGAGGATCAAGAACCGCCGGCTGGTCATCGTGCCGGTCCCGCTGCTCAGCCCCGGGCTCTCCGGCCGGTGGCTGGGCCTGGTCACCGACGTGGACAGCCGGGCCGGCCGGTCGCTGGTGGACTCGATGACCAACGAGGTGATCGTCTCCGACGACCGGATCCGCTCCCTGGTGCCGTTCGAGACGATGGGCTACGACGAGGCGGTGCGAGCGGCGCTGCAGGAGCACGAGACGGCAGTCCGGGTCTCCCGATGACGAGCCTCGTGGGCCGGGTGCGGTCCGCCGTACAGGGCCGGCTGCCGATGCCCCTCACGCACGTCGCCGTGCGGCACGTGGAGTCGCACCAGGTCGCCGTACACCGCCGCAACGTCGTCGTCGCCACGTCGCTCGCCGGGGCGTCGGTGCTCGGGCTGTCCCTGGCGGCGCGCCCGAACTCGGCCCGCTTCTACGTGCTCACGATGGCCGCGGCCGGCACCTGGACGGTCGGCGGGCTGCGGTCCGGGCCGTTGCACCTCGGCTGGATCGAGGGTCGTGACCAGCGACTGAGGCGGCCGTGGCTGACTCCGGTCGCCACCGGCGCGGCTGCCTTCGGGTTCTTCTACGGCTGCGCCCTGGTGGCCCGCCGGATCCCGTTCCTCGACACGTCGATCCGGCGCGTGCTCCAGTTCGCCGAGCAGGGCAACATGCCTCTCGTGCTGCTCACCACCTATGCCAACGGCCTCGGGGAAGAGGTCTTCTTCCGCGGCGCCCTGTACGCCGCCCTCCCGCACCGGCAGGCGGTCGTCGCCTCCACCGGTGTCTACGCGCTGGCCACGATCACCACCCGCAACCCGGCGCTGGTGCTGGCGGCCACCGTGATGGGCACCCTGTTCGCCCTGCAGCGGCGAGCCTCCGGCGGGCTGCTGGCACCGGTGCTGACCCACCTGACCTGGTCGACGCTGATGGTCCGCTACCTGCCGCCGCTGTTCCGGTCAGCACAGTCGTGACCTGCGACGTCGTGGTGGTCGGGGCCGGGCTGGCCGGGCTCGCCTGTGCCCGGACGCTCACCGACCGGGGTCTGGACGTGGAGGTCCTCGAGGCCGGTGACGCCGTCGGCGGCCGGGTGCGCACCGACCAGGTGGAGGGGTTCACGCTGGACCGCGGCTTCCAGGTGCTGAACACCGCCTACCCCGCGCTGGCAGGGATGGTGGACCTCGAGGCGCTGGACCTGCAGGCCTTCGACGCCTCGGTGGGGGTGCTCGTCGACGGCAGGCGGATGGTCGTCGGCAACCCGCTGCAGGACCTGCGCACCCTCGGGCCGACAGTCCGGGTGCCGGTCGGTGGGCCCGTCGGCGGGCTGGCCGGCAAGGCGGCGCTGGCGGCGTACGCCGGCCTGTGCCTGGCTCTGCCGGCCCGGTCGCTGCGACGCCGGCTGGACATCGGCGCCGCCGAGGCCTGGCGACGGGCGCACGTCCCGCGGGACGTCGTGGACGCCCTGCTGCGACCGTTCCTGTCCGGGGTGCTGCTGGAGACGGACATGTCCAGCTCGCGACGCTTCACCGACCTGATGCTCAAGATGTTCGCGCGCGGCGCCTCGACCGTGCCGGCCCGCGGAATGCAGCGGCTGCCCGAGCAGATCGCTGCGCGCCTGCCGGGGGGAGCGTCCGCCTCGGCTCGCCGGTGAGCGCCGTGACGCCCACGCGAGCGGACACCGACGACGGTCCGGCGCTCGCGCGCGCGGTGGTGGTGGCCACGGACGGGTGGGCCGCCGACTCGCTGCTCGGGGGTGCCCTCGGAGCGCCGGCGCCCCGCGGGGTCACCACCGTCTACCACGCGACGCCGGCGTTCCCCGAGGCGACCGGGATGCTGCTCCTGGAGCCGGGCGGGTCCCCGGTGGCCAACAGCATCGCGATCTCCGTCGCGGCTCCGCAGTACGCCCCGGCCGGGCAGGTGCTCGTGTCCACGTCGGTGGTGCACGGCTCGAGTGACCCCGTTTCAAGGTCTGGGTCCCTCGACGTCGACGGTCCCGAGGTGCGCGCCGCGCTGGCCCGGCTGCACCGCACGGACACGTCGTCGTGGCGGCACGTGGCGACCTACGACCTGCCGCACGCCCTGCCGGGCATGCCGGCGCCGCACCCGATGCGGCGGCCGGTGCGGGTCGCCACCACCGGCGGGACGGTGTACGTCGCCGGCGACCACCGCGACACCAGCTCGATCCAGGGTGCGCTCGTCTCGGGTCGCCGGTGCGCCGAGGCAGTGCTGGCGGACCTCCCGTGAGCCGGCTGACCCGAGGGCTCGACGCCCTGCTGGACCGCAGCGTGGTGGGCGGCTACACGGAGATCGGCTACCGGCTGCGGGCTCGCAGGTGGGCCGCCGACGACCCGCGACCCGGTGCCCTGCGGGACCGGGTGGTGGTGGTCACCGGCGCCAGCTCGGGGCTCGGCAAGGCGACAGCGGTCTCGGTGGCCCGGCTCGGTGCACGCGTGCACCTGGTGGTCCGGGACCTCGACAAGGGACGGGCGGCGGCCACCGAGGTCCGTAGTGAGGTGCCGGGAGCCGAGGTGCTCGTGCATCGCTGCGACGTCTCCGACCTCGGCTACGTGCGGTCCTTCGCGACCGAGCTCAGCGGTGCCGTCGAGCGGGTCGACGTACTCGTCCACAACGCGGGCACCCTGCCGGCAGAGCGCCAGGAGAGCGCCGACGGTCACGAGCTCACCCTCGCCACCCACGTGCTCGGTCCGCTGCTGATGACCGAGCTGCTGCGGCCGCTGCTCGCGGCCGCCGGCCGCTCGCGGGTCGTGATCGTCTCCTCCGGCGGGATGTACACCGCCCCGCTCGCCGCCGACGATCCCGAGTACCGCCTCGGGACGTACGCCGGTGCGCAGGCCTATGCGCGGACGAAGCGGATGCAGGTCGCGCTCGGGCCGCTGATGCAGGAGCGCTGGGCGGCCGACGGGATCGCCGTGCACACCATGCACCCCGGCTGGGTGGACACGCCGGGGATCGTCACGTCGCTGCCCGCCTTCCACACGGTGATGGGGCCTCTGCTGCGGGACGCCGGGACGGGCGCCGACACCATCGTCTGGCTCGCCGCGACGGAGCCGCCGCCGGGCGGTGGCCAGTTCTGGCAGGACCGGACACCCCGCCCCGAGCACTACCTGCGCAGGACCCGCTACCCGGCCGCGGACCTCCGGCGGGTGTGGGCCTACGTGCTGGCGGCGACCGGCCTCACCTGACGGTGCCGAGGACCCGGGTGAGCGCGATCCGTAGCGTGACCCGGCTCGGGTTCTCGCGCGGCTGGCGGTAGCGGACGGCGTACCTCCGCACCGCCTCGGCGACCGACGCCTCGTCGTCGAGGACCTCGGCGACGCCTTCGAGGGTGGACCACCGGCGCCCGTCGACCTGGCATACCGCGACGCGCGGGTCCCGGCCACGGCGGAGGTTGGCGACCTTGCGCGAGGTGACCGACGTGATGCCCCACGCCAGGGCGTGCTCGGCGTCCAGCACGATGCCCATGGGTACGACGTGCGGCGAGCCGTCGGCGCGCAGGGTGGTGACCGTGCACAGGTGCCGCTCGGCCCAGAAGTCCACGAGGTCCGCGCCGAAGGTCGGGGTCTCCTGCGTGGGCATCGCCTCACCCTACGGCGCAGGAGGTGGATGGGGTGGGGCGGGCTAGGTTGGATCAGGGGCTGGATGAGCGCGTGGATTCAGCGAGTTGGTGCGGGTGGTGCGGGTCGGTCGCCGAGGAGGCAGGCATGCGGGAGGTCTCCTACGGGGTGCCTGATCCGGGCTCGAGCTGGCAGATGTCCTTCGGTGACGAGGCGGGCGGTGGCCCAGGCCCCGACGACGACCGGCTGAGGCTCTCCGACGTGGGCAAGCTGGCGCGCCGAAGCCGCCGGCGCATCGTCGGAGCGGCGCGCGCCGGGGATCGCCCGACGTTCACCAGCCTGCTCGCGGCCCATCTCGGTCATCGCGACCTCCGGCTCGAGGACCTCGACGTCGTGGAGGAGGTCTGGCCGCCCTACGACCACGTCAACGTCCAGATCGGCCTGGACGCCTGGCTGGCCGGTCCGCGCCGCACCCACCAGCTGGTCGGGATGGCCAACTACCGGCACCAGGAGTTCGGGCTCGGCGACCTGCTCCGGCCGGCGCCGGAGTCCTACGGCCCGACGCCCGGCAACGTGTCGTGGACGAGCCTGGCCAGCGGTCCGGACGGCGAGGTGCGCCGAGCGGTCAGCGCCGGCGTCTACCTCGTCACCGATGGCGACACCCGTGCGGCCGTGCTGCTGCTGGCCGCCGACCCGTCCTCCGGCATGGGCATGGGCATGGGGTCGACCCGCATGCAGGTGGTCGCCGACACCGCCGAGGCCGCCGCCGAGATCGCCTCGGAGATCCGCCGGCTGAGCCTGCAGCACAACGTCTTCCGCGGACAGGTGATCTCCTTCGGCCAGGACATGTTCGGGGAGCGGGCCGCCGCGCTGCACTTCCACACCCGGCCGACCCTGAGGGCGCAGGACGTGATCCTGCCGGCCCAGACGCTTGCCACGATCAGGCGGCAGGTCGTCGGGGTGGCCGAGCACCGGGCGCGGCTCCTGGCAGCTCGTCAGCACCTCAAGCGCGGGCTGCTCCTCTACGGTCCACCCGGAGTCGGCAAGACGCACTCCGTGCGGTACCTCGTCAGCGAGCTGACCGGGGTCACGGTGATCGAGCTCAGCGGCGGCTCACTCGGCTTGATCAGCACCGCCTGCTCGGTGGCGCGGACCCTGCAGCCGGCGATGATCGTGGTGGAGGACGTCGACCTGATCGCCGAGGACCGCGACTCCTACTCCGGCGGGGGCTCGCTGCTCTTCCAGCTGCTCAACGAGATGGACGGCCTCGCCGAGGACGCCGACGTGGTGTTCCTGATGACCACCAACCGCGCCGACGTGCTCGAGCCGGCCCTCGCGCAGCGGCCGGGCCGGGTCGACCAGGCAGTGGCGCTCGAGCTCCCGGACGCCGACGCCCGGCGAGCGCTGCTGGGCCTCTACAGCGGCGCGCTGGTCGTCGACGAGAGCCGGCTCGACGCCGTGCTCGAGCGCACGGACGGGGTGACCGCGTCCTTCCTCAAGGAGCTCCTCCGCCGGGCCGCGCTGCTCGCCGCCGACGAATCGGACGACCCGAGCGACCCGGGCGACCCGGGCGACCCGGGCGACCCGGGCGACCCGGGCGACCCAGGCGACCCGGGCGACCCAGGGAGCGCCGAGCCGCTGGCGGTCAGTGCCGACCAGCTCGACGCAGCGCTCGAGGAGCTTCTCGACACGCGCAACGCGATGACCCGGACCCTTCTCGGGGGCTCGTCACGGCCGAGGTCACGCGCCGACGCGTAATTCGAGAGCGGACTGTCGGCGGTGTGTGCTGGAGTGATGGGCAGCGATGAGTTCGGGATCAGCGCGCGGTCTACCGCCCAGACGAACAGGAAGGCTCACCAGTGAACAGCGACGTGGCCGTCGAGGCCGTCGAGCTCGTCAAGCGCTTCGGGGACAACGCCGCGGTGGACGGCGTCAGCTTCGCCGTGCCGCAGGGCACGGTGCTCGGGATGCTCGGCCCGAACGGCGCCGGCAAGACCACCACCGTGCGGATGCTCACCACGCTCAGCCGGCCCACGAGCGGCACCGGCACGGTCGCCGGCTTCGACATCATCAAGCAGCCTGAGCAGGTCCGGCGCAGCATGGGGCTGACCGGGCAGGCGGCCACGGTCGACGAGCTGCTCACCGCCCGCGAGAACCTCCGGCTCATCGGCGGCCTCTCCGGGATGCCGCGGGCCACGATCAAGCCCGCGTCCGACGACCTGCTGGAGCGGTTCCTGCTGACCGACGCCGCCGACCGCATCGTCAAGACCTACTCCGGCGGCATGCGGCGCCGACTGGACCTCGCCGTGTCGCTGATCGCCGCGCCGCCGGTGCTGTTCCTCGACGAGCCGACCACCGGCCTCGACCCGCGGAGCAGGAACGACCTGTGGGACGTGCTGCGGGGGCTGGTGCGGGAGGGCACCACCCTGCTGCTGACCACGCAGTACCTCGAGGAGGCCGACCAGCTGGCCGACGACATCGTGGTCATCGACAAGGGCCACGTCATCGCCCACGGCACACCGACCGACCTGAAGAGCCAGGCGGGGCGGGCCAGCGTGGTCCTCACCGTCACCCACGGCTCCGACCTCGAGCGGGCGGAGGCGCTGATGCGGCAGTGCGTCGCGGAGGTGTACGTCGAGGTGGGCGCGCGCCGGTTGACCGCCCAGGCGAGTGGGCTCGCGGACATGGGCCGGATCGGTGAGCTGTTCGCGGCGAGCGACATCCCGGTGGACGACCTGGGCCTGCAGCGCCCGAGCCTCGACGACGTGTTCCTGCACCTGACCGGTCACCGGGCCGAGGACGAGCCGGACACCACTCCCGACGTACAGCTGGAAGGAGCGCTTCGATGAGCGCAGTGACCTCGGCACGTCCGGTCCTGACCCCGCCGAGCCTGCTGCGGGCGTCGGCGATCGTGGTGCGCCGCAACCTGATCCACATCAAGCGGATGCCCGAGCTGCTGCTGGACGTGACCATCCAGCCGGTGATGTTCGTGCTGCTGTTCGCCTTCGTGTTCGGCAGCTCGATCGCCGTGCCCGGCACGAACTACCGGGAGTTCCTGGTGCCCGGCATCATGGCGCAGACCATCGTGTTCTCCTCCTTCGTCGTCGCGCTCGGGCTGACCAGCGACCTGGACAAGGGGATCGTCGACCGGTTCAAGTCGCTGCCGATCTCGCGCTCGACGATCCTGGTCGGTCGCAGCATCTCCAGCCTGATCCACTCCAGCATCGGCATCACGGTGATGGCGTTGACCGGCCTGCTGATCGGCTGGCGGGTGCGGGACGGTGTCGGGCACGCAGTCGGCGCCTTCGCCCTCCTGCTGGTCTTCGGGTTCGCCATGATCTGGGTCGGCATCTGGGTGGGCTCGGTGATGCGCTCGGTGGAGTCGGTCAACGGGTTCATGTTCACGGTGATGTTCCCGCTGACCTTCGTGGCGAACACCTTCGCCCCGACCTCGTCGATGCCGAGCTGGTTGCGCACGATCGCCGAGTGGAACCCGGTCTCGGCACTGACCCAGTCGATGCGCGAGCTGTGGGGCAACGGCCCGCAGGCGCCGTCGTCGGCCTCCTGGCCCCTTCAGCACGCCGAGATCACGACACTGGTCTGGTCGGTGCTGATCACCGCGGTGTTCGCTCCGCTGGCGCTGGCCGCCTTCCACCGGCGTTCACGGGACTGACGAACGGCCCACTCACCTGCGCGGGCGCTGCTTGGCCGACACGGAGCGGATGATCAGCTCGCCGCCCTCCGACGCGGCCATGGGCACCCGTGCGAGGTCGAGGGCCGCGTCGAGCAGTGCGCTCACCTCGGTGCCGGTCGAGGTCGTCGGCCGACTGGTCGGTCCGAAGCCGATCACCAGGAAGTTGTCGTTGTCGTAGACCAGCTGCACCGCGTCCGGGAACCGTGACTGCATCGCCGCTCGAGCGCTGCGGATCCGGTCGCGCATCTCCGGTGCGAACTTCGCGATGAAGTCGTTCAGCTCGGACTCGGCCGTCACGGACGCTCACGCTACTGCGCTCGACGATGGTTCGGCCACGCCACCGGGGACGTCGTACGGTGGAGGGCGTGGGGACGAACAGGGGCGGTGCCGCCCTAGGTGGTGCGGTGCTGCTGTTGATCATGCTGCGGGTAACCCTGCGGGTGGCGCGGCACGGCAGCCACTTCGGTCGGGTGGCGGTCGTCGTGGACCTGGCGCTCCTCGCCGGGCTCGTGGTCTACGCCGTCAGCCAGAACAGGCGCTCGGGCTAGCCGCATGTCCGACGACGCGTGGGCGGCTCTGGCGGACTCGTTCGTCGAGGGAGCCTACGCAACGGTCAAGGGCCAGGTCCGCACCTTCGTGCTGCACCAGCAGCTGCTGGACCACCTGCCGGCGCCACCCGCCACGGTGCTCGACGTCGGTGGCGGCGCCGCACACCAGTCGCTGCCGCTGGCTCGGGTGGGCTACCAGGTCACGGTCCTCGATCCGTCGGCAGCGATGCTGGACCGGGCCCGGCAGCGACTGGGTGCCGAGCCGACGGCCGTGCAGGACCGCGTGCGGCTGGTCGAGGGTGCCGGTGAGGACGCGCCCGGCGTTCTCAGCGGAGAGCGGTTCACCGCAGTGCTCTGCCACGGATTGCTGATGTACCTCGAGCGGCCCGAGCCGATGGTGGAGGCACTGTGCGAGTGCGCTGCCCCGGGCGGCATCGTCTCGATCATGGCGCTGAACGCTGCAACCCTCGCGATCCGGCCGGCGCTCGACCGGCGGTGGACCGATGCCCTGGCAGCCTTCGATGCCACGGGGGAGACGGGCGTCCTCGGCGCCGACACGCGAGGCGACACCGTCCCGCACCTGTCCCGCCTGCTGCAGGACGGCAACGCCCCCGCCGAGGCGTGGTACGGCGTCTGGCTGTTCTGCGACTGGCTCGACCTACCGGTCGAGGCGACGGACGTCGCCTCGGTCGCCGAGGTCGAGCTGGAGGCGAGTCGACGCGACCCGTACCGACAGCTGAGCCGAGTGTTCCACCTGGTGGGGCGCCGCGCAGTGTCCGGCTCAACCTGAGCTGGTCGCGCTTGGCCGGGTCGCTCTAGGAGGTTCGGCGGGCGAACAGCGTGGAGTCGTCGATGTCGACCGTCACGCCGTCACGGGTCGTGGTCCGCGGACGCTGCTCGACCACGAGGGGCTCGAAGCCCTCCGGCAGGCCGGGCAGCAGGTCCTGGGCGAGGAACATCGCCGCCCGATGGGTGGCGCTCAGCTGGGTGAACACATGGGACGGGGCATGCCCGACCACCAGCAGGTGCCCACCCGGTGCGACGGCCTCAGCGAGCCGGCGGGTCACGTCAACCATCCCTCCGTCCGGCACGTGCAGGAAGTGGCTGGTCACCAGGTCCCAGGAGCGGCCGTCGGCCTCGAGAGCGCGGGCGTCGACCTGCCACCAGTCCGTGCGGTCGGCGACGCCCGCCTCGGCAGCATGCGCGGCGGCGCGGGCCAGGCCGTTGGCTGCGAAGTCGGCACCGGTGACCTGCCAGCCCTGGCGTGCCAGCCAGATCACGTCACCACCCTCCCCACAGCCGACGTCGAGGGCCGTGCCCGGCGACAGCGCGGTCACCTCGGTGACCAGCTGCGGGTTGGGGTCGCCGCTCCAGATCTTCGCCTCGCCGGAGTACCGCTCCTCCCAGCCCGGAGCCTCGAAGACGGCTGCTGCCTCGCTGTCACTGAGCTCGTGGTCGTGGTCGTGCCCACTCATCAGGCGGTTCCCTTCCGTGCCCAGGCGGTGTCCGCCACTCGGCTTCTCGACGGTCGCCAGTGATCGCTGGTCTCCCGACCATCATGCTCCAGCGGTCATCGCGGGTCTCGAGACGCTGTCCTGTCGGTCACCGGTCCTGGCCGGTTCCGGGGGTGGTGAGCAGGAGGGTGGCGAGGTGTCTC
>CAXSHL010000020.1:0-16944 GCA_964237315.1 uncultured Nocardioidaceae bacterium
CCGGCTGGTACGGCGTGTAGGCGGTGTACCAGCTGGGGTCCTCCAGCACGTTGCGGCGTACGACGGCCGGCGTGATCGTCCCGGAGTAGCCGAGGCCGATCATCGGCTCATGGGGACTGTTGAGCGCGGCGGTCTCCCGCAGCTCGCGGGCCGCCTGCTGCTCGGTGGCCGCCGCCGGCAGTCCCAGCTCATCGGCCGAGCGGATCCCGCCGGGGACCGCCGCGTCCATCAGGGCGTCGAGGGAGTCGAAGCCGAGCGTCGCCAGCATGGCTGCGCGCTCGTCGGCTCCGGGGCCGATGTGTCGATCGGCGAAGACACTGGCGGTGTCGAGCTCGTGAAGGCTGGGCTGGTCCGACATGGAGGCTCCTGGTGGCGCGCGCGGTCAGGTCGCCTCCCCCTCTGTCACCGCCGCCCATGTGCGACGTCGTCTCCAGAGTCGCCTCGCCCGTGCGGTCCTGGCGCCTGAGAGGTTCTGGGGAGGAGTTGCCCCTTCGGCGCTCCGACCATTCCTGATCCGGGTGCCCGGCTCAGTCGAAGACTCTCCCGCACGGTGTCAGCAGCACTTGTAGTCTACCAAGTCGTCGGCTGCGGACGCGGGTCAGCCGGTGGCGCGGGCGCGGCGGCGAGCGGCCAGCTCGTCGGCGGCTGCGGTGTCCGGCTCCTCGGCGATCCGCTCGCTGGGCAGCTCGGCCAGCGATCCCTCGATCTCTCGCCAGACACCGCCGATCGCGATGCCGAACACGCCCTGGCCGCCCTGGAGGAGGTCGATGACCTCGTCGTTGCTGGTGCACTCGTAGACGGTGGCGCCGTCGCTCATCAACGTGACGCCGGTGAGGTCGTCGGTGCCGCGCTTGCGAAGGTGCTGCACGGCGGTGCGGATCTGCTGCAGGGAGACGCCGGCGTCGAGCAGACGCTTGATCACCTTGAGCAGCAGGATGTCGCGGAAGGAGTAGAGCCGCTGGGTGCCCGAGCCGGTGGCGCCTCGGACGCTCGGGTCCACGAGCCCGGTCCGGGCCCAGTAGTCGAGCTGCCGGTAGGTGATGCCGGCGGCGTTGCAGGCGGTCGGGCCGCGGTAGCCGGTGCCGCTGGGAAGTGGTGAGACGTCGTCGTCGAAGAGCAGGCCCTGCGCGTTCGCAGTCCGCGCGGCCTCCTGCGCTGCCCGCTCGCCGGCTGCGTCTCGGGCAGCGATCTCGTCCTTGCGGTTCACCGGTGACCTCGTCTCGTCTGCTTCGCTCAGCGTGTCGCTCCCGGGGAGGAAGCCGTCGGTGCTCGGGGAGATCGAGAGGTCACGGTGAACCTGAGGTGGAGCAACGCGGTTCGTGATCTCGTGATCGGAGCACAACGGTGGAGTTACAGCGAAGACACTCCCTCAAGGTAGGCCCCCGGTGAGGAGCGGTCAACGAGGAGGGGCACTCCTCGTCCGGCGTGTCGTGACCCTCAACCTGAGGTTGAGGGTTGTCCTGGAGGAGCCGGTCAGAGCGCTTCGAAGTCCTCTGGCGAGACGTGGTCGAGGAACTCGCGGAACTTCTCCACCTCGTCCTCCTGCTCGGTCGGCACCTCGAGCCCGGCCTCGTCGAGCACCTGGTCCGCGCACACGATCTTGCTGCCGGTGCGCAGCGCGAGGGCGATCGAGTCCGACGGCCGGGCAGACACCTCGACCCCGGAGTCGAAGACCAGGACGGCGTAGAAGATGCCGTCCTTCATCTCGGTGATCCGGACCTCGTTCAGGTCCTGTCCGGTGGCCGCCAGCAGGTCCTTGATCAGGTCGTGCGTCAGTGGTCTCGGCGGCACGACGCCCTGCTGCGCGAACGCGATCGCGGTGGCCTCCACGGCGCCTATCCAGATCGGTAGGTAGCGGTCGCCCGAGACCTCCCGCAGCAGCACGATGGGCTGGTTCGAGGGCATCTCCACCCGGACACCGATCACGTCGACTTCGCGCACGCGATCAGCGTACCCCCGGCCGGGAAGGGGGACCCCGCGCACGGCGAGACCCGGGCTCAGGCTCGCAGCGCGGCCCGGACCAGCGTGGCGTGCAACCGCACGGACAGCGCCGCCATCTGGGAGATCGCCTCCTCCGCCCGGGCCGAGGCGGTCGCGTCCCGGCCTCTGCGCATCGGCGACACGACCTGCTCCACCAGGCCGATCTCGCGGTCCGCCGCGGTCTTGAAGGCGCGCAGGTGTCGCGGCTCGAGCCCGAACGCCGCCAGCTCCCCTGCGGTCTTCGCGATGACGAGCGCGTCCCCGTCGTACGGCGCGGAGCCGGGTGCCGAGCCGCCGGAGGCGCCGTGTCGCGGGCGGACCAGACCATAGGTCTCCAGCTGGTCGAGCAGCGAGTCCTCGATCTGCGCGGTGGTCAGCAGCTCGTTGCGGGACAGCCGCAGGTCACCGCCACCGGAACCGAAGCTCTCGGCGGCCGGGTAGCCGTCCCCGTCCAGCACCACCCGGGGCACCTGGGGCGCGCTCGACCCGGTCAGGGCCGGCGGCTCGAGGCCGCGGTCGATGGCGTCGAGGTGCTCGCGGATCACCTTCAGAGGCAGGTAGTGCTCGCGCTGGCAGGTGAGCACGTAGCGCAGGCGCTCGACGTCCTCGTGGGAGAACTTGCGGTAGCCCGAGGGCGTCCGCTCCGGCTCGATCAGCCCCTCGGCCTCGAGGAACCGGATCTTCGAGATGTTCAGCCCGGGGAAGTCAGCACGCAGCTGACCGAGCACCTCCCCGATGCTCAGCCGTGCCCGCGACGACGCGGACGGTCGCACCTGCCCTACCGACCTGCTGCCGAGTGGCTGGCGAAGTAGACCAAGCGGTACTTCCCGATCTGGACCTCGTCACCGCCCTGCAGTGCGACCTCGTCGATGCGGTCCCGGTTGACGTAGGTGCCGTTCAGGCTGCCCACGTCGGCGACGGTGAACCCCTCGGGGGTCCGGCGGAACTCCGCGTGCCGCCGCGACACCGTGACGTCGTCGAGGAAGATCTCGCTGTCCGGGTGCCGCCCGGCCGACACCACGTCGGTGTCCAGCAGGAAGCGGCTGCCGGCGCTCGGCCCGCGCTGCACGACCAGCAGCGCGCTGCCTGCGGGCAGCGCGTCGACGGCGGTCGCGTCGGCCTCGTTCAGGGACCCCTCGTCCCGGACCTCGGCCTCCTTGGCCGGTGCGCCGAAGGTGATGGTGGCCGTCGTCTCGCCGGGGGTCTCCCCGGTCGCCGAGACCTCGGTGGCCGACGGTGTCGACCCGGCGCCCTCCAGCCGGTTGCCGCACTGGGAGCAGAAGCGTGCCCCCTGCGGGTTGTCATGTCCACACTGGGTGCAGAACGGCATGCGGGCCTCCCGGCGGCTTGTCAGAGTCTGCTGGTGCCAACCCTCAACCCTTGGTCGAGGTTCACACTTGCTGGGACGAACCTATCAGGGCCGCCATGCCGGTCAAGCCGTTCACTCCGACGCGCCGGGCCCTCAGGTGTCCAGGCCGGCCTGGTAGGCGGCTGCGTCGAGCAGGCCTTCCACGGCCGAGGCGTCGGAGGGCGCGAGCTCGAACAGCCAGCCCTCGCCGTACGGGTCGGAGTTGACCAGCTCGGGGGTGCCCTCGAGGGCCTCGTTCACCGCGGTGACGGTGCCGCTCACCGGGGCATAGAGGTCGCTGACCGACTTGGTCGACTCGAGCTCGCCCACCGTGGTCCCGCCCTCGAGCTCTGCGCCGACCTCCGGCAGCGACACGTAGACGATGTCCCCCAGCGCGTCCTGGGCGAAGTCGGTGATGCCCACCCGCACCGAGGAGCCGGCCTGGTCGGGGACGCGCACCCACTCGTGCTCGGCGGTGTACAGCAGATCGTCGGGATACAACGGCGCTCCTGGTGAAGTCGGTGGGACGAGGCCGGGTCGAGCGTGGGCTGAGGCTACCGGGTCGGGCCCGGCTCGGCGTACTTCGGTCTGGTCAGCGAGCGCACGCTGGCGATCTCCACCGTCGAGAGCCGCTTGACCGCCACCGAGCCCCCCACCCCGCGCACCTCGGAGATGAAGCCGCCCGTGAAGTCCAGGGCGGTGGCGAGGGTCTCCGGGTCGCCGATGGCGTCGATGACGTACGGCGGCTTCAGCGTCTTGCCGTCCACCAGGACCCCGCCGCCGGTGGTGTCCTGCAGCGACGTCTGCGCGACGACGCGCACCGTGTCGTTGAGCTCGATGACCTCGGCGCCGGCGTCCCGGAGCTCCTGCAGCCCGTCGATCAGCTGGTTGGTCCCCACCCCGGTGCTCTTGTCGGTGACGGTGACCCGCACTCCCGGGCCCTCGGCAGGCAGCGTCCCGGCCAGGATGCCGAGGGTGTCGGCCTGCTTGCGGGCCCGGGCGAGCGCCGTACGGCGGGCCTCGGTGTCGTTGCCCAGGGAGTCGCGGGTCGCCTGGAGCCGGGCGATCTGGCTGTCCGCGCGGTCCGAGGCCAGGGAGAGGCTGTTGATGTACTGGATCAGGTCGCCCTGTCGCGCCCCGACGTAGGCGTCGTCCTTGTCGTTGGACTGGACCTGGGTCACCGCAGCGAACCCGAGCGCGGCGAGCAGGAGCGCGGCGACCGCCTGGCCGCGGGATCCGGGGGCTCTCAACGCGGCCGCCAGGCGGGCCCGGCCGTCCGGCGGAGGCGGGTCCTCCACGGGGTGGTCCACCGGGTCGTCCACCGGGGCACCCCCAGGGTCGGCCACCGGGTGGTCCGCAGGGCCGGTCATGCGTGGAAGATGTGCCGACGGATGGCGGCGACGTTGGCGAAGATCCGGATGCCGAGGACCACGATGACGCCGGTGGAGAGCTGGCCGCCGACCCCCAGCTTGTCCCCTAGGTAGACGATCAGGGCCGCGATCAGCACGTTGGAGACGAACGAGACGACGAACACCTTGTCGTCGAAGATGCCGTCCAGGAACGCCCGGAGGGCACCGAACACGGCGTCCAGGGCCGCCACCACGGCGATCGGCAGGTAGGGGTCGAGCCACACCGGCACCGTCGGCTGCAGGAGCAGCCCGAGCACCACCCCCAGCACCAGCCCGACGATCGCGATCATCGGCTGCGCCGGGGCTGGTGGGCGTGACGGAGGACGAGGCGGGTCGCCGCGGGCAGCTCCATGGAGTCCTTGATGTCGATGGTGAACTGCAGGCCGAAGTTGGATTGTAAAGACACCCACGCACGTCCGCCGGCCGTGTCGAGCAGCTGGGCCCCCATCTGCCCCGAGCTGCCGATGGCCGAGACGGTGTAGGGCCGGCTGACGGACCGGAAGTTGACCGTCACCGATCCGGCTGCGTCGCGGATCGGGCTGAGGCTGGTCAGGCGCTGGCCGTTGATGGAGATCGCCTCGGCGCCGACGGTCCACAGCGCGTTGACCAGCTTCTGCAGGTCCTGGGACTGCACCTGCCGCTCAGGGGTGGTCGCCCCTGGCGCATCGTCGACGTGCACCGCGATGCCGGGGCCGCGGGTGGGCTCGCTGCCGGTGAGTACGCCCAGCCGGGACAGCTGCTGGGCGACCGCGCGGCCCTGCGTGGTCGTCTCCAGGCTGTTGGCCTGCTGGGTCGCGATCTGCGCCTGCAGCTCGAGCACCAGGGTGCGGCGTCGGTTGAGGCCGGCCTTGCGCGCGTCGGCCTGCTTGACCAGTGACTCCCGCGAGGCCGCGGAGGACTCGGCGTTGCGGGAGGTCTGCACACCGGCCGTCGCGACCAGCACGCCGAACACCGCCAGCACGGCGAGGGTCAGCCGCGCACCACGGTTCCTCGGCGGGTGACCGGAGGGATCGCCGGCCCGATCGGCCTCGGCGCGACGGGCCACCGCGGCGTAGTCCGCGTCCAGCGAGGTGGCGGCGACGTAGTCGAGCAGCCCCATGTGCCCGCCCGGGGAGTCCCCCCGCCGCTCAGCCGCCATCGAGAGCCGGCGCCCTTCGCCCCCGGTCGGCGAGCAGCTTTTGCACCTGCCAGGCGTAGAGCAGACCCGCCCACCAGTAGAGGCCGATCCCCCAGATGGCGAACGCCCAGCCGACGACCTGGGCCAGCCCGGCGAGCACGCCGCTCCCGTCACCGAGGAGCAGCAGGGGGAACGCGTAGAGCAGGTTCGCGGTGGCGGCCTTGCCGAGGAAGTGCACGGGCAGGGAGCTGTAGCCGCGAGTGCGCAGGAAGGGCACGAGGCACCACAAGAAGGCGTCTCGCGCCGGGAGCAGTGCGGCGACCCACCAGGGGATGATGCCGCGGGCGGCCAGCCCGATGACGGTGGACAGGATGTAGAGCCGGTCCGCGACCGGGTCGAGGATCTCTCCGACCTTGGAGGTCTGGTTCAGCCGGCGGGCGAGATAGCCGTCGGCGTAGTCGCTGATGCCGGACACGAAGAGCACGGCGAGCGCCCAGCCGTCGGCTTCGGGGACCAGGACCAGCCAGAGGAAGAGCGGGACGCCGGCGAGGCGGATGATCGAGATGACGTTCGGGATGGTGAGGACCCGGCGGCTCGTCGCCACCGCGTCGTCCTGCATCTCCACCAGCCATCCCTCGCCCATCAAGAGCCCGAGCTGCCCATCGAGCCTCGGTGCGAACCTCAGCACCCTATCCCGTCACCGGGACGGCTCAGGGCTGGGTGATCGAGCGTCCGCAGCGGGGACAGTGCGCTCGTGCACTGAGGTCCAGCTGCTGGCCGCAGTGGCAGTCGGTGAGGCTGTTGCACCGGGCGTTGCCCTGGCCCGACCGGGTCTCGGTGCCTGCCGTGGTTTCCGTGCGGCTCATCAGTGTCGTCTTCCCGTCCATCGTCGTCATACAAGTAAGACCGACGAACGGCCGCGAGATGACGCGGAAACGCCGTCGTGGCCCGAAATGACTAGACGAATGGTCCGAACGACCGAGCGACAGATCAGAGCTTGTGCAGCTTGGCGAACGGGCGCATCAGCCGGGTGCGCGAGGTCCCGAAGTCGACGACCACCGCCTGCTCCCCCTCGACCGCCACCACGCGCCCGAGGCCGTACTTGTCGTGCGTCACCCGCTCGTCGACCACGAACGTCTCCACCACCTCCGGCACCGGAGGCTTGAAGGGGCTGCTGGCCAGGTGTCGCCGGGAACCGGCATAGGGCTTCATTGGCTCCATTATGTGCCCGCGGTGGGCACCCTGTCGCCTATCGAGCCGTACGACGTCTCCAGCCCCCCGGACCGGAGACGTCGTACGGCGTAGATGAGACGGGGCGCCGGCACCGACGTGACGCGGGACGAAGGGGTTGTAGGTGCAATTAGTTTTACCGACATACCGCCTGATCTGCTCAAGTCGCCTGCAGCGGCAGCCGAGTTCATGGGGGCAAGCACGCCGAGCCTTGGGAGGGGCCCCCGATGAGCATCACCACAGCCACGCACCCCACGCGCAGAGTCCTGACCAGCCTCGCCGTCGCCGCCGTCGCGGCCACCTGCCTGGTCTCCAGCGGCGCCACCGTGTCCGCGTCGGGCGCGCACCGGGCGGGCGTGTCGAGTGCCACCAAGGAGTGGAAGTCCTCGTCGGCTCACGACGCCAAGAACGTCGTGTCGGCGACGAAGGAGTACAGGAGCCTCTCGCTCACCAAGCCGGCGACCAAGGAGTGGTGACCGCTCCCCCTAGGACCCTCGGGGATCTCGGGCCCTCGAGGGCCTAGGGGTACAGGTGCCGCACGAGCGGCCCGGGCGCGAACGGACGCCAGCTGTGCTCGGGCTGGGCCAGCCGGTCCGCCAGCAGGTGCAGCACCGTCGCGTTGCTCACCAGCCCGGAGTGGCTGCCGTGCACCTCCAGGCTCTCGCGACGCCTGCCGGGGTGCAGCAGGCAGGACTGCCAGGGCACGACCCCGTCGGAGCGGGTGTACACGGCCGTGGCCGGCACCCGCAGCGGGCCGGCCTCCGTCCAGGGCCGCGCCACCAGAGCGGGTGCCAGGTGCAGGTGCGACATCGCGTCGAACATCTGGGACGCGGCGCGACCGCCTCGCTTGGCCAGCCGGATCGGGCTGCCGAGGGTGATCACCTGCCGCACGCTGCCCGGCGCCTTGCGCGCCAGCTCGTGCGCGTAGAGGCCCCCGAGGCTCCAGCCCAGCAGCGTGACCCGCCTCCCCGAGGAGTCGGAGAGCGCGGTGACCCGGTCGCGCAGCCCTCGCACCACGGACTCGGTCGGCCCCACGTTGGCCCCCAGCTGCCAGCCGGTCACCGAGTAGCCCAGCCAGCTCAGGTAGCGGCGGAGCAGCAGCGTCGACGCGTCACCGCCCCACAGGCCGGGGAGCACGAGCACCGGGTGGCCGTCGCCGCGCTTCTCGAGGGCCAGCAGCGGCGCCGCCGCGAGCGTGGCCGACAGCTCGGCCGTGGCCCTCGGCAGCTCCGAGAGCAGCAGGCGAGCGGGCGGCGCGTGTCGCCCGGGCCGCACCGTGACGAGGGGTGATCTCGGCAGCCAGGCTCGCGGCGGAGCCCACGCCGGGACACGGGTGAAAGGGATTCGGCGCACCGAGCCATGGTGCCACGTTCGGTGGGCTGTCTAGGACTTGTGCGCGGCCCTGTAGGCGGCGATCACCTTGGTGGCCACCCGGCCGCGCTCGCTGACGGTGAAGCCGTTCTGCCGGGCCCAGGACCGGAGCTCCAGGGTGCTGACCGGCGCTGTGGACTTGGCAGCCGCGCTCCTGCTGGCCGGCGCGGGAGTCGCGGACGAGCGAGCGCGAAGCCGCTTCCTCGGCCGCGACTGCTTCGCGGTGACGGACACCCCGGGGGAGCTCTTCGCACGAGGAGCCGCGTCGTCGGAAACCACGAGGTGGACGTCGTAGAGCGCGCCGACCACCCGGAGCGCGTCCTGGAGCGGTTCGCCGGAATCGATGGTGACCTTCACGGGCTGGCCTTTCGAGGATCCTGGAGGTGTGGCGCGGTCATCGAGAGACGACGCTACAAGGAAACGGGGCGACGGCGCACCGTCACGGCTGATTGCGACCCGGTCCGGCGCGTGGGACACCGGCCCGGTGCTTGCCCGCTGTCCGCTCGAGTGCTGCCTCGTGGAGCACGGCGTCGAGGACCTCCGCGGGCGCGGGCCGCTGGTGCAGGTATCCCTGGCTCACCGTGCAGCCCAGCAGACGCAGGAACACGAACTGCTCGTGGGTCTCCACGCCCTCGGCGACCATCGACAGACCGAGCGAGCCGGCGAGCGCGATGATCGAGGCGATCACCGCCTCGTCCGTGCGGTCCCCGATGCCGGCGACGAACGAGCGGTCGATCTTCACCTCGTCGAAGGTGAACCGGCGCAGGTAGTCCAGCGACGCGTAGCCGGTCCCGAAGTCGTCGACGGACAGGGACACACCCAGGCCGCGCAGCTCCAGGAGGTCGCTCGCGATGTCGTCGGCCCGCCTGGCCAGCTGGCGCTCGGTCACCTCGATGCCGAGTTGTGCCGCTGGCAGGCCGTGCCGCGACAGCAGCCCGTCGACGACACCGACCAGGTGACGACGCCCGAGCTGGTCGCACGAGATGTTGACCCACATGACGGGTGCCGCGTCGCCGTACGCCTCCCTCCAGATCGCTGCCTGGGCGACTGCGGTGTTGAGCACCCAGTCCCCGACGGGCACGACGAGTGTGGGTCCCTCGGCCACCTCGAGGAACTCCGAGGGTGGCAGCAGGCCGCGATCCGGGTGCCGCCAGCGCAGCAGCGCCTCGACCCCGACGACGGCGCCGGTGTTCATGTCGAACATCGGCTGGTAGTGCAGCCTGAGCTCCTCGTGCTCCAGCCCCCGGGCGAGGTCCGCCACCATCGGTGCCTGGCGGAGCTGGGCCAGCCGACGGCCGGCCAGGTCGGCGACCCGGCCGGCGGAGGTGACGGCGACCCGGGAGGCGGTCTCGGTCGCCGCGCTCGATCCCTGCATCTGCTGGGCGAACTCCTGTGCGGACCCCACCGCCGCGTTCACCACCGCGGCCGCTGCGACCGCTGCGACCGCCGCCGCCTCGGCCGCGACCGCGACGGCCTGCGCCACCCGCGCCGCCGCCTCATCGGTCAGCTTCGCCTGGGTGATCACGTCCGCTGCGACCGTGGCCGCCACGAGGGCGGCGACCCGCCGTGCGCCGTCGGGGTCCACGTCGTCGGGCAGCTCGGCCGCGATCCGCTCGAGGGCTGCCACCGCGGCAGCGGCGACGTCGAGCGCCCGGTCCGCCGCCTCTGCTCGGACCGCAGCGGCGGCGCGGGCCGCGATGTCAGCGGCCACGGTCGCGGCCACGGCCACCGTCGTCGCCCGGGCCTGGCTCGCACTCGAGGCGACCGCGTCCATGGACGCGACCGCCTCCCGCGCGGACACCGTCGTGTGCGCTGCCGAGCGCGCGGCCGCCTTGGCGTCCCGAGCAGCCAGTGTGGCAGCATCCGCGGCCGCCAGCACCGTGTGCACGCCGTCGCTCGCGTCGCTTGCGTCGCTTGCGTCGGTCGGCACGGTGCAGGCACCTCTCTCGTCCGGTGAGTGGCGTCCCCACCGATATCGGGAGGCTCACCGGTGTGAGGTCATATCGGAACCTAGCGCGTCCGCCGTGCCATGTCCGGCGTATCGATCGGCCCGATGCCAGCTGTCTAGCTACTTCAGCATCCACTCGTCGGAGACGTAGTCGGTGCGCCCGTCGGCCGCGGTGAAGTCGGTGTTCACGTAGACGCGGAGGTAGGTGCGGCCGTAGTAGGAGTAGGTCTTGATCCAGAAGTACCGGGTCGCATAGCTCGAGGTGTATGTCGCCCGCTGCCAGCCGTCGGACATCGGGTAGGCGCGACGTACGCCCCAGTCGCAGTCGGTCGGCGAGCACTTCCCGTAGGCGTGCACCGTGAAGTAGGAGTCGCCACCCGAGCAGTTCCCGTTGGTGTCGCACAGCACGACGTCGCCGCAGTTGAAGCCGACGACGGTGCGGGTGATCGACCGGGTCGACGCATCGATGTTGTGCCAGGCCCCCGTCATCGGCGAGGAGACGCAGGAGGCCTGCGCAGGCGCAGCGGTGACGAGCCCGACCCCCACGATGGTGGCGGCGGCGACGAAGAGCGCGGCCAGCAGACGGGCCAGCTGGCGTTGGAAGGATCGAGCTCGGTTCATGACGGGCCTCTCTCGTGGGGCACTCGGTGCGAGTGCCCGTTCGACGAGAGGAGCGGTGTGCGGGTCAGGAGATACCGCGGTGGCGCTCAAGGAGCCCGATGCATCAGCCGATGTATCAGTGGAGTGGCCGCCGGCCCCTTCTCGAGGCAGAACCCGTGCACAGCAGAGGGCGACCGAGGACGGTGCTCCACGATGACCACGACAAACAGAATGACGGCGATGGCCGCGATGACCGCGATGGCCTGCAGGACCCGTACGCCCAGGACCGACGGGAGCAGCCGGGGGCGTACGACGCAGCCGGTCTGTGCCTGCGGGCAGGACCTGGACGTCTGCGGCGGCGGGCACTGTCCCCGGTGCGGCACGTCGCTCTTCGCGCACGCCGCCTGACCCTGTGTGACTGAGGTGCCCTGCGCGACGCGCGGGGGTCAGCCCGCGACGTAGGTCTCCAGCCAGGCCGTCGTGACGGGTCCCTCCCGCACTGCGGAGTCGCGCAGCAGCCGCAGGTGGACGTCGCGGGTCGTGGCGACCCCCTCGACCCGGAGCTCGCTCAGCGCCTGCACGGACCGGGCCACCGCCTCCTCTCGGTCGCGTCCGTGCACCACCACCTTCGCCAGCAGCGAGTCGTAGAACGGGGCCACCTGGCCGCCGGCGACGAACCCCGTCTCCACCCGCACCCCGGGCCCGCCCGGCAGGTCGAAGCGGGTCAGCGTCCCCGGGCTCGGGAAGAAGTCGTTGTCGGGGTCCTCCGCGTTGATCCGGAACTCGAACGCGACACCGTCCGGCTCGTGCAGGTCGCCGTCGAAGGACAGCTTCTCCCCCGCAGCGATGCGCAGCTGCTCGGCCACCAGGTCGGCGCCGGTGACCATCTCCGAGATCGGGTGCTCGACCTGGATGCGGGTGTTCATCTCCATGAAGTAGTAGTCCGCACCGCTGACCAGGAACTCGATGGTGCCCGCTCCCGTGTAGCCGATGCTCGTTGTCAGCCGCACCGCCGCCTCGATCATGTCCCGGCGCACGTCGGCGTCGAGATCCGCGGCCGGGGCCTCCTCGAGCAGCTTCTGCCGGCGCCTCTGCACCGAGCAGTCCCGCTCGCCGGCGTGCGTCACGTTGCCGTGCGTGTCGGCGAGCACCTGGACCTCGATGTGGCGTGCGTCGACGACGGCCTTCTCGAGGTAGACGGCGTCGTCGCCGAACGAGGCCCGCGCCTCGGCCTGCGCCTCGGAGATCGCCGTGGGCAGGTCCTCGGAGGAGGCCACCACGCGGATGCCTCGCCCACCGCCACCCGCGGACGCCTTCACCAGCACGGGAAACCCGATCTCCTCGGCCAGCTGTCGCGCGTCCTCGACATCGACGACCACGTCCGACCCCGGGATGACCGGGACGCCGGCCTCCTTCGCCGTACGTCGTGCGGAGGCCTTGTCGCCCATGGTCGAGATGACCTCCGCTCTGGGGCCGACGAACGACAGGCCGGCGTCTGTGACGGCGGTCGCGAAGGCGGCGCGCTCGGACAGGAAGCCGTAGCCAGGGTGCACCAGGTCGCACCCGGTCGAGGTGGCGGCGTCGACCATCTTCTCGACCACGAGGTAGGACTTCGAGGCCTGGGAGGGGCCCAGGTGCACGGACTCGTCGGCGAGCCGCACCCACAGCGCGTCGGCGTCCGCGTCGGAGTGGACCGCCACCGCCTCCCAGCCCAGGGTGTGGGCCGCCCGGACCACCCGCACGGCGATCTCACCGCGGTTGGCGACGAGCACCCGGTGCGCCGCCATCAGTCGATGACCGCCACGTCCTGGCCGACGGAGACCTCGTCACCGTCCTCGACGAGGAACTCGGTCAGGGTGCCGCCGGCCGGGGCCTTCAGCTCGGAGAAGCTCTTCATCACCTCGATCAACCCGATCGTCTGGCCCGAGGTGACCTCGTCGCCGGGCTGGGCGAACTCGTCGGCGTCCGGTGACGGCCTGCGGTAGAAGACGCCGGGGACGGGAGTGGGGACGGTGCTCATCAGGGTTCCTCTCGAGTGGTTGGTCAGGATCGGAGCGCGGCTCTGGCCTGGTCCAGCCGGCCGGCCCGGTCGGCTCGCGCGGCCAGGGCCTCGTCGACGTCGACCGGCCGGAAGCGCACGGTGTCTCCGGTGCGGGCCTGGCCGAAGAGGTCCCGGTCGACGGAGACCACCGTGCCGATGGTGGCGTATCCCCCGCCGGTGACCGCGTCGCCGAGCAGCACGATGGGCTCGTCTCCCCCGGGCACCTGCACCGAGCCGATCGGGTAGCCCAGGTCGACGACGTTGGCGGGGTCGCTGCCGGCGCCGAACGGCTGCTCGCGCTCGACGAAGTCCAGGGTCCCGCCCCGCAGCCGGTAGCCGACCCGGTCGGCGTCCTTGGTGACCTTCCACGGCGTCTCGAGGAACGACTCGAGTGCCTTCTCGGTGAGCCGGTAGGAGCACAGCCCCACGACCGTGCGCACCTCGATGTCGGAGCCGAACTCCGGCACCAGCTCCTCGGGGACGCGGGCTCCGGCGTGGCCGCCGCCGGCTCTCCCCAGCGGCAGCTCGTCGCCGTCGGCGAGCTTGCGACCCTCGTGACCTCCGAGCCCGATCAACGTGTACGTCGACCGCGAGCCGAGGTACTCGGGCACGTCCACGCCACCGGACACCGCGACGTAGGGGCGCGCACCGGAGGTGATCATGCCGAACGCGAGCACGTCACCGGTCGAGACCGCGAAGGACTCCCAGGTCGGCACCGGGTCGCCGTTCAGGGTCACCGCCGCGTCGCCGCCGGTCACCGCGACCAGACGGTCGTCGCCGAACTCCAGCGTCGGGCCGATGTAGGTCGCCTCCAGCGCGGCCGCACCCTCGTCGTTGCCGACCAGCAGGTTCGCCAGCCGGTAGGAGTACTGGTCCATGGCGCCCGAGGGCGGCATGCCGATCGCGTAGCGGCCCGGTCTGCCGAGGTCCTGCACGGTCGTGGACAGCCCGCCCGCGGTGACTGCGACCCGTCCGGTCGGGGGTCCGGTCATCGGTAGAGCACCTCCAGCAGGGACGTGTTGACGGCCTGCGGGTCCGCGAGGAACGCCGAGGGGGAGAACTCCACCTCGCGCTGGCGGTAGCGGAAGTCGCCGCTCTCCACGCGGGCCCGGGTCTCGTCGAACTCCGTGCGGTCGATGGCGCGGTAGCGCCAGATGTCGCCGACCCGCGGGAAGACGATCGAGTGCTCGAAGTCCGGGTGGTCCTGGCGCACGTTGAGGACCGGGGTCGGGGAGATGCCGTAGAGCTGGTAGCCGCCGGCGCCCTGGACCGGGTAGATCACCGAGAAGGCGCCCCCGATGCCGAAGGCGCGCTCGGGTGTGAACGTCCGGGGACGGACGTACTTGGGCACCTGCACCTGACGCTCGCGCGGCTCGAGCTGGTAGCAGAACGGCAGCCCCGGAACGAAGCCGAGCATGGTGACCAGCCACGGGTTGCCTGCCAGGTGGTCGATGAACGCCTGCTTCGTGTCGAACCCGTTCACGCGGGCGCCGTACTCCAGGTCCGTGGAGTCCGGGTCCTGGTGCCGGTCCCGGAAGCGCATCAGCGCCTCGTGGGTCCACGGGTCGTCGAAGAGCACCGGCACGTCGACGATCCTGGTGGGCAGCACGTAGTCGGCGGGCACCTCGCCCGCGTGGCCCTCGAGCTCCCGGAGCACCTCCACCAGGTCTCGCGGTGAGATGACGTCGGGATCGACGCGGATCAGGTAGGAGGCGTTCGAGGGGCAGATGTCGACGATCCCCTCGAGCTCGCGGGCCGCCAGCTCGTTGGTGATCATCATCGCCTTGAAGTTGGCCTCCAGGCTCATCTGCTGGTCGAGCTCGACGAAGACGAACTCGTCGCCGCCGTGCTCGTAGCGGGCCGGTGGCAGCACGAGAGTCGCGCTCACCGCCGCCCCACCGCCCGGACCCGGTATCCCTGTGTGCGCAGGCGTTCGGTGACCGCGACCGCGTTGTCGACGGCGCCCGGGCGGTCGCCGTGCAGACAGATCGACTCGGCTTCGATGGGCGCCTTGACGCCGTTGCGCGAGCTGACCCGGCCGGCCAGGATGTCGGCGGTCTGGTCGGCGCACCACTGCGGGTCGCGAGGCCGGTTCTCGGGGTCGATGATGATCCGGCCCTCGTCGGTGTACTCGAGGTCCGCGAAGGCCTCCGCGACCACCCGGTGACCTCGGCCCCGCTGCCGTTCGGCCGGCGGTCCCGCCTCGCAGATGATCAGCAGCTCGGGATCCACCGACGCGACCGCGTCCGCCACCGCGTCGGCGACGGCCTCGTCGCGACCGATCAGGCCGTAGAGCGAGCCGTGCGGCTTGACGTGCACGACCCGCACGCCCTGGGCGTCGGCCAGGGCGCGCAGGGCGCCGAACTGGTAGAGCACGGCCTGCGCCGCCTCTGCCGGGGAGAAGGCGATCGACCGACGGCCGAAGCCGACCAGGTCGGGGAAGCCGGGATGCGCGCCGAGCGCCAGGTCGTGGCGCTTGGCGAGCGCCACCGACCTGGCCATCGTGCCCGGGTCGCCCGCGTGCCAGCCGCACGCCACGTTGATCGAGGAGACCAGTGGCGCGAGGTCCTCGTCGGCACCGAGCAGCCAGCGCCCGAAGCTCTCACCGGCGTCGGCGTTGAGGTCGATCGCCTTCTCGGGGTCGGGCTCGCTCACGCCACCATCCCGTGCGGGTCGATGACGAACTTCTTGGCGGCGCCGCTGTCGAAGTCGGCGTAGCCCTGCGGTGCCTCGTCGAGCGAGATCACCGTCGCGTTGACCGCCTTGGCGATCTGCACCTTGTCGTGCAGGATCGCCTGCATCAGGCCGTGGTTGTACCTCATGACCGGGCACTGACCCGTGGTGAACGAGAGCGACTTGGCCCAGCCGGTGCCGAGGCTCAGTGACAGTGCGCCCTTCTGGGCCGCCTCGTCCACACCGCCCGGGTCGCCCGTGACGTAGAGACCCGGGATGCCGATGGACCCACCGGCGAACGTGACGTCCATCAGTGAGTTCAGCACCGTCGCGGGCGCCTCCTCGGCGTTCTCCCCGTGGCCCTTGGCCTCGAAGCCGACGGCGTCAACCGCCGCGTCCACGAACGGGGTGCCGAGCAGCTGCTCGATCTGGTCCTGGGGGTCGCCCTTGGACACGTCGACGACCTCGCACCCGAAGCTCTGGGCCTGCTTGAGCCGCTCGGGAACCATGTCCGCGACGATCACCACGGCAGCCCCGAGCAGCTGCGCGCCGGCAGCCGCGGCCAGTCCGACCGGTCCCGCACCGGCGATGTAGACGGTCGAGCCGGGCTTGACGCCGGCGGTCACCGCGCCGTGGAAGCCGGTCGGGAAGATGTCCGAGAGCATGGTCAGGTCGGTGATCTTCTCCATCGCCTGGTCCTTGTCCGGGAACGGCAGGAGGTTCCAGTCGGCGTAGGGCACCATGACGTACTCCGCCTGCCCGCCGACCCAGCCGCCCATGTCGACGTACCCGTAGGCCGCGCCGGGCCGGGCCGGGTTCACGTTGAGGCAGATGCCGGTCTTCCCCTCCTTGCACATGCGGCAGCGGCCGCAGGCGATGTTGAACGGCACCGAGCAGATGTCGCCGACCTTGACGAACTCGACGTCCGGACCGGCCTCGACGACCTCACCGAGGATCTCGTGTCCGAGCACCAGGTTGTGCGGCGCAGTGGTGCGGCCGCGGACCATGTGCTGGTCGCTGCCGCAGATGTTCGTCGTCACGACCTTGAGGATCACGCCGTGGTTGCACTTGCGGCCCACGTTGGCCGGGTTGACGCCGGGACCGTCCTGCAGCTCCAGCTTCGGGTAGTCGATCTCCTGGACCCCGACCTTGCCGGGACCCATGTAGGCGACGCCTCTGTTTCCTGCCATCACACTCATCCTTCCGCCTGGTTACGTCCGCCTGGTA
>CAXSHL010000020.1:16954-41652 GCA_964237315.1 uncultured Nocardioidaceae bacterium
AGGCGTTAGGGGGCCCGCAGGGGCGCAGCCGAAACGGCGTGGAAACAAGGCGTCCCGCGGGCTGGATGCCGCGAACGCGTCGGGGGCAGGCGCACTCAGCGGGTGGGCGGGCGCATCCGCCAGGTGGCCGGGAAGCCGTCGTTGGTCTCGAGCTGCTCGCTGAAGCGGGCCACGGTCCGCTCGTCGAGGGCGTCGGTGATGGCCTCACTGATGATGTAGCCGGTGCAGAGTGCCGCGAACGCGAACAGTGCGTCTGTCAGGCCCATCGCCGCCGCCTTCCGTGGGCGCTTGCGTGTGCCTTCAGGGTAGCCACCGCGGCGCCCCGTAGGGTGCACATCGGGTCAGAAGGACGCGCGTCGCGGGCTCGGGGATCGGGAATCAGGTGCAGAACTGGGCGGGCTCCTCGTTCGATACCGCGCCTGCTCCGACGGCGGTCACCGCCCTGATGATGTAGTCGGGGGGCGTGCAGGAGGTCGACCCGGTGACGTCGCCGGTATAGGGGTCCGACCCCGTGTAGGCGAGGTCGGTCCAGGTGTCCCCGGTGTCGGTGGACCACTGGTAGCCGATGATCGGCGACCCGCCGTCGGAGCTCGGGGCGTCGAAGTTGATGGTGTCGACCCTGTGGAAGGTCGTTCCGTCGTAGCTGACGTCCGACGTGACCGAGGTGATGACCGGCGCCGTCGGCGCAACCGCCGCTGCGGTGGTCGCGGTGGTGATCGTGTTGCTGCGGGCGCCGGTGCCGATGCTGTTGACCGCCCGGACCGCGACGGTGTACCCGGTGCTCGGCGTCAGTCCGGTGAGGACCGCGGTGAACGGGCCGGCGCCGGTGCCGGGAACGTTGCGCCACGTAGCGCCGCCGTCGACGGAGGCCTGGTACTGCGTGATCGCTGCTCCCCCGTCGCTCGCGGGACGCTCGAACCCGATCGTGATCGACGTCTGGGCCGCGACCGCGGTGGACAGGTGCGGAGGTCCGGGCACGGTGACCACCGGACCGGGCGGAGCGGTGGTGCGGGTGGTGACCAGATTGCTGCGTGGGCTGTTCCCGACGCGGTTCGCGGCCCGGACCGCGACCGTGTATGACGTGCCCGCGCGCAGACCGGTCACCGTCACGGTGAACGGTCCGGACCCCGTGCCGGGGACGGTGCGCCACGACGTACCGCCGTCGAGGGACACCTGGTAGCGCACGATCGCCGCGCCACCGTCACGAGCCGGGCGTTCGAACCGCACGGTCGCGGTCGTCTGCTGGGCGACCACCCTGGACAGGTGCGGTGCCTCCGGAGCCGTGGCCGCTGGAGCGGGTGTGGGCGCCGGCCGCGACCGCGTCACCTGCACGACCACCCGACGGTTGGCGGCCCTGATGGTGTGGTGGCCGCCGATCAGCACCGGCCGGAAGATGCCGTAGCCGACCGACAGCGTGGAGATCCCCGCAGTGTTCCGGGCGATCACCGCGCACACAGCGCGCGCCCGGTTCCTGCTCAGCGCACGCTCACCGCCCGGGGTGCCACCGAAGTCCGCGTATCCCTCGCACCGCACGCTTCGCACCTCGGTCAGGCTGCGGGTCAGCGTCCGGACGGCTTGCCGCGTGCCCGCCGTCGGCTGACCGTGGTCGTAGGAGAACGAGCTGCCCCCCAGCACCACCGACTGGCCGCGCACCAGCTCGTGCCCGCGGGCCCAGGCGATCGGCACCGCGAGGGATCCATTGCGCGTCCGGTAGGTAGCCCGGGTGTGGCGCACCACGTCCCCGATCGTCCGCTCGGGATTCCTGGGCACCGCCACCTCCCGCGCACGCCCCGCAGCAGAGACCGGGTCGTGGAACCACGACCTCGACGACGCTGACAACGACGCTGACGACACCGATGCCGATGCCGATGCCGACAGCATCGGCAGCG
Source organism: uncultured Nocardioidaceae bacterium (assembly GCA_964237315.1). Taxonomy (GTDB): domain Bacteria; phylum Actinomycetota; class Actinomycetes; order Propionibacteriales; family Nocardioidaceae; genus Nocardioides_B. The sequence goes on from CAXSHL010000020.1 coordinate 18,844, forward strand.
CCAGGGACGCCACCGTGGCGAGTGCCACGACACCGGCGGAGACGGCCGATCGGACTGGTGCTGATGTAGCCATGTCACAACTCCCAGAGGCGACCCGCACAGGCCGGCTCACGGAGCGGAGCGACACTGCAGGCCCGGCGAACGTAACAGTCTCTGTACCTCTACGGACCCGAATCACCCAGCAGCTGCCCGACGACGCGAGGACCGGCAGCTGCGGACCGCACCCTGCCCGAGCCTCGGTGCCCAGGGCTCTGGGGCCTGCGCGCGTCCGCGGCACGGGCAGTAGCTCGTGGTCCTCTGGTTCGACACCGGTCCAGCGCCGGCGCTGTTGACCGCTCTGAGGAGGTACCGGTAGCTCCTGCAGGTGGCCGGCTCGACCACCTCTCCGGCGTAGGGGCCCGAGCCCGTGTAGGTGAGGTCGTTCCAGGTGGCGCCGTCGTCGGTCGACCACTGGTAGCCGGTGATCGGCGCGCCGCCGTCGGAGGTCGGGGCGTCGAAGTTGATGGTGTCGTAGGCCTGCGTGCCACTCCCCACCGCTCGGCTGCGCGACTGGATCGAGGTTATCACCGGTGCGGTGGGTGCGACAGCGGGTGTGGTGGTCGTGGTGGTGATGGTGTTGCTGCGAGCGCTGGTGCCGACACTGTTGACCGCTCGGACCGTGACCGGGTAGGCCGTGCTCGGCGTCAGGCCGGTGAGCACAGAGCTGAAGGGACCAGCACCGGTGCCCGGCACGTCGCGCCAGGTGACACCCGCGTCTACCGAGGCCTGGTACGCCGTGATGGCCGCTCCCCCGTCGCTGGCGGGCCGCTCGAACCCGATGCTGATCGTGGTCTCGGACGGGACCGCAGTGGACAGGTGCGGCGGGTCGGGCACGGTGACCACCGGACCCGGCAGGCTGGTCGTCGTGGTGGTCATCAGGTTGCTGCGTGGACTGTTCCCGACCCGGTTCGCGGCCCGGACCGCGACGATGTATCGCGTGCCGGCAGACAGACCGGTCACCGTGACGGTGAACGGCCCGGATCCCGTGCCGGGCACGGTGCGCCACGTCGTACCGCCGTCGAGGGAGACCTGGTAGCGCACGATGGCCGCGCCACCGTCCTGGGAGGGACGCCTGAACCGGACCGAGGCGGTCGTCTGCTGCGCAACGACTCGTGACAGGTGCGGCGCCCCCGGCACCGTGACCGCCGGCGGCGAAGGGGTCACTGATCCGGTCACCTGGACCACGACCCGACGGTTCTCGCCCCGGCTCCCGTGGGAGCCACCGATCAGCACCGGGCGGAAGATGCCGTAGCCGGCCGACAGTGTCGAGATCCCTGAGGTGTTGCGGGCGATCACCGCGCACACCGCACGCGCTCGCTCCAGGCTCAGCGGACGCTCCCCGCCTGGAGCGCCGCCGAAGTCGGCGTACCCCTCGCACCTCACACGCCGTACCCCCGTCAGGCTCCCGGTGAGACCCCGGATCGCCTGCCGGGTTGCCGCCGTCGGCTGCCCGTCGCCGTAGGAGAAGGCGCGGCCCTCGATGACGACCGCCTGACCGTGCACCATCGTGTGACCGCGAGCCCAGCCGATCGGCACCGCCAGGGACCCACTGCGGGCTCGGTACGTCGCCCGGGTGTGCTGCACCGCCTCCCCGACCGTGCGCGCCGGATGGCTCGGCACCGCCACCTCCGCGGCACGCCCCGCAGCCGACACCGGATCGTGGAACCACGACGCCGACGCCGCCGACGCTGACATCACCGGGAGACCGAGAGCCGCCACCGTGGCCAAAGGGACGACGGCAACGCCGACAGCAGAGCGCACACGCGAGAAGGCCGACATCTCAGAGCTCCCAGAGGCGACCGCACCCACCGGCTCACGGGACGGGGCCGCACTGCGGTCCCTCCGAACGTAACAGCCTCTATACTTCCCTGCGGTCGAACAGATCAGGGAGTGTCGTGCGGTGCCTGCCACAGCAGCCCGTGGTCGGGGTCCGCGGCCGGCCGGGCAACGGAGTTGCGTTGCCGCGGTGAGGCGGTGCGACCCCGGCTGTCGTCCCCGACCCAGCTCGGCACGCCGAACGGCAGGTCCGCCGCCGGGACCGCGCTGTAGTCCTCCTCGGTGAACGACGTCCCGTAGCCCGGCCCGGTCTGGCTACCACCGGGGTCAGGCGTCACCACGGCCCGCAGCTCGGGCACGGCGGCGCGCCAGGCGTCGAGGAGGGCCGTGGCGTCGTGGCTGGAGGGATGCGGCAGCTCGAACACCGGGACGTCGGGGTGATCGGTCCACTGGCGCAGCGCCTCCTGCGCGTTCAGCCCGAACGCGACGACCGCCTGGAGCTCAGGCCCGCACACCGACGCGTACACGCCGTTGCGCCAGGTCCGGTGCGGCTCGTCCGCGAGTGTGCGCATCGCGGGGAACGACCGGGAGGGGTGCAGCGCCAGCGGGAAGGCGTTGAGCAGTGCGTAGCTGCGCGAGAGCCCGAGCTTGGTCAGGAGGCCCTGCACCCGCTGGCCCGCGTCGCCGACCAGGGTGCGCCCGACGATGCGCTCGGTCGGCCCGGGGTCCGAGGCGAGCGCCAGCAGCCGTGCCGAGCCGTCCAGGCGGCCCCGGTAGAACACCGGGCCCCAGTCGTACCAGTAGAGGTCTCGCTGCGCCGCATAGCTGGGCATGGCGGCGAACTGCGCCGCGAGCGACGCGGGTGGGCCCGGGTCGAAGTCGACCATGTCCCTCATCGTGCTCGCCCGATCGGGCCATTGTCGAGACTCCGGACTAGGTGTAAACCTGGATTTACGGTTCGGCGGTGCGGACGCCGTCCGAGAACGGGCGGCGAGGGGGCGCGATGCGACGGGACGACCCCTTCGACGACGCCTACGCCACCGGCGTCCCGCAGCAGGTGCGCGCTCCGCGGGCCGCGGACCAGACCGGCCACCTCCCGCGGACGCCGACGGCCGCCGCGACAGGTGACCGGCCGGTCGCCCTCGGTGGGTCGGTCATCACGCCCTCCGGGACGCTCGCCCGGGGCTGGGTGGTGGTGTCGGGTGACCGCATCGTCGAGGTCCGGGCCACCCGGCCGAGCGGCATGCTCGCCGTCCCGACCGGAGGAGTGCTGCTGCCGGGACTGATCGACCTGCACGGGCATCCCGAGTACAACGTCTTCTCGGCGTGGGAGCCACCCAAGACCTACATCAACCGCGGGCAGTGGCGCGACAGCGAGGAGTACGACGCCCTGATCAAGACACCGTGGAGCAGGCTCACCAAAGCCGGCACCTCGACCTCGGTGAAGACGTCGATGACCCGGTACGCCGAGGTGCGCGCCGTCGTCGGCGGCGTCACCGCGATCCAGGGTGCCTCGAAGGACTACCCGAAGAAGGCGGAGGCCCTGGTTCGCAACGTCGACCTGGTCGTCTTCGGCCAGCAGGTCGCGCGCAGCACCGTCGACTTCGGGCGTCTGGGGCCCGACGAGGTCGAGAGCATCCGCAGGGCGATCTTCGACGACCGGACGGTCAAGGCCCACTACGTGCACCTGGCGGAGGGCCAGAAGACCAACCAGGCCTCGGTCAAGGAGTTCACCGACTTCGCCGCATCCCCGCTGTTCGGGCCGGCGACCGTCGTCATCCACGGCACCGCCCTCGCTCGCGAGCACTTCGACCAGATCGCCGCCGTCGGCGGCAAGCTGGTCTGGTCGCCGCAGTCGAACCTGCGCCTGTACGACGAGACCACCGACATCTCCGCCGTGCTCGCGGCCGGCGTACCGGTGTCCCTGGGCTCCGACTGGATGCCGTCCGGGAGCCCCAGCCTGCTGCACGAACTCAAGATCGCCGAGCGCGTCCTGGCCCAGCAGGGCACTGCGAGCACCTCGGCCGACCTGGTGGACATGGTCACCGCGGGAGCCGCCCGCATCGCCGGCCTGGACGACCGGATCGGGTCGTTGCAGGTGGGTCGCACCGCCGACATCGTGGTGCTGCAGAAACGGCACGACGACCCCTACGACAACGTGGTCGCCGCCTACCCGTCGTGGGTCGAGCTGGTGATGATCGGCGGGGACCTCATCTACGGACGACCCGACTGGGTCGGTGCGGTCACCACCGCGAGCGACTACGAGCAGGTGGAGGCCTGGGGCCGGCACATGCTGCTCGACACCCGCTTCGGATCGCCTGAGCCCACCGGGGACGCCGGGCCACCTCGGCGGCTCAGCGAGATGCGGCAGCGGCTGATCAACCGCTACCCGGCCGTCGGACCGGTCTTCGCCTGAGGGCTCCGAGCCCGGCAGCTCCCGCGTGAGTCAGGCGACGACCTCGGCCTTGGCCCGCTTGGACCGCGCGAGGGTGTACACGACCGCCGCGACCAGGATCAGCAGTCCCTGGAAGTAGTACTGGGCGGTGGATCCGAGGCCGAGGAAGCCGGTCGCGTTCAGGACCTGCTGGAGCAGGACGGCGCCCACGAGAGTTCCGATGAAGGTTCCGCGCCCTCCCAGCAGGCTGGTGCCGCCGAGCACCACGGCGGTGATGCTGGTGAGGGTGTAGCTCGAGCCCTGGGAGGGGTCACCGATGCCGTACTGCCCCATCAGCATGACTGCGCCGAGGAAGACCAGCAGGGACGCGCACACATAGGCCCAGACGACCGTCGTGCTCACGTTGATGCCGATCCTGCGGGCCGCCTCCTCGTTCGACCCGACAGCGCGCAGCCGCCATCCCCACGGCCGCCGCTTCAACAGCCACTCCATGGCGATGGTCAGCAGCACGAAGACGATGAAGGCCACCGGGATGGCGCCGAGCGAGTAGTTGACCGCGGACTGGAAGGACTGGCTGATGTAGCCCCCCTGCGAGGACCGGAAGAGGAAGGCGAAACCCCCGAGGGCGATGTACATCGCCAGCGTCGCGGCTATGGGCGTGAACTTGCCGAAGCGGATCAGCGACCCGTTGACGAGGCCCACCAGCGCCGCCACCGCGATCATGATCGCCAGCCCGACGATGACCGTGAGCATGGACTTGCCGTCGTTGATGAAGAACGACGCGATGACCACCAGGAATCCGGCCAGCGGTCCCACCGAGAGGTCGATCCCGCCGGTCAGGAGAGCGATGTTCTGCCCCAGCGCTATGAAGCCCAGTGCGGTCGCGGCGGTGAGCAGGTTGGTGATGTTGAAGGCCGACAGGTAGCGGTCGTTGTCCGGGATGATGTAGGCGGCCAGTGCCACCATCACCACGAGCAGCAGCACGGGGGGTGTGTAGTCACCCAGCAGGAACCGACGCACGCGCGACGAGGTCGTGGTGCGCTGGGCTGCTGCCACCGCTGTCACCTCGGCGGTCGACGTGACAGCGGCTGACACGATCCGTTGCTCGGTGACGTCGTCACCGGTGAGTGTCTCGACCACGTGGCCCCGTGACATCACGAGCACCTGGTCGCACAGGCCCTCGAGCTCGAGAGCATCGGAGGACGCCACGACGACGGGGATGCCGCGCGAGGACGCCTCCCGCAGGATGGTGTAGATCTCGGCACGCGCCCCCACGTCCACGCCCTGGGTGGGCTCGTCGGCGATCAGCAGCACGGGATCGGACAGCAGTGCGCGGGAGATCACGACCTTCTGCTGGTTGCCTCCGGACAGTGCAGCGACGGGTGCGTCCATCGACGGCGCCTTGACCGAGAGCGACGTCAGCGAGTCACCCACGCGGCTCACCTCACGCTGCCGGCTCACCAGACCGGACGTGGTGAACTGGGGCAGCGCGGAGATGGCCGCGTTCTCCCGCACGGAGAGGCTCATCATCAGCCCTTCGGAGTGCCGGTCGGCGGGCATGTACGCCGCTCGACGCAGCAGGCCTCTCGGCTTCACGGCCGCGGACTCCACCTCCACGGTCCCGGTGAACGACTCGAGTCCTGCCAGGGCCCGGAGCAGCTCGCTCTGGCCGTTGCCCACGACGCCGGCGATCCCGACGATCTCGCCGCGATGGGCGCTGGCGCTCACCTCGGTGAACCCGGGGCCGGTGAGGTCGCTCAGCACGAAGTTCGGCTGGTCGTCCTGGCCGACGCGGTGCTTGGGTGGGAAGGTGGACTCCAGCTGCCGTCCGATGATGAGCGCGAGCAGGTCACTGTCGGAGATGTCGGCGACCTCCGCGGTGCCTCGGAACCGGCCGTCGCGAAGCACCGTCACCCGGTCGGCCATCTCGCGGACCTCGGCCAGCCGGTGCGTGATGTAGATGACCGAGGTTCCGGAGCTGACCACCCGACGCACCCGGTCGAACAGCGCGTCGACGGCATCCCCACCCAAGGGAGCGGTCGGCTCGTCGAGGACCAGCAGCTTCGGCTGCATCGCGAAGGCCTTGACGATCTCGAGCAGGTGCTTCTCCGCGAGCGTCAGGGTCTCGACCCGGTCGGAGAGGTGGACCTGCAGCCCGGCCTCGTCGAGCAGAGCCTGGGCGCGCTCGGTCGTGCCTGCGCCCGCGAAGACCGACTTCGGCAGCGCGACCTGGAGGTTCTCCAGGACCGTCATGTCGGGAAGGACGGCCGGGTGCTGGTGCACGATGGCGATCCCGAGACCCGCGGCCACCGTCGGGTTGAGGCCGTGCACCTCGGCACCCTGGAAGGTGATGGTCCCGGTGTCGGGCTGCACGGTGCCGGTCGCGACGTTCATCAGGGTCGACTTGCCGGCACCGTTCTCCCCGAGGATCGCGTGGACCTCGCCCGGACGGATCCGGACCGACACGTCGGTGAGCGCGGCGACCCCCGAGTAGCTCTTCGAGATGCCGGCCAACGCCAGCGTGTCGGTGATCGTGCTCTTCGTGTCTGTGTCGGTCACGGCGTCCCTCTGCGTTCGTCGCGCGTCGTTTGTCCTTCTCGCGGGTCGGGCGCCGAGAGACGCCCGACCCGACCCGTCCGGCACGGTGTCGCGTGCCGGACCGGATCACCTACTTGCCGAGTGCCGCCTGCTCCTTGCCGGGCATCTGCGCCGACAGGTACACGTCGCCGGGCAGGCTCGGCTGGCACTGGACACCGTTCGGCTTCTTGCTGACCGAGTCCTCGAACACCGGACCCTTGAAGGAGTCCGCAGTGGGGATCTTGCCACCCGTGGCCTTCGCCACTGCATAGTCCACCGCGAGGCGGACGTTGTCGTTCCCGGTCGCGACGGTCGTCATCTGGAACGGGCTCTTCGCCTGGCTGTCCTTCCAGAAGCAGCTCAACGAGTTGCCGTCAGAGGTGGCCAGGGCAGGGATCTTGCGTCCACTCCTGGGGAAGAGCGGGAGGGAGCTGACGAGCGTCGGCCCGAAGTCGGACACGATGACGTCGATCTTCGGGTACTTCGCGATGTCGGCGGTCAGCAGCTGCTGGGTCTTCGTGGGGTCCCAGTTCGTGGGCTGGAACGGCGTCTGCCCGATGAACTTGTAGTTGGCAGGCAGATTCTTCCGCAGCGCGTCGTACTCCGTCGTGCTCTGGCTGTTGCCGGCGGGGCCACCCAGGAACAAGATGTTGCCGCCACTGGGCACGGTCGACTTGATCCACTTCGCCCAGTTGACCCCGTCGTGAGCGAAGTCGTCGCCGATCCACTTGTCGTAGTTCTCGCCCGCCTTGCCGCCGGGGTCGACGCGGTAGGGGACGGTCACCACACCTGCCTTGTAGGCACTGGTCAGCGCGGGCAGCACGGCTTTGCCTGCGTCCGGGAACACCACCATGGCGTCCACCCCGGTGGAGACCATGCCCTTGATGTCGGAGATCGACTTCTGGACGTTCCCCTGGCCGTCGGCGTACTCGAACTTGGTGACGCTCGGGCACTTCTTCGCCTCCGCCTTGCCGGACGCCGTCGTCACGAGACGCCAGCTGTTGCCACCGAAGCCGTCGAGCAGCGCGAACGTGATCTTCTTCTTCCCGCACCAGGACGGGGCCCCGGCGACGTGGGTCACCTTGCCGCCGGCGCCGTTGCCGGAGCCGCCCGAGGAGCCACAGCCGGCGAGCGTCAGGGACATGGCGGCCACCACCCCTACTGCTGCGAGTTTGGTTCGTGGGTTCATGTTCTCTGTCCTCCAGTTGGTGCGAGACGTGTGTCGCGCGTGGTCGGCGCTGTGCCGAAAGGATGAGTGAGCTGGGTGCTGCCGTGCCTCACGAAGGCGTTGCCACCGGCCCTCGTCTCTGGGTCGCGAGCCGCCAGATGCCTCCCCAGTCGACGGTGTAGAGCGAGACGCCCACGGCCAGGGCGGCGGCCTGCACCAGCGGTGAGATCGCGGGCGAGACGCCCATGACGTCGACGAGCTGGGTCAGCTGCTGGAGGAACACTGCCGCGACGACGGTGGCGAGCGGGAAGCCGCGACCGCCGAGCAGGGACGTCCCGCCCAGGACCACGACGGCGACAGACGGCAGCAGGAAGGTGTCGCCGGCATAGGCGATGGGCTGCGAGGTGATGCCGGCGATCAGGATCCCGCCGAGACAGTAGAGCAGCTGAGCCCACACGTAGGACAGGGACTGATGGGAACGCACGCGCAGACCGATGGCGCCGGCAGCTCGCGGGTTGGCACCCACTGCCTCGAACCGTCGCCCGGCGACGGTCTTCTTCACGAGCAGTGACACGACCAGGAAGGCCGCGAGGGCGAAGAAGACCGAATGCGGGATGCCGGCCGTGGAGTCTCCCGCGATGGAGCCGAGCAGGCGCGTGGTGATGCGCGGACGTCCTCCCGAGATGCCGATGTTGATGCCGTACAGCACGGCGTTCGTCCCCAGGGTGGCGATGATGGGGTTGAGGCCGAGTCCCCCGATCAGGACCCCGTTCAGGATGCCGGCCGCGGTCGCGAAGACGAGAGCGAGGAGGATGGCGGGCAGCAGCTTCGAGTCGTCCCCGTCCGGGATGTGCGTCACGATCACGAGGGCCAGCGAGATGCCCCCCGCCACCGAGAGGTCGATACCACCCTGCTGGACCACCAGCATCTGCCCGAGGCCGGCGATCGCCAGGACTGCGGCGATCGGCAGCATGCCGGAGAAGGATGTCGAGGAGACGCTCGCCGGCTGGAGAACGGCACTCACGACGAAGAGCAGGACCGTCGCGGCCCCGATGGTCACGAATCCCTTGGACACCGACACCCGGGCACTCCCCAGCCGCCGCGTGTCCTTTTCGGGTGCTTCCGCCATGGTCTCCCCGCGTGGTTGTGCGACTCAGCGCATGTCGGTGTTCCTGGTCACTCGTGTTGAGCGGGACTTTACGGAGATCGGCCGGTTGTTCACAAGCGGGTTCAGATAACGTTTCGGCCACTTCGGCTTGTGACATGCAGTTTGCCACGTGAAAACGGACACTCTTGACAAGCCTGGACCGCCTGAGTTCAATACCGGGAGCATGTGCAGTGCCACTGCACATGAGTGCTCTTTCGCAGGAGAGGAAGCGGGTCCGGTGTCTGGACGACTGAGTGGCCGGTCCATCGTGGTGACCGGCGCGGCCAGTGGCATCGGGGCGGCGATCGCGCGTGCCTGTGCCCTCGAGGCGGCGCAGGTGGTGGTCGCGGACCTCGACGCAGACGGCGGCGAGGCCGTGGCCGCAGACATCCGCTCGGCGGGTGGCAGCTGCATCAGCGTGCGGGTCGATGTCGTCGACCGTGCCTCCGTGCAGGCGGCGATCGCGACCACGGTCCAGGAGTTCGGCCGCCTCGACGTCATCTTCAACAACGCGGGGATGAACCAGCCCATGCGCTTCCTCGACGTCACGGAGGAGAACTTCACCGCGGTGATGAGGGTCAATGCGCTGGGCGTGCTGATCGGCACCCAGGAGGCGGCGAGGCAGTTCCTCGCGCAGGGCTCACCGGGCAAGATCGTCAACACGGCCTCCATCGCCGGACGCACCGGGTTCCCCGACTTCGCGCCGTACAGCGCGTCGAAGGCGGCGGTCATCTCGCTGACCCAGGCGGCCGCCCGCGCGCTTGCCGGCGACCAGATCACGGTCAACGCCTTCGCGCCCGGCGTGGTGGCCACGCCGCTGTGGACGAAGCTGGACGCCGACCTCGACGCCATGGGGGCCGGCGACTCGGGCTTCGACTCCATGGCGGGACAGATCCTGCTCGGTCGTCCCGCACAGCCGATCGATATCGTGCCGACGGCCATCTTCCTCGCGGCGTCCGACTCCGACTACATCACCGGCCAGGTCATCCCCATCGAAGGCGGCATGATCCTCGTCTGATCGTCCGTCCCCCCGGCACTGAGAGGCCCCACCATGAGCACAGCATCCTTCGGCACCAACGCGGTCGACTGGGAGGAGCGGATCTCGTTCGAGCGCTTGCGGACCGAGCGTCTGGAGCGCCTCAAGGCCCAGCTCGAGCAGTCCGAGCTCGGTGCTCTCCTCGCCTTCGACTTCTCGAACATCAGGTACATGTCGGCCACCCACATCGGCACCTGGGCGATGGACAAGATGATCCGGTTCTGCCTGCTGACGCGGAACTCCGACCCGATCATGTGGGACTTCGGCTCCGCCGCCAAGCACCACCAGCTCTACAACCCCTGGCTGTCGACGACCACCGCGGAGATGGACGCCGACCCGCACGCCCCCCACCACGGCGCCGTACGCCCTCGGTCGGAGTCCGGCGCGCGTGCCGGCATCTCGACCCTGCGTGGAGCGTTCAGCCCGGACGCGGGGATCGCGGAGGAGGTGGCCCGCAAGATCAAGCGGGAGCTGGACAAGTTCGAGGTCGGCGACGCTCCCCTGGGCGTCGACGTCATCGAGCTGCCGATCCTGTTCGCGCTGCAGAAGCAGGGCGTCGACGTGGTCGACGGGCAGCAGGTGTTCCTCGAGGCGCGCGCGATCAAGACCCCGGACGAGATCTCGCTGCTGACCCAGGCCGCCTCCATGGTGGACGCGGCCTATGAGAAGCTCTACGACTTCCTGCGCCCCGGCGTGCGCGAGAACGAGACCGTCGGCCTGGTCTCCAAGACGCTCTACGACCTCGGCTCGGAGTACGTCGAGGGGGTCAACGCCATCTCGGGTGAGCGTTGCTCGCCGCACCCACACGTCTACTCCGACCGTCTCATCCGACCCGGGGACCCGGCGTTCTTCGACATCCTGCACAGCTACAACGGCTACCGCACGTGCTACTACCGCACGTTCGCCGTCGGCTCGGCCAGCACGGCCCAGAACGACGCCTACATCCGGGCTCGCGAGTACATGGACCGCGCCATCGCGCTGGTGCGGCCGGGCGCCACGACAGCGGACATCGTCAAGGTGTGGCCCACGGCCCAGGAGTTCGGCTTCCCCGACGAGGAGGCGGCGTTCGCCCTGCAGTACGGGCACGGCGTCGGCCTGTCCATCTGGGAGAAGCCCATCTTCTCGAGACTGGTGTCCCTCGACCACCCGGAGGTGCTCAAGGAGGGGATGTTCTTCGCTCTCGAGACCTACTGGCCCTCCGCGGACGGCATCGGGGCAGCGCGCATCGAGGAGGAGGTCGTGGTGACCGCGACGGGCTGTGAAGTGGTCACCAAGTTCCCCGCCGAGGACCTGCTGGTCGCCGGCCAGCGCTACTTCTCCGTCGGGGGACAGCTGCCGACCCTCCGCAGCTCGCAGTCGCACCTGAACACGGCCGCGGGGCGGGGCGAGGAGTGAGCGCCGGAGGCGCGATGAGAGCTGCGGTCTACCACACCCACCACGACGTCCGCATCGAGGAGGTCGGGCTCCCGTCAGCTGCCAGTGGTGAGGTGCTGCTCAAGGTCCTCCGGACCGGGATGTGCGGCACCGATGCGACGGAGTGGAAGGCCGGTCCGCGCACCTTCCCTGTGGCGCGGCCGCACCCGGTCACCGGCCACGTCGGCCCGATGATCCTCGGTCACGAGTTCGTCGGGCAGGTCGCCGAGCCTGCCCAGGACGGCCGGTTCGCAGTCGGCGACCTGGTCGCCTGCGGAGCCGGCGTCTGGTGCGGGACGTGCGACCGATGCCTCGAGGGGCGCACCAACCTCTGCCGTCGCTACTACACCCTCGGTCTCAACGTCGCCGGCGGGATGGCGGAGTACGTCGCGGCTCCTGAGCGGACCCTCGTCCCCCTGCCCGAGGGACTCTCGCTCGACGCGGCCGGCCTGTCGCAGCCGCTCGCGGTCGGGCTGCACGCGGCGCGCCGCGCCGGTGTCCGCGACGGGGACCGCGTCGTCGTCATCGGCGCCGGCGCGATCGGCTCGTTCACCCAGACCGGTGTCCGCCACCTGGCCGACGTGGACCTCACGGTCATCGACTTCCCGGGTTCGCGACTCGAGCGGGCGTCTCGCCTCGGCGCCACCAGGGTGGTGCCGGCAGGCGACGACGCGCGCGAGGCCGTGCTGGACGCTCTCGGCGCCGGTGGGGCCGACGTGGTGATCGAGGCCAGCGGCGCGCCCGGCCAGCTCGACCACGCGATCTCGCTGGTCCGCAACGGCGGCACCATCCTCCAGGTGGGGTTGCCCTCCACGCGGCAGGAGGTCGACGTGCACTCGCTGGTGATGCGGGAGATCACCGTGCAGACCACGCTGGCGCACGTCTGCGGCGAGGACCTCGCGCCGGCACTGGAGATCCTGGCCACCACCGACCTGGCCGAGGAGCTGCTCGACTCGGTCCGCCCGCTCGAGGATCTCGCGGGCCAGCTCAAGCGGCTGGCGACGGGAGGCCTGGAGGGCAAGGTCCTCTTCGACCCTGCCATCGCCTCCAGCGTCTGACCACGACCCGCCCGCCGGCGGGCCAGCCCCACCGACCACCGCACGAACAACCCCGGCAACCGCCGCAACCGAAGGGATCCACAGCACAATGAGGGCAGCGGTCTTCCATGGCGACCACGACATCCGCGTGGAGGAGGTGGCCGAACCCTCGAATCCCGGACCGGGCGAGGTCCTGCTCCGCCCCTACTGGTGCGGCATCTGCGGCACTGATCTCCACGAGTACGCGATGGGCCCCATCGTCATCCCCGCGGCGCCTCATCCGCTCAACGACTCCCAGCTTCCCCAGATCCTCGGCCACGAGTTCTCGGCCGAGGTGGTGGAGGTGGGACCGGGGGTGACGACCGTCGCCGCCGGCCAGCGGGTGTCGATCATGCCGCTGCTCTACTGCGGGACGTGCTACTACTGCCGACGGGGTCTCAACCATCTGTGCGTGTCGATGGCGTGCGTCGGGCTGAGCTTCGGCTGGGGCGGGATCGCCGAGCTCGCGGTCGTCCCCGTCAGTCACGTCAGCGTGCTGCCCGACGAGGTCAGCGATCTCCAGGGCGCCCTCGTCGAGCCGGCCGCGGTCGCGGCGTACGGCGTGGACACGGCCGGCGTGCGAGCCGGTGACACGGTGCTCATCACCGGTGCCGGCCCGATCGGAGCCCTGGCGGCGTTGTACTCCTCAGCCCTCGGCGCGCAGGTCGTCGTCTCCGAGCTCAACCCCACCCGCGCGGCGCTGGCGACCAGCCTCGACGTCGGCGAGGTGGTCGATCCCAGCAAGGTCGACGTGGCGGCATGGGTCAAGGATCGGACCGACGGCATCGGCGTCGACGCCGTCATCGAGTGCTCGGGCAACGAGCGGGCCCTGCAGACCGCCATCTCGGCCGTTCGGTCCGCCGGCCGCATCTCCCAGACCGGGCTGCACACCAAGCCGGCCGCGATCGACCCGATGGCACTGGCCGAGCACGACATCACGCTGGCCGGGACCTGGTGCTACCCGGTGACGGACTGGCCGCGGATCATCGGCCTGATCGCCGGCGGTCGCTACCCGGTGGACATGGTGGTGAGCGCCCAGATCGCCATGGAGGACATCGTCGCGCAGGGCTTCGAGACACTGCTGTCGCCCACCGGCGACCAGGTCAAGATCCTCGTCAACTCCCGCTGACCCCCGACCACGACACGCTCGACACGCTCGACACTAGGAGAACCAATGAGAGCGCTGCAGTACGCCGACAAGGGCCTGGCCAGGGTGACCGAGCTGCCGGTCCCACGGATCGCCGAGGACGAGGTGCTCGTGGCGGCTCGCGCTGTCGGTGTCTGCCACTCCGACATCGACCTGCTCGAAGGCCGCTACATCATCCCCTTCTCCTACCCGTTGATCCCCGGGCACGAGTGGTCCGGTGAGGTCGTCGACGTCGGGGACAAGGTCACCGAGTTCCGGCCCGGTGACCGGGTCGTCGGGGAGTGCGTCATCGGTGCCGACCACTTCGGATTCTCGATCAGCGGCGCCGCCGCGGAGTTCTTCGTCGCCAAGCCCGCCTGGCTCCACCAGCTCCCCGCCGAGCTGTCCTACACCATGGGTGCCCTCGTCGAGCCGTTCAGCGTCGCCTACTACGCGATCGTGCGGGCCGGCGGCGTCGACGCCAGCGACACGGTGGCGGTGCTGGGCGCCGGCCCGGTGGGCCTGGCGGTCACGGCTGCCGCCGCGGCCATGGGAGCCACGGTGGTCGTCGTCGAGCCCTCCGCCGACCGACGCACGGCAGCGCTCGGGCTGGGTGCGCACCACGCCGTCGACCCGGGCGAGGCGGATGCGCTGCTCGAGGACCTGACTCGGGGACGAGGCGCGGACGTCGTGCTGGAGGCCAGTGGCCGACCAGCGGTGATGGCTCGCGCCCTGGAGATGGTGGCCTTCCAGGGACGGATCGCCTACATCGGCATCGATGTCGGACAGGAGGCTCCGGCGAAGCTCGGCCTGATCCAGTCCAAGGAGCTGCGGATCACCGGGTCCATCGGCTCTCCCGGCGTGTGGCCCGAGACGCTTCGGTTCCTGGCGAACAGCGGCATCGACCTGACTCCGCTGGTGACCCAGCACTTCGACCTCGACGACGCGCTGGACGCGCTCGACGCCGCCCACCACCCCGAGTCGACCATCAAGGCCCACATCGAGATGGCCGCTCGGCTGGACTGATCGGCCGGACTGATCCGCCGGGCCGCCTTCAGGGCAGGATGCGCGCCTGGCGGTACTTCTCGACATACTCGAAGAAGCTGTCCCGGGTGTCGCGGAAGCCGAGGAAGCCGGCCTTGCGGCTCTTGTTCATGTCCGTGACGACCTCGATGTCCCGTCCCAGGTCGCCGTCGCTGTGCCACCACGACGCGATCCGACTCAGATCGGGCTCGACCAGGTCGTGGGCTGCTGCGATGTCGCTCCAGACCTGCTCCATGCCGGCCATGCTCTTCTCGAGGGTGCGAGGAGAGCCCTCGAAGCCCTCCCAGTCCAGGCCGAAGAAGTCGGCGACCTGTGGCCACAGCCACCGCCACCGGAACACGTCGCCGTTGGCGATGTTGAACGCCTGGTCGTGTCCCTCCTCGTGGGACGCCGCCCAGATGATCTGCTCGGCGAGCAGGTCCGCGTCGGTCACGTCGGTGACCTGGTTCCACTGGGTCTCGGAGCCGGGGAACACGAACGGCAGACCTCGTTCCTTGCAGATCGTGGCGTAGGCCGCGAGCGTCAGGACCATGTTCATCGCGTTGCCGGTGGCGAAGCCGAAGACGGTGTGCGAGCGGTGCACGCTCCACGTGAAGCCGTTCCGTCGCGCCGAGTCGAAGACCTCGTCCTCCTGCGCGTAGTAGAAGTTGGGCGAGTCCAGCCTCGGCTCCTCCTCGCGGAACGGCGTGTCGGCCATCACGCCGGTCGCGTAGGCCTCGAAGGGCCCGAGGTAGTGCTTGAGCCCGGTCATCAGGGCGACGTGCTCCACGGACCCGGCGGGCTCGAGGGCGGCGAGCAGGTTGCGCACCGCGCCGCCGTTGACCCGGATGTTCTCCGCCTCGGTGTCCTGCCGGGTCCAGGCCGTGATCGCGACCAGCGAGGGTCGTACGTCGGCCAGGGCCTCCGAGAGCGAGGCCGGGTCCGACAGGTCCGCCTGGACGGACGCCACGCCTGGGCCTACTCCCCCGCTGCGAGACAGCCCGGACGTCTCCCAGCCGAGGTCCACGAGCCTCGCCGCAGTGGTCTGGCCGACGATGCCGGTGGCCCCGACGACGAGCGCCCGGCCGGGGGAGGAGGTGGAAGCCACTGAGTCTCGCCTTCGGAAAAGTAGGGATGACGACGCTTCGCGCCTGTCGAACTGTACGACGGGCCGACTATACTGTTCTGTGTGGCTAAACGCTATGACCGAGCCTCCCTGGAGGAACCTGGTCGCGGCCAGCACCTCGTCCTCAGCGGCGAGCTCACCACTCCTGCGGTCGTCACCGGCCCGCCGCTGGTAGCCTCGCAGCATCGCAGAGCCTCCGGCGCACCCGGCCGCGCCAGGCGCGAGTGACCAGATGAGGGTGTTCATGGACAATCTCGGCGAGCGGCTCAAGGACCTGAGGGTCGGCGCGGGGCTGTCCCTGCGTGAGCTGGCCCGGCAGGCCAAGGTGTCGCCGTCCTTTGTCTCCCAGATAGAGAACGGCAAGTCCAAGCCGTCGGTGGCGACGCTCTACTCGTTCTCCCAGCTCCTCGGAGTCTCCATCGACGAGCTCTTCAACGACAAGGAGGCGCATCTGCCTCCGCTGGCTCCGCCGGTCGCCGCGGCGGTCACCAACGGGCGCGTGGATCCCAGCAGCGCATGGGCACCGTCCGAGTATGCCAACCGCGTGTCCGTCGTCCACCCCTCGCACCGCCCGCGGCTGACCATGGACGAAGGTGTGACGTGGGAGCGGCTGGCAGCGACGCCGGAGCATGCCGTCAACTTCATGAAGATCGCCTACCCGCCTGGCGCGCACTCCATGATCGGCGGGGACCTCGTCACTCACAAGGGCTACGAGTACGGCTTCGTGCTCGCCGGTGAGCTCGAGGTGACGGTCGGCGACGAGGTGTTCACCCTGCACGTGGGCGAGTCGCTGGGCTTCGACTCCTCGATCCCCCACCTGCTGCGGAATCGCGGGACCGAGGTGTTCGAGGGCATCTGGTTCGTGCACGGACAGGCGCACTCACCCGTCGCTTGACAGGGTCTCCCTCGCCGTCCTACCGTCGCGTTCACACTGACTTAACGACGTGCACCGGCAGACAGGCGCTACTCGCATGGACCTCGGCAACGGCCTCGGACATCTCTCCTACTCCACGCTCGTCCACGCAGGTGACACCTGGGCGGAGATGCGGGCGAGCCTCGAGACCTACCTGCCCCAGGTCAAGCAACGGCTCTCACCGCACGACGCCTTCGGGGTGTCGCTGCGCATCTCGGCTGACTCCGCCGCCACGCTCACCGCGAGCGCCGATGAGCGCGCGTCGCTGGCGGCCTTCCTGGCCGAGAACGACATGTACGTCTACACCGTCAACGCCTTCCCCTACGGCCCGTTCAAGGGCGCCAGCGTGATGGAGCGCGTCTACGAGCCCGACTGGACGACGGAGGAGCGCGTCGTCTACACCAACCAGGTCGCCGACATCCTGGCGGAGATCTCGCCGCCCTCGGTCGCACCCAGCATCCAGACCGCCCCGCTGGCGTTCCGGCCGAGCGTCGTGGACGCGGCCTACGTCGAGGCGTTCACGACCAACCTGCTGCGCGTGGTGGCTCATCTGATCGAGCTCGAGGCGTCGTCCGGACGCCGCGTGAAGCTGGCTCTCGAACCGGAGCCGGCATGCTACCTGGAGACGACCACGGAGACGGTGGACTACTTCCGCGACCACGTCCACTCCCCCGCGGGCGTCGCCGAGCTCGCGCGTCTCGCCTCCGTCCCGATCTCCGAGGCCGAAGGGCTGCTGCGTCGTCATCTGGGCGTCGTCTTCGACATCGGCCACCAGTCCGTCGGGTTCGAGGACATCCCCGCATCGTTGCGACTCCTCGTCGATGCCGGGATCCCCATCTTCAAGCTGCAGGAGGCGGCCGCGCTGTGGGTGCCGGAGCTGACTCCCGAGCTGGTGCCCCGGCTGCGGGTCTTCACCGACACCATCTACCTGAGCCAGACCACGTTGCGCCGAGGGGGTGAGGAGGAGAGGTTCCTGAACCTCGGGGAGGCGCTCGACGCGTTCGAGAAGGACCCCGGGTCCGGGGCTGCTGAGATGCGCACGCACTTCCACGTGCCGGTGTTCCTCGAGGAGCTCGGGCCCTTCCGCACCACGAGGCCCGCCGTCCAGGAGGCACTCGCCGTGCACCGCGCGACGCCGCTCTCGGACCACCTCGAGATCGAGACCTACACCTGGGACGTCCTGCCCGCCGACCTCAAGACCGGCGACATCACCGACTACGTCTCGCGCGAGCTCGAGTTCGTGCGCGACGAGCTGACGAAGTGAGCGGCCCACGCATAGCCGTGGTCGGCACCGGCGCCAACGGTGCGTCCATCGGAGCGGACCTGACCAATGCGGGCTACGACGTCACGTTCATCGAGCAGTGGCCGGCCCACGTGGAGGCGATGCGCGCGGACGGCCTCCGGGTGGAGCTGCCCGAGGGAGTGGAGACGACGCGGGTGCACGCTCTGCACCTGTGCGACGTCGCCACCCTCCGCAAGCCGTTCGACCTCGTCCTGGTGCTGGTGAAGGCCTACGACACCCGGTGGGCGTGCGAGCTCATCAAGCCGCTCGTCGCCCCTGACGGGCTGGTCGTGGGTCTGCAGAACGGGATGACCGTCGACACGATCACGGACGTGATGGGACCTGAGCGCACCCTCGGGGCGGTCATCGAGGTCTCCTCCAACATGTTCGTGCCGGGTGTGGTCAACCGGCAGAGCCCCAAGGCACGCTCCTGGTTCGCGCTCGGCGGAGTCGAGCCGGGCGCCCAGGCGCGGGCCGTCGACGTGGCCGACGTGTTGGGCCACGCCGGCAGCGTCGAGGTGTCGCAGGACATCCGTTCGTCGAAGTGGATGAAGCTGGTCGTCAACGCGGCCGAGCTCGTGCCGGCGGCGATCGTGGACCTGCCACTGTCGGAGGCCGTGGCGTTGCCCGGGATGCGGGACTTCATGGTCGAGGCCGGACGCGAGGCGCTGCGCACAGCCATCGCCCTCGGGATCACTCCGAGGCCGATCTTCGGGATGGCCGACGCGCAGGTGGAGGATCCTGACCGCTATGTCGACCAGCTCTTCGACGCGGTGCTCCATCACTTCACCCTTCCGGAGACCCGGACCACGGTGCTGCAGGACTGGATGAAGGGACGCCGCAGCGAGGTCGACCAGATCAACGGTCTCGTCGTCGAGGGCCAGGTCACGCTCGGTGGAGAGGCTCCGGCGAACGCCGTGACGGTGCAGGTGGCTCACCTGATCGAGGACGGCACGCTGCAGGCGCACCCGCGCAACGCCGCCCAGCTCCTGGCCGGCCTCGGCGCCGAGGTCTGAGCGAGCCCCGAGCCGGACCGGGCGTCAGGGACGCGACTCGAACAGCTCCAGGGTGACGCCGTTCGGGTCCCGGAGGTAGACGAACGAGCACCCCTCGAGAGGGCCGTCGTCGATCAGCAGCGGCGGGGCGAGGAACTCGACGCCGTTGGCGCGAAGCGTCTCATAGGCAGCCTGCAGGTCGGGGACGTCGATGCAGACGTGGGTGCTGCCGACGTCGGCACTCGACCGGGTGTAGTGGTCCTCCCTGTCGTTGTCGTAGCAGAGCAGCTCGACGACGCACGACCCGAAGCGCAGGAAGGCGAAGCTGAGCCGGACGTCCGGCACGCCGACCGCGGTGGACAGCTCCGGACCCGAGCCGTGCGCGACGAACTCACGCTGCACCCCGAACGTCTGCTCGTACCACTGCAGTGACTCCTCGAGGTCACGCACGGTGATGCCGACGTGGTGCATGTCTCCGAGCCTGGCCATCGGACTCCTTCGCGAACGGCTAGAGGTGGTCGTGCAGGGGTTTCCCGGCCAGTGCGAGGGCCGCCTCGCCGAGCGACTCGTTCTGGGTGGGGTGGGCGTGCAGGAACCGGGCGACGTCCTCGGGGAACGCCTCCCAGCCGACCATCAGCGTCGCCTCCCCCACCTGCTCGCCCATGCGCGCCCCGATCATGTGCACGCCGACGATCGGTCCGTCCTTCTCGCGGACGAGCTTCACCAGGCCGGTCGTGCCGAGGATCTGGCTCTTGCCGTTGCCGCCGAGGTTGTACTCGCGGGTCTCCACCGCGTCGTACGTCGCGCGGGCCTGCGACTCGGTCAGTCCGACGGAGGCCACCTCGGGGTCGCAGTAGGTGACCCGGGGGATGCCGGCGTCCACCACCGGGTCCGGGCCGAGGCCGGCGATGTCCTCGGCCACGAAGATCCCGTGCGCGAAGCCCCGGTGCGCGAGCTGCAGCCCCGGGACGAGGTCTCCGACGGCGTAGACACCCGGCACGCTGGAGCGGAGCCGTTCGTCGGTGACGACCCAGCCGCGGTCCAGGTGCACGCCGGCCTCCTCGAACCCCTGGTCGGCCGACGCGGGTCCACGGCCGATGGCCACCAGCACCAGGTCGGCCTCCAGCTCCTCACCGGAGGCGAGCCCCACGACGACCGCCTGCCCGACGTCCTTGACCGAGCTGACCGAGGTCTCGGTGCGGACACCGATGCCGCGCTTGGTGAACGTCCGGCGGAGCAGCTTGCCCAGTGCGTCGTCCTCCAGCGGCACCAGCGACGACAGGGCCTCCACGACGGTGACCTCTGCGCCGAACGAACGCCAGGCCGAGGCGAACTCCACGCCGATGACGCTGCCGCCGATGATGACCACGCGGGCGGGCACGTCGTCGAGCTCCAGCGCCTGCGTGCTCGTCACGATCCGGGGCCCGAGCTCGACACCGGGAAGCATCCGTGCGAAGGACCCGGTGGCGAGGACGACGTGTGAGCCGGTGAGCTCCCGACCGTCCACAGTGACCGTCGTCGGCGATGTGAACCGACCTGATCCCTCGACGTAGCTGATGGTGCCGGCCGCCTTGACCAACCCCTGCAGGCCCTTGTACAGCCGCGTCACGACACCGTCCTTGTAGGCGTTGACGCCCGCCATGTCGACGCCCTCGAAGGTCGACCGGATGCCGACGGAGGTGCCCTCTCGAGCCGCGTCCGCCATCTCCGCTGCGTGCAGCAGCGCCTTGGTGGGGATGCAGCCGGTGTGTAGGCACGTGCCTCCGAGCTTGCCCTTCTCGACCAGTGCCACCGTCATGCCGAGCTGGGCCGCCCGCAGCGCGCACGCGTAGCCGGCGCTCCCACCGCCCAGGATGACGATGTCGAAGGTGTCGCTGCTCTGGCTCATGGCGTGCTCCGTTCGTCGGTGTCGCGGGTCGAGGGTGCGATTCCTCAGACCACGAGGCGGAGGGGATGCTCCAGGGCCGTCACCAGCGACCGCATCCACTGCGCGGCCAGCGCACCGTCGATGACCCGGTGGTCGACGGAGAGCACGAGGTTCATCTCGGTGACCACCACGACCTGGCCGTCGACGACCCGCGCCGCGGGCTGTCCCGCCCCGACCGCCAGGATCGCCGACTGGGGCGGGTTGATGATCGCGGAGAACTCGGTGACGCCGTACATGCCGAGGTTGGTCACGCTGATGGACCCGCCCTCGAGGTCCTTCTGCTGCAGGCGCCCGGCGTTCGCGTCCGAGACGTGGGCCTTGACCGCCGAGGCGATGGACGACAGCGAGCGACCCTGCACGCCACGCAGCACCGGAGTGACGAGCCCTCGCTCCGAGGCGATGGCGACGGAGACGTCCACGTCGTCGAAGTGCCGGGTGGCCTCGTCGGTCCAGATGACATTGGCGTCGGGGACCTCGCCGTGGGCGACGGCCACCGCGCGCAGCACGAAGTCGTTGACCGAGATCCGCACCGGTGAGTGCTCGTTGAGCTGCGTGCGCAGCGTGAGCAGGTCGTCGATCACCGCCCGGCCGGTGAGGTAGAAGTGCGGGATCGACTGCTTGCTCTGGGTGAGGCGGGTGGCGACCGCTCGGCGCAGCCTGGTGTGGGGGACGTCGGTGAACCCGGTGGTGGCCCCGGTGGTGGCTGAGCCGGCCGGTGCGGGACGCGCCTCCTGCTGGGCCGGAGCCGGTGCCTGCTCGGCAGGGGCCTCGGGGGCCTCCGGAACCGACGGGGCGGACCGGGCGTCCGCGATCAGGCCCTCGACGTCGCGCCGGACGACGCGGCCGTTGGGTCCGGAGCCGGAGATGCCCTCGCTGGGTATGCCGGCCTCGCGGAGCAGCTTGCGGGCGATCGGGCTGACGAACTGCCGGGACCCGTCGCTCTGCGCCGGCGTCTCCGTGACCGCTCCCTGGTCCTCGACGGCCGCCTGCGCGTCGTCGACGACCGCGTCCTCGATGTGCTGAGGGGGCGGGTCCTGGGTGGGACCGGGCGACTCCGCCTCGGTGTCGGGAACCTCGCGACGGGGCGGCGGCTCGCTCGCCGGTTCACTCGCCGGGCTCGCTGAGAACCCGAGCTGGGCGAGCATGTCGTCCAGGTCGCCGTCCTTCTCTTCGGCGCTTCCCAGCAGTGCCATCGGCGAGCCCACGCTCACCTCGGTGCCGGCCTCAGCCAGGGTCCGGAGCAGGAGGGCGTCGGACGGAGCCGCGATCTCCACGACAGCCTTCTCGGTCTCGACCACGGCGATGGCGTCGCCGTTGGCGAAGGCGTCACCGGTCTTGACGAGCCACTCGGACAGGACCACCTCGGTGGCGCCTGCGGCGACCTCGGGTACACGCAGCAGCTCGGCCATCAGCCGTGTCTCGCTTCCGTTGTCTCGTCAGCTTGCGGCCACGGCGCGCAGAGCGGCCACGACCTCGTCGGTCTTGGCGATCGCAGCCCGTTCGAGCACCTTGCTGATGCTGGGCGAGGCCGTGGCGCCGCTCACGCGGTCGATGGGGCCGTCCAGCCAGTCGAAGAGGCGACGCTGGATCTCGTCCGCCAGCCAGCCGCCGTACGACGTCCCGACGGCTCCCTGCTCGACGATGAGGACCCGGTTGGTCTTCTTCACGCTCGTCTCGATCGTCTCCCAGTCGAGGGACGCCCGGTCGAGCCAGCGGAGGTCGATGAGGTCGGCACTGATCTCCTCGACCAGGTCGAGGGCCTCGAGGCAGTGGCCGACCATGGAGAGATA
>CAXSHL010000020.1:41662-53689 GCA_964237315.1 uncultured Nocardioidaceae bacterium
GACCGTGACGTCGTCGCCCTCGCGTCGCAGCGCCGCCTTGCCCACCGGGAGCCGGTAGTCGAGGTCGTCGACCGGGCCTGGGCCGACGGCGGCGTAGAGGTCGACGTGCTCGAGGACCACCACCGGGTCGTCGCACGCCAGTGCGGTGTTCATCAGGCCGACGTAGTCGAAGGGTGTCGAGGGCGCCACGACCCGCAGCCCGGGCGCCGTGGTGAGGATGCCGGCGGGGTCCATGGAGTGCTGGGAGCCGTAGCCGGTCCCCGCGGCGAGCTTGCTGCGGAGCACGAAGGGCACCGCGCTGTGGCCACCGAACATGTGCCGGGCCTTGGCGACCTGGTTGAAGAGCTGGTCGGCGGCGACCCACATGAAGTCGGCGTACATGAACTCCACGACGGGTCGGAACCGTCCGTCCAGCGCCATGCCGCCTCCCAGGCCGGCGAAGGCGTTCTCGCTGATCGGGGTCCCGAGGACGCGGTCCGGGAAGAGCTCGAGCGGACGCTTCGTCGCACCGTTCGTGCCGCCCTTGAGCCCGTCGACGTCCTCACCGAGGACGACCACCCGCTCGTCGGTCTCCATGCGCCGGGCCATCACCTCCGACACCACGTCGATGAACCGGCGGTCGGCGAGCTCCCCGGAGAACGTGTCGATCTCCTCGTAGCGGCTGTCCTCCAGACGCATCTTGATTTGCTTGTTGGGCAGGTCGGTCTCCAGCCGGCCCTGGCGGGCGAACACCACCCGGATAGGCTGGTTGGCATCGTTCTCCGGGCTTGCCGTCCGGCAGCGGCTCGAGCAGGCTGTCGCCGATCTCGGCCATCACCGCGTCGACCTCGTCGGCGGCCTGCTGCAGCTCCTCGTCGGTCCGCACGCCCCGGTCGACGAGCTTGCGGCGCAGCTGGGTCAGCGGGTCGCGATCGCGCCAGAGCTGCTCCTCGGCCTTCTCCCGGTAGCCGAAGGCGCTCCCGGGGTAGGGGCCGTTCTGGTGGAAGAAGCGGTAGAGCTCCGCCTCGATGATCGTGGGCCCGTTGCCGGCCCGCATGTGCTCGAGCGCCTCGGTCATCGCGAGGTGGACGGCGAGGGTGTCCATGCCGTCGACCTTCCAGCTCGGGATGTCGAACCCGAGGCCGCGCGCTGAGATGCGGGTCTCCTTGGTGGACTTCGCGACCGGGGTGGACACGGCGTACTGGTTGTTCTCCATGAAGAAGCACAGCGGCAGGTTCCAGACCGCAGCCAGGTTGAGGGTCTCCAGGACCGAGCCGATGTTGACGGCCCCGTCACCGAAGTAGGTCACCGTCACCGCGTCGGTGCCCGACTTCAGCTGGTTGAAGGCGAACCCCGCGGCCTGCGGGACTCCCCCGCCGACGATCGCGTTGGTGCCCATCGCGCCGGCCTCCTGCCACTGCAGGTGCATGGAGCCGCCGCGCCCGCTGCAGTAGCCGTCCTTGAGCCCGCAGATCTCGGCCAGGGTGCGGCGCAGCACCTCGCGCACCTCCATGGTGAGCTCGGGCAGCGACCCGGACTTCTCGACGGCGACGTGGCCGATCGCCTTCGCCAGGAACTGGTGGTGACCACGGTGCGAGCCGTTGACGAAGTCGTCGGAACGCAGCGTCAGGATCGAGCCGACCGCACCGCCCTCCTGACCGATGCTGGAGTGCGCGGGCCCGTGCACCAGCCCCTGGCCGGCCAGGGTGAGCACGTACTCCTCGAACGACCGGATCCACTGGGTGCGACCGAACATCGTCAGCAGCACGTCGGGATCGGCTGCGTCCCAGTCCTCGTCGTGGGTCCCCAGCTCCACCCAGGGTGACTTCGCGACGAGCTGCTCGTGACTCGGCATGCTTCCAGCCTCCACTCGGTTGAACATGGATCCGCGTTGAGCGACGTACCCATCGACGTGCGCCTCGGTTGGGCGTAGATTTGGCAGCGTAGTCCACTCAATGGATCCATCACAAGGAGTTGACGTGACAGATCGAGTCGTCCTGACCGGTGTCCGAGCGGTCGACCACATCGGCATCACCGTCCCCGACCTGGACGTCGCGCACGACTTCTTCACCCGGGTCCTGGGCTGCACCTACCTCTACCGCCTGGGTCCGTTCCAGCACGACGACGACTGGATGAGCGAGCACCTGGGGGTCGACGACAAGACGGTGATGCGACGGCTGCACTTCTACCGTCTCGGCGGCCAGGCCATCTTCGAGGTCTTCCTCTACGAGGCGGCCGACC
The DNA here is from genome assembly GCA_964237315.1 of uncultured Nocardioidaceae bacterium. Classification (GTDB taxonomy): domain Bacteria; phylum Actinomycetota; class Actinomycetes; order Propionibacteriales; family Nocardioidaceae; genus Nocardioides_B. Next base: position 43,883 of record CAXSHL010000020.1, read on the forward strand.
AGGTGACCACGCCCCCACGCAACAGCGACATCGGCGGGCACCACGTGGCCCTGTACGTCGAGGACCTCGACGTCGCGGTGCAGGCGCTGCGCTCGGCAGGGGTCGACGTCATGGGCGACCCGACCGCGAGCAGGGGACCCAGCGAGGGCCAGCGCTGGGTGTACTTCCGCTCGCCCTGGGGGATGCAGTTCGAGCTAGTGTCCTACCCCGACGGGAAGGCCTTCGACCACGATCCGGACGCCTTCGCCTGAGGTCTCGTTCCCAACCCCTACCCAACACCCAGGAGAGCTGTGAGCGAAGCGACGGTCCTGTCGCCTGTGGCCAGCCACAGGATCGCGGACATCGTCGCGGACCGGATCCTCACCGGGCGGCTCGCGCCGGGGCAGCGGATCAAGCAGGACGAGCTCGCCGACGAGCTCGGCGGGAGCCGCCTGCCGGTCCGCGAGGCCCTGCGCATCCTGGAGTCACGCGGGCTCGTCACCCTCAAGGCGAACTCGGGAGCCTGGGTCGCGAGCATGAGCCTGCGCGACCTCGACCTCTCTTATGAGATCCGCGAACGGATCGAGCCGCTGCTGCTCACCGACAGCCTGCGGGGGCTCACGCCCTCCGACCTCGACGACATGCGCGCCATCCAGGACGAGATCGAGGCCAACGACGACCTCGAGCGGTTCCTCGCCCTCGACCGGCAGTTCCACTGGCTGTCCTACAGCCGCCACTCAGCGCCCCAGCTGGCGGCCATCATCGAGCGTCTGTGGGACACGACCCAGCACTACCGACGAGCGTTCGTCCGGCTCGCCCGCAAGGAGGGCTCGTGGATCATCGACGCCGAGCACCGACTGCTCCTGGAGGCGTTGGCACGCAAGGACGCCGTCGACGCGTCGACGGTGCTGGGCATGCACATCCGACGCACGCGCGTCGCCCTGGCCCAGCACCCAGAGCTTCTCGAGTCCCCACCCACCGATCACCGAGGATGAACCCATGAACGATCAGCCACTGACCGTCGCCCTGCTGGGCACCGGCACCATGGGGGCCGGCATGGCCCGCAACATCTCCGGAGCGGGCATCGCCCTGCGGGTCTGGAACCGCACGAGGTCCCGGGCCGAGCCGCTCGCCGAGGCCGGCGCCGTCGTCGCCGACACCGCGGCCGAGGCCGTCCGTGGCGCCGACGTGGTGATCACGATGCTGTTCGACGTCGACTCCGTCGTCGACGCACTCGAGTCCGCACGTGACGGCTTCACCCCGGGCACGGTGCTGCTGCAGCAGTCCACGGTCGGTGTCGAGGGAACCTCCAGGCTCGCCGCCCTGGCGGAGGAGCTGGGCCTGGTCTTCGTCGACGCGCCGGTGCTGGGCACCAAGAAGCCGGCCGAGGACGGAAACCTCGTGATCCTGGCCTCCGGGCCCTCGGAGGCGCTGGATCTCTGCACACCGGTCTTCGACGCGATCGGATCCCGGACCGTGCTGGTCGGCGAGGCGGGCCAGGCGAGCCGGCTCAAGCTCGTCGCGAACTCCTGGGTGCTGACCGTGCTGGAGGGCATCGCCGAGTCGCTGGCGTTCGCGCGCTCCCTCGACCTCGACCCGGCACTGTTCCTCGAGGCGGTGGCGGGCGGCGCCATGGACGCGCCGTACGTGCAGCTCAAGGGCAAGGCGATGCTGTCCGGTGACTTCACCCCGGCGTTCGGTCTCGACGGCGCGCTCAAGGATGCGTCGCTGATGCTAGACGCCGCCCGGTCGGCCGACGCAGACGTGGCCATCGTGGAGGTCGCGCACCGCTACCTGGCCGCCGCGTCGAAGGCCGGGCACGGGGACGAGGACATGGCCGCCACGTTCCTGGCGCACTGACCCTAGTCCCGCAGCTCGCGGCGCAGGATCTTGCCGGTCGCGGTCTTGGGGAGCTCGTCGACGACCACCATCTGGCGGGGGTACTTGTAGGCGGCCATCCGCTGCTTGCAGTGGGCGATCAGCTCTTCTGGGGTCACCTCCGCCCCCGACCTCAGGCTGACGAAGGCCTTGACAGTCTCACCGCGCCTCTCGTCCCGCACTCCGACCACCGCTGCCTCGCGCACCGCGGCATGCTCGACCAGCACGTCCTCGACCTCGCGTGGCCACACCTTGTAGCCCGACGCGTTGATCATGTCCTTCTTGCGGTCCACGATGAATACCCAGCCCTCGGGGCTCATGAAGCCCACGTCGCCGCTCCTCAGTGCCCCTCCGGGCAGGCTCGCCGCGGTCTCCTCCGGCATGCCCCAGTAGCCGGCGACCACCTGCGGTCCCTCGGCCACGATCTCGCCGACCTCGCCCAGCGGCAGCTCCTCGCCGTCCTCACCCAGGATCCGCACGACGGTGCTCGGCACCGGCACGCCCACCGAGAGCGCACCGGAGGTCTCGTCGACAGGTGACGGGACCCCGAACGGCGTCAGCGTCATGGGGCTGGTCGTCTCGGTCAGGCCGTAGGCGTTGTGCACCTGTCGGCCCGTCGCCTTGGAGAACGCCTGCTCCGCGGTCGGTGAGATGGCCGCACCCCCGGAGAAGACCGACGTGAACGAGCTGAAGTGGTCCTCGGTGAAGCTCGGCGAGCCGAGCAGCGCGTTCAGGGCGGTGATCGCGCCGATGGTGTACGTCGGACGGTGCTCGAGCAGCGCGTCGAGCACCACCTCGGGGTGGAAGCGGTAGGCCAGCACCAGCGGCATCGGGGCCAGGAAGCTGACGGCGACGTGCCCGATCAGGCCGGTGATGTGGAACAGCGGCGCGACGCCGAAGACCGACCCACCCGGCGCGAACCGGGCGCAGTCGCGGTAGACCGCGGCGGTGAAGACCACGTTGCGGTGGGTGTTCATCGCTCCCTTCGGCACTCCGGTCGTGCCCGAGGTGTAGGTCAGGAACGCGACGTCGTCCGGGCCCAGCTGCACCGCAGGCGGCTCCTCGCCGTGGTGCTGCCCGACCAGCTCCGCGAGGTCGGTCGTCCCCTCGTGGCGCTGCCGCGTGATCCCGCCCAGCAGCCGCTCGTCGTTGCGGGTCTGGTGCTCCAGCTCGCTCGTCGTCAGCACCAGGCGCACGTCGGTGTCCGGGACCACGTCGCGGGCCACCTCGTCGTACAGCGTCTCCAGGCAGACCAGCACCTTCGCACCGGAGTCCGTGAGCAGATGGGACAGCTCCCGGGCGCGGCTCATCGGGTTGATCGGGACCATGACCCCGCCGGCCTTCCAGGAGGCCAGCATGCACACCACGAACTGCGGGACGTTCTGCACGTAGACCGCCAGCCGGTCCCCTCGTCCGAACTCCCGCGCCAGCAACCCGCTGGCGAGGGCGTCGCTCTGCTCGTCGAGCTCGGTGCGGGTCAGCACACCGTCGAAGTACCTCACGGCCACGCCGGAGGGGTCGGCCGCCAGCCCGGCCTCGAACATCTCCAGCGCGTTGGTGTGCTCGGGCCTCATCTCCGTCGGCCGCTCGCCGTAGAGGCCGAGCCAGGGACGGTCGTCGTAGGTGCTCACGAAGGCCTACTTGATCACGACCGGGTCGAGCGGGTCGAGCGGGTCGGGCCGACCGCGGACCAGGTGGGCCAGGACGCTCACCGTGGTGACCGCGATGAACGTCAGCCGGAACGCAGTCTCCCGGCCCTGGGAGCCCGTCCAGCCGTAGCCCACGGCTCCCGCCGCGACTGAGACCAGGACGGCGGCGGCGACGTTGAGCGGGACGGCCGCGCGCGCGGCGCTCAGCAGCTGCCCGACACCGGAGGGATGGAGGACCCGGGAGATCTCGGCGAGCCAGTGCAGGTGCAGGGTGTACCAGCGAGCCCGGTCGGTGCCGGTGGCGTCGACGGCTGCGTAGCCGAACGTCCAGGCGGCGCCGGCCGCGCCCGCGGCGACCAGCTGGTCCCACTGGGACGGCAGCACCTCGTAGGTGACCAGGGCATGCAGGAACAGGTGGTCGACGAGGTAGGACAGCAGGACGCTCGAGCCCACTGCCGTCACCAGGAACAGCACCGTCGCCAGCCACCACGAGCCCTGTTGGACGTGGCTCCTGCCGAACGGTTGCGGGGCGGGCCCGGTCGGCACGACCACGGGCAGCACGGCGGGCAGGGGGACGCCGGCGCCGGCCGGTGCCCGTGCGCTGCCGAGGGCGGCCCTGGCCAGCACGATCGACCCGGCGACGTCGAACTCCCACTTGCGCGGGCTCTGCGGGCGGGCCTGCTGGGCGAGGCGGCGGCGGGCGAACTCGTACACGTCGTCCACCGAGACCAGGCCGTCGCCGTCGACGTCGGCATCGCCGGTCCGCAGGCCGTCGGTCACGCTCGCGGTGAAGACGGACGGCGCCGCGACCCCGGTGACGGCGTCACCCTCGAACGCGTACTGCGTCGCATCGGACGCCGTCAGCACCACCAGCCCGCGCGCGTCGAACTGGTCCGCGGTGTGCACCGAGCTGTCGGCCTTGACGGCGAGCCCCTTGGCGAACGCACCGCTGTAGCAGCAGTCGAGCAGCAGCACCTTGCGTCGCGAGGGGCAGGCGAACAGGATGTCGTTGACGAACCCGGCGGCCACGGCGGTGGAGCGGAGCCGGTCACGGCGCGTGTTGCGAGCCGCGAAGTAGAGCCGGCCCTGCTCGTCCTTGAGACCGTGGCAGGAGAGGTAGAGAAGGAGGAGGTCCGCGCGGTCGCGCTCGGCGACGAAGTCGTCGATGCTCGCGCAGATCTCCGCGGAGGTGCCGTCCACGACCGAGGAGACCTCGAACCCACCGACGTCCGGGGCCGCGAGCACCTCCCCCAGGCCTTCGGCGTCGCCGGCCGGCGAGACCAGCTGCGTGAGCCCCGGGTCGTCGTACGTCGAGGTGGCGACCAGCAGCGCGAAGCGACCAGCACCAGGTCCGCTAGCCGTCATCACCGGTGTCCGGAGGCGTGGGCTGCTGGTGCCGCGCCAGCCAGGCAGCGGTGAGTGCTCGGCGCTCCTCGCTGGTGACGCCGTCGACCTCCAGGCGGTCACCGTCGATCTCCAGGACCACGTGCCGCGCCGAGCTGCGCAGCAGCCAGGCCTGCACCGCACCCAGGAGGGTCGTCAGGACGCCGCCGGACGCGGCCAGGGTCACCAGGATCGCGTTGACGGACACGGGATCGCCCGCCTTCGCACCGACTGGTCGGTCCTGGAGCGGCGGCTCGGCGACATCGAGCTCGTGGTCGACCAGCAGCTCACGCAGGTGCTCGCGGAGCACGGCGACCTCCTCGTCGTCGGCCTCGCGGTCACCTGCGACGGTGAGGCCCACTCTCAGTCCGGCCCGCGGGTCCACGTGCGTGATTATGCTCGCTCCTGGCCGATCGAGCGCACGGACGTGCACCGCGGTGTGTCGTCAGAAGCCGTGCGCCTCCCGGAGCCCGTGCAGCCACCTGTCGACCAGGGGGATCTCCCACTCCTGCACCAGCTCCAGGGCGCGGTCCGCGTGCCGGGCCGCCGCACCCAGGTCACCCGCGGCGGCGGCGGCCAGGGCGAGGAACGCGTCGACCGGACCCATCGCGCAGTGGGCCCCTGCGCAGGCCACCCGACCGGCGTACGGGCCCATCAGCTCGTGGACCCGACCGGCCAGCCCCGCGTCGCCGAGGGCCAGGGCCGCCTCGGCCGCGCACGCCCAGACCAGGGGGGACAGCCAGGTGTCGTGCTCGACGTCGACCGGATGTTGCTGGGCGAAGCTCCGGGCCTGCTCCACCTCGCCGGCCCGCACCAGGCAGACCAGCGCGACGGCGCTCAGCGGAAGTCCCGCCTGCACGGCCTCGGTGAGGTCCTCGACGACGTCGAGCCCCCGGCCGCGCCACAGGGCCAGGCTGACCTCGGTCAGGATGTGCTCGCCCTCGCTGTTGCCCATCAGGCCCATCAGCCGCTGCATCCGCGCCAGCCGCTCGTCGCACTCCTCGACGCGGCCGGCCATCGCCAGCCACGGCACCTCGATGGCCTCGAGGATCATCAGGGCGTACTGGTGCCGCAGCCGGGTGGCCTCCCGCTGCGCCACGGCGAGAGCCGCACGCAGCTGCGGCAGCCGGCCCAGCTCACCCTCCACCACGGACCGCAGGGTCGAGGCGAGCACCAGCCGACGGTCGTCGCCGCCCGCCTCGGCGCGCTCGGCGGCGAGCGTCAGCCAGGCGAGCCGCTGGTGCGCCGTCGAGGCGGAGAACAGTGAGATCTCCGCGACCAGGAGCGCGTCGATGCACAAGCCCGCGTCGCCCAGGCGGGCGGCCATCGCCAGCCCCTCGTCGATCCAGGCCCGTCGCTGGGTCACGGGTGCCTGGAAGTACAGCTCGTTGGCCAGGCTCAGCAGCACCAGGCACCGGGCCCGGCTGTCCCTCTCGGGCAGCCGGTCCAGGCAGCGACGTAGGGCGTGCACGACCGCCTCGTTGGTGTCGCCGAAGGGCGCCGAGGGCCACAGGCCCAGCGTCATCGCACTGGCGGCCACCGCGAGCCGCTCGTCGTCGGCGAGCCGCTCGGCCAGTGTCACCGCCTCCATCTCCACGCCGATCAGGGCCTCCCACCGACCTGCCCAGCGCAGCGCGTCCACGAGCTGCATCAGCAGCTCCCAGCGGTCCAGGTCGGTGGCCGCGGGATCCATCGGCTGCACCGCGAGGGCTGCGACCAGCAGCTCGGCCGAGTCGTCGTGGGCGTGCAGCCGCCGGGTCGCGGCAGCTGCAGCGGCGGCGGCGGGCCAGGCGTGCGCGGCGTACGACGGTCCGGCGGCCAGCCAGTGCCGGGCCCGCTCGGTCTCCCGTCCCCCGGCCAGCTCGTCGAGCGCCTGGGCGACCCGAGCGTGCATGCGAGCGCGGCGAGAGGCCGGCAGTGCCGTGTAGACGGTGTCGCGCACGAGCGCGTGCGCGAACGACCAGCGGTCCACGTCCTCCTCGCGCACGAGACCAGCTGCCGCGGCGTCCTCCAGGAGGTCGAGCACGGCGTCCTCGGACGCGCCTGCCGCGGCGGCGACGGTGTCCGTGTCGAAGTCACGGCCGACGACGGAGGCCACCTTCAGCAACGCGCCGGTCCGCTCGGGCAGTCGCTGGATCCGGCGCACCAGGACGTCGTGCACGGCCGTCGGCGGATCGGGCTCGGCGAGCAGGGCCGCGAGGTCGTCCCCCTCCGAGGCCAGCCGGGCGTACTCCACCAGGAAGAACGGGTTGCCGTCGGTGCGGGCGGTGAGCGCCTCGGCCTGGCCGTGGCTGGGCCGTGACCGGGCGACCGCGGCCACCAGCTCTGCGGCATCCGGGGCGGTCAACCCGGTCAGCGACAGCCGCAGAGCATGCCGTCGCGCCAGCGACTCCGCCACGTCGGCCAGCTCGTCGGTCGGTGGCGGGTGCGCCCGCCAGGTCGCCACCACGACCAGGCGGCCCTCCTGCACCGTCTCCACCAGCAGCCGCAGCACGCGCAGGGAGGACCGGTCCGCCCAGTGCAGGTCGTCGAGCGCCACCAGCAGGTCCCGCTCCTGCGCGGTCCGGCGTACGGCGTCCACCACTGCCTCCCAGGAGCGGAACTGCGCACCCTCGTCCTCGTGACCGTCGGCACCGGTCGTCGTGGGCTGGTGTCCGAGACCGTCGAGCACAGGTCGCCACGGCCACAGCGGCGGTGCCCCGTCGTCCTGCGAGCAGCGTCCCGTGAGCACCGTGAAGCCGCGCTCACCCGCACGGGCGACGACCTCCGAGACCAGCCGCGTCTTGCCGATGCCGGGGTCGCCGGTCACCGACGCGAACACCGGCCGACCGCCCGAGGCGGCCTCCAGGAGACCGGTCAGGGCGGCCAGCTCGGACGCGCGGCCGGTCATCGGCCAGGCAGGAGGAGCAGCAGCGGACGGCGGGGGCGCGGCGGGCGGGGGCGCGGCGGGCGGGGGCGCGTCATGCCCGACGGGCGCTCCGGACTGCACCGGCGGCAGCCACTCCAGGGACGGATCCTGGCGCAGGATCGCGGACTGCAGGTCCCGCAGCTCGGCGCCCGGCTCGAGACCGAGCTCGTCGGCCAGCAGCTCGCGGACCTCACGGAGGACCTCCAGCGCGTCTGCCTGCCGGTGCGCCCGGGTCAGGGCGACGGCTCGCAGGGCCCACAGGCGCTCGCGGAGCGGGTGGGCGGCCGTCAGCGCCTCCAGGTCCGCGGCCACCGTGGAGTGGTGTCCGCGGGCCAGCCCGGCGGCGGCCCGGTCCTCCAGGGCGAGCAGCCGCAGCTCACCGAGCCGGGTGCGCTCGGCGACCGCCGCGGGGGCGTCGTCCAGCTCCGCGTAGGGCTCACCGCGCCACAGCGCCAGCGCCTCGTCGAGCCGGGCCGCCACCTCCTCGAGGCCGCCCGCCGACACCTCGTTCGGCAGCCGGTGGTGCTGGGCGACCACCAGTCGCTCGAACCGGGTCGCGTCCAGGGCGTCGGCCGGCACGCGGAGTGCGTAGCCCGCCCCCACGGTGACCAGCACGGTCGCCGGTGCCCGCCGCTCCCGCTGCGGCTCCAGGGCCCGCCGGAGGCCGGCGACGTAGGTCTGCAGCGTGGCCCCCACAGCCGGCGGCGGGGCGTCGCGCCACAGCAGGTCGACGATGGTGTCCACGGGCACCGCGTGCCCGCCGGACAGGGCGAGCGCCGCCAGCAGCGCCCTCTGCTTGCGTGCGCCGAGGGCCACCGGCTCGTCTGCGCGCCAGGCCTCGACCGGCCCGAGCACCCCCACCTCCACGACCAGAAGCATAGGAGCCGTGCCCGACGGGTGGCGTCACCGCGATCTCAGTCCTCGGCGGCGAGGGCGCCCGGCGCGCCCAGCTCCGCGTCGACGTCCGGCTCGGGGGTGATCACGCGGTTGCGACCGGACTGCTTCGCCCGGTAGAGCGCGGCGTCGGCCACGGCGTACAGCTGACGGAGGTTGTCGGCGTGCGTGGGTGCGTGGGCGAGCCCCACGCTGACGGACACGGTGACCACCTCTCCGGCACCGACGAGGAACGAGCCGGCCCTGACCGCCCGCCTCACCGCCTCGGCGCGACGCAGAGCAGTCGCCATCGACGAGCCCGGCAGCAGAAGCGCGATCTCGTCGCCACCCATGCGGCAGACCACCTCACCCGGCTCCGGCCGTCTGTTCACCAGCGCGGCGAGCTGCATCAGCAGCTCGTCGCCGGCCGGATGCCCGTGCCGGTCGTTGACGACCTTGAAGCCGTCCACGTCGAGGAGGATCAGGGACGTCCCGTCGTGGCTGCCGGCCCCCGAGAGCGCCGACGTCGCGGCCTCGTCGAGCACGCGACGGGTGAACAGCCCGGTGAGGGGGTCGATGGCCGCCTGCCGCTCGAGGATGTCGACCAGCCTCTCCTGCTGCTCGCTCGCGCGGCTCAGCAGCACGGCCGCGGTCACCAGCGCCGCTGCCACGTACCCGAAGTCGGTGACCGCCTCCCGCAGGGGGAGGCTGGCCACCACGATCAGCTCCCCGACCAGCGACGCGGCTGTCATGAACGCCGTGCCGGTGCGTCGCAGCAGCGAGGCGCCGTACAGGGTGGGGAACAGGAAGAAGATCTGCGCCGACTCCGAGGCGTCGAACGTGAGGAGGTCGATGACCACGATGGCGGCCACGGCGATGATCGGGCAGACCGCCCAGGCGATCCTGTTCGCCTCGTCGAAGAAGCGGGCGAGGCCGCTCAGCACCGCGACGCAGACGACCGCGCAGCCCGCGAGCACCGTCGGCCACGGACCGGAGTCCGGACGGTGGGCGGCCAGGGGTGCGAAGCCCACCGTCACCGCGACCGCGACGGCGCACAGCGTCGACACCGTGCGCGCCGCTGCCCGATGGTCGCGGGGCTGCATGTGGTCCAGCAGATGCATCGCTCACCTGACCGAC
>CAXSHL010000021.1:0-21447 GCA_964237315.1 uncultured Nocardioidaceae bacterium
AGCCGGAGCCGTAGGACCAGATCGCCCGCTCCTCGGGGAACTGCACGATGTACTTGGTGTCGCTGCAGGGCCAGGCGACGTCGGCCTGGCCCGGCTCGAGCGGCATGCCCACCGAGTGCAGGGCGGGGACCCACTTCACGTCCTGCCCGGAGGCGTCCAGCTCCTCCATCTTCCTCAGCACGTGGGTGCCCATCCGGGCCATCACCTTCATCGAGGCCACGACGTACGCCGAGTCGGTGATCTCCACGCCGAACATCGGGTGCTCGGACTCCAGGTGGCCCATCACGAAGGGGATGACATACATGGTCCGACCCCGCATGCACCCGCGGTAGAGGTCGGTCATCAGCTCCTTCATCTCGCCCGGGTCCATCCAGTTGTTGGTGGGCCCGGCGTCCTTCTCCTCGACGCTGCAGATGAAGGTGCGGTCCTCGACGCGCGCCACGTCGGTGGGGTCCGATGCCGCGTGGAAGGAGTTCGGCTTCTTGGCGGGGTCCAGCCGGGTGAACGTGCCCGTGGCGACCAGCGCGTCGGTGAGCTCGGTCCACTCCTCGTCCGAGCCGGTGCACCAGTGCACGCGCTCGGGCTGCGTGAGCGCGGCGATCTCCGTCACCCACGCCAGGATGCCCTCGTGGCTCGTGGGCGAGGTCACCGGTCGGTCGGGTTGGGTTCGTTCGCTCGTGGCGGTCATGGTCACCAGGTCCTCTCGGCGCGTTCCCGCCGCCTTCCGGGCTCCGGCGACGGTGCGTACGGCGGGCCGAGAACGACGGACGGCCACTGCGACGCCGCGGTGGCATCGGAGCGGTCTGTCGTGGAGTGTTCGTATGGAGTTCGGTTGTCCAGTTGGGGATTGCCCGGAGCCGGTGCGTGACCTGCGCTCGAGCCGTACGGCGAATCTGAGCCCGCCGCGTCGTTGCGGGGGAGCTGGCCACCCGCCTGGCAAACCGGACTGCAGGCCCGACCCGCCGGAGGGTGTGCGGGTGAATGTACTCACTAGTCCGTAGTTCCGGCTATTGGATCGGTCAAAGCAGTGTGGCGTGGCTCACGTGCCCGACCAGGGGTCTACGCCTGCCCGGTTGGTGACCGGTTTCGCTCCGGGCGAGGGGTGGGCGGCCCTGTGGAACCGCTACCAGCGAGGGTGGATGGCGGCACGCAGGTGCGTGTCGTAGATGCGGCGCACGCCCTCGTCGAAGGCGTGCCCCAGCGGCGCCACCCGGCCGGCAGCCGCGTTGCTGCGTGCCTGGTCGACGGTGCGGGCGCCAGGGATCACGCTGGAGACGGCCTCGTGCTGCCAGAGCCAGGCGATCGCGGCCTGGGCGGACGTGGTGCCCTCCGGCGCCTCCGCCTTGACCAGGTCCCCGAACTCCTTGGCCGCGACCAGGCCGGTCTCGTAGTCGACCCCGGAGAAGGTCTCGCCGACGTCGAAGGCGCTGCCGTCGCGGTTGAAGCTCCGGTGGTCGTCGGCCGCGAACGTCGTGCTGGCGTCGTACTTCCCGGACAGCAGCCCGGAGGCGAGCGGCACCCGGACGATGATCCCGACGCCCGCCTCCGCGGCGACCGGGAACACCTCGTCGATGGGCTTGAGGCGGAAGGCGTTCGCGATGATCTGCACGGTGGCCACGTGTGGGTGCGCGATCGCGGCGAGCGCCTCGTCGACCCTCACGCCGTAGGCCGCGACGGTGCCCTCGTCGACGAGGGTGTCCAGCGCGTCGTAGAACTCGTCGTCGGTGAAGAGCGCGGTGGGCGGGCAGTGCAGCTGCACCAGGTCGAGCGTGTCCACGCCGAGGTTGCGGCGGGAGCGCTCGGTCCAGGAGCGGAAGTTCTCGAGCACGAAGCTCTCCGGCACCTGGTCCACGCGCCGGCCCATCTTGGTGGCGACGGTGACCCCGGCGTCCGGGTGGTCCGCGAGGTAGCCGCCGATGATCGTCTCGCTGCGACCGTCGCCGTAGACGTCGGCGGTGTCGAAGAAGGTGACGCCCTCCTCGACGGCGGCGTCCAGCACCGCCCGGGCATCGGCCTCCGAGACATCCCCCCAGTCCGCGCCCAGCTGCCACGTGCCGAGACCGACCACCGAGACGGTGCGACCGGTCCTGCCCAGAGTCCTCGAGTCCATGGATCCCTCCTACCCAGGGACGCCGGTCACCACGCCGGTCGGTCCACCCGTGCCCCCATGTGGCGCCGTGTGGCCGGCACGCGCATGACCGAAGCGACCCTGTCGGCGTGTCCGGGCCGCCCGATCGGGTTCCGAGCCCGGTGGCCCGCGGTCGCGGAAGTTTCGGTCGCTGCGGGCGTCGTACGGCGGTCAGAACACCTCGGGAGCGCCCACAACTCCTGGGCCGACCCGCGGGAGTGACCACAACCAGCGCGGGACCCGCCGGGGTGACCACAACCGGCGCGGGCCGGCCGGAGTGACCACAACATGCGCCGGATCCGCCGAGCTGGCTACCCACCCTTGCGGCGGCGACCACGTCACGCGCTGCGGAGGGCTGGCAGCCCCATGGGCGAAGACCTGAGCCGCCCGGGTTGTGGTCGCTCTGACCGTCGTACGACGGTCAGAACACCTCCGGAGCGCCCACAACTCATGGGCCGACCCGCCGGAGTGACCACAACCGGCGCAGGGCCCGCCGGGGTGACCACAACTTGCGCCGGATCCGCCGAGCTGGCTACCCACCCCTGGGGCGCCGACCACGTCACGCGCTCCGGAGGGCTGTGAGTTCCATAGGCGAAGACCTGAGCCGCCCGCGTTGTGGTCGCTCCGGGCGTCCTACGACGGTCAGAACACCTCCGGAGCGCCCACAACTCCTGGGCCGTCCCGCCGGAGTGACCACAATGGGTGCAGACCCGGCCGGAGTGACCACAGACCAGCGCCGGACCCGCCGGGGTGACCACAACCGGCGCGGGATCTGCCGCAGTGACCACAACCGGAGCGGGACCCGCCGGGGTGACCACACACAACTTGCGCCGGATCCGCCGAGCTGGCTACCCACCCCTGGGGCGGCGACCACGTCACGCCTCTCCGGAGGGCTGTGAACTCCGTTGGCGAAGACCTGACCGCCCGGTTGTGGTCGCTCCGGGCGTCGTACGGCGGTCAGAACACCTCTGGAGCGCCCACAAGTGTCGGCCGGACCCGCCGCAGTGACCACAACCGGCGCGGGACCCGCCGCAGTGACCACAACGGGTGCACGCCCGGCCGGAGTGACCACAACGGGTGCAGGCCCGGCCGGAGTGACCACAACCGGCGCAGGCCCCGCCCGGTGTGACCACAACCGGCGGCGCTCTCAACCCACCGGGGCGTTCTGGGGGACTGCGCGGTGCCTGCCGCGGAGCTGGCCCGGTGACTTGGACAGCGCACTGGGCCACCACATGTGCCGGTCCAGGTCGAGGTTCAGCGCCGTCACCAGGACGGCCCGGACCACGATCGTGTCCAGCAGCACGCCGAGTGCGACCGCGACGCCGATCTCGGCGAACGCGACCACGGGGAGGGTGCCCAGCACCGCGAAGGTCCCGGCGAGCACCAGTCCGGCGGACGTGATCACGCCGCCGGTCGCGGCGAGCCCCACGAGGGCGCCCCTGCGCATGCCGAGCACGCGGGCCTCCTCGTGCACGCGCGTCATCAGGAAGATGTTGTAGTCGATGCCCAGGGCGACGAGGAACACGAAGACGTAGAGCGGCAAGGAGGAGTCCGCGCCGGCGAACCCGAAGACGTGCTTGAACAGCAGGGCGCTGAGCCCGAGCGCCGCGGAGAAGGACAGCACCACGGTGGCGATCAGCACCAGCGGCGCCACCAGGGCGCGCAGCAGCAGCATCAGGATCACGAAGACGACGAGCAGCACCACCGGGATGATCAGCCGGTTGTCCGAGGACGAGGCGCGGAGCGTGTCCAGGACGATCGCCGTGCCGCCACCGACCTGGGCTCCGGCGCCGGGCAGCCGGTGCAGCGCGTCGCGGGTCCGGTCCACGGTGTCCTTGGCCGCCTGGCTGTCCGGAGGGTCGCTCAGAGTCCCCTGCAGGAACGACCGGCCGCCCTTGGTCAGCGGCTGCGTGACCTCGTCGATGCCGTCGGTGTCCTGCAGCGCGGTGCGGACCGCACCTGCCTGCGCGGCGTTCGCGATGACCACGACCGGCTGGCCCGACCCGGCCGGGAAGTGCGCGCCGAGGACCCGCTCGCCGACCACCGAGTCCGGGGTGCCGTAGTAGGAGTCCTTGTTCTTCAGCCCGTGCGCGTCGAGCTGGAGGAGCCCGGCCGAGGCGACGGCGAGCACCAGCGCGGTCCCCACCCAGGTGGTCCGCGGGCGACGGGCGATCCGGCGTCCCACCCGCGCCCAGACGCCGGTGGTCATGCCGTCGGCGGAGCCGTAGGTCGGGTGCACCGGCCAGAAGAACCACCGCCCGCAGATGACCAGGAGTGCGGGCAGGAGGGTCAGCATGACCAGCAGGGTCAGCGCGACTCCGGCGGCGGCGACCGGCCCCAGGCCCTTGGTGGAGTTCATGCTCGCGAACAGCAGGCAGAGCATCCCGGCGATGACGGTGGAGCCGCTCGCCAGGATCGCCGGGCCGCAGCGGGCCAGGGCCGAGGCCATCGCCTCGTGACGGTCCTCGTGGCGGCGGAGCTCCTCTCGATAGCGGGCCACCAGCAGCAGGGCGTAGTCCGTCCCCGCGCCGAAGACGAGCACGGTGAGGATCCCGGCGCTCTGCGCGTTCACGGTCAGGTCGGCCCGGGTGGCCAGGAAGTAGACGGCCGCCTGCGCCACGAACAGGGACACCACCGCCGAGAACACCGGCAGCATCCACAGCAGCGGGCTGCGGTAGGTGATCAGCAGGATGACCACGACCACGGCCACCGCGGAGTAGAGCAGCTTGCCGTCGATGCCCTCGAAGGCCTTGGACGAGTCGGCCGCGAACCCGCCCGGGCCGGTGATGTGGACCGTGAGGCCCGACGGTGAGTCGGCGGTGACGTCGCGGATCGCGTCGACCGTCGTACCCAGTGCCTCCCAGCCGTCGCTGCCGGGATCGATCGGCACCAGCACCTGGAGCGCCTCGCGGTCCTTCGACGGCAGCGGGCCGACGGCGGCGCGGTCCACATGCTCGATGTCGTCGAACTGCTTGACCTGCCCGGCGACCGCGGCGATGTCGTCGGTCGTCGCGCCGCCGCGGCGCTCGTAGACGACGACGGCCGGAACCTCCTCGCTGGACTGGAAGCGGCTGGTCTCCTTGAGCACGGCGGTGGACTCGGCGCCACCGGGCAGCCAGGAGACGGAGTCGTTCTCCTCCGCGCCGGTCAGCTTGCTCGCCGGCGAGAAGGCCAGCAGCAGGACGACGACCCAGAAGCCGAGCACCAGCCACTTCGACCGGCGACCCGACACGAGCGCGGCGAGCCGGCTCACGGAGCTCTTCGTGTCGCTTCGCACCTCGTGTCAGCCTCACCCTCGACAGTCCCCCGGTCGGGTCAAGCCTTCGTCGAACGGTGAGCCGGCGTCAACCTCTTATCCCTGCCTGTCCCGCCGCTGCGGCTGCATGCCTCCCGGACCCGTGGGTACGCGCGCCCTCCCCCGACCGAGGAGAGGCTGCATGTCGCTGGAGGACGCCCGTCGGGTGGCCCGGGAGGTGTTCGGGCACCCTGATCTCCATCCTGGACAGCAGGAGGCCATCGCGGCGGTCCTCGAGGGCAGCGACGTGCTGCTGGTCTCGGCGACCGGCTCCGGCAAGTCGCTGGCCTACCAGGTGCCGGGCGTGCTGATCGAGGGCTGCACCCTCTTGGTCTCCCCGCTGCTGGCCCTGCAGCAGGACCAGCTCGACGGGCTGCCCCACGACCAGCGGACCCGCGGCGCCCGGATCAGCTCCGCGGAGACCCACGCGGAGCGCCTGGCGGCCCTGCAGGGCGCTCTGAGCGGGGACCTGGAGTTCCTGGCGGTCTCGCCCGAGCAGCTGGCCAACGACGAGGTCCGGGCGAGGCTCGCCGAGCTGCGCCCCAGTCTGGTGGCCGTCGACGAGGCCCACTGCGTGTCGACCTGGGGCCACGACTTCCGACCCGACTACCTCCGGCTCGGGGAGCTGCTCGCCGACCTCGGCACGCCCCGGGTGATGGCGCTGACCGCCACCGCTGCTGCTCCCGTCCGCGAGGACATCATCGAGCGGCTGCACCTGGCGGACCCGCGGGTCGTCGTGGCCGGGTTCGGCCGCGACAACATCAGCCTGCGGGTGGAGCGGTGCACCGACCCCGCCGACCAGGCGAACCGGCTCGTCTCCCACGTGCTCGCACGTGACGGCCTCGGCATCGTCTACTGCCGCACCCGCAGGTCCGCCGAGACGTACGCCGGCCGGCTGGCCGCCCATGGGATGCGCGCCACCTGCTACCACGCAGGCCTGGGGGCGCGCGCCCGGAACGAGGCGCACGCGGCCTTCCACACCGGCCGGGTCGACGTCGTGGTCGCGACCTCGGCGTTCGGGATGGGCATCGACAAGGCGGACGTGCGCTACGTCGTGCACGCCGAGGTGCCGGAGTCCCCGGACACCTACTACCAGGAGTTCGGGCGCGCCGGCCGCGACGACAAGCCCGCCGAGGCGGTGCTCTTCTACCGGCCCGAGGACCTGGCGCTGGGCCGGTTCTTCTCCGGCGGCATCCCTGGCCGCGGCGACGTCACCGCGGTGCTCCTGGAGCTGGCCAAGGACCCGCAGGCGTCCCGGACGGAGCTCCAGGAGCGCACCCGTCTCGGCCCGCTGCGCGTCGGCCGGGTGCTCAACCTGCGTGTGGACGTGCTCCGGTCCCCGCGCCCGCCCCAGGGGATCATCGCCACGGTGGACGCCGTCATCGCCCGGGCCGAGGCGCAGCGACGTCTCGATCGGTCCCGGGTGGAGATGATGCGCGCCTACGCGGAGACCGACCGGTGCCGGATGCAGTTCCTGCTCGCCTACTTCGGGGAGCAGATGTCCCATGTGTGCGGCAGGTGCGACACGTGTGAGGCGGGCACGTCCGCGACCCACTCGCTGCAGCCGGGCGGCACGCCGTACGCCGTGGGGGCCGAGGTGGTCCACGAGAGGTTCGGGGCGGGCTCGGTGGTCGACGTGGACGGCGGGACGGTGACGGTGCTGTTCGAGGAGGTCGGCTACCGCACCCTGGACGCCGAGATCGTGGCCCGCAAGGGCCTGCTCGACTTGGCCTGAGGGTGTCCTGTCGGCCGGCCCCCCTCTAGGAGACGGCGAGGACCTCGACGCGGTCCTTGCCGTGCAGCTTGGCGCGGTACATCAGGTCGTCGGCCCGCCTGAGCACCGAGTCGGCCGTCACCGGCTCGCCGTCCTCACCGGGCGTCAGGCTGGCGAACGTCATCCCCACGCTCGCCGTCACGCCGTGGATGCCGGTGTCGTGCCGGATGGAGCGGCGTACGGCGGCCGTGATCCGGTTCGCGATCTGGAGGGCGACTGCCCGGTCGCGCTCGCGCGAGTCCTGGTCGGGCGTGTCCAGGGACGTCAGGGTCCGCGGCTGGAGGACCACCACGAACTCGTCGCCCCCGACGCGGGCGACCGTGTCGCCCTCGCGGAGGATCGCCGCCATCCGACGCCCGGTCACGCGCAGGACCGCGTCCCCTGCCGCGTGGCCGGCGGTGTCGTTGATGAGCTTGAACCCGTCGAGGTCGCAGAACAGCACCGTGACCTCACCGCCGTTGGCTCCCGAACGGTCCAAGGCGTCCTGCAGCCGCTCCATCAGCAGGGTGCGGTTCGGCAAGCCGGTGAGGCCGTCGTGCGTCGCGGTGTGCCGGAGGCGCTCCTCGGCGAGCACCGTGTCGGTGATGTCGCGCATCACGCCCACGACCTGGACCGTGGCACCGTCGGCGTCGCGGGTGAAGGGCGTGACGCGGCGGCTCAGCCAGCGCCACTCCCCGTTGGCGTGCCGCCCGCGGTAGCGCACCTGGAGGACGGCCCCGTCCTCGAGGCTCCTGGCCTGCACGTTGAGCGCCCGCAGCTTGTCGACGTCGTCGGGGTGCACCAGCTTCGCGAGCAGCTCGGGGCCGAGCGCCGCGAGCTCCTCGAAGGTCAGGCCGAGGATGTCCCGGCCGCGCGAGCCGTAGACCACCCCGCCGGTCGCGAGGTCGGTGACGAACGTGTAGTCGGGGGAGGCGGTGAGCACTGCCTGGCTGAAGTCGCTGGCCTCCTGCACGGCCGTCCTGGCAGCCGTCAGCTCGGTGATGTCCAGGTTGGTGCCCCGCAGCTTGGTGGCGACGCCGTCCGGTCCGGCCTCCGCCTCGACCGTGCAGCGGACCTGTCGCTCCTCGCCGTCCGAGCGGACGATCCGGTGCTCCCAGGTGCGCTGGCCGCCCGTCTCGTAGACCTGCGCCCAGGCCGCCCGGGTGGACTCCCGGTCGTCGGGATGGACGCGTGCCGTGCTCAGCGGGCCGGTGGGCTCCGTCGAGCCGGGGCTGGTCGGGCCCCACAGGGCGAGCAGCTCCTCGGAGTAGGTCCACTCGCCGGTCACCAGGTCGTGCTCGAAGCTGCCGATCTGCCCGATCCGCTGCGCCTCGACGAGCATCCGGCGCTGCTCGCCGGCCGCTCGGAGTGCGGACCGCTCGACGCTGACGTCGGTGAGGGCGGTGACGGCCCCGAGCACCCCGCCCTGGGCGTCCAGGATCTGGCTGTTCAAGGAGATGATCTCGCGGTGCGGGCCGCCGGCGGGTCCGACCAGCAGCTCGACGGCTCCCACGTGCTCCCCGCGCAGTGCCCGCACCAGCGGATAGTCGTCCACGTGGACCGGACGGCCGTGTGCGTCCAGGATGTCGACGTGCGGAGCGGCCTGCTCGGCGTCCAGGCGCCTGCGGCCCTCGGCGTCCAGCCCCAGGATCTCCCGGGAGGCCCGGTTGCGTGACCAGTCGGTGCCCTCGGGGCCGCACGAGATGATGCCCACGTCGACGGTCTCCAGCAGTGCGGCGAGGAAGCTGTCGCGTTGGGCCAGCTCGGCGCGGACCGACTCCAGGTCGGCGCGCAGCGTCTCGAGGTCCTCTCCCGAGCCACCTCCTGGGCCACCCTCTGGGCCACCCACTGGGCCACCGAGGGGCTCACGAACAGGTTCCTGGACGGGGCCGGCGGGTGTAGGTCGGGAGGGGGTGACGGCGCGGGTGAGGAGACCGGCCAGTCGACTGGCGACCCGGGGTCTCGGGGTGGCGTGCCTGACTGCGAGGCTGGTCACGGACCGGCACACTCCGTCCTGACACGTCGCGCGGACCGGGCCGTCCGGTCTCCTAGGGACAGTCTCGGCAGCCGGCCCCCCACTCTGAAGCCCCCATCCGGCTCGAACCCGGGTGCGGTCCGGACCAGGTCGGCGGGTCCACCGTGGGAGTGACCAGGCACACGCAGCGCTCAGCGCAGCCGTTGCTCCAGCTCCTCGACGATCCTGCGCACCTGACGGGTCAGCTCCGTGTTGGTCTTCAGCTCGAGCTCCTGCTCCACGAAGTCGTGGTCGGCCTTGACCTGCTGGTAGGCGGACTGCCGGTTCTGGCCGATCATCACGAACGTGGACAAGAAGATGGCCTCCAGGGACACGACCAGGGTGAGCGTCGGCCACGGGCTCGCCTCGACGGCCACCATCCAGACCGTGAAGGCCACGATGTGGATGTACACGAACGCCATCGAGCCGGCGAACCTCGTGATGACGTCGGCGATGCGCAGCTGCAGGTTCGCCGCGCGCTCGACGTGCAGGGCGGCGAACGCCGGGTGGGTGGGACGTGGCGCGCTGACGCTCATGGTTGCTCCTCGTTGGACGGCCGCCGAGTTGCGCCCGCTCCACGCTAACCGCGCCGGAACGAACCCGTTCGGACCATCTCGGCCGGGGCAGCGACCCGACCGATTAGGCTGACGCGTCGGTTGTCGCACAACAGGAGGGCTCAGTGGAAGGCGCCGCTGTGCAGCCCCCCCACGTGGTGCTCCTCATCCACGCGCTGCGAAAGAACGGGGCAGTGCACCTCACGGTCGAGCTGGCACGCCGCTGGGCGCCGTACGGTGCGGTGCTCGCGGTGCTGGTGCGCCCCTTCGACGGGCAGGTCGTCACGCCACCGCCCGAGGTGCGCACGGTCCAGCTCACCCGCCGTCCGTCGCGGCTGCGGTGGTCGCTGCTCTCGGCCGTTCCGCGCCTGGTCGCCGACGCACGCCGCGCAGACGTGCTCGTGGTCGGCTCCGAGATCGGCGTCGAGCTGGTCGTGGGGTACGTCGCGGCCCGGGCCGCGCGCACGCCCTTCGTCATCGGGGTGCACGCGGACCTCGACGAGGCGCTGCGCGAGTGGGTGCCCCGCTGGCTCCACCCGGTGTTCCACTGGGTGCACCGGCATGCGGACGGGGCGGTCTGTGTCGCGCCCGCCCTCGTCGCGCCGCTGGTCCGCAACGGGTTGCCGCCCGAGCGAGTCCTGACCGTGCGCAACGGCATCGACCCGGACGCGGTACGACGGGCCGCTGCAGGCCCCGGCAGCCTGGTTGCCCCCACGCCGGACGGTGCGGAGCCGAACGAACCAGCCGCGACGGGGCGGGAGCCGGCCGGAGGGCAGCTGCCCGTGATCGTGGCGACGGGGCGGCTGGCCCGGCAGAAGGGATACGACCTGCTGCTCGAGGCGCACGCCCGGGTGGTCCGTGACGTCCCGCACCGGCTGCTGGTCCTCAACGACGGGCCCGAGGCCGCCTCGCTGCACGCCCTCGCGCAGACGCTCGGGGTCACGGAGTCGGTGGAGTTCGCGGGCGCCGTGGCAGCCCCGCTGCCCAGTGTGGCCGCCGCCGACCTGTTCTGCCTGCCGAGCCGCCACGAGGGCCTCCCACTGGCCCTGCTCGAGGCGCTCGTGCTGGGCGTCCCGGTGATCGCCGCGGACTCCTCCGACGGGGTGCGGGACGCGCTCGACCAGGGCAGGGTCGGTGAGCTCGTGCCCGTGGAGGACGTCGACGCGCTGGCGGCCGCGATCGCGCGGCACCTCACGGACCCCACCCGGCTGCGGGAGCGGGCCCGCCTGGGACCGGCCCACGCCGACACCTTCGACGGTCAGGCGATGGCCTCGGGCTGGGCGGCTGCGCTGTGGCAGTTCCTCCGCGTCAGGGCCGGAAGAAGTCGATGACCCCGTCGGCGACCCGCTCGAGGGTGCTGCGGTCCATGTAGGAGTGCAACGGCAGCGTCAGCACCTGCTGGGTCGCAGCCTCGGTGACCGAGAGGTCCCCGCGGCGGCTGTCCTGGTAGAAGGTGAAGTCGTGGGCGCCGAGGAAGTGGATGCCGGTGGCGATCCCACGCCGCTTGAGGTGCTCGATCAGGTCGCCGCGGCGCTCCTGGTCGCGCACCCGGATCACATAGATGTAGGGGGCGATGCCGTCCCAGCTGGTCTTGAACAGCTCGACTCCGTCGAGGGTGCCGAAGGCGTCGTCGTAGAACCGGCAGTACTCCTGCCGGTTGGCTATGAACTCGTCGACCATCGCGAGCTGGGACAGCCCGATCGCGGCGGGGACCGAGCCCAGGTGGCAGCGGTAGCCCTGCCGCACGACGTCGAACTCCCAGTTGCGCCTGTTGCGGTAGCGCGCGTCGGTGTCGGAGTCGATGCCCAGGTGGCGCAGCTCGTGAAGGGTCTGGGTGTCGGCCTCGTCCGGGGTGATGACCGCTCCGCCCTCGAGCGTCGTGATGGTCTTCACCGGACCGAAGCTGAAGCAGGTGATGTCTCCGAACGAGCCGACCGGGCGCCCGTCGCTCAGGGTGCCGAACGCGTGCGCCGCGTCCTCGATGACCCGTAGGTCGTGCTCGGCCGCGATCGTCATGAGGTCGTCGAGCCGGCAGGGCAGGCCGAGGTAGTCGACGGCGAGGATGGCCCGGGTGCGGTCGGTGATGAGCGCCCGGACGGCGTTCGGGTCGATCCCGAGGTTCGTCGGCTCGACGTCGCAGAACACGACCTCCGCGCCGGTGCGGGTGATCGCCTGGTGTCCGGCGACATAGGTGAACGAGGGACAGATCACCTCGTCCCCGGGGCCGAGTCCGATCAGGCGCGCGGCGATGTGCAGCGCCTCGGTGCACGAGTTGGTCGACACGAGGCTGCGGCCCTGGAGTCCCAGGTAGCTCGTCAGTCCCTGCTCGAACTGCCTGCTGAGCTTGCCCATGCCCAGCCAGCCGGCATCCAGTGCGTCTCGCGCGGCGGCGTGCACCTCCGGTCCCAGGTGCGGCCGGTAGACCGGTATCGTCTCCAGATCCGTCATCTCGTCCCCCTCATCGTGAGCTTCATGCCCGTGCGGAACATACAGGACATAGACACCCCTTCGCCCGACTGGTGAGACAGGTGGTAAACCGACCTATCCCACCTGCTTCGGGTCCCCGCCCGAGAGCCGGCGTCCCCCCGCCGAGTCAGGTAATGCTTTGACAAGCCATGCGGTTCAGCTCGACCCCGTGGGGTAGTTTGCTGAAGCCATGTACTCGTCCCGTGCCCCCATGTCCAGCACCGTCGTCACCGACGTGTGCGTCGTCGGCGCCGGCCCTGCTGGTCTCACTTTCGCACGTTCCTGCATCGGTTGCACCTTCGATGTCCTGGTGCTCGAGGGCGGCTGGCACGTCTGGGACAAGCAGGCCCAGGATCTGCGCAGCAGCGCCGTGGACTCGCCGTACTACCGGCCCGACGCCCTGTCGGTGGGGCGCCGCCGCCAGTTCGGCGGCACTGCGAACATCTGGTCGCACGTCACCCGGCCCGACGGGGGACGGGTGTACGCCCGGGCCCTCCCTGCGGAGGCCATCGACTTCGAGGCGCGGGACTGGCAGCCCACCGGAGGGTGGCCGATCGGACGCGAGGACCTGGCTCCCTACTACGACCGGGTGGCCCGGGACTGGATCGGACGTCCGGTGGACAACGAGACGGCCACGTGGTCCCGCCCCGACCGGCCGCCGCTGCCGCTTCGCGACGGCCCGTTGAGGACCAAGGTGGCGCAGTACGGCGCCAACGACGTGTTCACCGGCCGCTACCGAGACGAGATCTTCGTCAGCGACAACGTCCGGGTCCAGGTCGACAGCACCGTGGTCGAGCTGGAGTCCGACCGTCCCGGCTCGACGATCAAGCGGGCTCGGGTGCGCCGGGCGGACGGGTCGACGTACTTCGTCGAAGCGAAGATGTTCGTGATGGCCGGTGGCACGGTGGAGAACGTCCAGACGCTGCTGCACTCCGAGGCGACCCGGCCCGGTGCCGTCGGCAACCGGCACGACAACGTGGGTCGCTATGTCGCGGACCACCCCGAGTTCCTGATGGGCACCATCCGGCCCTCGGACCCGGAGCTGGTCGAGCGGCTCGGCCTCTACGACCTGCACTACGTCGATGACAGCATGGTCAGCGGCCTGCTCACGTTCGACGAGGACTACAAGCGTGACGAGGGCCTGCTGAACATGGCCGCGGTGCTGCTTCCCCAGCCTGCGGGCTTCGGCACCGCAGCCGAGCGGGCGATCAGGTCGCTGAGGCCGCTGGGGTCGGGGCAGGTGCCCGAGGACGCCCTGACGCACCTGCGCTCGGTGCTGGGCAGCCCGCGAGACAGCGCGGCCGTGCTGCACGACCGGCTGGTCAAGCGCCGACGCCGGGGCAGGGACTACAAGGACGGCTACGTCTGGCACCGCGGCGGATGGTCACGCCCGGGCATCGACCGCAGCCGACTGCCGGTGCTCGAGGTGCACGTGGCGACCGAGCAGACCCCCGAGCGCGACAACGTGCTGCAGCTGACGGGCGCACTGGACGCTCTGGGTCGTCGCCAGGTGAAGCTGACGCTCGGCTGGTCGCCCTCGGACCGCGAGAACCTGCTGCGGACCGTGAGCGCGTTCGGTGCCGAGATCGCCGGGTCCGGGCTGGGCTCGTTCCATCGGTGGGTCGAGTTCAGCGGTGAGACCCGGCCGGTCAGCCACGGCGTGCACCACCCGATGGGCGGCACCCGGATGCATGCCGACCCCAAGGTCGGTGTGGTCGACGAGAGCTGCCGGGTGCACGGCGTCTCGAACCTCTACCTGGCCGGCAGCTCGGTCTTCACCACCGGACTCGGCTATGCCAACCCGACCCTCACGCTGCTGGCGCTGAGCGTGCGCCTGGCCGACCACATCACCTCCGTGCTGGGTCGGACCAACCCGTTGGACGCCCACGTCTGAGGACGGCGATGCCGTGGCGCGCGGAGGCAGACCACCGCTGTCGGACCCGGTGGTCGACCGTGCACTCTCGCTGCTCTCGGCGTTCCGCTCCGACCGGCGGGTGCTGAGCCTCTCCGAGCTGAGCCGCCTCTCGGGGGTGCCCACCAGCACTGCCCACCGGCTGGTGGTGCGGCTGGTGGAGTGGGGTGCCCTGGAGCGGCGGGACGACGGTCGCTACGTCGTCGGACTCCGGCTCTGGGAGGTCGCCTCCCTGGCGCCGCGCGCCCACGGGCTGCGCGAGCTGGCGATGCCCTACCTGGGTGACCTGGCCGAGGCGACCCACCAGCACGTCCTGCTGGCGGTCCTCGAGGACGACGAGGCGATGCTGGTGGAGCGGCTGTCCTACCGCACCGCCGCTCCGGTCCACTACCGGGTCGGCGGGCGGATGCCGCTGCACTCCACCGGCGTGGGGCTCGTGCTCCTCGCCCACGCCGACGACGAGCTGCAGGACCGGGTCCTCGGCAGCCGGCTGGTCCACCAGCCGGAGGGGGTGTCGGTCGACCTCGCCGACCTGCGCCGCCGGCTCGCCTCCGTCCGCCGCGACGGGATCGCCCAGTGGCGCCGTGCCTCGCCCACCCCCGTGTTCTCGATCGCCGCGCCGATCTGGGACGACACGGACCGGTGCTGTGCCGCCCTCTCGGTGCTGGTGCCGAGCGCGGCGGAGAACCCGGCCCGCGGCCTGACCCCGGCGCTGCGCGCGGCTGCCCGCGCCGTCTCGCGCGCCCTGGGCTCACCGCGGGCGAGCAGGCGGCCGAACACCACCTCGGCCGGCTAGTGGTCCTGCCGCGTGGTGACCTCGGTCCGGGAAGCACGGGGTTGTGGTCGCCTGGCACGCCGGTGACGCGGTTGTGGTCGCTCCGGGCGGCTGGGGCGCCGCAGAGGCCCCCGCAGTGACCACAACTGGTCGGCCGCGCGGGGTCGCCGACGGTCCCCAGCTCAGTTCACCTGGTGACCTGACCTGACCTGCCCTAGCCCGAGGTGACCTCGTGGACGAACGCGAGCGACCTGGCGAGCAGGGCGTCGGGGTCGGCCACCCCGCGCCACATGTGGTCGGCGCCGGGCACCAGCTCCAGCCGGCTCTCGGCGCCGGCCGCCGTGAGGGCCGCGTGCAGCTGCTGGGACTGGCCCACCGGGACGAAGCGGTCGGCATCGCCGTGCACCAGCAGGAACGGTGGCGCCGCGGCGTGCACGTGCGCGACCGGGCTCGCCGCGACCGCGAGCTCGCCGGCGTCCGCGACGGCCACCCCCAGCAGCCGCGCTTCACGCGAGTCCGGGTCGGAGGCGCGGGCCACGGCATCGGGTCGGGCCTGCTCGGCCAGCGTGGTCAGGTCGCTGGGCGCGTACCACGCGACCGCGCCCACGACCCGGAACGCGACCGCCTCGGCGGCATCTCCCGCGGTCGCGGCCAGGGCGGCGAGGCTGGCGAGGTGGCCACCGGCGGACTCACCCCAGACCACCGTCCGGTCCGCGTCGAGGCCGAGCCCGGCCGCCGTGCGCCCGAGCCAGTCGAGTGCCGCCTGCACGTCCTCGATCTGGGCCGGGAACACCGCCTCCCCTGAGAGCCGGTAGTCCGGACTGGCCACCACGAAGCCGGAGCGGGCGACCCGGGCGAAGAACGGGTCCTCGCTGTCGTCGAACGCGGGCCCGAACGCGGCCCGGTCGCCCTGCACCCAGCCACCTCCGTGCAGGCAGACCACCAGCGGCAAGGTGCCGGCGACGCCGGCCGGCCGGTAGAGGTCCACCCGGAGCGGCGTGCTGCCGATGTGGGTGGTGAACGGCACCCCGCGCAGGACGTGGCAGCCGGCCTGCACGGGAGCCGCGGCCAGGTCGACCGGTCCATCCGCCTCGCTGGCCGGTCGGTCGGTCATCAGGACGGCTCGTCGAGCCGCAGCTGCGGCATGAACCTGTTCGCGAACGCGTCACCGGCCGCCATCAGCTGCTCCATGGAGGGGACGTACGGCGGGACGGGCAGCTCCGGCGCGTCGGCGGGTCGCCCTGCGGCCGCGAAGAAGCGCTCGAAGCCGCCGCTGCAGACCCCCACGACCCTCGTGTGGTCCGCCTCGACGCGGAAGGTGTGCGCGAGCCCGGCCGGCACGTAGCCGAAGTCGCCAGGCTCGAGCCGACGCTCCAGCACCTCGCCGTCGGCGGCCCGGATCCAGACCCGGATCAGCCCGGACTCGAGGTAGAAGATCTCGTGCACGTCGTCGTGGGCGTGGGCCGGGATCGTGTCCCCGCGAGGCGCCTCGAGGGTGAAGACGCCGAACTGCCCCTGGGTCTCCTGCGCAGAGAGCTTGACGGTCACCAGGGAGTCGAACAGGTGGGCGTGCTCGCCCTCCTCCCGTCCCAGGAAGTACGGCGCGGGCTCCCCCGGCAGCAGGGAGCCGGGGCGACGCGTCCTCGCGAACTCGATGGTCATGGTTTCTCCTTCGTGGTGCTTCGTGGTGGAGTCATCTGTAGAGAGCTCACTGCGTCCCGACCGGCTCGAGCCGCTGTCCCGACGAGGCTGGTCGGTCAGCCTGCCGGGACTCGGATCGCGGTCCGCACGTTTGTCCTGCGGCACGCAGCAGCGCTCCGCCGAGCCGGGCGACGTCGGCGCCCCGCCAGGCGACGTGCTGGTCCGGCCGCACCAGGAGCATGGGCGCCTCCCAGTCGGAGGTGAACGAACCCGAGGGATGGCGCACCCGGCGCACCGTGACCGGCGGAGCCGAGCGGCCGTCCGGGACCAGGTCCGTCAGCGCCTCCGCGGTCACGTCGGCGCTCAGCCCGTCGGCACCGTCGGCGTCGTCGACCAGCACCGTGAAGCCGGTCCCGAGGACGTCGTACAGCGAGGTGTCGGCGTCCAGCCAGGCATGCGGGAGCAGGCAGCCCGGCGCCGCGGACGGGAGGTAGCGGATCGGGTCGGGCGCCGGAGGCGGCGTCCCTGCGGGCGTCACGACGGGCGAGTCGGGGTAGGCGTAGCCGAGCACGAGACCCAGCGACTCGAACTCGGACTCCTTGACCGCCAGCTGCTCCGCCGCCCGGCGCCGCGCCTGCTCTCCGCGGGCACCGGGGTCGGCGATGTGCTCGTCCACGAGGTCGTTGGCGAGCACGCTGCCGTTGGTGGTGGCGTCATCGATGGTCCGCCTGGCGACCGGCCGCCGCTCGTCGGCGTAACTGTCCAGCAGGGTCGGACCGGCCCACCCCTGCAGCGCGGCGGCCAGCTTCCAGGCGAGGTTGGCGGCGTCCCCGATGCAGGTGTTGAAGCCGTGCCCACCCCAGGGCGGGTTGGCGTGCGCGGCGTCCCCGACGAGGAACACCGAGCCCGAGCGGTACGACGGGGCCAGCAGCATCCGCGCGGTCCAGGGGTCCTGGGCGAGCACGTCGACGTCGACGTCCGCACCGATCATGGTCCGCAGGATGTCCTCGCGCGCCACGTCGGCGAAGGCAGGGGAGCTCTCGTCGTACCCCTGCACGATGGCCCACCACAGCCCCTCGAGGTCCATCGGGCCGATCATCCCGGCGTAGGTGTCGCCGATGACCCAGTACTGCACCGCCGGGTCCAGCGTCACGGCTGCCGCCAGCTCGGTGGAGCGGAACAGGATGCCGAGGTTGGACTTGGCGGCCGAGCTGCCCTCGAGGGTCAGCCCGGTGGTGCGTCGTACCTGCGAGGAGACGCCGTCGGCGCCCACCAGGTAGCGACAGCCCACCTCGTGCCGGCTGCCGGCCTGGTCACGGACCGTCACCGTCCGGCCGCCCGAGGTCTCCTGCGAGCACTCGAAGGAGAGGCCGAGGTGCAGGTCGCACAAGGGATGCGCCTCCACGGCCGCGCGCAGCATCTGCTCGACGACCGGCTGGGCGACCTGCTGGCCGCACTCGGGCTGCGGGCCGTAGCGGCCCTGCTGCAGCTGGAAGGCGTTGGGGAAGCGGGTCAGCTCGACGCCGACGAGCGAGGTGCAGAAGGCGACGCTGTCGGAGTAGGCGACCGGCAGGGGGGCGGCCTCGCGCAGCACGTCTGCGAGCCCGACCCGGCGCAGGTGGGTCATCGTTCGCGCGTTGGTCGTCTTGGCGCGTGGGTGCAGCCAGTCCAGCTCGGTCCGCGGCTCGAGGACGATCGAGCGGACACCTCGCTGGGCCAGGTCCAGGGCGAGGAAGAGGCCGCTGGGGCCACCGCCGGCGACCACGACGTCCACGTCGTCAGGCACGGGGGAGTGGCCGGTCATCGGGCCCGCTCGCTGCCCAGGCCGACGCGTGCAGCGTCGGTGCGCGCGGACTCGGTGACGGGTGCCGACTCGAGGGTCCGGGCCCGCTTCGGGATCAGCACCATCACCACGGCACCGAGCACGGCGGTGGCGGCGAACGCGGTCGCGGTAGCGCTCAGCGGCGCGGCACCGCTGATCACCCAGGCGCCGAAGGTGGGCCCGACGATGCCGCCCACGCGTCCGACCCCGAGCGCCCAGCCGAGCCCGCTGGCCCGGTGGGAGGTCGGGTAGAAGCGGGCGATGAAGTCGTTGAGGACGTTCTGCGTCCCGAACCCACCGAACCCGGCGACCAGCACCAGCACCACGAGCGCGGGGGTGGCCGGCCGCTGGGCGATCAGCAGCAGCGCGGCCGCCGCGGCCAGGTAGCCCGCGATCACCAGCGGCTTGGGGCCGAACCGGTCGGCGAGCGAGGCGGCGACGAGTGTCCCGAGCACGGCGCCGAGGCAGTAGACCAGCAGGAAGGTGATCGAGGAGCCGAGGCCGTAGCCGGACTTCGCCATCACCTGCGGCAGCCAGGTGGTGATCCCGAAGACCGTCAGCAGGCTGAAGAAGGTGGTGGTCCAGATGAGCAGCGTGGGCACGAGGACCTGCGGAGCGAGGAGCCCGCGGAGCGGGTTGCGGGTGACACCGACCGCCGCGCCCGAGCCGGTGGGGTCCACGACCGGCAGACCGTAGGTCGCGCGCACGGTCTGGGCCTCGTCGTGGCGGCCGTGGGCGCTGAGGTGGCCGGGGGACTCGGGGAGACGCGCGTACAGCACGGGTACGGCGAGCAGCAGCAGGCCGGCCAGGGCGTAGACGGGCCGGAAGCCGTGGGTCGGCACCAGCTGCGAGGACAAGAAGGCCGCGAGCACCATGCCGGTGGGCGGACCGGTCAGCACCAGGCCCAGGGTCTTCGAGCGGTCCTGCGGCCGGGCGAACTCACTCGCGAGGGCGATCGCGGTGGGCAGCAGTCCGCCCACGCCGAAGCAGGTGAGGATCCGGAAGGCGACGAACAGCTCGACGGTCGGGGCCAGCGAGGTGAGCAGCATGCCGACCGAGAAGATCGCGACGCTGGTGATGAACAGCCGCCGGCGGCCGACGACGTCGGTGAGCATCCCGGCGACCAGTGAGCCGACCAGCATGCCCACCAGTGCGATGCTGCCGATGAAGCCGGCGTGGCTGACGGTCAGTGCGAACGGTGGCTTGGCGATCAGGCTCGGCAGCGTGGCGCCGTACGCCATCAGGTCGTAGCCGTCCGCGACCAGGCACAGCCAGCAGAGCAGGAAGATCGGGACGCGGGACCTCGACAGCGAGGTGTCGGCAAGGGCCATCTGGCTTCTCCAATGGGCTCAGGTTCTGGGGGCGCCGTCCGGGACATGTGCTTCGGGCTGGGTGCTCCCGGGTGCTCCGGGTGCTCCGGGTGCTCCGGGTGTGACGGACGCCGCTTCTCGTTGCTGACGAGCGTGCGATCTGTCACAGCGCCGCGGAACCCGTGTTCCCGTTCATCGGGAAACTCACCCGGTGAGTCCGTGACGGGATGCAGGTTCCCGGGCCGCATTGCCGAGGACCACCGCCATACCCGGTCACCGCGACCGATCGTGGCCCCCGATGGTCGAGAATCGTCGCCATATCCGGTCGCCGCGACCGATGTCGGCGGTGACCCGCCCGCATGTGGCCGCCTGCGCCGGCAACCCCGCTGGTAGTCCGTGACCGGATGCCGGAGATCCGGCCAGAATCCATGCATCCCGTCACGGATTATCGGGCGGGTGAGGCGGCGGGTGTGGTGACCCGCCCGCTCCCGGCCCGGTGGCGGGCGGTGTTGGCGACGATCGGGTTGGTGAGGACGCCGAGCCTGTCGACCTCGACCTCGACGACGTCGCCGGGCTGGAGAAGCCAGGGTGGGGTGCGCGAGTAGCCGACGCCGGAGGGGGTCCCGGTGGCGAGCAGGTCGCCGGGGCGCACGGTGAGGGTGCGGGAGACCAGGGCCAGGGTGTCGCCGACGGTGTAGACCATCTCCTCGGTGCTGGCGTCCTGCACGACGTGGCCGTTGACGCGGGTCTGCACCCGCAGCCCGTCGCGCAGGTCGCCGACCTCGGCGGCCGGAACCATCGGGCCCAGCGGCCCGGAGTGGTCGCCGTTCTTGCCGAGGATCCACTGGGAGGTGAGCTTCTGGGCCCGCCTCGAGGTGAGGTCGTTGAAGGTGGAGTAGCCGACCACCGCCGCCAGCGCCTCCTCGGGGGAGGCGTCGACCAGGGGACTGCCGACCCAGGCGACGACCTCGCCCTCCCAGTCCAGGCCGTCCTCGTCGGCGGGGACCGGCACCTCGGCGCCGTCCACGCTCAGCGAGCTGGTCCACCGGGCGAACAGGGTCGGGTGCTCGGGGACGCCCTCGCCGGCGTAGGAGCCCTCGGCGACGTGCTTGAGGTAGTTCAGGCCGATGCAGACCACCCGGGCGCCGGGCAGCACCGGCGGCACCAGCTCGAGGCCGTCGACCGGAACGGTCTCGCCGTCCGGATTGGTGCCGGAGAGGAAGCGCGCTGGTTCGGTCCAGAACTCCTCCAGCCCGGCCAGCAGGGTGACCGACGAGCCGTCACCGGCCAGGTCACCGACGTGGACCGAGCCATCGGTACGGCGAGCTCCGACGATGCGCATGAAGACCTCCAGAGAAGGGACGACTCAAAGAGTCGAAAGGTTCGGATGTTTGTGGCAGACTACGCCAGGTGACCGAGTCGACGCATCCGTCCCCCTCTCCCGTGGCCCTCAGGGTCGGCGGTCTGGCGGCCGGGTCCGCGGTGCGGTCGCGCGCCGAGCTGCTCGCCGCGTCGCTGCACGAGCGGATCAGGAGCGGTGGTCTGACCGCGGGCACCCTGGTCGGGACGCTCCAGGACCTGCGTGCGGAGACGGGGTTCGCCAAGGCGACGGTCAGCGAGGCGGTCCGGCTGCTGCGGGAGCGCGGGGTGCTGGAGATCCGCCCCGGGCGCGGCGGCGGGCTGTTCGTGGCCGAGGCCGGCCCGGTGGTCCGGCTTCGGCACACGCTGCTGTCGGTGGTCGAGGAGCCCACGGCCGTGCTCGACGCGATCGACCAGG
>CAXSHL010000021.1:21457-47663 GCA_964237315.1 uncultured Nocardioidaceae bacterium
GAGCTGCGCGACCACCTGGAGTCGTTGATCGACCTGGGCGCTGCCAGGTGCCGGAGCGCGGCGGACGTCGCGGACCTGCGGCGCCTGGTGGATGCGATGAGGCACGCAGCGGACTGGAACGCGTTCATGCACGCCAACTGGGCGCTGCACGAGCGGATCGCCGGCATCTGCCCGAACGCGATGGCGCGCGGGGTCTACGTCGGGACCCTCGGCCACCTCTCCTCGTCCTCCGCACGGCCCCTCGACGACGAGGCGGCGACCTCGTCGGTGGAGGCCTACCGCGCCGAGCGGCTGGACGTGCACGTCGAGCTGGTCGAGGCCATCGCGAGCGGCGACGAGGGCCGGGTCCGCGCCGCCGTCGTCCGGCACACCGATGCCAGGCCCGCCCACCAGCCCGATGACCACCACCAGCCTGATGACCACTGGCATCCCGATGACCGGCAAGGAGCCGTCCGATGACCGCTGAGTTCCGTCGCTACCTGTTCGCCCCCGACGATCCGCGGATCACGTCGGTCAAGGGCCTGGACGCCTACGCCTACCGGGAGGCGGCCAGGGGCGACGGGTTCACCGGCGAGCTGATCAAGGGCTGGACGCCGTTGTACCTCAACGACTTCGTGGGCGTCACCGAGGACGGCACCGTGCGTGAGGGGCTGCATCCGTTCGAGCCGGCCCAGCCCGGTGAGGAGGCGCCGGTGGGGGAGATGGTGGCTGCTGCCGAGCGGCTCCTCGGCCTCGTCGACGAGGGCGCGCAGGCGAAGCTGTGCCACGAGGTGGACGCGGTGGAGTGGCAGACCTGGGCGAACCCGGAGTTCATGCAGTTCGACACCGGTCTGCGCCTGGAGTTCCAGCCGGCCGCCGTACAGCAGGCGGCGCTGGGGCTGGTGGAGGCGTCGCTGAGCCCGGAGGGCTACCGGCTGGTGCACCAGATGATGCTGATCAACGGGTTCCTCGGCGAGGTCGTCGGACTGGAGTCGATCCTCAACGAGTTCTCCTACAACATCGCCCTGTACGGCGTCCCGGACCCCGTCGAGCCCTGGGGGTGGCAGCTGTTCGGCCACCACGCCGCGGTGAACTGCCTGGTCCTCGACGGTCGGATGACGATCGGACCGGTGTTCCTCGGCGCCGAGCCGAACGAGATCGACGAGGGCCCGCACGCGGGCCGCGGAGAGTCGTTCAGCACCCGGATCGGCATCGCCACCGACCTGATGGCCGCCCTGACCCCTGAGCAGCGAGCGGCCGCGACGACGTACGAGCAGCTGGTCGACCCGGCGATGCCGCCCGGACGGGTGCACCCCGGCGACGAGCGGCACCTCGCCGGCGCGTTCCAGGACAACCGGGTGATCCCCTTCGAGGGGATCCGCGTGCAGGACCTCTCCGAGAAGGCCCGCGAGCTCGTCGTCGCGCTGGTCACCGACTACCTCACCCTGCTCCCGGCCGGTCCGCGGGCCGCACGCCTCCGCGAGGTCGTGGACCACCTGGACGAGACCTGGTTCTCCTGGATCGGCGGCCACCAGCCCGGCGACGTGTTCTACCTCCGCATCCAGTCACCGGTGATCGTGGTCGAGCTCGACCACCACTGCGGCGTCTTCCTCGACTACCACACCCCGCAGCCGTTCCACATCCACACGGTGATGCGGACGCCGCACGGCAACGACTACGGACGTGCCTGGCTGCGCCAGTGGCAGAAGCAGTCGCAGCAGCAGGAAGAGTCGCCTGCGGGCTCTTGATCTCGACGGGGTTGTGGGTCCATAATTCATCAGGAAACCTGTTGATTATGTCCCGCGTAGCCGCGACCCGTCCCCCGGAGGCCGTCTGTGACCGAGAGCCCCGCATCACTGCCCATGTCCGACCCCGTGCAGCTGCCGACCACCCTACGCGCGGAGCGACGCGGTGCCGTGGCCGTGCTGACGCTGGCCCGTCCGGAGAAGCGCAACGCGCTGAGCGACGAGACCATCCTCGGCATGGAGCGCTTCTTCACCAACCTCGAGCCGGAGGTGCGCGCGGTGGTGATCGCGGCGGACGGCGACCACTTCTCGGCGGGTCTGGACCTCGCGGAGATGGGCTCGCGCGACACGCTGTCCGGCGTCCTGCACTCCCGCATGTGGCACCGGGTGTTCGAGCTGATCGAGAGCGGGACCGTCCCGGTGCTGGCGGCGCTCAAGGGCGCGGTCGTGGGAGGCGGGCTCGAGCTGGCCGCGGCGGCGCACATCCGGGTGGCCGAGCGGTCCACCTTCTACGCCCTTCCTGAAGGTCAGCGGGGACTCTTCGTGGGTGGGGGCGCATCGGTGCGGGTGCCGCGGTTGATCGGCGTGGCCCGGATGATCGACCTGATGCTCACCGGCCGGCGCCTCGACGCCGAGGAGGGCGCGGCGGTCGGGCTCAGCCAGTACGTCGTCGAGGACGGCTCCGGGCTGGAGAGGGCGCTGGAGCTGGCGGAGCGGATCGCCGGCAACGCGCCACAGACCAACTTCGCGGTGATCCAGGCGCTTCCGCGGATCGCCGAGGCGAACCCGCGCGAGGGCTACCTGATGGAGTCCCTGATGGCCGCCATCGCCCAGGGCACCGACGACGCCAAGCTCCGGATGCACGAGTTCCTCGAGGGCCGCGGCTCGAAGGTCACGGACCGGTGAGCGCGCTGACTCCCGGCGACGAGGCAGCAGCGGGCCTCACGGTCGGTCAGGTCCTGTCGACGCCGCCCGCCGACGTGCTGGAGCGCAGCAAGGTCGGTGCCTTCCTGTCCTGGCTGGCCGAGCACCGTGGGCTGCGGATGACCACGCACGAGGAGCTGTGGCGCTGGTCGGTCGACGACCTCGCCGGGTTCTGGTCGGCGGTGTGGGACTACTTCGGCGTGGTCGCCCACGCGCCGTACGCCCAGGTCCTCGGCAGCCGTGAGATGCCCGGCGCCGAGTGGTTCCCGGGCGCGCTGCTCAACTACGCCGAGCACGCGCTGGGCGGCCCCGACGACACGGACCGCGTCGCCGTCCTCGGCCGGTCGCAGACCCGTGCGGACGTCGACCTGACCTTCGCCGACCTGCGTGACCAGGTCGCGCGGGCTCGCACCGTGCTGGCCGGGATGGGCGTCGGCCCGGGGGACCGGGTCGCCGGCTACGTGCCCAACGTGCCCGAGGCGCTCGTCGCGTTCCTGGCGACGGCGAGCCTCGGGGCCACCTGGGCGAGCTGCGCCACCGAGTTCGGCACCCGCTCGGTGGTCGACCGGTTCGCCCAGATCGAGCCCACCGTGCTGCTGGTGGCCGGCGGCTACCGCTACGGGAAGAAGGACGTCGACCGCGCCGAGCAGGTCAGCGAGATCCGGGCCGCCCTGCCGGGCGTCGCCCACGTCGTGGACATCGAGTACGGCGACTGGCGGGTCCCGGGCGCCGAGTCGTGGCCGGAGCTGCTCGCAGCCGTCCAGGACCCCGTCCTCGCGTTCGAGCCGGTCCCCTTCGACCATCCGCTGGTCGTGCTGTTCTCCTCCGGTACGACGGGCCAGCCCAAGGCCATCGTGCACGGTCACGGCGGGATCCTCTTGGAGCACCTGAAGAACCACGCCCTCTCCTGGGACCTCGGACCCGAGGACCGGATGCTGTGGTTCAGCACCACCGCCTGGATGATGTGGAACGCGCTGGTGTCCTCGCTGCTCGTCGGCTGCTCGATCGTGATGGTCGACGGCGACCCGGCGTACCCCGACCTGACCTGGCAGTGGCGGCTCGCGGAGGAGACGGGCGCGACGCTGATGGGCGCGAGCCCGGGCTTCGTGATGGCCTGCCGAGCCGCCGGGATCGACCTGCGCCAGGGCTACGACCTGTCGATCCGGGTGGTCGGCTCGGCCGGCTCGCCCCTCCCACCGGAGGGCTACGCCTGGATCCTCGAGCAGCTCGGGCACCAGGTCCTGCTCAACGTGGGCAGCGGTGGCACCGACGTCTGCTCCGGCTTGGTGCAGAACAACCCGCTGCTGCCGGTGCTCGCCGGCAGGATCTCCGGCCGCGCGCTCGCTGTCGACGTGCACGCGTTCGACGAGAACGGCAAGGAGGTGCTCGGCGAGCCAGGTGAGCTGGTGCTCACCTCCCCGATGCCCTCGATGCCCGTCGGCTTCTGGGGCGACGACGACGGGAAGCGGCTGCGGGCGGCGTACTTCGACCACTTCCCGGGCGTATGGCGGCACGGCGACTGGATCGTCTTCGAGCCCGACGGCAGCTGCGTGGTGACCGGTCGTTCCGACGCGACCCTGAACCGCGGTGGCGTGCGGCTGGGCACGGCCGAGTTCTACCGCGTCGTCGAGGAGCTCGACGAGGTGACGGACAGCGTGGTGGTGCACCTCGAGGACCCGGCCGGCGGCAACGGCGAGCTGCTGCTCTTCGTGACGCTGCGCGACGGGGTCACGCTGGACGACGACCTGGTGGTCCGCATCCGTCGTGAGCTGCGCACGGCCCTCTCCCCGCGGCACGTCCCGGACGCCGTCCGTGCGGTCCCGGCGGTGCCCCGGAACCTGACCGGCAAGAAGCTCGAGCTGCCGGTGAAGCGGATCCTGCAGGGCTCGGCCCTCGAGGACGTGGCCAGCCGGGACGCCCTCGCGGTGCCCACGTCCCTCGACCCGTTCGTGGAGCTCGCCCAGGAGCGGCAGCAGAAGCGTCGAGACGACGGAGTCACCGCATGAGAGCGCCGGAGGACATCCGCACCGTGGCGGTCGTCGGTGCCGGATCCATCGGGGCCAGCTGGGCGGCCCTGGTGCTCGCCCGCGGCCTCGACGTGGTCGCCACCGACCCGGCGCCCGGCGCCGAGCAGCGGCTGCGCGACACGGTTCGAGCCCGCCTCGACGAGCTCGGGGTGAGCGTCGAGGACGAGCGGGTCCGGTTCGTCAGCGACCCGGCGGAGGCGGTCAGCGGAGCGGACCTGGTCCTCGAGGGCGGGCCGGAGCGGCTGGAGGTCAAGCGCGAGCTGTTCGCGACCCTGGACGCCGCCGCGGCTCCCGACGTGCTGCTGGCCAGCAGCTCCTCGGGGCTGACCCCGAGCCAGTTCCAAGGCGGCTGTCGGCATCCCGAGCGGGTGCTGGTGACCCATCCGTTCAACCCGCCGCACCTCGTGCCGCTGGTCGAGGTCGTCGGTGGTGAGCAGACGTCGCCGGAGGCGGTCGACTCGGCGATGGCGGTGATGCGGCACCTCGGCAAGCAACCCATCCGGCTGCGCCGCGAGCTGCCCGGGCACGTGGCCAACCGGCTGCAGGCCGCCCTGTGGCGAGAGGCCTACCACCTGGTGGGAGAGGGCGTCGTGTCCGTGTCCGACCTCGACCTGGCGATCTCCTCGGGCCCGGGGCTGCGGTGGGCCCTGCTCGGGCCGTTCGCCACCCAGCACCTCTCCGGTGGTCCGGGCGGCCTCGAGCACGTGCTGGAGCACCTCGGCCCGCCGATGGTCGACTGGTGGGCCGACCTCGGCACCCCCGAGCTGACACCCGAGCTGGTCGCCACGCTGGTGGCCGGTGTCCGCGACGAGCTGGGCGGCCGGGAGGAGGCCGTGATGGCGGTCCGCGACCAGGCGCTGCTCGAGCTGCTGGCCACAAAGCAGAGATTGGGCCTGGACGCCCAGAGCACCGAGCCGCAGGCTCTCGAGAAGCAGTCGGAGGAATCGCGATGAGGGACCAGGGCTTGGGCTCGTGGCCCGCCCGCCGGGCCAGGATGACTCCGCACAAGGCGGCGCTCGTGCAGGACGGCCGGGTGACGACGTACGCCGAGCTGGAGCACCGCTCGACCCGTCTCGCACTCGGCCTGCGCACGCGCGGCGTGACCCGCGGCGACCGGGTGGCGTTCCTCGGCCTGAACTCCGTCGAGCTCGTCGAGACGATGTTCGCGGTCGCCAAGCTCGGCGCCGTCTTCCTGCCCGTCAACACCCGGCTGGCTCCACCCGAGCTGCGCCACGTGCTCGTCGACAGCGGCGCCCGGCTGCTGATCTGGACCTCCGGCTTCGAGTCCGGCGTCGAGTCGCCGGAGGTCGCCGCCCTGGACCTGGACCGGGTGCGGATCCGGACCGCCGGGGACACCGGCACCGGCGAGGAGGACGCAGGGACCCTGGACGCGCTGCACGGCCCGGACGGAGTGTCCCTCGACGAGCCGGTCGCCCTCGAGGACCTGTTCATGATCCAGTACACGTCCGGCACCAGCGGTCGCCCGAAGGGCGTCCAGCTCAGCCACGCCAACATCGCCTGGAACGTCTTCAACCTGATGGTCGACATCGACCTCGGCAGCGACGAGGTCGCGCTGGTGACGGCTCCGCTGTTCCACACCGCAGCCCTCAACCAGGTGCTGTTCCCGACCGTCCTCAAGGGCGGCACCGCCCTGATCGAGGCCCGCTTCGACCCGGACCGGGCCATCGACCTCATCGAGCGGGAGGGGGTGACCCTGCTGTTCGGCGTCACCACGATGTACCTCGCGCTCGCCTCGACGCGCAGGTTCGCCGAGGCGGACCTCAGCACCCTGCGCAGCGCCCTGAGCGGCGGTGCGCCGATCCCCGAGTCGCTGCTGCGCACCTGGCTGGACCGGGGGCTGATGATCACCCAGGGCTACGGCCTCACCGAGTCCTCACCTGGGGCGACCATGCTGCGGGCAGCCGACGGCAGCCGCAAGCTCGGGTCGGCCGGGACCGCGTGCTTCTTCACCGACGTCCGCGTCGTCACGCCGACGCTCGACCCGGTCGCGGTGGGCGAGCCGGGAGAGGTGCAGGTGCAGGGACCCAACGTGACGGCCGGCTACTGGCAGAACCCCGCCGCCACCGCCGACGCGTTCGTGGACGGCTGGCTGCACACCGGGGACATCGCGGTCGTCGACGACGAGGGCTACCTCACGATCGTGGACCGGCTCAAGGACATGTACATCTCGGGCGGGGAGAACGTCTACCCCGCGGAGGTCGAGCAGGCGATCCACTCCCATCCCGCGGTCGCGGAGTGCGCCGTCATCGGCGTGCCGGACCAGCGGTGGGGAGAGGTCGGCCGGGCCGTGGTGACGCTGCGGGACGGCGCGTCGCTCACCGAGGCCGACCTGGTCGCCCATCTCGAGGGCCGGCTGGCCCGCTACAAGATCCCGAGGTCCGTGGTGTTCGTCTCCGAGCTGCCCCACAACGCGTCGGGCAAGCTGGTCAAGTCCCGCCTCAAGGACCTGAACCCCAAGGAGATGCAGTCGTGACCGCCTATGTCCCCCGCATCGACCTCGGGTCCGTGCGCGCGATCGACGTACACGTGCACGTGGAGCAGGACGACCACGGGCACCTCTCGCTGGACCAGGAGCTGATGGACGCGTCGGCGGCCTACTTCCGGGGCTCGGACAACCGGACCCCCACGGTCGGTGACCTGGCCGAGCGCTACCGCGGTGCGGGCATGGCGGCCGTCGTGTTCACCGTGGACGCGACCACCAACACCGGGCATCCGGCCCTGTCCAGCGAGGACATCGCGACGCAGGTCGCCGAGCACGCGGACGTGCTCATCCCCTTCGGCTCCGTGGACCCCCACCAGGGCGACGAGGCGGTACGACGGGCGCGGCGACTGGTCACGGAGCACGGCGTCCGCGGTTTCAAGTTCCACCCCAGCCTGCAGGGCTTCTCGCCCGACGAGCCGGCGTACCGGCCGCTGTGGGCGGCGATCGAGGAGCTCGGCGTCCCGGCCCTGTTCCACACCGGCCAGAACGGCATCGGCGCCGGCCTGCCCGGCGGACGGGGGATCAAGCTGCGCTACTCCAACCCGATCCTGCTCGACGACGTCGCGGCCGACTTCCCCGGTCTGACGGTCATCCTGGCGCACCCCTCGGTGCCGTGGCAGGCAGAGGCGATCTCGATGGCGACCCACAAGGCCAACGTCTTCATCGACCTGTCGGGCTGGCGGCCGAAGTACTTCCCGCCCGAGCTGGTGCGGGCCGCGGGCGGCATGCTGGCGTCCAAGGTGCTGTTCGGCAGCGACTACCCGCTGATCAGTCCGGAGCGCTGGATCGAGGACTTCGAGCAGCTCGGCATCGACCCGAAGCACTGGACCGGGATCCTGCGGGACAACGCCGCCGGGCTGCTCGGGCTCCGGCAGGCGCAGGACTGACCTGGATGACCGAGCCGGCTGAGGCAGCACCGGGCGGGACCGCTCGAGGGGCGGCGGCGCCCGAGGCCGGTGCGCCTCCGAGCCTGCTCTACCTGATGAAGCAGGTGGAGCTCGCGGTGCGGGCCAGGCTCGACGAGCTGGTGCGGCCCGCCGGCCTCACGGCGTTGCAGTACACCGCTCTGACCGTGCTCGAACGGCATCCGAACCTCACCTCGGCGCACCTCGCCCGCAACTCGTTCGTGACCGCCCAGAGCATGGCCGACATGGTCAGCTCGCTGCGGTCCCGGGAGCTGATCGACCGCCACCAGGACCCCGCCGACCGACGTCGCCTGGTGCTGTCCCTGACCGAGGGCGGCCGGGCCCTCCTCGAGGACTACCGCCAACCCGTCGCCGACCTGGAGACCGAGATGCTGTCCGGGCTGTCCGTCGACGAGGCGACGACCCTGCGCGAGGCGATGCTGTCCTGCCGTGAGGCGCTCAGCCGGCGCGCGGGCTGACTGGCACCGGCGAGATCCTAGTGTGGCGCTGAAATAATCATCAGGAAACCTGTACATCGCAGCCGTCCTGTGGTTGGCTACCGAGCCATGACCAACTCACTCGACACTCGCGCGGAGACCGCCGGCAGCCGCCACCACCTGACCGCCGGGACCCTCGCCGCCTCCGCGGTCGCCGTGGCGCTCGCCCAGATCGGCGTCTCGACCCCTGCGGCGCTGAACGGCCTGTTCCAGATGGACCTCGGCACCACGTCCACCCAGCTGACCTGGATCTCGGACGCCTTCCTGGTGCCGATCACGCTGTTCGAGCTGACGTTCGGTGTCGTCGGCGACCTGTTCGGGCGCAAGCGCCTGCTCGCCATCGGGTCGCTGCTGATGACGCTCGGCGCGCTGCTCGCCTTCTTCACCCCCGGCCCCGGCTCGGGCCACGGCATCCGGATCGCGACGCTGTTCGCCGGCCAGGCCCTCGCCGGTCTGGGGGCAGCAGCCATCTTCCCGACGACCATCGCGATGCTGGCGGCCGGCACCCACAACGTCCGGGAGCGTTCGCGGGCGATCTCGGTCTGGGCTGCCGCTCTCACCGGCGCCGGGTTCGTCTCCCCTCTCATCGGGGGCGCGCTGGCCCGTGTGTCGCACTCCGGGGGACCGGACGCCAGCTGGCGCTGGGCGTTCCTCGCCGTGGCGGTGCTGGGTCTGGTCAGCACGGCCATCACCCTGCTGCTGGCCACGAACTCGTCCGCGCCGTACGGTCGCTCGCTCGACTGGCCCGGACAGATCACCGTCGCCGTCGCACTGTTCGCCCTGCTGTTCGGCGTCATCCAGGGCTCAGAGGACGGCTACGGCAGTGCCACGGTCATCGGCTCCTTCGTCCTCGCCGCCGTCTTCTTCGTGGTCTTCGTCCTCGTCGAGCGTCGCTCCGCGGCTCCCCTGCTCCAGCTGGACCTCTTCAGCAACCGGATGTTCGTCGGCACTGCCGTGGTCACCGTGATCGGGATGTTCGCCTACCTCGGCACGGCCTACTCCACCAGCATCCGGCTCTCCGTCATCCAGGGCAACTCCCCGCTGAAGACAGCCATCGGGTTCGTCGCCCTGAACATCATGGGTGTCGTGCTCTTCCCGGTCAGCGCCCGGATGCTCGAGAAGCACAACCCGGGCTGGACCCTGGCGGGCGGCATGTCGCTCATCGGGATCGGTGACCTGTGGTTGGCGGCCACCCCGGCGACCAACCTGTCGATCGCCCTCATCGCCGTGCCCCTGCTGATCGTCGGAGCCGGGTTCAAGCTCGCGGTCACCTCCATCACCGTCGTCGCGGTGAACAGCGTGCCCACCGACAAGGCCGGGATGGCGAGCGGTGCCACGAGCATGCTGCGCGACTTCGGGCTGACCCTCGGGCCGGCCGTGATCGGAGCCATCGCGCTCAGCCGCGCGG
Organism: uncultured Nocardioidaceae bacterium; assembly: GCA_964237315.1. Classification (GTDB taxonomy): domain Bacteria; phylum Actinomycetota; class Actinomycetes; order Propionibacteriales; family Nocardioidaceae; genus Nocardioides_B. Next base: position 31,446 of record CAXSHL010000021.1, read on the forward strand.
CCAACGAGATCTCCGCCAAGGTGGCGGCCTCCCCGAAGCTGGCGGCAGCGCTGCAGGCGTTCAACGAGTCCCCGGCGAAGGCCCCGGCGGCCGAGCGTCCTGCGGTCGAGGGCGCCGTGCACGCGGTGAACTCGGGACCGCTGGGCGCCAACGGCGTGCCCGGGACCCTGACCCTGCCCGACGGCAAGGTGGTCCCGTTCAACCCCCTGAAGGACGTCGCCTTCCATGCGCTGTCGAACGCCTACTCCATCGGCTTCCTGGTCTGCGGGATCGCAGCCCTGGTCGCAGCCGTGATCGCCGCAGTGGTCCTCGGCGGTCGGACGCACACGAACGGCTTCGCCGACGACATGTGAGGTCGGCGCCCAGCGGAGCTGGAGGGTCGAGCGCTACGCGGGCCCGCTGCCGCCGGTGCGCGCGTATGCCACCACCGTCGAGGACCACGTGACCGTCACTCGAAGGCGGGGATACCGGTGATGACCCGGCCCATGATGAGGGTGTGCACCTCGTCGGTCCCCTCGTAGGTCCGCACGCTCTCCAGGTTGTTCGCGTGTCTCAGGGGCGAGTGGTCGAGGGTGATGCCGTTGCCCCCGAGGACGGTCCGCGCCTCACGGCAGATCGCGATGGCCTCCCGGACGTTGTTGAGCTTGCCGAACGAGATCTGCTCGGGCCGCAGCGTCCCGGCGTCCTTGAGGCGGCCGGTGTGCAGGGCGACGAGGACGCCCTTCTGGATCTCGAGGACCATGTCGACGAGCTTCTGCTGGGTGAGCTGGAACGAGGCGATCGGCCTCTCGAACTGGTGCCGCTCCAAGGCGTAGCTGCGGGCCGCCTCGTAGGCGTCCCGGGCGGCTCCCATGGCACCCCACATGATCCCGTAACGCGCCTCGTTCAGGCACGCGAACGGACCCTTGAGCCCGGTCACGTCCCCGAGCACGGCGTCCGCCGGCAGCCTGACGTCGTCCAGGGTGATGTCGCACTGGATGGACGCGCGCATCGACAGCTTGCCGGTGATCGGGGTCGCCGTGAAGCCCTCGGTGGACGTCGGCACCAGGAACCCGCGGATGCCGTCGTCGGCCCTCGCCCAGATGACCGCCACGTCCGCGATGGACGCCAGGCCGATCCAGCGCTTGGCCCCGTTGAGCACCCACCCGTCGCCGCTCCTGGTGGCGACGGTCTCCATGTGCGCAGGATCGCTGCCGGCGTTCGGCTCGGTGAGACCGAAGCAGCCGATGAGCTCGCCTCGCGCCATACCCGGGAGCCAGCGCTCCTTCTGCTCCTCGGATCCGAACCGGTGGATGGCGGTCATGGCGAGCGAGCCCTGGACGCTCACGAAGGTCCGGAGCCCCGAGTCGCCTGCCTCGAGCTCCATCGCCGCCAGGCCGTACTCCACGGCACTGCGCCCGGGGCAGCCGTAGCCGTCCAGGTGCATGCCGAGCACCCCGAGCTCACCCATCTCCTTGACGAGCTCCACGGGGAAGTAGGCCGCGTCGTACCAGTCCGCGATGTGCGGCCTGATCCGCTCGGTCACGAACTCCCGGACCCGGTCCCGGGTGGCCAGCTCGTCAGGACTCAACAGGCTGTCCAGGTCCAGGTAGTCCTCAGCAGAGCTGGTCATCGGGCCCCTCCTCACTGCGTGACTGTGTGCACGTCTCACCTCGTGCACCGTGTGGGACGGAGGCTACCTCCGTGGCTCGTGCCCCGGGTCCAGGCCCGTCCGGGCCGGTCGCCACCCGCCGGTCAGCGCACGAGCCGATCAGCGATCGCCTCGGCCACCTTTCCGGGCACCTCGACCGGGAGCCCGTGGGCGGCGTCCTCGAGGCCGATCTCCACGGCTTCGCCACCGCGGGCCCGGTAGGTGTCGAGCACCGCGCGCGTCTGCTGGTCCATGGGCTGCGCGGGCAGCACGCGCGCACCCGGCCATCCTGGCACCGCGCCGAGCTGGCCGAGGTAGGCCAGGTCGAACATCGAGGTGTCGCTGACCACCTGGTCCCGACCGGCGCGGACCCAGGTGACAGGTGGCTTGCGGGCCAGGTCGACGATGCCGGAGGCGTTGTAGTGCTTGGGTGACATGGAGTTCAGCACGCCCCGGTCACCGGGCGCGAGCGTCGGCCAGTTCGGCGACGACGCCCCGTCGCCGGGGTAGAAGTCCTCACCGGTCCGGGTCAGGAGCATCTCCTCGAGCAGGAAGTCCTGGTCCACGGCATTGCCGTTGTCCCGCGGCCCGAAGAACTGCCTCATGATCACCTGCGGACTCGTCTGCGGATCGTCCTCGGTCCGGTCACCGTCCGCGAGCCGCTGGACGAACCCGGGAGCCGCGCCGCCGGCGCCGGTCGCGGCGAAGTCCTCGAAGCAGGGCACGCCGTCGACTCCCTTCGTGCCGCCGAAGCCGTACGGCGACAACGGCGCGACCAGTGTCACCGACGCGAGGTCGTCGCGGTGGGTGAGGAGGTACTGCATCAGGACCCCGGCCCCCATCGACCACCCGGCAGCATTCACCGACCCGGCGTCGGCAAGGCCGAGCGCCTCCAGTAGTGACCGCAGGTCGTCGACCATGTCGCCGAGGCCTCGGGTGGCGTCGATCGGTCTCGCCTCGGTGCGGCCGAACCCGCGCAGGTCCGGTGCGATGACGCGCACGTCGTCGGGCAGCGCCTCCGCGACGTACGTCCACCAGCCGCCGGAGCAGAGGTTGCCGTGCACCAGCAGGAGGGGCACGCCGTCCTCGGGTCCGCTGTGCCAGACGCTGGTCTCGAGGCGGTCGGTGGACACGGTGGACCGTTCGAGGGCTGGCACGGCACTCACCCAAGCAGGGCAGCGCCCCAGGGTGCAACCGGTGGCCGAGCGGGCGCACTGACCACGGGGGGCTGTCACGAGTACCTTCGTCCGTGACGCTCGCACCGCCGGCGCCGTGCCCACTGCCGGGCCGCCCGTGAACCCGGCCGAACCGAACCCCGGAAGGGACTGTCATGAAGAAGCTGATCAACGACCCCAATGATGTCGTCGTCGAGGCACTGCGTGGGGTGGAGGCGGCCCATCCCGAGCTGAAGGTGGACCACGAGCAGAAGATCATCTACCGCGGCGACGCCCCCAAGCAGGGCAAGGTCGGCATCGTCTCCGGGGGCGGGTCGGGACACGAGCCGTTGCACGGTGGGTTCGTCGGCTTCGGGATGCTCGACGCCGCCTGTGCCGGGGAGATGTTCACCTCGCCGGTGCCCGACCAGATGCAGGCCGCCACCACGCTGGTCGACGGAGGTGCGGGTGTCCTGCACGTCGTGAAGAACTACACCGGCGACGTCATGAACTTCGAGATGGCCGCGGAGCTGGCAGCCGCGGAGTCCGGCGCACGCGTCGTGTCGGTGGTGACCAACGACGACGTCGCGGTCGAGGACAGCACCTACACCGCGGGGCGGCGCGGGGTCGGTGCCACGGTGCTGCTGGAGAAGATCGCCGGAGCGGCAGCCGAGGAGGGCCGCGACCTCGACGCGGTCGCGGAGATCGCCCGCCGCGTGAACGGCAACGCACGCAGCATGGGTGCGGCCCTCACCTCCTGCACCGTGCCGGCCGTCGGCAAGCCGACCTTCGAGCTCGGCGAGGGCGAGATGGAGCTCGGGGTCGGGATCCATGGTGAGCCCGGCCGAGAGCGGCGGCCACTCGCGCCCGCGAGCGAGATCGCCGAGATGCTGCTCGAGCCCATCCTCTCGGACCTCCCGTTCAGCTCCGGCGACCCCGTCCTCGCGTTCGTCAACGGGCTCGGTGGCACACCGCTGATCGAGCTGTACGTGCTCTACAACGAGGTGCACCGCATCCTCAGCGGCCACAGCATCCCGATCGCCCGCTCGCTGGTGGGCAACTACATCACCTCCCTCGACATGGCAGGCGCCTCGATCACGCTCCTGAAGGTCGACGACGAGCTGCTCTCGCTGTGGGACGCCCCGGTCAGCACCCCGGGCCTGCGCTGGGGGAGATGAGGCATGGACGCGCAGGTGTCCACAGCGGTCCTCGACCAGTGGGTACGTCGGTTCGCCGAGCTGGTCGCGGAGAACCGCGACCACCTCACCGAGCTCGACGCGGCGATCGGTGACGCCGACCACGGGTCCAACATGGACCGCGGCATGAAGGCCGCCGTGGCGGCGCTCGACGAGAGCTCGCCGGCGACACCGGGGGCGCTCCTGAAGAAGGTCGCCATGACTCTCGTGTCCAAGGTGGGCGGTGCCAGCGGACCGCTGTTCGGGACCTTCTTCCTGCGGATGAGCACCTCGCTCGGGGAGAGCGAGACCGTCTCGGCGACCGACCTCGCCGCCGCACTGCGGGCCGGTCTCGGGGGCATCGTGGACCGTGGCAAGGCGCAGCCGGGCGACAAGACGCTGTACGACGCCCTCGCGCCGGCCGTCGACGCTCTGGACGCCGCGCTCGAGAAGGACGAGACGCTGGCTGCCGCACTCGAGGCCGCCCGGGACGCCGCCGTCGCGGGTCGGGACGCGACCACGCCGATGGTCGCCCGCAAGGGTCGGGCCAGCTATCTCGGGGATCGCAGCGCGGGCCACCAGGATCCGGGCGCGACCACCGTGGCACTCCTCCTCGAAGCGGCGACCCGGTCGCCGTTCTGAGCAGCGGCACCGTGTCAGACCGGCCACCGACCGACCAGCCCGCCGACAAGCCGACCGACGAGCCTGCCGACCAGCCGACCGACGACCCGACCGAGGAGCCGGCCGACCGGCACGGAGTGGGGCTGGTCGTCGTCTCCCACAGCCGCTCGCTCGCGCGGTCCGCGGTCGCGCTGGCGGCCGAGATGCTCCAGGGAGGCGACCTGAGGATCGAGGTCGCCGCCGGACTGGACGAGACCACGTTCGGCACCGACGCGGTCGCCATCGCGGAGGCGCTCGAGCGGGCGGACGGAGCAGGCGGCGTCGTCGTCCTGATGGATCTCGGCAGTGCCGTGCTCAGCGCGGAGCTGGCGCTCGACCTCGTCGCGGACCCCACGCTCCGTGACCGGGTCCTCCTCTCGCCGGCGCCGCTCGTCGAGGGCCTCGTCGTCGCAGCCGTCGCGGCAGCCGGAGGAGCCGACCGGGCCGAGGTCGCCGCCGAGGCCCGTGACGCCCTGATCGCCAAGTCCGAGCAGCTGTCGGCGCGTGAGGACGGCGACGCGCCGGCGTCCGACCCTGCTGCCGCGGAGGAGGTCGGGGTCTTCACGGTCGAGAACCCGCACGGTCTGCACGCCCGCCCGGCCGCCAGGCTGGTCAGTGAGGTCCGGGCCCTCGACGCGTCCGTCGAGCTCCGCAACCTCACCACCGACGGCCGCCCGGTGCCCGGTGCGAGCCTGAGCCGGGTCGCCACGCTGGGCGCGCTGCAGGGGCACGAGGTCGAGGTCCGGGCCTCCGGACCGCAGGCCCGTGAGGCGGTGCAGCTCCTGCAAGCCCTCGCAAGAAGCCGGTTCGGGGAGACCGAGGCTCCGGTCGAGAGGCCCGAGGCGTCCGGCCCCGCAAGCGGCACCGCGACTGGCACCGCGACCGGCCCTGCGACGGGCGCCGCAGCCGGACCGACGACGAGCGGACCGCCGACCCACGGCCCGCTGCCGGCTGCACCCGGGATCGCGATCGGTCCGGTCCGCCGGCTGACCGCCGCTCCCCTCGACGTGGACCCACGGCCGCAGGGCGCCCCCGCCCACGAGTGGCAGCGGATGAGCGACGCCCTGGCCGGCGTACGGCGTGAGCTCGAGCAGCTGCGGGCCGACACGGCACGGGACGCGGGGGAGGAGCAGGCGGGCATCTTCGACGCGCACCTGTCCCTGCTCACCGACGACGAGCTGCTCACCGACGTACGCACCCGCATCGACTCCGGCACGGGCGCGGTCACGGCGTGGACCGAGACCCTGTCCGAGGTGGAGCGCGACTGGGCGGCCCTCCCGGACCCCTACCTGCAGGAGCGAGCAGCCGACGTGCGCGCGGTGGCCGACCAGGTGCTGCGGGCCCTGACCGGAGCGTCCGCGCCACGGCTCCGCGCCGAGGGGGTGCTGGTCGCACAGGACCTGACCCCCGCCGACGCAGCCGGCCTGGACCTCGACCTGGTGACCGGAGTGGTCCTGGCCGGCGGCAGCCCGACCTCGCACGCCGCGATCCTGGCTCGGACCCGCGACATCCCGGTCGTCGTGGCGGCCGGCCCGGACGTGCTGGACGTCCCGGAGGGCACGACGGTGGTCCTCGACGGAGGCAACGGCGAGCTGCACGTCGACCCCGGCGCAGAGCTGCTGGAGGAGTTCCGGCGACGCGCGTCCGAGGCGACCGAGCTACGCACCCGCCAGCTGGAGCGCGCGGCGGAGCCGGCCGTCGCCAGTGACGGCACGACCATCGTGGTGGCCGCCAACCTCGGGTCGATCGCCGACGCCGAGGCCGCGCGAGCGGCCGGCGCGGACGGCGCCGGCCTGGTCCGCACCGAGTTCCTCTTCCTGGACAGGAGCGCGCCACCGGGCATCGAGGAGCAGCAGGGGGTCTACGACGCGATCGCCGAGGCCCTGGGCGGCCGACCGGTCACCTGGCGCACCCTGGACGTCGGCGGCGACAAGCCCCTGCCCTACCTCCCGATGCCCCGGGAGGCCAACCCGTTCCTCGGGCAGCGCGGCATCCGACTCAGCCTCGACCACCGCGACCTGCTCCGCGACCAGCTGGCCGCGCTGTGTCACACGGCGCGGCACTGGCCGACCAGCATCATGGTCCCGATGGTGTCCACGCCCGCGGAGATGGCGGCCGTGCGCGAGGTGCTGCTGGCGGCCGCCGGACCCGACGGGCTGCCCGAGGGCCTGCGCGTCGGCACGATGATCGAGGTGCCCGCGGCCGCCCTCAAGATCGAGGCGTTCCTGCCCCACGTCGACTTCGTCAGCATCGGCACCAACGACCTGACGCAGTACACCCTCGCGGCCGAGCGCGGGAACGGCGCTGTCGCGTCGCTCTTCGACGCCCTCGACCCCGGGGTGCTCCGGCTGGTCGACCAGGTGTGCCGGGCAGCACAAGGCCGGATCGACGTGGCCGTCTGCGGCGAGGCCGGCTCAGACGAGCAGGCGATCCCGGTCCTGGTGGGGCTGGGGGTCCGCGAGCTGAGCGTGTCGCCTCCCGCCGTACCCCGGGTGAAGGCGGCCCTGCGGCTGCTCGACGTCGGGCGCTGCAGAGCTGTGGCCGCGGAGGCTCTCACCCTCGCCGACGCCGCCGAGGTGCGCGCACTGGTGACCGACATGCGCGACGAGGACTGATGGACGCCAGCCGCATCGGTATCGGCCTGGCCGCCGTCGGGCGACCTGCCTACCTCACCGCGGGGCGGGACCGGGACCTGAGCGACCGGCGCTCGGTGAGCGACCTGCGCGCCCGGACCGGTGCCGTGCTCGACGCGGCCTACGCGGCAGGCGTCCGCTACGTCGACACAGCACGCTCCTACGGTCGCGCAGAGGAGTTCCTCGCGCACTGGCTCCGGTCGGGGCCCGACGCCGACGACGTCGTCATCGGCTCCAAGTGGGGCTACCGCTATGTCGGTGACTGGCGACTCGACGCCGACGTGCACGAGGTCAAGGACCACTCGCTCGCTGCCTTCACCCAGCAGCTCGCCGAGACCAGGTCGCTGCTCGGCCGGAGGCTGGCCGTCTACCAGATCCACTCCGCCACGTTGGAGACCGGCGCCCTCTCCGACGCCGCGCTGCACCGGGCCCTGGCCGGTCTGCGCGCCGAGGGAGTGCGGATCGGGGTCACCACGTCCGGGCCGGCGCAGGGGGACGCCGTACGCCGGGCGCTGGAGGTCGCGGTGGACGGCGAGCCGCTGTTCACCGCGGTGCAGAGCACCTGGAACGTCCTCGAGCCGTCGGTCGCGCCTGCCCTCGCCGAGGCCGCATCGGCAGGCGTCGACGTGCTCGTCAAGGAGAGCGTCGCCAACGGCCGGCTAGCGCCCGGGCCGCAGGACGACAGCCCCGGTGTACGCCGCGCCTCGGAGCTGGCGGTCGCCCTGGGCGTCGGCCTCGACCAGCTGTCGATGGCCGCTGCGCTGGCCCAGCCGTGGGCCACCCGGGTGCTCTCGGGCGCGGTCACCCCGGAGCAGGTGGCCAGCAACGTGGCCTCGGCCGGCGTCACGCTGCCCGACGACGTGATCGAGGAGCTGGGCACGCTGGCCGAGGACCCCCACGAGTACTGGGAGGCCCGGTCGCACCGCAGCTGGACCTGATGTGCGTCAGGGAGCCGGCACCGGCGACAGGTGCTCGTGCACGGCGGTCCAGCCGGTCCCCTCGCGCACGAAGACGATGGTCTCGCGCTCGTCGAGGTGCTCCTCCTCGTCACCGAGCCGGACGTGCGTGGCCACCCGGTGCGTGAAGACAGCGACCTCTCCGAGGACCTGCACGTGCTGGTCCGTGGACTCGCACCCCAGCACCCGGAAGCCGTCGCCCTCCCAGGTGCGCCAGAGCCGCTCGTAGTCCGCGCGGGACCCCAGCGGCTGAGGATGGGTGTGGAAGACGAAGGTCGCGTCGGGACGGAAGGCCGCGAAGTAGGCGTCCACCTGATGTCCGCCGAAGGCGTCGACGAGGGCGGCAGCCGCGGCCAGCACCTCCACCTCCGCAGTCGAGGCAGTGCTCATCCCTGCTCCCCTCGCGGTGCCAGGGCCGACAGGATCTCGTAGACGACATGTGAGGCGGCGATCCCGGTGACCTCGGCATGGTCGTAGGCCGGCGCCACCTCGACCACGTCGGCGCCCACCAGGTCGAGGTCGGCGAACCCGCGCAGGACGGCGAGCAGCTCACGCGAGGTGAGGCCGCCGGCCTCCGGTGTCCCGGTGCCGGGCGCGAACGCCGGGTCGAGCACGTCGATGTCCACCGACAGGTAGACCGGCCGCTCCCCGACCCGAGCCTTGATCCGCTCCAGCACGCCGCGAGCCCCCAGGTCGTCCATCTCGACGCTGCCCACGACCGCGAAGCCGAGGTCGCGGTCGTCGGCCAGGTCCTGTGTGGAGTACAACGGCCCGCGGGTTCCGACGTGCACGCAGCCCGAGCGGTCGACGAGCCCCTCCTCGGAGGCCCGTCGGAACGGCGTGCCATGGGTGTACGGCGCACCGAAGTAGGTGTCCCAGGTGTCCAGGTGCGCGTCGAAGTGCACGACGGCCACCGGACCGTGCACCGCGGCCATCGCTCGAAGGAGGGGGAGGGCGATGGTGTGGTCGCCGCCGATCGTCACCAGCCGCCGGCTCCGCTCGAGCAGGTCCCGGGCGCCGGCCTCGATCTGGCCGATCGCCTCCTCGATGTCGAACGGGTTGGCGACGATGTCGCCGGCATCGACGACCTGCTGGCTCGCGAACGGCTCGACGTCGACCGCGGGGTTGTAGGGGCGCAGCAGCCGCGAGGACTCGCGCACGTGGCTGGGGCCGAAGCGGGCGCCCGGGCGGTAGGAGACACCCGCGTCGAAGGGGACGCCGACCACGGAGACGTCGACGTCGGACACCTGGTCGATGCGCGGCAGCCGGGCGAAGGTGGCCGGCCCGGCGAACCGCGGCACCACCGTGCCATCCACCGGTCCGACGGGTGCTCGATCTTCAGACATCGACGTCATCCCTCACGCGTGGTCGACGGTTGCGGACCCGGTGCGCGGACGCCGAGTCGTCGTCCTCGATCCCCGCGGGCGAGGCGGCCGAGGACGGCACCCACCTCGGGCCGTCGGGGCCGAAGACGTAGGCCGGCTCGGGGAACGCGAACAGCATCACGACGTAGACGACCGCCGCCAGGCCGATCGCGACCAGCACGCTGAGGTCGATGCCGTCGGCGACGTTGCGGAACGGTCCCTCGATCAGCGGCGGGTAGTTGGCGAACAGCAGACCGGCAACGGCAGCAGGGATCCAGGCCACCATGCCGCGCCAGTTGACCCCGTTGCTGAACCAGTAGAGTCCGCCGGTCCGACCCTGGATGAACACCTGCAGGTCGACCTCGCTGTAGTAGCCGCGGCGCACGACGTACCCGATCGTCATGATGATCATCCACGGCGTGGTGCAGATGACGATCGCGCCGATGAACGCGTTGACGCTGGAGATCAGGTCGAAGGCGAGCCGTCCGACCAGGATGAACACGAACGCCAGCGCACCGATGAACAGCGAGGCCTGCACGCGCGAGAGCCGGGGGAACACCGAGGAGAAGTCGAGGCCGGTGCCGTAGAGGGAGGTGATGCCGGTGGAGAGGCCACCCAGGAATGCCACCACCATCAGCAGCACGGCGTACCAGAGCGGCGAGGCGTTGATCAGCGCCACCACGTAGTCCGACTCGCCCGCCACCAGCGTCGCGGTGGCGACACCGAAGAGGAACGGCACCAGCGTCGCCGCCTGGGCCGCCAGGGTGGCGCCCAGCAGCCGGACGGGTGCGGTGCCCGCAGGGATGTAGCGCGACCAGTCCCCGAGGAAGGCGCCGAAGGAGATCGGGTTGCCCATCACGATCAGCGCGGAGAGCACGAAGGTGGGCCAGAACGAGCCGAGCGCGTAGGCACTGGCGCCCGGGTCGTATCCGAAGTCGAAGTCGCCCGCGTAGGCGACGATCCCGAGCAGGATGAGGACGGTGTTGCCCACCACCACGATCTTGTTCACGAGCAGCATGAACAGGTAGCCGTAGACGACCACCACGATCACGACGCCGCCGATGACCGCGTAGACGATGCCGCGCAGCAGGTCCGAGTCCCGGATGCCGACGAGTCGCACCAGGGCGCCCACGAACGCGTCGCCGCTGACCCACACCGAGATCGAGTAGAACGCGATGGCGGTGAGCAGCGACAGGAACGAGCCCACGACCCGGCCGCGCACCCCGAAGTGGGCGCCCGAGCTGACCGCGTTGTTGGTCCCCGTCGTCGGGCCGAACAGCCCCATCGGCGCCAGGATCAGCCCGCCCACCAGGACGCCCACGACGGTGGCCGCGGCCGCCTGCCAGAACGACAGACCGAGCAGGATCGGGAACGTCCCGAGGATCACCGTGGCGAAGGTGTTGGCTCCTCCGAACTGGATGCGGAACAGGTCGAGAGGCCGCGAGTGCCGGTGCTCGGGCGGGATCGTGTCGATGCCGTGCTGCTCGACCTCCGTGGCCCGAGGCCGCTGCACAGCCGCGCCCGGCTCCCGTGCCTCACCGTGCTGGTGGCTCATCTGGCGCCTTCCGTCGTCGGGCCGTCGAGCAGTGGCCGAACGCTAGCGCGGTTGTTGCACCCCATGCAATAGTTGTTGCCCATGAGGATCACCCGAGTGGTCGACCTGTCCGTCCCCGTCGGCGCCGGGACGGTGGTCTACCCCGGCGACCCGGAGCCCGAGCTCACCGTGCACAGCACCATCGAGCGGGACGGGTTCAACCTGCTCCGGGTGCACATCGGGTCGCAGACGGGTACCCATGTCGACGCGCCCTACCACTTCGAGCAGGACGCCCCACGCATCGACGAGGTGCCGCTCGAGCGGTTCCTCGGCCCGGCGGTCGTCGTGGACGCGACGGCGGCAGGCGCCCGTGGGCGGATCACCTGGGAGTACGTCGAGCCGGTGGCCGACCGGCTGTCCCCGGGCGTCGTCGTCCTGCTGCACACGGGCTGGTCGGAGCACTACGGGACGCCGGCCTACTTCGCGAACCCGTTCCTGGACGCCGAGGCCTGCCGCCGCCTGCTGGACCTCGGCGTGCGCACCATCTGCATCGATGCCATCAACCTGGACGAGACCCCGGACGACGAGCACCCCGGTGAGGGCTTCCCGGTCCACCACCTGATCGCGAACGCCGGCGGGGTGATCGGCGAGAACTTCTCGCACCTCGAGCAGGTCGACTGGGCCGACCCCTTCGTGATGTGCCTGCCGGTCGCGTTGCAGGCAGCGGACGGGGCACCGGTGCGGGCGGTCGCCGTGGAGCTGCAGGCGTGACGGCGTCGCGGACCACGCCGGCTCCGCGGCCGATGCCTCCCGTGCGGATCGGCGCCCGGCTGCGCGCCGCCCGGCTGGCCCAGAAGATGACGATCGACGCGGTGGCGGCGGCTGCGGGTCTCACCAAGGGGTTCGTCAGCCGTCTCGAGCGCGACGCCGCCTCGCCCTCGGTCGCCTCGCTGGTGGCGGTGTGCGACGCGATCGGGTTGCGGGTGGGTGCGCTCTTCGACCCGCCCGTGACCGCGGTCGTGCGCGCGGGCGAGGGGCGGCCGATCAGCTTCGGCGCCGACCGCGCGCAGGAGACGCTGCTCACCCCGGGGACCCAGCAGCAGCTGGAGGTGATCCACAGCGTGCTGGAGGGAGCCGGGCACGGCGGGGTGGAGCTCTACAGCCTCGACTGCGACGCCGAGTTCGTGTTCGTGGTCCGGGGCCGCCTCGACGTGCAGCTCGAGGAGGAGACCGTCACCCTCGGCCCGGGAGACGCGATGACGTTCCCCGGCCGGGCGCCGCACACCTGGCGCAACCACTCGGCGACCCGCCCCTGCGAGGTGCTCTGGGTCCTCTCGCCCGCCCCCTGACAGATCGAAGGGAGCTGCAGCAGACGGATCAGCCGACCTCGAACTCGCCCAGCTTGTCCCAGTGGTCGCCCTCCATCAGCACGTTGCGGACCAGCGGGGTCTCCTGGACGTACTGCGGGAGATCCGCCTGCGCCTGCTTGAAGTGGTCGGCGCTCACGTGCGCCTCGGCGGCGTCGTCCTTGAAGGCCTCGATGAGCGTGTACTGGTTCGGGTCGTCGACGCTGCGCGACCACTCGAAGAACAGGTTGCCCTCCTCGGCCCGGGTCGACGCGGTGAAGTCCTTGGTCAGCTCGACCCACTGGTCGGCGTACTCCGGCTTCACCTTCCACTTGACGCAGATGAAGATCATGCGGCTCTCCTCCAAAGGGGGACGGGGCGCGCATCGTGCCACGGGTGCCGTACGACGACCAGAGCCGCCTCTCGTCGGGTGAGAAACGCCCACGCCTAGGCTGGCGACATGACCTCGGTGCACCGCACGCTGCAGATCCTCGAGGTCGTCGCGGCGCGGGGCGGCGCCTCCGCCAAGGAGATCGCCGACGACACCGGCCTGCCGCTGCCGACGGTCTACCGGCTGGCCCGCGAGCTGCTGGACACCGACTACCTGGTGCACATCCGCGAGGAGAAGCGGTTCGAGCTCGGCTACAAGCTGCACCAGCTCGGCGTGTCGCTGCACCAGCAGATCGGCGTCTCGCGCGACATCCGCGCAGAGATCGTCGGGCTGCACCAGCAGCTGGGAACGGCCGCCTACTTCGCCGTGCACCGGGGGTCCCAGATCGTCCTGGTGGTGACCGCCGACTCCCCGCAGTGCCCCCGGCTGCCGCCGCTGCGGTTCGGCTACCACGAGGCGGCGCACGCCACCGCGCTCGGCAAGATCCTGCTCGCCAACATGAGCGAGGCCCAGCGCGCGCTGCACCTCGACCCCGAGCCGATGCCCCGCTTCGGCCCCGGCACGATCACCAGCCACCGCGAGCTGGGCGAGCACCTCGACCGCGTCGCCGACCGGGGCATCGCCTGGGAGTTCGGGGAGTTCCAGGAGGGCTCGACGTGTGCGGCCGCCGCGGTGCGGGGCGCCAGCGGCGTGCTGATCGGCTCGGTCGCGGTTTCCGGGCCGGGTGCGCGCTTCTCCTCCGGACGGGACGAGGTGGAGGCGGCTCTTCGGTGCACCGCGTCGCGGGTCAGCCGGTTCTACCGCTCCGGCACCACCCGCTGACCCCGAAGCAAGGGATTCTCACCGCTCGATAAGGCTGCTTTGTGGTGAGTGGCGCGCTGCCTAGCGTGGCGTCCGTCACACCCCCTCGGCAAGCCTGGAGACCTCTGTGCCCGACCCCACCACCTCGTCCACCTCAGCAGACGCGGACAGCCGCCGGAACCTGGTCCGGCTGCTGCGCGTCGCCTACCCCCACTCCCGCTTCCCCGACGGGCCCTACGAGCGCACCGCGGACGCGGTCATCAGCCAGGCCGAGGACTCCCTCTGGCAGCGGCTCTCGCTGACCGAGGGCCTGGCCTCGCTGGACTCCCGCGCAGCGGTCATCAGCGGGGGCAAGGCGTTCGCCGACCTCGACGACGACACCGCGCTGGCACTGCTGCGCAAGATCGCCGACGCCGGCTTCTTCGCGTTCATCCGCAGCGTGGCCGTGGTGACCCTGTACGACGACGCGGAGGTGCACCAGCTGCTCGGCTACGGCGGCCCGTCCTTCGAGCAGGGCGGCTACCTGCACCGCGGGTTCGACGACCTGGACTGGCTGCCGACCCCCCGCATCGAGGAGTACGACGGCCCCGAGAGCCTCGTCGAGGTGGCCCCCGACGACGAGCCCGTCCCTACGTCGAGCCAGGCCTGAGAGGCAGCGATGACCGAGAACACGAACGGGAACATGAACGGGAACACGAACCCCGACCAGCGCTCCGACGCCGACAGCCTCCCCTCCCAGCAGGAGCACTACGGCGCGACCATCGCCCACGACGAGGAGGCCGTGGTCATCATCGGGTCCGGCGCCGGCGGCGGCACCCTGGCCTACGAGCTCACCGCGAAGGGCATCCCCTGCGTGGTGCTGGAGGCCGGGCCCTACCTGATGCCCGAGGACTACGAGAACGACGAGTGGGCCTCCTTCAAGCAGATGGCCTGGCTGGACGCCCGCACCGCCTCGGGTCCCTACCGCGTCGCACGGGACTTCCCCAACCTGCCTGCCTGGGTCGTCAAGGCGGTCGGCGGGTCCACGACGCACTGGTCCGGTGCCACCCCGCGGTTCCGTGACTACGAGCTCAAGTCCAAGACCTACTACGGCAACGTCGAGGGCGCGAACACCCTCGACTGGCCGATCACGCTCGAGGAGCTGGCGCCGTACTACGACCGCGCGGAGCGGGCCATCGGCTCCTCCCACCGGCACGGACGCCCGCCGCTGCCGGGCAACAACAACTACAAGGTGTTCGCCAACGGGGCGGAGAAGATCGGCTACAAGTTCTACGCGACCGGTCCCTACGGCACGAACGCCGAGCCCTACGACGGCCGCCCCGCCTCGATTCAGGACGGCTTCAACTTCCAGGGCGACAAGAGCACCGCCAAGTGGAGCACCGCCGTGCGCGAGATCCCGCGGGCGATCAAGACCGGCAAGTGCGACCTGCGCTGCACCTCCCAGGCGGTGCGGGTCACCCACGACGCGAGTGGCCGCGTGAACGCCGTCCTGTACGTCGACAAGGCCGGCGACCTGCACCGGCAGGCCGCGAAGATCGTGTGTGTCGCGGGCAACTCGATCGAGTCGCCCCGGCTGCTGCTGCTCAGCGCCAGCTCACTGCACCCGGACGGGCTGGCCAACAGCTCGGGACAGGTGGGCCGCAACTACATGCGCCACCTCACCGGATCGGTCTACGCGCGCTTCGACGAGCCGGTGCACATGTACCGCGGCGAGACGATGGCCGGCATCATCGCCGACGAGGCCCGCCAGGACACCTCACGCGGCTTCGTGGGCGGCTACTACATGGAGACCCTCTCGCTGGGCCCGGCGTTCCTCGCGGCCTTCGCCGACCCGGGGGAGTGGGGCCCGAAGTTCACCGAGGTGATGGACGCCTACCAGAACACCGCGGGCATGTGGATCGTCGGTGAGGACCTGCCCCAGGAGACCAACCGGGTCACGCTGAACACCAAGGTCCTGGACCAGTGGGGGCTGCCGGCGGCGGACGTGTGGTTCGAGGACCACCCCAACGACGTCGCGATGCGCAACCACGGCTACGGCCGCGCCGACCTGCTCTACGAGGCGGTCGGAGCCGTGGGCGTGCACCACACCCCGCCGTACCCGGCGACCCACAACCTGGGCACCTGCCGGCTCAGCGAGCGGCCCGAGGACGGGGTGGCCGACCGGTGGGGGCAGGCGCACGACGTGCCCGGGCTGTTCATCAGCGACGGCTCGCAGATGACGAGCGGTGGCGCGGCGAACCCCTCCCTGACGATCGTGGCCCTCGCGATCCGCCAGGCCGAGTTCATCGCGGACCAGCTCGGGAAGGGCGCGCTCTGATGAGCCACCCAGGTTCCCTGCAGGACCCCACCACGCAGCACGAGCACCCCGACACCGAGGGTGAGCAGCTTCCGCCGCCCGGGTCGAGCGACTCGGTCACCCCAGCCATGGGCGACGAGCCCGACCACGGCGAGAACTCGTACGAGGGGACCGGGCGGCTCACCGACCGGGTCGCGATCGTCACCGGAGGCGACTCGGGCATCGGTCGCGCGGTGGCGCTGGCCTACGCCCGCGAGGGGGCCGACGTGGTGATCGCC
>CAXSHL010000021.1:47673-53406 GCA_964237315.1 uncultured Nocardioidaceae bacterium
CGCCGGGGAGGACGAGGACGCCAAGCAGACGGCGCGGCTGGTCGAGGACGCCGGCCGCACCGCCGTGCTGGTGCCGGGCGACCTCACCACCGAGCAGGCCTGCCAGGACCTGGTCGACCGGACCGTGTCGGAGTTCGGCAGGATCGACCTGCTGGTCAACAACGCCGCCTTCCAGATGGCCCAGGCCGGCGGCATCGAGGACATCACCACCGAGCAGTTCGACCGGGTGATGAAGACGAACCTCTACGCGATGTTCTGGCTGTGCAAGAAGGCCCTGCCGCACATGCCGAAGGGCTCGGGCATCATCAACACCTCGTCGGTGCAGGCGTCCTCACCGTCCCCCGAGCTGCTGGACTACGCGACGACCAAGGCAGGGATCGTCAACTTCACCCGGGGCCTGGCGATGATGGTGGCCGAGAGGGGCATCCGGGTGAACTCCGTGGCACCCGGACCGATCTGGACCCCCCTCATCCCGGCGACCATGCCGGCGGACCAGGTCGAGGCGTTCGGCAAGGAGACGCCGCTCGGTCGCGCCGGGCAGCCCGCCGAGCTGGCTCCGGCGTACGTCTTCCTGGCCTCCCCGGAGTCCAGCTACGTCACCGGCGAGGTGATCGCGGTCACCGGAGGGATGCCGGTCACCATCTAGCCGGGGCACCGGGTCACGGCAGAGTGACGACCGGGTCACAGTCGACCTCGTGAGGGGGGTCGTGGTGCATGCGACCGAGCGGAGCGGGTATGCCGGGCCATGACGAACCCGATCCCCTCCATGACCTCCGAGGTGTCCAGCGACGCGGGCCACTCCCTCGCCGAGACCCCGTCGGAGAAGTACGACGCCATCCTCGAGGGAGCCATCGAGCGCTACGACGGCCTGCCGATCAACGACACCGCCGTCCACGAGCTCACCGAGCTCGCCGCCCGCGTCGGGGTCGAGATCAACACCGACGCGCTCCGGACCGGCACCCTGCTCGACGGTGCCATCTTGTTCGCGGAGCTGGTGGAGAAGGTGGACCGCCGGCAGCACCCCGAGGCCTCCGCCGCCTGAGCTCGGGTGACCTCGCTCAGGTGCGGGCCAGGGCGGCGCGGGCCTGGTCCGCGAGCAGCACGGCGACCTTGCGCTGCTCCAGCGAGGGCCGCGAGATGTCAGCGGCGGCGGTCACCAGGAAGTGCCCCACGGTCAGGTCCCCGAGGGTCACCAGCAGAGCCGTCTCGTCGTCGAAGGGCAGCCCGTCCCGGTCCACGTTGAGGACGCGGCCGGCGCGAGTCACCCCGCCGCCGTGCGCGAGCACCGGCGTCCGCGCGTCGTGGAGGGGCCCGGCCACGAACCGGCACCGGGACACGCCGAGGACCTCCCTGATCTGGGCGGCCACGTGGTGGACGAACACGTCCCTGGTCCCGCCGCGGAGACCGACCATCTCGGCGGCGCCGAGCACCCCGTCCAGGTAGCCGGCCCGGCGGTTCGCCCGGGCCTGCTGCCGGCGGCCCCACAGCGCCAGCTCGGAGACGGCAGCACCGATCAGGACCAGCAGCACGGCCGCCTCCACGTCGCTGCTGTCGTCGATGGTCAACCGTCCGTAGGGCCGGGTCAGGAGGAAGTCGAACCACAACCCCCCGGAGAGCGCCGCGAGGATGCCGGCGGCGCGGAGACCGGTGCTGGCAGCGGCGACCACCAGGAGCACCAGCACGAGCACCGACGTGGCGGCGGGCACGTCCCTCCGGAACGCCGACAGGGCCGCGCAGGCGACCAGCGGCGCCACCCCTGCGGCAGCGACCACCCATGACCTGTGTCGCTCGGTGAAGACGGCTGCGTCCACACCCGCATTCAACCACCGCCGGCCCAGCGGAGGGCCGGCTTCGTCCCACGAGGCCGTTAGGGATCCGTATGGGTTCACGGTGCGCGCGTCAGGGAGTCGTCAGCCGGGGCCGGTCCGCTGTCCGTGACGCCCAGACTCGAGACGCGGCCACTCACCGGCCGCCTGATGACTGGAGTCCTGGCTGATGTCCGACCTGGTGTTCGTCCTGACCACCCTCGCGTTCTTCGCGGTGGCGGCGCTGGTGGTCAAGGGGGTCGAGCGGCTGTGACGATCGCAGACGTGGTCGGCCTCGTGGTGTCCGCCCTGCTCCTGGGCTACCTCACGGTCGCCCTGCTGTTCCCCGAGCGGTTCTGAGAACCATGTCGGACACCACCGCCGGCCTGCTCCAGGTCGGGCTGCTGGTCGCCGGGCTCGCCGCCTGCTACCGGCCGCTCGGCGCCTACATGGCCCGGGTGTACACCAGCGAGCACCACACGCGCCCCGAGCGGCTCGCCTACCGGGTCATGGGGGTCGACCCCACGGCCGACCAGCGGTGGGCGACGTACGCCCGGTCCCTGCTGGCGTTCTCCGCGGTCGGTGTGCTGTTCCTCTACCTGCTGCTGCGCGTCCAGTCCCACCTCCCGCTGAGCCTCGGGCTCCCCGGTGTCGAGCCGGGACAGGCGTTCAACACGGC
Organism: uncultured Nocardioidaceae bacterium; assembly: GCA_964237315.1. Classification (GTDB taxonomy): domain Bacteria; phylum Actinomycetota; class Actinomycetes; order Propionibacteriales; family Nocardioidaceae; genus Nocardioides_B. The sequence continues at coordinate 50,158 of CAXSHL010000021.1, forward strand.
TGCCTCGTTCGTGACCAACACCGACTGGCAGTCCTACTCGGGTGAGGCGACGATGGGCCACCTGGCGCAGATGGCCGGGCTCGCCGTGCAGAACTTCGCGTCTGCTGCGGTCGGGATGGCGGTCGCGATCGCCCTGGTCCGAGGGTTCACGCGCTCGCGCAGCGACCGGGTCGGCAACTTCTGGGTCGACCTGGTGCGCGGCTGCCTGCGCATCCTGCTGCCGATGGCAGTGCTGGCAGGCCTTGCCCTGCTGGCGATGGGCGCCGTGCAGAACCTCTCCTCGGGCAGCGACGCCACCACGCTGACCGGGGCCCACCAGATGATCACGGGAGGCCCGGTGGCCTCCCAGGAGGCGATCAAGGAGATCGGCACCAACGGCGGCGGCTTCTACAACGCGAACGCCGCCCACCCCTTCGAGAACCCGAACCCGTTGTCGGACATCTTCGAGATCTTCCTCCTGCTGCTGATCCCGGTGGCCCTGACCCGGACCTTCGGGCTGATGGTCGAGGACAAGCGGCAGGGACACGCGGTCCTGGCCGTGATGACCGTCCTGTGGGGCTCGATCCTCGCGGGCGTCACCGCCGCCGAGGTCGCCCACCGGGGTGCCGCGCTGCAGCTGGCCGGTGCCTCCATGGAGGGCAAGGAGACCCGCTTCGGGGAGTTCGCGTCCGCCCTGTTCGCCACGTCCACCACCGGTACGTCGACCGGCGCGGTCAACTCGTTCCACGACTCGTTCACCTCCCTGGGCGGAGGGCTGCTGATCTTCAACATGGGCCTCGGCGAGGTCGCACCCGGCGGCACCGGCTCCGGGCTCTACGGCATCCTGGTCCTGGCGATCGTCACGGTCTTCATCGCGGGGCTGATGGTCGGGCGGACGCCGGAGTACCTGCGCAAGAAGATCACCGCGCCGGAGATCAAGCTCGTGTCGCTCTACATCCTGACCATGCCGGTGCTCGTGCTCGCCGGCACCGGACTGGCGATGAGCCTGAGGACGGCCAAGGCGTCCATCCTGAACCCCGGTCCGCACGGGTTGTCCGAGGTGCTCTACGCGTTCATGTCGGCTGCCAACAACAACGGCTCCGCCTTCGCCGGCATCTCGGTGGACACCGACTTCTACAACACCGCGCTCGGACTGACCATGCTCGCGGGACGTCTGATACCGATCGTGCTCGTGCTGGCCCTGGCCGGCTCGTTGGCCCGCCAGCAACCGGTCCCCGCGACGGCCGGCACCCTGCCCACGCACGGCGTGCTGTTCGTCGGGATGCTCGTCGGCGTCGTCGTGGTGGTCGCGGGCCTGACCTTCTTCCCGGCGCTCGCGCTGGGCCCCCTGGCGGAGGGCCTGTGATGTCGACCGCGACCACCACCTCCCCGTCCGGCTCCCCGTCGCGGGTGCAGGGCGGACTCATGGACCCGAAGATGCTGGTCACCTCGCTGCCCGACGCGGCCCGCAAGCTGGACCCGCGGCTGATGGCGCACAACCCCGTGATGTTCGTGGTCGAGGTGGGTGCGGCGCTCTCGACCGTGCTGGCCGTCAGCGACTCGACAGTCTTCGCCTGGTCCGTGGTCGGGTGGCTGTGGCTCACCGTCGTCTTCGCCAACCTGGCCGAGGCGGTCGCCGAGGGCCGCGGCAAGGCCCAGGCGGCGTCGCTGCGCCGCGCGAAGACGGAGACCATCGCTCGCCGGCTCCGCCCGGACGGGACCGAGGAGAGCGTCCCCGGTCCGGCGCTGACCCTCGGTGACCGGGTGGTGGTCAGCGCGGGGGAGATCATCCCGGGCGACGGTGACGTCGTCGAGGGCGTCGCGAGTGTCGACGAGTCCGCCATCACCGGCGAGTCGGCCCCGGTGATCCGGGAGTCCGGCGGCGACCGCAGCTCGGTGACCGGCGGCACCAAGGTGCTCTCGGACCGGATCGTCGTCGCGATCACGGCCAAGCCCGGAGAGAGCTTCATCGACCGGATGATCGCTCTGGTCGAGGGGGCGGCACGTCAGAAGACCCCGAACGAGATCGCCCTGAACATCCTGCTGGCCAGCCTGACGATCGTCTTCCTGATGGCCACCGTGACGCTGCAGCCGTTCGCGGTCTACTCCGGGGCCACGCAGTCCCTGGTCGTGCTCGTGGCCCTGCTGGTGTGCCTGATCCCGACCACCATCGGTGCTCTGCTGGCGGCGATCGGCATCGCTGGCATGGACCGCCTGGTCCAGCACAACGTGCTCGCGATGTCCGGACGCGCCGTCGAGGCGGCAGGTGACGTGGACACGCTGCTGCTGGACAAGACCGGCACCATCACACTCGGCAACCGGCAGGCGGCCGAGCTCCTGCCCGTGGGCGGGGTGGACCTGCCCACGCTGGCCGACGCGGCGCAGCTGTCCAGCCTCGCCGACGAGACGCCCGAGGGCCGGTCCATCGTGGTGCTGGCCAAGACCGACCACGGGCTGCGTCAGCGCAGCCCCGGTGAGCTGTCGACCGCGAGCTTCGTCGCGTTCACCGCGCAGACCCGGATGAGCGGGGTCGACCTCGAGGGCGGACGCCAGATCCGCAAGGGCGCCGCCACCGCCGTGATGCAGTGGGTCCGCGACAACGGCGGCCACCCCACCGAGGAGGTCGGTGTCATCGTGGACGCGATCTCCACCGCGGGCGGTACGCCGCTGGTGGTGGCCGAGCTCGTCGACGGGTCCGCGCACACACTCGGCGTCATCCACCTCAAGGACGTGGTGAAGGAGGGGATGCGGGAGCGGTTCGCGGAGATGCGGCGGATGGGCATCCGCACGGTGATGATCACCGGCGACAACCCGATGACGGCCCGCGCGATCGCCGAGGAGGCCGGAGTCGACGACTTCCTCGCCGAGGCCACCCCCGAGGACAAGATGGCGCTGATCAAGCGCGAGCAGGAGGGTGGCCGCCTCGTCGCGATGACCGGGGACGGCACCAACGACGCCCCGGCGCTCGCCCAGGCCGATGTCGGCGTGGCGATGAACACCGGCACGTCGGCCGCCAAGGAGGCCGGCAACATGGTCGACCTCGACTCGAACCCCACGAAGCTGATCGAGATCGTCGAGATCGGGAAACAACTGCTCATGACCCGCGGCGCCCTAACGACGTTCAGCATCGCGAACGACGTCGCAAAATATTTCGCGATTCTTCCGGCGATGTTCGCGGGGCTTTACGCTCTCGCGCCGCACCAGGCCGGACCGCTCGCCGCGCTCAACGTCATGCGGCTGCACTCACCGGCGAGCGCGATTCTGAGCGCG
>CAXSHL010000022.1:0-42409 GCA_964237315.1 uncultured Nocardioidaceae bacterium
AGTCCCACTGGCCGTGCATGACGTTGTGCCCGATCTCCATGTTCTCGATGATCTTCGCGACCGCGAGGCCGGCGGTGCCGATGAACCACGCCGGCGGGAACATCGAGACCAGCAGCACGGCCCGGCTGCCCAGCTCGAGCTTGCGCTGGGTGTCGATGACCTTGCGGATGTACCCCGCATCGCGCTCGCCGCGGGTCTCCACGACCGAGGCCCGGATCGCGTCCAGCTCCTCGCCGAGCCGGGTGATGTCCGCAGCGCTCAGGTGGGCGGTCGGGTCGTGGTCCTTCTTCTGCATGACGGTCATGGGTCTCCTTCGTGGGTGGGAGCGGTCAGTGGTCGAGGTCGCAGGCGCCGGCTGCGGCGGAGATGCAGGTCTGGATCTTCACGTTGTCGCCGGGCACGGCCGTGGTGACGTCGCCGTTGCGCAGGTCGCGGACGGCGCCGGAGCGCATCGGCAGCACGCATCCGTAGCAGATGCCCATCCGGCACCCTGACGGCATCAGCACCCCGGCGTCCTCGGCGGCCGTCAGGATCGGGGTGCCGCCGTCGGCGACCACCGTGGTGCCCCCGTTGACCGCAGAGGTGAACGTGATCGTGCCGCCCTCACCGGCCGTTCCCTGTCCGACCGTGACCACCTTGAACTGCTCGGTGAGCAGCGGCAGTCCGCGCCGGTCGTGGTGGGCCGCGAGGGCGTCGAGCAGGCCGGCCGGCCCGCAGGCGAAGGTGGTGCGCTCGGCCAGGTCGGGGACCAGGTCGGTCAGGTCCTCGACGTCGAGGACGCCGTGCTGGTCGTCGTACCGCGCGACCAGGCGGACCATCCCGGCCTCGTGCAGCTCACGCAGGTTGGCCAGGAAGATGGAGTCCGGCTCGCTGGGGGCCACGTGCACGACGGTGATGTCGTAGCCCGCGCTGCGGTCCAGCCGGACCACGCCTGCGTCGGTGACCGGGAACAGGTTGCGCAGCATCCCGATCACCGGGGTGATGCCCGAGCCCGCCGTCACGAAGAGCAGCTTCGTGCCCCCCGAGGTGTCTGCGGGGGGCAGGACGAACTCGCCGGCCGCCTGCTCCAGGTGCACCAGCGTCCCGGGCCGGGTACGTCGGACCAGGTGGTTCGAGACCGTGCCGTCGGGAACCGCCTTGACGGTGATCGAGAGGTGGCCGTCCGCGCGGGGGCCGTGGGTCAGGGAGTAGGCACGCCACTGGCGCACGCCGTCGACGTCGACGCCGATCCGGACGTACTGCCCGGGGACGTGGCCGGCCCAGTCGGCGCCCGGACGGATCACCAGGGTGGCGGCGTCGGCCGTTTCGGCCTGCACCTCGACGACCCGGCCCCGCAGGTCCGCCCCGCGGCGCAGCGGGTCGAAGAGGTCGAGGTAGTCGGCCGGCAGCAGGGGCGTGGTGACCGACTCGACGATCCGGACGATCCGGTGGCGCAGCGGCGCGCCCCACGAGGGGGCGCGTGGAGAGCGGACATCGGTGGCCATACGTCCATCCTGTCGCGCCCTGGGGCTAATCTGATGACCTGTGGACGTGAAGTTGGCGGCGAGAGTTGTTCGGAGAGGACAAAGGGTGGTCGAAGAGGAGGCTCCCCCGGTCGCCCGACTGGCCGGTCTGGCGATCGACGAGCAGGTGGTGCGGGTGATGCGCGACCTGCTGCCGTCGGTGGCCGCCGAGACGGTGGCGGCCGTCGTGCACGAGGTCCCCAGCTACACCGGCGCGCTGAGCGGCCCGATGGGCGACAACATCGAGGCCGCGGTCGAGATGGCCCTCGGTGGCTTCCTCAAGCTCGCCTCCGGCACCCGGGGATCGGATCCCGGCACCCCGCTCGGGCCGACGCGCGAGGGCGCCTACGCGCTCGGTCGGGGGGAGGCGCGCAGCGGCCGGTCGATGGACGCCCTGCTGGCCGCCTATCGGGTCGGGGCCCGGGTCGCCTGGCGAGAGCTGTCGGCCGCAGCCGCGAACGCCGGGGTCGGGGCCGGCACCATGGCGCAGTTCGCCGAGCTGGTGTTCGCCTACATCGACGAGCTGTCCGCAGCCAGCGCGGCTGGGCACAGCGACGAGCTCTCGACCTCCGGCCGGGTCCGGCAGCGCTACCTCGAGCGGCTGGGCCAGCACCTGCTGGCGGGGGCCAGCGCGGACGTGCTCGCGGCGAGCGCGGACCGGGCGGACTGGCCCGTGCCGAGGACCCTGACCGCCGTGCTGCTGCCGGCCGCGGAGGTCCGCGGAGCCGTCTCCCTGCTGAGCCAGGAGACCCTCCAGGTGGCCGAGGACCTGCCGGGGCAGGACGCCGGCCCGGAAGGAAAGGGCGCCGAGGGAAAGGGCGCCGAGCAGCTCTCCCTGCTGCTCGTCCCCGACATGGACGGGCGTGACCGCGTGCAGCTGATGCGGGTGCTGCACGGGCGGTCGGCCGTCGTCGGCCCGCCGCGGCCCTGGACCCTCGCGCGGACGTCGTACCTCCGCGCGGTCCGCACCACCGCCCTGGCCACCGGCAGGCACCGCTCCGCCGAGCGACCGGTGGACAGCGAGGAGCACCTCGCGGACCTGGTGCTCGGTGCCGACCCGGACGCGCTCGGCGACCTGCGGACCGCCGCCCTGGCGCCGCTCGCCGGCCTCCGACGGGCGACGGCCCTGCGGCTCGCGGAGACGCTGCGGTCCTGGCTGCTGCACCAGGGGCGGCGCGAGGCGGTCGCCGAGGACCTGCACGTCCATCCCCAGACCGTGCGCTACCGGATGACCCAGGTGCGCGAGCTGTACGGCGACCGGCTGGACGACCCGCGGGCGGTGCTCGAGCTGGTCCTCGCCCTGCACGGCGCGCACGGACCGGCCGCGGCTGGTTCTCAGGACGACATCCCCGGGGTGGGCGGTTCGTCCTAGACTGCCTAGGCGCCCCGGACAGCGTGGGTGGGCGCGGTTGCGTCGAACCGAGGCCCGGACCAGAAGGCGGCTGTGCGTGCAGGAGATGTTCGAGCGCTCCGGTGAGCTCGGCCGCCACCTGCGTGCGGTCGACTGGGAGGCGACACCGCTGGGTCCGCCCGAGTCGTGGCCGCAGAGCCTCGAGTCGGTGGTGCGGCTGATGCTCACCTCCCGCTTCTCGATGTGGATGGCGTGGGGACCCGAGCTGACCTTCTTCTGCAACGACGCCTACCGGCGAGACACGCTCGGCAGCAAGTACCCCTGGGCGCTCGGCAAGCCCGCGACCGTGGTGTGGTCGGAGATCTGGGACGACATCGGGCCGCGGATAGACGCGGTCATGCAGACCGGGGTCGCGACCTGGGACGAGTCCCTGCTGCTGTTCCTCGAGCGCAGCGGATACCCCGAGGAGACCTACCACACCTTCTCCTACAGCCCCGTCTTCGACGACGACGGCCGGGTCGTCGGGATGCTGTGCGTGGTGAAGGAGGACACCGAGGAGGTCGTCGCCCACCGGCGGATGCAGACCCTGCGCGACCTGGGCTCCCGCCACGCCTCCCACCTCACCGTGACCGAGACCACCGCCGCTGCCTGCCGGGAGCTCGAGGACAGCGCCAAGGATCTGCCGTTCTCCCTGGTCTACCTCGCCGACGCCGAGGCCGGCACCGCGCGACTCGCCGGCTCGGTGGGGTTCAAGGACACCCATCCGGCCGCGCCGGAGGAGATCGCGCTCTCCGGACCAGGGCCCGGCTCCGGAGCGGGGCCGTGGCCGGTCGACGAGGCGATGCAGGGCCGCACCGTGCTCGTCGAGGATCTCGAGTCCCGGTTCTCGGACCTGCCCACCGGCAGCTGGGACGTGGCCCCGACCGGCGCCCTCGTCGTACCCCTGGCTGCCGGCACGGACGCCCGCCCCTACGGGTTCCAGGTCTTCGGGCTCAACCGCTACCGGCCCTTCGACGACGGCTATCGCGACTTCTGCGACCTGATCGCCGGCCGGCTGGCGTCGGCCATCACCGACGCCCGCGCCTACGAGTTCGAGAAGGCGCGCGCCGAGACCCTCGCCCAGCTGGACCAGGCCAAGACCGACTTCTTCACCAACGTCAGCCACGAGTTCCGGACGCCCCTGACCCTGCTGCTCGGACCCGCCGAGGACGCGGTGAGCGACGAGGACGAGCCGCTCACCGGCCGTCAGCGCAACCGGGTGGAGGTGATCCTTCGCAACGGGCAGCGGCTGCTCAAGCTGGTCAACACGCTGCTGGACTTCTCCCGGCTGGAGTCCGGACGCGTGGAGGCGCGCTTCGAGCCGGTCGACCTGGCCGCCTACACGCGTGAGCTGGCCGGCATGTTCTCCTCGGCCGCCGACCGGCTCGGCCTGATGCTCACCATCAACTGTCCACCGCTTCCGGCGCCGGTGTGGGCCAAGGTGATGCTCAACCTGCTCTCGAACGCCCTGAAGTTCACCTTCGAAGGGGCGGTCGAGGTCCGGCTCACCGCGACCGGGAGCGGGGCGCGGCTCGAGGTCGCCGACACGGGCACCGGCATCCCGGCCGCCGAGCTCCCGCACCTCTTCGAGCGCTTCCACCGGGTCAGCGGCGCGGCGTCGCGCACCCACGAGGGCTCCGGGATCGGGCTGGCACTGGTCGCGGAGCTGGTCGAGCTGCACGGCGGCACCGTCACGGCCACCAGCGAGCCGGCCGCCGGCAGCACGTTCACGATCGACGTGCCCTACGGGACGGAACACCTGCCGGCCGACCAGGTCACCGCACCGGTCCAGGCTCCCTCGGCCCGGTCCACCTACCCTGGGGTCGCGGCGGTGGCCGAGGGGTTCCTCTCAGAGACGGCGCACTGGGTCGGGGGCGAGCCGGTCGAGGGCCGCCGTACGTCCACCGTCGCGACCGACCCCGACCGGCCGCGGGTCCTGGTCGTCGACGACAACGCCGACGTCCGTGAGTACGTCGCCAGCCTGCTCTCCCAGGAGTACCAGGTGACCACCGCCGTCGACGGTGTGGACGGCCTCGCGCTGGCCCGTGAGCTGCCGCCCGACCTGGTGCTGACCGACGTGATGATGCCGCGGATGGACGGCTTCGCGCTGCTCGCCGCCCTGCAGGCGGACCCGCTCACCGTCGGCGTGCCCGTGGTCATGGTCTCCGCGCGGGCGGGCGAGGAGGGCACGCTCCAGGGCCTGGACGCCGGCGCCGACGACTACCTGGTCAAGCCGTTCACCGCGCGCGAGCTGATGGCGCGGGTGCGCGCCAACCTCGAGCTGGACCGGGCCCGCCGCACCCGCCGGCAGCTCGAGCGCAGCCGGTCCCTGCTCGACCAGGCGCAGCGGCTCGCGCGGGTCGGCAGCTGGGAGATCGACTTCGTCCGCAACTCCGTCGAGGTCTCCAACGAGTACCTCCGGATCGTCGACCGGACCCGCAGCGAGTTCGAGCTGCTGAACTTCGACGAGATCTTCGACCTGGTGGTGCACCCCGACGACCGGGTGAGGGTCCGGGCGCTGCTCGAGCAGCCGCACACCCAGCCGTTCAGCTATGAGAACCGGCTGGTGCGCGCCGACGGGGCGTCCCTGCTGATCGCGTCCTCCGCCGAGCCGGTGATCGACGAGGACGGCACCCTGGTGGGGCTGCGGGGGTCCATGCAGGACATCACCGAGCGGCGGGCGGCCGACGATGCCCTGGCCCTGGCCGGCGCCAACGCCGAGGCCGCCGCTCGCGAGCACTCGATCGCCGACCAGCTGCAACGCAGCCTGCTGCCGCAGAAGGCCTTCGACCTCGAGCACCTGGAGGTGGCCACCTACTACCGCGCCGGGGTCGAGGGCACGCAGGTCGGCGGCGACTGGTACGACGTCATCGAGCTCGGCGGCGGGCGCACCGCGCTGGTGGTCGGGGACGTGATGGGGCGCGGTGTCCGGGCCGCCGCCGTGATGGGTCAGCTGAGGGCCGCGGTGCGCGCCTACGCCCGGCTGGACCTGCCGCCGGCCGACCTGCTCGAGTCGCTGGACGGCCTCGTCCGCGACATCGGCGAGGACCAGATCGTGACCTGCATCTACGCGGTCTTCGACCCGGCCGACCAGGTGCTCCGGTTCGCGAACGCCGGCCACCTTCCGCCGATCGTCGCCACTCCCGAGGGCGACTGCCGGGTGGTGGGCGGGGACGAGAACCCGCCGCTGGGGATCGGGGCGGTCAACCTCCGCCAGCACGAGGTGGAGCTCGCCTCCAACGCGCGGGTGGTGCTCTACACCGACGGGCTGGTCGAGCGTCGCGGCGAGGACCTCGAGCAGGGCATCGAGGCGCTGGCCAGGCGGGTCGCCACCCTCACCGGACCGGTGGACGGGGTGCCCGAGGAGCTGGCCGCCGCGATGCTCCCCGACGGCCCGGACGACGACGTGGCCATCCTGGTGGCCCGGGCCGACCCACCCGCGCTGGACCAGAGCCTGTCGCGGCGTCTCGAGCCGACCGGGCTGGCCGTCGCGGACGCGCGCCATCTCGTGACGTCGTACCTCGAGGAGCGGGGCATGCCCGCGCTGCTCGTCCAGGACGCCACGCTGGCCACCAGCGAGCTGGTGACCAACGCCTTCCTGCACGGTCAGCCGCCGGTGGAGCTGCGGATGCGGATCGAGGGCGCCGACGTGCTGATCGAGGTGCGCGACCGGGCCACCTACCAGCCGCGCAAGCTGCGCCCCGACGAGGACGACGAGCACGGCCGCGGTCTGCAGATCGTGGCCGCGGTGGCGGCGAGGTGGGGGACCCGCCCGACCGAGAGCGGCAAGGCCGTGTGGTGCCTGCTGTCGGCGCGGTCGTGAGCACACCAGCGCACTGGCAGCCGTTGCGGTTCCGGGACCTCGACGCGTTCGGGCACGTCTACCACGCGGAGTACCTCACGCTGCTCGACGAGGCGCGCACCCGCTGGCTCGGCGACGTCGTCGGGGTGGAGGACCCCGGCAGCTATGTCCTGGCGCGGGTCGAGATCGACTACCTCAGCTCGCTGACCCTCGACGACCAGGCCGTGCGGGTGGAGTTCGCCGTGCTCCGGGTGGGGACGACGAGCCTGACCCTGGCCGAGACGATGCATGCGCACGACGGACGGGTCGTGGCGCGCGGGCGGGCCGTCGCGGTGCTGCGGGACCGGGCGACGGGTGGCTCCCGGCGGCTGTCGGAGGGCGAGCGGGCGTCGGCGGAGGACGAACAGGCCGCGGCTGAGGCGGAGACCGGACGGGCGTCGGCGGAGGCCGGACAGGCCGCGGCTGAGGCGGAGCGCGGCTGATGAGGAGCTGGGCGCTCGCCTCCTCGGCCGCCGCGCCGGTCGCGCTCATCGGCGGCTGGACCATCAGTGCCGCCCGGCAGCCGGCGGCCTACGACGCGGTCCGGGACACCATCAGCGCGCTGGCAGCCCAGGGCGCGCGGGACCCGTGGGTGATGACGACCGGGCTGGCCGTGCTCGGGGGATGCCACGTGGCGACCGCCCTGGCGCTGGTCGAGGCCCGGCCGCTGGGGCGCGTGGTCCTCGGGATCGGCGGGGTGAGCGCCGCGCTCGTCGCCGTCTTCGCGCAGCCGTCCGCCGGACACTTCCCGGCCGCCACCGTGAGCTTCGTGGCGCTGGCGGTGTGGCCGGCGGCCTCCGGTCTCCCCGGTCCGCGGTCGGCGCTGGTCGCCAGCGGCTGCCTGCTCGGCCTGCTGGCCTGGTTCGGCCTGGAGGTGGCCGGCGGGCCCGACGGCGGTGACCTCCTCGGTCTCAGTGAGCGTGTCGTGGCCGGGGCCCAGGCGGTGTGGCCGCTGGCCGTGGTCCTCGCGCTGAGGGGTCGCGGACGCCGTACCGGCTAGTGGGACTCGGCTGAGAACCGGTAGTCGACGTCCGCGAAGGAGCTGACGGCGAAGACGTAGAAGAACCGCAGTGGCTCACTGCCGGTGTTGCGGATGCCGTGCTCGAGGTCGCCGGGGATGAACACGGCCGACCCGGCCCGGACGGCCTGCTGCTCCTCACCGAGGTCCACGATCCCCTCGCCCGCGACCACGTAGTAGATCTCGGCGGGCGCGTGTCGGTGGTGCCCGAGCCAGTCCCCCGGCGCCATCTCGGTGAGGCCGGCGGTCAGGGCCCCCGTCGCGGTCGCGTCGCCGCCGAACAGGGTCCGGAACGCGACCTCGCCGCGCACCGGGTCCGACCACCTCTCGAGTGGCACTGCGGAGTCGTGGAGGACGGTCGCTCGGTCGGTCATTCCCCCAGGTAACCAGGGCGGACCGCGCCAACCCCACCTGTGGGGCCCACTAGCATCGCGGCGTGGCGAACTTCGGAGACATGCAGACCGACATCTACCTCGCGGGCCTGTCCGGCGTGGTGCCCTCGCTCCCGATGTCCTTCGCGGAGCTCGAGCGGCGTGCGGAGCTCGCGATGCCGCCTGGCACCTGGTCCTACGTGGCCGGAGGCGCCGGTGACGAGCACACCCAGCGCTCCAACCGGACGGCGTTCGACCACTGGGGGATCGTGCCGCGCATGCTCCGCGCGACGGTCGAGCGGGACCTGTCGGTCGAGCTGTTCGGAAGCGCGCTGAGCACACCGATCTTCCTGGCCCCCATCGGCGTCATCGGCATCTGCACCCCGGACGGCCACGGGGACCTCGCGGCGGCCCGTGCGTCGGCGGCGACCGGCGTACCGATGGTGGCGTCCACGCTGAGCGAGGACCCGCTGGAGGACGTGGCCGCCGAGCTCGGGGAGACCCCCGGCTACTTCCAGCTCTACTGCCCGACCGATCCCGAGGTCGCGGCCAGCCTGGTGCACCGGGCCGAGGCGGCCGGGTACCGGGGCATCGTGGTCACGCTGGACACGTGGGTCACCGGGTGGCGGCCGCGGGACCTGGCGACGTCGAACTTCCCGCAGCTGCGGGGCCGTTGCCTGCAGTCCTACTTCTCCGACCCGGTGTTCCGGAGCCGGCTGGCGAAGCCACCCGAGGAGGACCCGGCGAGCGCCGTCCTGGCCTGGGCGACGATGTTCGGGCGGCCGCTCACGTGGGCCGACCTGCCCTGGCTGCGCTCGCTGACGACGCTCCCGATCGTGCTGAAGGGCGTGTGCCATCCCGACGACGCGCGCCGGGCCGTCGACGCCGGCTTCGACGGCATCTACGTGTCCACCCACGGCGGCCGGCAGGCCAACGGCGGGGTGGCCGCGATCGACTGTCTCGCCGACGTCGTGAAGTCGGTGCCGGACGTGCCGGTCCTGTTCGACTCCGGCGTCCGCTCCGGGTCCGACGTCGTGAAGGCGCTCGCGCTCGGTGCCACTGCGGTCGGGATCGGTCGCCCCTACGCCTACGGCGCCGCGCTCGGCGGCAGCGACGGGATCACCCACGTGCTCAGGACGATCCTCGCCGAGGCCGACCTGCTGATGGCCGTCGACGGCTATCCCACCCTCGCCGACCTGGACCTGGACGCGGTCCGCCGCACCTGAGGTCGTACGCCGGCCGGCCGACCATTGCCCGAATGACCGCCGTTCCTGCCCGATTGCCCGGACGGGCATGACCGGCTGGTGACCAGGTGCCGCATCGCGTTCACCCCTCGGCATGCCCGGGTAGTGACTGTCGACACAACAATCGACGGCGGAGGATCTTGTGACGGACGTGGCGAACGACCGCGGTGACGAGGCAGGTCCAGAGGCGAGGCCGACGGTGCCCCCGGCCGGCATGACCGGCCTGATGCTCGCCGCAGCACTCGTGTCCGCGGTGTCCGGGCTGCTGTACGGCTACGACACCGGCATCATCTCCGGTGCCCTCCTGCAGATCTCCAAGGACTTCGACACCGGCAGCGGCATGGAGCAGGTGATCGCCGCGAGCATCCTGCTCGGCGCCGTCATCGGCGCGCTGAGCTGCAGCTTCCTGTCCGAGCGGGTCGGGCGGAAGCGGACCATCCTGATCGTGGCGACGGTGTTCGTGATCGGCACCCTGCTCTGCTCGATCGCGCCGTCTCCCTGGTTCCTGGTGCTGGGCCGGGTGGTGCTGGGGTTCGCCGTGGGTGGTGCCACCCAGACCGTTCCGATGTACGTCGCGGAGCTGGCGCCGGCAAACAACCGAGGGCGACTCGTGCTCGCGTTCCAGCTGGCCATCGGCGTGGGCATCGTCATCGCCACGCTCGTGGGGGCGAGCGAGGCGGTGTCCTGGCGGATCTCGATCGGCTCGGCCGCCGTACCCGCACTGGTGATGCTGCTGCTCATGCTGCGGCTGCCGGAGAGCCCGCGCTGGCTGGTCAAGCGGGAACGGCCCGACGACGCGCGTGCCGTCCTCGAGACCGTCCGGCCCGACGACTACGACGTGACCCCCGAGCTGGACGAGATCAAGGCGCTCGAGCGACGCAAGCAGGAGGTCAAGCGCAGCAACCGGGGCTGGAGCGGGCTGCGTCAGGGCTGGGTCCGCCCCGCCCTCATCGTCGGCTGCGGCGTCGCCATCTTCACCCAGCTCAGCGGCATCGAGATGATCATCTACTACTCCCCGACCATCCTCACCGACAACGGGTTCTCGACGACCACCGCCCTGCGGGTCAGTGTCGGGCTGGGTGTCACCTACCTGCTGATGCAGACCATCGGGCTGACCATCGTGGACCGGGTGGGCCGCCGCCGGCTCACGCTGGTGATGATCCCCGGTGCGGCGCTGAGCCTCGTGGTGCTCGGCACATTCTTCGTGACCGGCAACTCCGGGCGCGACCAGGTGCCGTTCATCATCACCACCCTGATCGTCTTCATGGCCTTCAACGCCGGTGGCCTGCAGCTGATGGGCTGGTTGACCGGGTCGGAGATCTACCCGCTGGCGGTGCGCGGCGCCGGCACCAGCGTGCAGTCGGCGAGCCTGTGGTCCACGAACCTGCTCATCACCCTGACGCTGCTGACCCTCATCGAGACCTTCGGTGTCGGGCAGACCTTCTGGATCTACGCCGCGTTCAACGTGGCCGCGTTCCTCTTCGTCTGGCGGCGGATGCCTGAGCTCACGGGGCACAGCCTCGAGGACATCGAGGGTCACCTGCAGGACGGCCACTTCAAGCCCGCGGACTTCCCCGCGCCGGCGCGTTCGCAGGCCTGACCGCGGCTACTGGTCCCAGCGCAGGAGTGCTGCGACCGGCGCACCACCGAGGGTCGCCTGCGGGGTGATGCGGACTGTCGCAGACGTGGCCACGGCCGCCGCCACCAGTGCCTGGTCCGCGGGCAGCGGCCGGGTCGGCGGCTCGGCCCCCAGCACCAGCCCGGGGTGGTCGGCCGGGTCCACGGTGAGCTCGGCGGCAGCCTGCGGGTCCAGGAGCAACGTGTCCACCTGGCCGCGGACGAAGGCGTCCGCGACGTCGCGGACGCCGGTGGCAACCGCGCTGTCCATGCCCAGCCGGTCCCGGAGCGTGTGCACGTCCTCGAGCCGGCGGGCCGCGACGTGCTCCATCAACGCCTCGCGGATCGCCTGCTGCATGGCCTCGTCACCGCCGTCCTGCGCGCGGCTGCCGGTGTCCAGGTGGACAACGGTCGCCGGCGAGTCCTCGAGGCGCGCGAGCACCGTCGGCAGTGACTGCGGGTCCCCGGCCAGCAGCACGAGGCGGTGTCCCTCGCGCACGTGGCTGACGATCTCGTCGGCGACCGCCTCGGCGTTTCGGGCCCACACGTTCTCCGTCACGTGCTGGTAGCGCAGCGCCGACCAGCCGCCCACCGGGACCTTGTGGATGTGGTGCGTCTCCCCGCCGGCCGAGTCGTGCTCCCCAGGCTCCGGCACGTCGGAGTCGTAGACGGCGACGTCGCCGCCCTCGTGGTCCACGACCGCCAGCACGAACGGCACGACCGCGTCCTGGTGCTCCACCCATCGCGCGAGATCCGGCAGCGGCGCCCAGGTCACCACCGGCTGGTCGGTGCGAACGTGGCTGACGTCGTCGAAGACCACGCCTGCCGCGGTTGCCACCACGGTGCGGGTCACCGGGGAGGGATCCGGCACGAGCTCCGCGAGCCGCTCCGACACCTCCTTCACCACGGTGTCGGGAGCGCTCAGTCCGGCCAGCTCCTCGGTCGCTGCTCGCACGCGCAGCCCGTGCTCGTGCTCGCCGTTCTCGTTGTCGTGGCTGACGTCGAGCATCACCGTCGCGAACGGGCCGGGGACGCCGTACAGGTCAGCGAGTCGTGTGGTCAACATGTCGCGACATTCCCTCCGACCGCGCGGGGAAACGGTCTGCTGGACAGGGAATCCTTCGCGCAGGGTGGGGCACTTCCAGGTCGTCATCACGACACATCGACCGCCCGAGAGGAGATCGTCATGCCGGCCCGCGAAGAGCTGCCCTCCACCCTCAAGCGCTCGCCCAAGAAGGCGCAGGATACCTGGGGCGCGACCCACGACTCCGCCGTCGAGCAGTACGGCGAGGGCGAGCGTGCGCACCGCACAGCGTTCTCGTCGCTGAAGCACTCGTTCGAGAAGGTCGGCGACCACTGGGAGCCCAAGGACGAGAAGGGGCCCTCGGACCAGCAGGCCGCGAAGACCGGCAAGGCGGCCCGCGAGGGTGGGAAGACGGCGGAAGGTGTGGACGCGAACGCCTCCAAGCAGCACCTGTACGACGTCGCCAAGCGGCTCGGGGTCACCGGCCGGTCGCGGATGTCGAAGGACGAGCTGGTCGAGGCGATCAAGAAGGCCAACGCCAGGGAGACCCGCCACAGTTGCTCCTGACCCCGGCGTCGTGATCGCGGCGTTGGGGGCATGGCCGATCGGGTCCGGGGTTCGCCGGCACACCGCAGGAGAACGCGACTGCGAGGAGGGAGCACCAGTGAACGACAGACCCGACAGACCCGAAGCCGAGGCGCGCCCGATGGCCCGAGCACTGGGGGTGGCCAGTGCCGCCCTCGGCGTGCCGATGGTGGCCGCCCCCGACACCGTGGCGCGGCTCGCCGGCGTCGACGACGTCGCGGTGGCGCCGCACGTGATCCAGGCGGTCGGGGTGCGCGAGCTGATGCACGCCTCCGCCCTGCTGGTCGGACCGCCGAAGACGGTGTGGACCCGGGTCGCCGGGGACGCGGTCGACCTGGTCCTCCTCGCCCGGGCGGTGACCAGCCGCAACGGCGAGCGCCAGACCCGCGTCTCGGTCGCGACGGCAGCGGTGGCGGGCATCGCAGCGATCGACACCGTCGCCGCCATCCGGGCCCGGCACACCGGGCAGCACGGACGCGGGCGGCCGGGACCGCTGCAGCTCCAGGCGTCGGTGACCGTGCGGTGCTCGCCGAAGGAGGTCTACGAGCTCTGGCGCGACTTCGAGCGGTTGCCCGAGTTCATGGGTCACCTGCGGTCGGTCACCGTGGACGGTGAGGGCCGCTCGACGTGGACCGCGAACGCGCCGATCAAGAAGCAGGTCAGCTGGCAGGCGGAGCTGACCGGCGACGAGCCGGGCCGCCGCATCTCCTGGAAGTCGCTGCCCGGCGCGGACGTCGCCAACTCGGGCACCGTGCACTTCGCGGAGACCCCTGACGGCTCCGGCACCGAGGTCCGGGTCAGCCTGCACTACGACGTACCAGGGGGAGCCGTCGGCCGGGCCGTGGCCCGGCTGTGGGGGGAGGAGCCGGTCCAGCAGGTGCACGACGACCTGCGCCGCCTCAAGGCGATCCTGGAGACCGGAGACGTGGTCCGCAGCGACGCGCTGCCCGACGGGCCGGACTCCGGGCACCAGATGTCGCAGCGACCGGCCCAGCCCCAGAAGACGGACCCGACGACAGACACGAAGAAGGACGACCGATGAGAGCAGTCTGCTGGGAGGGGCCCACCAAGGTCGCCGTCCGCAATGTCCCGGACCCGAAGATCCTCAGCCCGCGCGACGCGATCGTGAAGGTCAGCTCGACCGCGATCTGCGGCTCGGACCTGCACCTGTACGACGGCTACATCCCGGCCATGGTCCCCGGCGACATCATGGGCCACGAGTTCATGGGCGAGGTCGTCGAGGTCGGCTCGGGGGTCGGCAACCTGTCCACCGGCGACCGGGTCGTCGTGCCCTTCCCGATCGCCTGTGGCAGCTGCGGCGCGTGCCGGAACGGGCTGTACTCCGTGTGCGAGAACTCCAACCCGAACGCCGCCTTCGCCGAGAAGATCATGGGCCACTCGCCCTGCGGCATCTTCGGCTACTCCCACCTCACCGGCGGCTACGCCGGCGGGCAGGCGGAGTACGTCCGCGTCCCGTTCGCCGACGTCGGGCCGCTGAAGGTCGATGACGACCTCACCGACGACCAGGTGCTGTTCCTCTCCGACATCCTCCCGACCGGCTACATGGGCGCGGACATGTGCGACATCGAGCAGGGCGACGTCGTCGCCGTGTGGGGCGCCGGTCCTGTGGGGCTGTTCGCGGTGGCGAGCGCCTACCTCCTCGGCGCGTCCAAGGTGATCGCCATCGACCGCTACCCCGAGCGGCTGCGCAAGGCCGAGTCGCAGGGCGCGCACCCCCTGAACTACGAGGAGACCTCGGTGCTGGAGGAGCTCCGCGACCTCACCGCCGGTCGAGGACCCGACGCCTGCATCGACGCGGTGGGCATGGAGGCGCACACCGGCTATGCGGCCGTCCAGGCCTACGACAAGGCCAAGCAGCTGGGTCGTCTGCAGACCGACCGCGGGCAGGCGCTGCGCGAGGCGATCCTGGCGTGCGCGAACGGCGGGACGGTCTCGATCATCGGCGTGTACGGCGGCTTCATGGACAAGTTCCCGACCGGGTCGCTGATGAACCGGTCGCTGACCGTCCGCTCGGGGCAGGCGCACGTGCACCGCTACCTGCCGCGGCTGCTCGAGCACATCCGCAAGGGGGAGATCGACCCGACGTTCGTGATCAGCCACCGCATGTCGCTCGACGAGGCGCCGGAGGCCTACCAGCTGTTCAAGAAGAAGCAGGACGAGTGCACCAAGGTGGTCCTCACCCCCTGACTCACGGCAGCACCAGGATCGCGTCCCCGACGGGTCGCTCGCCGGTGGCGTCGGACGGATGGGTGATGACCTGGCCGTCCAGCGCCATGGTCGTCGAGCCCCCTCCGTCCAGGTTGACCGCGTCGACCAGGCCGAGCGACCGCGCCACGTCGGCCTCCTCGGGGATGCTCAGCCCCAGGTCACTCGTGCTCCGTCCGTCCACGGTCACCAGCACCGTCCGGCCGCGGGCGTCGACACCGGCGAACGTGCGGGGGTTGCGCTTGATCACGAAGCCGTAGGCGAAGCTCGGGTCGTCGGCGTGCACGAACCCGTCCCCGCGTTGCGTGATCCGCTCGCGGCCGTGTCGCACGAGAAGCGGGCCGCCGTTCACGACGGTGGTGTCCCTGGTCAGGGGCCTGGCGCCGGCGCTCGCCAGACGCGTCCGCACGGCGACCCGGTCGCCGACAGTCACGCTCGCCAGCCGGTCGGCGAGCGCGCCCGTGCCCTGGACGGACATCCAGTGACGCGGCAGGCTGGTGCCCCGCTCTGCGAGCACGGCGCGCACCACCTGGTGCCGGTCGAGCACGACCTCGCGTCCCGGTCCGGCCGGGGTGCTGGTGGCGTAGTCGGAGGTGAACGCGACCAGCTCGCTGTCGTCGGTGCACGTCGTGTCGTGCACGGGACGTGACGAGGGCCGGTCGGTGCGGTCGCCGCCACAGTTGCGGATCAGGCCCGGGACCCGGTCGATGCCGTCGAGCCGCAGTCGGCGGCCGGCGACCGTCGCCCAGCCCTGCCAGGTGAAACGACGCACCTGGGTGCGTCGGGCGTCGTCGTGGAGCACCAGCGCGGGCCGGTGGCCGACGGTCTCGGACAGCAGACGCCCGTCGTACACCCCGACACCCGCCGGGTCACCGGGAGCGCCGGACGCCGGGTCGAGCACGAAGTAGCCGCCGTTCACGCCCACCGTGGCTCCGGAGGCCTGCGAGAGCTCAGACGTCGTCTCGCGGTCGAACAGGTCCGGCCCGAACGAGCCCTGCAGAGTTCCCTGGAACCGTCGGGGGTCGATGGTCACCACGTTGACGCGCCACGGTCCGCGTGCGCTCCGGTCCCCGTCCCACCCGGTGTAGACGCTGGTGGCGCTCTCCCCGGCGGCCGTGAGGTCGGCCTTGGCCCGGTCCGCGGCAGCCTGGTCGGCGAAGCGCCCGACCCGCACCCGGTAGCCCAGGATCCCGGCTGCCACGTCGGCGACCCGCGGCTGACGGACGGCCTCCACCCGGGGGGTGAAGCCCTTGGCGCGCAGGCGCGTGGCGAGGGCGGCCGCGCTGGCCCGGTCCGAGATCGACTGCGGTGGCGCGTCGGGGTCGGGAGAGGTGCCCGCGGCCGGGATGAGCGCCTCCAGGGTCCAGGACAGCGATGCGTCGGCGCTTCCGCGGGCGATCCGGGTCAGGGTGACCCCCGGTTGCACGGCGACGGTCGAGCGCGTCTCCGGCAGGCCGGCCGGACCGAGGTCGAGGGGAGTCGCGGCGACGCCGGCCGGACGGGCCTCGACGGCGCGGCTCGGATCTCCCGACGCCGAGGCGGCTGCGGTGGTCGCGCTCAGCGCGGCGAGGACGACGACGGCGACGGGCGCCGTCCGTGAGCGACGGGCTCGACTGGTCATTGCTCGACTGGTCATGGTGGAGACCCTAGGACCCGGGGCCCCCGGCGTCGGCTGCGGGCAGGTCGAGCGCGGCCAGCAGCACGGGAAGCAGCGTGTCGACGATCAGCCGGTAGCCGGCGCCCGAGGGGTGGAACGAGTCGCCCGAGAACAGCGAGTGGTCCGCGGCGAACGCGGCCGACGTGGAGCCGTCCTCGTCGGCGATCCGGCCGCCGGCTGCCAGCACCGCCTCCCGCTGCCGGGACCGCAGCAGGTCGCAGCCGGCGCGGACCACGGGACGCAGCGCCGCCGGGATCTGGGGAAGCACGCTGAGGTCGGGCGCCGGGGCCACGACGACCTCGGCCCCGGCCTCACGGAGCCGGCGTACGGCGTCGCCGAGGTCCCGCGCCGCCTGCTCGGGTGGCACCCGGTGGGTCAGGTCGTTGGCGCCGATGACGACCACCGCGACGTCGGGCCGCCAGGGCACCGCCCGGTCCACCTGCGCCCGCAGCCCCGAGCTGCGGGCGCCGCGGGCCGCGAACACGCGCGTGCTGACCTCGAGGCCGTGGGCGGTGAGGCTCCTGGCGAGCCGGGACACCGGCCGGTCCTCCTGCCGCTCGGCGCCCTGCCCGAAGGCGATGGAGTCGCCGAGCACGGCCAGCCGGAGGGTCACCGGGTCGCCGTACCCGGTCAGGAGCCGTTCACCGCTGCAGAGCAGCGACGCCTTCGTCGACAGCCACGAGGGCGCCACCACGTCGAGCCCGGGAGCCTCGGACCTGAGCACCCAGGCGGGCCAGCAGGACCACGTCGAGGTCGCCCGGGGCAGCGGGTCGCCCGGTGAGGTAGCCCTGCACCTGGACACCGACGGGCAGTGCGCTGCGCTGGTCGGTCGTCTCCACGCCCTCGACGATGCAGCTCATGTCCAGCTCGGCGGCCAGGCCCGCGACCGCGGCGACGATCTTGCGGCTGGTGTGGTCGTGCGGGAGGCCGACGGTGAAGGATCGGTCGACCTTGACCGCCGAGACCGGGAGGGTGGCCAGGTAGCGGAGGCTGGCATACCCGACCCCGAAGTCGTCGAGAGCGATGCCGACGCCTTCCTCGTGCAGCTCGCGGAGCGCGCTGATCGTCGAGTTCGCCGCGTGCAGCAGGGCGGTCTCGGTGATCTCCAGGACCAGGTCCGGTCCCACCAGGCCGTGAGCGCGGAGGGTACGGCGTACCTGCTCGGGCCAGGACGCGTGCTGGGCCTCCAGGGCCGAGACGTTCACGGCCATGGTGATGCGACCCATGGCCGGGAGCTCTCGTCGCCAGGCCGCCAGCTGAGAGCACGCCAGCTCGAGCATCCGGCGGCCCAGTGGCCGGATGAGCGCGGAGTCCTCGGCGACGCTGACGAAGACGTCCGGCGGGATCGGCAGCCGGTCGCCGTCGGTGAGCCGGGCAAGGGCCTCGAAGCCGACCAGGGCACCGGTCTCCCCATCGACGATCGGCTGGTAGGCGGCGCTCAGCACGGGCGCGACCGACCCTGCGGGGAGCGGGTCGGACTCCAGCAGGTCGCCCTCGGTGCCTGCGGCGAGAGCCGACCGCAGCACCCGTTCCACCCGGCCTCGCTCGGCCAGGTCGGTCCGCTGGCCGTGCTCGAAGGTCTCGGCCCGGTCCTTGCCGCTGTTCTTCGCCCGGTACATCGCGGCGTCCGCGTCCTGGAGGACCCCCTCGGCGTTGAGGGGGGTCGCGGCAGTGGAGACGCTCGGACCGGCGAAGGTGATGCCTACGCTCACCGTGACGACGTGGTCGACCTCGTTGACCGTGATCGGCGCCCGCATCACCTCCATGACCCGCTCGGCGATCAGGGCCACCAGCCCGCGCTCGTCCCCGGCGGCACCCTCGGCGGCGTCGGGTCGAGGGCTGTGCTCGTTCTCGGTGCGGTTCCACGGTTCGACGACGATGACGAACTCGTCGCCACCGACCCGGGCCACGGTGTCACCCTCGCGGAGGACGGACCGGAACCTGGTGGCGGTCTCGACGAGCACCTGGTCGCCGGCAGCGTGACCGGCGGTGTCGTTGACCCTCTTGAACCCGTCGAGGTCGCAGAACAAGACGGCGACCTCCTTGCCGGCCTGGTGCGAGCGCCCGAGGGCGACCTCGAGGCGGTCTATCAGGAGGGCCCGGTTGGGGAGACCGGTGAGCGGGTCGTGCAGAGCGGTGTAGGTCAGCCGCTCCTCCGCCTCGACCACGTCGGTCACGTCCCGGACGACACCGAGCACCTGGAGGACGACGCCGGTGACCGGGTCGCGGCGGAACGGCGTGACCCGGCGGGTGAGCCAGTGGTACTTCCCGTCGACGTTGCGCGCCCTGTAGCGGAGGTTCAGGATCTCCCCGTCGGCGAGGCCCCGGGCGGCCTGGTTGGCGGCCTGGATCCGCGGCTGCTCGTCGGGGTGCGTCAGGGTCGAGATCAGGGTCGAGCCCAGCCGGATGAGCTCGTCGGTGGTGACGCCGAGGATGGTCTTGCCCGGGGACCCGTACAGGATGGCGCCGGTGCTCAGGTCGGTGACGAAGGTGTAGTCCGGGATCGCGGTGAGGATCGCCTGGAAGTGCTTGCCGGCCTCGACCGCCTCGCGCTGGGCCGAGGTGACATCGGTGACGTCGAGGTGGGTGCCGTGCAGGGACACCGCAGCGCCGGAGGCGTCGGCTCGCACCTCGCTGGTCACCCGCAGGTAGCGGAGCGCGCCGTCGGGGCGGACGATCCGGTACTCGACGGTGTCCTCACCACCCCGGCGCAGCGCCCTGGTCCACCGGCTGATCACCCGTCGTACGTCGTCGGGGTGGATCAGCTGCATCCGCAGACTCGCGAGGTTAGATCCCACCGGCACCCCCCAGATGCTGTAGATCTGGTCGGAGAACGTGAACTCCCCGGAGGCGACGTCGAAGCTGAAGCTGCCGAGCTGGCCGAGGCGCTGGGCCTCCTGGAGCAGATGCTGCTCGCGGGCCAGCTGCCGGGTCACCGTGCGCTCGGCCGTGACGTCGGTCAGTGCCGCCACCGCCCCGAGCAGCCGGCCGTCCGGTGCGGTGATCTGGTTGGCCCGGACGACGACGTCGCGGTAGGGACCGCCGGCCGCGCCGACCTCCACGTCGAAGGGGCCCACACGTTCACCCCGCAGAGCGCGGGCCAGCGGGTAGTCCTCGGGATCGAGCCGCTCCCCGGAGTCGAGGATGTCGATCAGGGGCGCGACGGCGCCGGACGTGCTGGTGTGCATCCCCTCGACGAGTCCGAGCATGGTGCGTTCGGTGCGGTTGCGCAGCATCCCGTCACCTGTCGCATCGCAGGACACGATGCCCACGTCGATCGTCTCCAGCAGTGCATCGGTGAAGCTCTGGCGCCGCTCGACCTCGTCGTGAGCGTCGGCGGCGTCCGCGAGTGCCTTGTTGAGCGCGGTCCGCTGCTCGGTGACCTCGGTCATGTCGATGACGAACGCGGCGATCCCGGTGACCTTCCCGTCGTGGTCGCGGAGGACGGCGGTGGACACGTGCACGGGGATCGACCTGCCGTCCGCGGCGAGGTAGTGCCGCTCCGCGACGTGGCCCTGGCCGGCCCGCAGGCTCGCGTCGCTGGCGGCGTTCGCGTCGGCGTGGGCCGGGTCGGCGAGCGCCGCCCCGAGCGTTCCCACGAGGTCATCCGGGGAGCGACCGAGCATCGCCCCGAGCGCGGGGTTGACCGAGGTGATGAAGCCGTCGGGGCTGGCCTCGAGGATGCCGATGGGTGCTCGCTGCCACAGGGCGTCCCGCACGCGCGCCGCGCGCACCTCGTCATCGATGCGTGGGTGCGCCCCCGTGCCGGTCACGCGGGGCCCGCAGTGAGGGTGTACACCCTGTCGAGGTTAGAGCGGATCTGTCCGGACAGGCACGGAACGCCCCGATTCGCGTCGTACCGTTCCCGACGAAGCGGACCCGGGGTCAGACCCGGAAGTGGTCGAACATCCGGTACATGAACTCGGTGCCCTGACGCAGCGCGTCCACGTAGATCCGCTCGTTGTTGCCGTGCATGGCCACCAGCTGGGCGTTGCTGATCACGTAGGGGTAGACGCCGTACCCGGGGATGCCGCGCTCCCGCCACGGGCCGAGGCTGGTGCCGGCCTCGAACAGTGCCGGCGCGAAGACCGCGTGCGGATAGGTCTGGTGCGCGGCCGATCGCAGCGCCGCCCACAACGGTGTGTGCAGGTCCGCGGGCTTGGTCGCCCAGGTGGCGTCGAGCTGGTCGAGGTACTCCGCCTCGCTCGTGCCCGCCGGCGGGGAGAGCTTCACGCTGACCTGCTTGCCCGCCAGCTTGTGCCGCAGCTGCGCCAGGAACACCCGGGGCCGCTGACCACCGGGGATGCCCCGGCAGTTGAGCCGGACGTGGGCGGAGGACGGGATGACGTTCTCCTTGTAGCCGGCGTCCTCGATGACGAAGGCCTGCGTGGTCCGCAGGAGCGCGCTGTGCAGCCACGGGTACGACGAGCGCTTCACGACCAGGGCCGCCGACCGCTCGAGCGTCGGCCGCGTCCTCGCCGACAGCATCATGTGGATGGCACTGGCCAGCGACCGGTCCGACGTCGCGTCCGCCAGAGCCCGGAAGTAGGCGCGGGTGACCGGCGTCAGGTGCACCGGCGCCAGGTCGCTCCCGATCGCCGCGACCGCGCGGGCCAGCCGGACGACGGCCGAGCTGGCCTGCGGCTTGGACGAGTGCGTGGCCACGGCGTGGGCGGTGAGGTCGATGTTGAAGTAGACCTTGTCCTGACGCGTCGCGGTGATCAGCATCGGCGTCTTCCGGTCCTCCTGGGCGAGGAACCAGCCGCCCTCGGTCAGCACCATCCCGGCCGCGAGCTTGTCCCAGTGGCTCTCCGCCAGCCACCCGGACCCGTAGTTCCCCGCCTCCTCGTCGCAGTCGGTGAGCACGATGATGTCCCGTTCGAAGCGACCACCCTCGGACACGTGCCGCAGCAGCGAGCTGACGGTCGCGGAGTCCATCCCCTTCATGTCCAGCGATCCGCGACCCCAGATCTGACCCTGCTTCACCACGGCCGCGAAGGGGTCGACGTCCCAGTTCGCGCGCTCGACGGGCACGACGTCGGAGTGACCGAGCATCAGCACGGGAGCCGCCGAGGTGGTGCCCTTGATGCGGGCGATGAGGTGCACGTTGTCCGGCTGCGGCGTCGGGATGATCTCCGCGGGGACGCCCGCGCTGTCCCACACCGCCTTGAGCATCTCGGCGAACGGCCGGGTCTTGCCGCCCTGCCCGAAGTTCTGGGTGTCGATCCGCAGCATCCGCTTGAGCAGGTCCAGGGAGTCGAGGTCCGCGGGCGGCACCGCGGCCTGCGCGGCCTGCGCGGCCTGCGCACTGGCTCCGGGGCCGCGCAGCAGGTCGCTCCCGAGCCCCAGTGCTCCGACTGCGGCCAGGCCTCCGGTGCTGGCCAGGAAGGCACGCCGGCCGAGCTGCGTGCCCAACGGGGAGTCGTGGTTCGTCTCGATGTCCATGCGTGGCCCCTTTGCCCGAGAAATGTGACGAGCGCAACAATCGTCCTGGGGCGGAAGCGCGTCAAGAGGCCGGTGGGATCCAGTCCGGTGGGTGGCCGTACGTCGCACCGAAGGCGATCTCGGACAGCGGTCGGCGGGTGCGGGGGACCAGCTCGGACTCGACGGCGAGGCCGACGGTCAGGCCGGTGGTGACCCGCCAGTGCGGGGGCACACCGGCGAGCTCTGCCAGGCCGTCGTGGTCGAAGGCCGCGAACTGGTGGGCGCCGAGGCCGAGGGCGGCGGCCTGCACCGTCAGGTGCGCGACTGCCTGCCCGAGGTCGAACTGCGCGTAGTCGGAGTACATAAGGGCGTCGTCCTCCGGCCCGGACGCGACCTGGTTCAGGGTGAACACCAGCAGCGACGCGGCCGGCGCCCACCGCCTCACGCTGGGGGCGAGCAGCTCCACGAAGGCCGCGTGTGCGTGGTCCCCGCGGCGAGCGAGCAGGAACGCCCACGGCTGCGAGTTGCCCGCCGAAGGCGCCCATCGGGCTGCCTCGAGCAACGACGCGAGCTCCTCGTCGGCGAGCTCGTGTGCCCCGTCGTAGGCGCGGATGCTGCGGCGATCACGCAGCAGGGGCAGGATCTCGGCCACGTCGGGCGCAACCCGGGCCGTCACCGGCCTATTCCGGCGGGCCCCCGACCACTCGGACGTGCACTCGACGGATCATGTGACCGGGTAGCCGCCTGAAGCCGGCACGCCGCAGGTCCGAGTGCACGTCCGAGTGGTCGCAGCGGCCCGGTGCTCGTCGTGGGCAGGGGCGGGGTCGAACCGCCGAGCTAACACTTCTCAATTTCAACTAAGCTAGTCATGACCGTTCACGCGAGGCCGTGTCACGCCACACCGTGGCTGCTTCGTCCAGCCGGTCGGCGGAGATCGGCACGATGTCACGGTCAAAGCCGCCACACAGACGGGCGCCCCGCAGTCCGAGACGCGCACGACAGTGAGCACCTCGCCGTCACCGGCCGGCCCCGTTCCGAGAGCAGCCGCTCCAGGACGTACGGCCTCCAGCACCCACGACACCTGATGACCACCGACCGTCACCAGCCACCGTCGCGCGATCTGTGCGCCGGCGCGCGGCGGCAGGCACGCCGCCCTAGGCGGGCGGAGACAGGTCTGTGGATCGGGATAGCGAAGCGTCCAGAGGAAGCGGGAGCCCGACGGACGCTGCGCGATCCGCCCCCATGGCGCGGCCTTCGAAGAGCCGGCGATCACGGAACGCGGGATCGCGCATCGCCTCCTCGACGGTCGCCGCGATGGTGCAGGAGCAGTCGGCTGCCTCGAAGGCTGCGCGCCAGTGCTCGGCGTCCCGCGCCACGATGATGTCCGCGCAGGCCGCGATGGTCGCCCGTGGGTCCCGGCCGTCGTCCCGGAGAGGCTCCGGGAGGCCGACGGCCTTGCAGAACCGCTCCCACAGCACGTCTTCCAGAGGCGCGACGAGGGCCAGTCGGCCGTCACCGGTCGGGTAGGTCTGGTAGCGGGGTGACCCGCCTGTGAGCCGGCCTGCGCCGGATCGCAGGTCGTCGCGTGAGTCCGGTGCGAGGGCCCAGAACGCGAACGGGAAGACGT
Organism: uncultured Nocardioidaceae bacterium; assembly: GCA_964237315.1. Taxonomy (GTDB): domain Bacteria; phylum Actinomycetota; class Actinomycetes; order Propionibacteriales; family Nocardioidaceae; genus Nocardioides_B. Next base: position 23,527 of record CAXSHL010000022.1, read on the forward strand.
TGTCGGCCATGGCGATGTCGAGCGCGCCACCGACGCCTGTCCGCTCGCGACGCAGCAGCGCCAGCAGGATGTTGATCACGGCGGGGTAGCTGCCGCACCCCACGTCGGCGACCAGAGCGGACGGCAGCGCCGCGCCGGGTACGTCGGGGTGCGACCGCAGGTGCAGCAGGCCGCTGTGTCCGACATAGTTCAAGTCGTGGCCGGTGAGCAGGCGTCGGGGACCTGCCTGGCCGTAGCCGGAGATCGAGCAGTAGATCACGCCCGGGTTCGTTCTTCTCACGTCGTCGTAGCCCAACCCAAGGCGGTCCATGACGCCCGGGCGGAAGCCCTCGACGACGACGTCGGCGTCACGCAGGAGCGGCTCGAGCCGGGCCAGACCCTCCGCGGACTTGAGGTCCAGAAGCACGCTCTGCTTGCCCGCGTTGAGAAGGTCGAACTGGGCCGGTCGCTCTCGCAGCGGGTCGCCGTGAGGTGGGCGCTCGACCTTGACGACCGTGGCGCCTGCCTCCTGCAGCAGGAGAGTGGCCAGCGGGCCGGGCAGCAACGAGGAGAAGTCAAGGACGCGCACACCGTCGAGCGGCAGAGGTGTAGTCATTGCTGGTCCTTGTCGTCTCTGAGATACAATATATCTCTTGTCGATGATCGGGAGGTCTGCTTCGGTGGAGGCACGAACCGAAGAGGGAGCACCGCCCTGGGTGCCGCCGCGCGGTGCGACGCGGAGGCTCGCGCTAGGAGCCACTGTCCGTGACCGGGTGGCCCGTGAGCTCCGCTCGCAGATCCTCCTCGGCCAGCGATCCCCGGGTGCCCGGATCGACCTTGACGCGCTCGCAGACGAATTCGGGACCAGCCGGACGCCGATTCGCGAGGCGTGCCTAGAGCTCGCCCACGACAACCTGGTTCGGATGGCGCCCCGCAGCGGCGTGACCGTGATCGGGGTCTCGGCGGAGGACCTGCAGGACAACTTCGCCTTGATGGCCTCACTATCGGGTCATGCCGCAGGGTGGGCCGCGACCCGGGCCACCGAGAACGACCGCGCGGTCATTCGTGACCACCGGGACGCCGTCGCTTCGGCCATCGGGCTGGGGCAGGACCCGAGCGTCGAGAACTACAACTTCCACCGGAGCATCAACCGGGCAAGCCACAGCCCGCGGTTGGCCGTGCTCATCGCACAGACGGCACGGCTATTCCCCGAGGACTTCTTCCACTCCGTGCCCCAACAGGTTCTGTGCAGCCTCTCCGAGCATGATGCGATCGTGCGGGCACTCGAGCGGAACGATGCCGAGCTGGCTCGCCAAGTGACGGAGGCTCACTTCTCGCAGGCGGCCGACCTGCTGGCCTCGCTGCACGCCCCCGAGGCCTGAGCGGTCTCGGCCTCCCTCACGAGCGTCCGCTGCGAAGGAGTCCGAGACCCGGGGCTTAGAGGTACTGCTTGAGCATGTCCGCCCGCTCCTCGAACGTGAACACGTCCTCGAGGCCGGGCTTGGTGATCGTGAACGGGGCCAGCTGGTAGACCTCTTCGCCGATCAGCTTGGCGTTCTCGTCGTAGGGCCAGAACATCGCCAGGGGACACCGCAACATGTATGTCGCCTCGGGGTCGTCGATGTCGTTGAAGCCCATGGCCGAGGCTTGTGTGCCCGTGACGAACTGACCGAAGGTGGAGTAGGAGCCGAGGCCCCAGTCGTTGACGAACAGTCGCTCGTCCTCCAGCCACACGACGAAGTCGTTCAGTGCACCGTAGAAGCCTTTGACCGCCTTCTCGCCGTCGAAGTCCTGCTTCTCGTCGGACCCCAGCAGCACCACGTACTTCGGGTGGGAGACGGTCATCTCGGGGGTGAAGATCTCCTGCCAGCGGTCACTGAACTCCAGGGCCGCGTGCCGGTTGTAGTTGAGCAGGATGTCCCGGCGATGTTCGTTGCTCTCGGCCTTCGCCGTCGCCAGACCGTTGGCCATGTAGTCAGCGAATGCCTTGAGGTACTTGCTGTTGCTGCTCATAGAACTCCTTGTGATCGGGGACACAGTATATCAGATATTTGGTCCGCTGGACTGGCGTGGAAGCACCGATGCCGAGGCGAGACCCGCGAGCTCGACGCCGCCCGGCTGCACGACGGTGGAGAGCCCCTGGGTGTCGCAGCAGCGCTGGAGGTAGGCGATCACGCCGACTCCTTCCGGCGACCCGGCGTCGAGGGGAACGACCTGCCCCAGCGGGTTGAGCCGGCAGGGGAGCAGACCGGCGCCTGCCACGCTGCCGGCAGCCAGTTGCACCCACGCCACGACGGTCATGCGCGCGTCAGGGTGCCACGGGTGGAGTGGCCACCCGGGGCGTTCGGCGAGGCCGTAGTAGTCGTCGTTGTCGGGGTCGACGGTGACCTTCTCCACCAGGGCGGCCGGCCCTCCGTCGGGAAGCGCGAGATCGAACACGAAGTGCCCCAGCCCGTAGAAGATCGGCTTCTCGCGATACCACTCGACGCCGCGGACGATGTGCTGGTGGTGTCCGACGACGATGTCGGCGCCCGCGTCCACCGCCGCGTGGGCGAAGATCCGCTCGTGCTCGGTGATGTGGAAGGGCTTCTGGTAGTCACCCCAGTGGAAGCTGGCGACCACGACGTCCGCTCGGCCTCTGGCGGCTGCGATGTCAGCCCTCAACCGCGCGAGGTCCTCGGCCAACGGCACCGCGTGGCACACCGCGTCTGCGCCCGGGGCCCACAGGTTGGGCAGCTTCTGCTGGTAGTGGTTGAAGCTGCGCATGGGCGCCAATCCCGGCCAGGCGTCGCGCGCCTCGTAGCCGACCGGGAAGAAGGACGCGTACGACAGGTAGGCCACTGCCGTGCCCGCTCGCTCGATGATCGCGGGCTCGCTCGCGGCAGCGAGGTTCTCCCCGGCTCCCGAGGTGGCGATCCCCTGCTCGCGAAGGAGGCGGACGGTCTGGTGCATGCCTTCGTGGCCGGCGTCGACGATGTGGTTGTTGGCCACCGACATCACGTCGAAGCCCGCCCGACCGAAGGCAACGGCGTTGCTGGTCGGCGTGATCGCCACGACCGCTGCGCTTGGGGCCGGCTGCGGGTCGTCATGGAGCACGCACTCGGCGTTCCCGAACAGGATGTCGGGTGCGTCGAGCACTGCCTGGACGAGGGCGAAGCCGATGCTCGGATCCTCCTCGCGATCCACGAGGACGTCACCGACGAACCCCAGGAGGACGCTCTCACGATCATTCACGTCTGTGACCCTTCCGTCTGCGTCGTTCGCGCCCTGACAAGCAGCTTCCACGAGCTCTCCATCACCACGTCTCGGCCCTGGTTGCTCACCGTCCGATGCAGCGTGACGATCCCGCGTCCCGGTCGCGAGGTCGTCGCGAGGTCCGCGATGCGCACCTCGACCCTGATCGTGTCCCCGATCCGCGTCGGTGCGGGCCACCGGCACTGGAGGTCGAGCAGTCCGAGGATGTTGGGTGCCAGGGCCTCGCTGAAGGCGAGCCTGGTGCTGAGCCCGGAGGCGATGGAGAGCACCAGCAGCCCGTGGGCCACGCGTTCCCCGAAGTCCGTCGTCGCGGCGTACTCGGCATCTACGTGGAGCCCGTTGAAGTCACCTGACAGGCCGGCGAACGAGACGATGTCGGACTCGGTCACGGTGCGACCAGCCGTGGTGTGCCTCTGCCCGACCACGAGGTCGTCGAAGAACAGGACTCCGGCCGGACCCTTGCTCGGCTGCGTGCCGGAGGCGCTCACGAGTAACGTCCTCCGGTGACGTGCAGGGTCTCGCCGGTGATGAAGCCGGCGTCGTCGCTGCAGAGGAACGCGATGGCCGCGGCTATCTCGGCGGGGTGACCGACGCGCTTGAGCGGTGACTTGTCGATGGACCTCTGCTTGAGGACCTCGTAGTTGCTCAACGAGGTCATGGCCTCCGTCTCGACGAACCCCGGGGCCACGGCGTTCACCGTGATGCCGAAGGCGCCTGACTCGAGCGCCAGGGCCCGGGTGAAGCCGAGCAGGCCGGCCTTGGCCGCTGAGTAGTTGGTCTGGCCGGGATTGCCCAGGTGGCTGCGCGACGACACGTTGACGATGCGACCGTAGCGCTGGGACATCATCGCCTGCAGGCAGGCCTGGGAGCAGTTGAAGGCCCCGGTGAGGATGACGTCGAGCACCCGGTGCCAGTCCTCCGGTGGCATCTTGGACAGGTAGGCGTCCCGCGGGAACCCGGCGTTGTTGATGAGCACCTGCACGGCGCCCAGCCGCCCCTCCACCTGCGCAACGACGCGGCCCACCCCGTCTGCGTCGGTGACGTCCGCGACGAAGGCCATTGCTCGGCGCCCCGAGGGATCCAGCCGCGAAGCAGTCGCCTCGACGGCAGGGTTCACGTCGAGCAGCGCCACGCGATCGCCGCCCGCGAGGAAGCGCTCGACGCAGGCGGCACCGATGCCACTGGCACTTCCGGTCACCAGGACGGTTCGGCCGCCTCGGGGTTCCGTCACGTGATCTCCTTCGATCCTGCGTCAGGGCGGGTCGGTTGGGTGCGCTCGCGGTCCCAGATGGCGCGGGCGATCGGGGCTTGCTCCTCATCGAGCAGTTGCCCGACGAGGCCGGCGGCCCGCGAGATCAGCGCGATGCCCCGGGCGAAGGAGGGCGAGTAGCCCATGTCCGCGAGCAGGGCTCCGGCGAGGCCGGCGGCATTCACGGGAAGGACCCGGCCGCTCGACTCGACGAGGGCGCGGGGCAGCTCGAGAAGCGTGCTGGTGCAGTCACCAACCAGGCCGTGCCGGGCGGCGATCTCGAACAGCTTGGGGACCCGGGGGTCTCCGCCCTTGTGCTCGGGGTGCCCGAGTCCGGTGACCCGACGGCCTGCCGCGGCGGCATCCGCCACCATGCGGGCAGCCACGTCGCTCGGAGAGGCGCCGGGCATGCCAGCCACGGCCGCGCTCAGCTCTGCACCGCTGTTCGAGAGGGTCCCCAGGAACCGGGAACCGGCGCCGGACAGTCCGGCGGCGACGGCCGCCTGCATGGCCTCGGGAGCGCCGAGATAGGTCAGCCTGGCTGCCATGGAGCTGGGGGTGGGACCGTGGTCGACGAAGGTGACCAGCAGTGCATCCAGCATCTCCAGATGCCCCGGGGGCGGCTGGCGTTCGCGGGTGAGAGCCAGGTGGATCATGCGGGTGAAGCCGTAGCTCCCGATGATCTCCTCGACAAGGTCGAGGCCCGCGACGCGGATGACGTCTGGTGGGGTAGCGGAGTGTGGGCGCGGGATCATCTGGTCTCCCGGAGAAGCCGGCGAGCGTGCTCGCGGAGCTTTCGCTTGAGTGCCTTGTCGCCGTTGGCGCTGGGGGTGACAGGGATGCTCTCGAGCGCGACGATCCTGTGGGGCACCTTGAATGCCGCGAGACGGCCTCGACACCATGCGCGGAGCTCGGCTTCGCCGATCACCGAACCGGGAGCGAGGACGGCGAATCCGACGGAGAAGTCCTCACCCGAGCCGGGGTCCGACACCCCGACGACCTGTGCTTCACGGACGCTGGGCTGGTCGAGCAGGGCCTCCTCGACCTGGGCCGGGCTCACGAGGTGACCGCGCAGCCGCATGCTGTCCGTCATCCGGGAGAGGTACTCGAACGTCCGGTCGCTCTCGACGGTCGCTCGGTCGCCGGTGCGGTACCACCCGTCCCGGGTGAACGCCGCTTGCGTCGCCCTCGGATCGGAGAGGTATTCGCGAAAGACGGACGGTCCGGACAGCTCGAGCGCACCCTCGCTGCCGAGCGGCAGCGGACTGTCGGTGAGCGGGTCGACCACCCGGATCCCGAGATCCGCGGAGACCGTCGTGCCTCCGGGACGGACCCGGATCTCCCGCGAGGCAGCCAGGGGTCGGATGGCGAAGAGCGCGAGCACCTCGGATGCGCCGTACACGTTGACGAGCGAGGCGGTCCCGCCCGTGAGGCGGACGTCGATCTCTCGCACGCTCCCACCCGCGGTGGCGATCACCCGCATGCCGGCGAGAGTCTCGTCCGCTCCCGGTGCCTGCAGGGCGGTGCGCAGGATCGCCTCGGTCACGGCCATGACCGTGCCGTCGTGGGCCCGCACCAGATCACCGAGACCCCGGGAGTCGAAGGGATCGATCAGCACCAGTCGTGACCCCGCGGCCAGACCGGCGAGGGCCAGGGTGTAACCGTAGGCGCCGCTGGGAGGCAGCAGGCACATCACTGTGTCCTTCGGCGTCAGCTCCAGCGCTCCGGCGACATTGAGCACGTGACGGGAGACGCCGTCGGCGCCATGGACGGCGAGCTTGGGAGCAGACGTCGTCCCCGAGGTCCCGAAGACGATGAGGGGAGCGTCGCCGGTGGCCGGCGTGACCGGTGGCGCCTGCTGCCCCTGGTGCCTCAGTTCCCGGTAGCCCACCCAGCCGCGCGACGACGAGGGGGGACCCGTGGAGATGACCAGGTCCACGGCCACATCGGACAGGTCGAGGGCCTCCTGCGCCATGGCGTCGAGACCCAGTCCCAGGAAATCCGGTGCGACGGCCAACGTGCTGGCCCGGGACAGCCGGAGGATGCCCAGCACCTCACGTGCGGTGTACCGCGTGTTGAGCGGGATGGTGAGGACCCCCAGCCGGGCTGCGGCGAAGTGCAGGACGTACCACTCCAGGGACTGCGGCATCAGGATCGCCAGGCGTCCGCCTGGTTGCAGCCCCGCCTCCTGGAGCCCTCGGGCCAGCAGGTCGACCTCGTGACGCAGGTGGTCTGCGTCCGTCCGGTCGCCGGCCGCGCCCGGGTGACTCACGATGCCGTGACGTCGCACCGCCGAGTCCAGCACGTCGTCGAGCATCATCCGCAGCCGCCCGGGTGTGCATCTCCCAGAATGCCCAGCCGACGCCACCGGTCGACCTCGTCGAGCGGGCACCCTGACTCTCGGAGCACCTCGACGGTGTGCTCACCCAAGTCGGGCGCGGGACGGAGATCCCGGGTCCTCATGTCCACGAGCGGCCCGCCCACGTGGCGGTACGCCCCGTGCTCGGGATGGATGGCACTCCTGACCATCCGCCTGGCCTCGACCTGCGGCTCGGCGAGCGCCTCCGCCAGCGAGTTCACGCTCGCACAGGGGACCGAGTGCACAGTGAGCAGGTGGGTCCAGTGCCCGGTGTCCGCCGAGCCGAAGATCGCGCGGAGGCGCGCGACGAGCTCGACCCGATGGGACTGACGACCGTGCGACGTGGCGTACTCGGACAGGGCGAGCGCAGGATCGTTCAGGCACCCGACGAGCCGCTGCCACATCGCGTCGTTCCCCACGAACACGGAGATGTACCCGTCGCGGGTGGCGAAGTTCTGAGCCGGTACGAGCGATGGATGGGCAGCATCGGCGTGCCGCTCCCCCACGTAACCGGCGTTGAGGTGCCAGGAGGCGAGGTAGGAGAGCATCGAGATCTGGACGTCGAGCAGCGCGAGGTCGACGTGCCTGCCCTGCCCGGTGCGGGCTCTGGCGACCAGCGCGCCGCACACCGCCAGCGCCGCCGCGATGCCGCCGCTGTGGTCGACGTATGAGATGCCGGCCTTGCCCGGCGGCCCCGACGGCTCACCCGTCAGGCTCATCACCCCACCCATCGCCTGGATCGTGTAGTCGTAGCCGGCCCGCGTTCGCGCCGGCCCGGACGATCCGAACCCACTCAGCGAGCACGTCACCAGACCGGGATCCGCGGCCCGGAGTCGGTGCGAGGACAGTCCGAGTCGGGCCATGCCGTCGGTCTTGTGGTTGTCGAGCACGACGTCGCAGGAGACGGCGAGTCTACGGGCGGCCTCCTGGCCCACCGGATCGGACATCCGGAGGGCGACGGAGCGCTTGCCGCTGTTCAGAGCCGCGAAGTAGAGCGACTGACCCGACTGGAAGTAGGGCCCCACGGAGCGGCCCTCGTCGGGGCGGTCCAGGTCCTCCAGCTTGATGACGCTGGCGCCCATCTCGGCCAGGATCAGGCCGGCGTACGGACCCGCCAAGAACCGCGTCACGTCGAGAACCCTGACCCCTGCCAGCGGCGGGGACGCCGAGGAGTCCGCATGGTCACCCGAGTCGGACATCGGCTGCCTCCGCGGGTGTCTCACCGGTCAGTCGCGCCAGCTCGGCGAGGATCGTCGCCGATGTCGTCCCGGTGCTGAAGACGGCAGCGGCGCCGGCCGCTCGCAACGCACTGACGTCGCGTGCCGGGATGGTGCCTCCTACGATCACGGCGATGTCGGCGGCACCCAGCTCGCCGAGCGCGGCGACGACTTTCTTGGTGAGGCCCAGGTGTGCACCGCTCAGGATGCTGAGGCCGATGAGGTCCACGTCCTCCTGGACCGCCACCCGCGCGATCTCTGCCGGGCGCTGTCGGATACCGAGGTAGATCACCTCGTAGCCGGCGTCCCGCATGATCCTGGCGACCACCTTGGCGCCGCGGTCGTGGCCGTCGAGTCCGGGCTTGGCGATCAGGACGCGCGCCGGCATCAGAAGACCCTCGGCTGCTGGAACTCGCCCCAGGAGGTGCGGAGGACGTCGGTGATCTCTCCGACCGAGCAGTAGGCCCTGGCGCAGTCGATGAGCAACGGCATCAGGTTTTCAGCACCGTCCGCAGCTGCGGAGAGTCGCCTGAGCTGTCCGTCCACCTGCTCGGGATCGCGCTCGGCTCGCACCTGCTCCAGGCGCGACAGCTGGCGTCGTACGCCGTCGGCGTTGAGCTCGTAGCCCTCCACGTCGGGCATCGGGTCGTCCGAGGCGTACTTGTTGACGCCGACGACCACCTCCTCACCTGACTCCAGGCGCACCTGCCGATCCGACGCGGAGTCACCGATCGCGACCTGGAGCCGTCCGGTCTCGATAGCCTGAGCGATGCCTCCCTGGCGCTCGAGGTCGGCCATGATCTCGACTATGAGGGCTTCCATCTCGTCGGTGAGCTGCTCCACGTAATAGGAGCCGCCGAGAGGGTCGACTGTCCGGGCCACGCCGGTCTCGTAGGCGAGGATCTGCTGGGTGCGCAGCGCCAGGGTCGTTGTCTGCTCGGTCGGCAGCGCGAAGGGCTCGTCCCAGGCAGCGGTGAACATCGACTGCACGCCGCCGAGGACCGACGCCATGGCCTCGTACGCGACGCGGACCACGTTGTTCCGGGCCTCGGAGGCGTGCAGCGACGCACCTCCGCAGACGCAGCCCACCCGGAACATCGCCGAGCGGTCCAGCTTGGCGCCGTAGCGCTCCCGGACGATCTTCGCCCACAAGCGCCGTCCCGCCCGGTACTTCGCGATCTCCTCGAAGAAGTCACCGTGGGTGTAGAAGAAGAAGGAGACCTGGGCAGCGAAGTCGTCGATGGTCATGCGCCCCCGGGAGACCACCTCGTCGCAGTAGGCGATGCCGTCAGCCAGCGTGTAGGCCATCTCCTGCGCGGCTGTCGCGCCGGCGTCCCGGAAGTGTGCCCCGGCGACCGAGATGGCGTTGAACCGAGGCACCTCGCCGGCGCAGAACTCGATGGTGTCCGCGATCAGCCGCAACGAAGGCTTCGGCGGCCAGATCCAGGTGCCGCGCGCGGCGTACTCCTTGAGGATGTCGTTCTGGATGGTGCCTCGTAGGGCGGAGCGGTTCACGCCCTGCTTCTCTGCCGCCGCGATGTAGAAGGCGAGCATGACGGCTGCGGTGCCGTTGATGGTGAAGCTGGTGCTCACCGCTCCTAGGTCGATCCCGGCGAACAGCAGCTCCATGTCACGCAGGGTGTCGACCGCGACGCCCACGCGTCCGACCTCGCCCTCCGCGTCGGGATGGTCGGAGTCGAGTCCGACCTGGGACGGGAGGTCGAAGGCCACCGACAGGCCCGTGCCGCCTTGGTCGAGAAGGTAGCGATACCGGGCGTTCGACTCCTCGACCGTGCCGAACCCGGAGTACTGACGGAAGGTCCACAGCCGGTCGCGGTAGCCGCCGGCGAAGTTTCCACGGGTGAACGGGAACTCGCCGGGCATCTCGGCGTCGTTCTCGGTCTTCTTTCGCGGGCCGTACACCCGCGCCACGGGAATGCCGGACTCCGTGGTGACAGGAGGGACGTCACGAGAAGGAGTCACCCAAATACAGTATATTAGATACCAGTCTTCAGACAAGGATGCCCATGGCCGACATCGTCCTCTCGACCGACGGCGACGTCATGCGGCTGACGGTCGACAGACCAGCCGCCAGCAACGCCATCTCGCGCTCGACCATGACCGACCTCCACCACGCCCTCGACGAGGTCGAGCGGTCCATGCCGCTCGTCCTCGTGGTTCGGGGAGCGGGCTCGCGCGTGTTCGTCTCGGGCGGAGACCTCAAAGAGCTGGCCGCGATCCGGACGCTCGAGGCGGCCGCGAGCATGGCGCTCGAGATGCGCCGCGTGCTGGATCGGCTTGCGTCACTGCCGTGCTTCACCATCGCAGCAGTCAACGGCCACGCGCTCGGGGGTGGCGCCGAGGTGGCCGTCAGTTGCGATGTTCGAGTCGCGGCCGACGACGTGACGCTAGCCTTCAGCCAGTCGCGGCTGGCGATCATGCCGGCCTGGGGAGGCATCGAGCGCCTGGTGACCCTCGTGGGGCGGAGCCGGGCGCTGCTGCTCATGGTGACCGGTGAGCGGGTCAGTGCCCAGACTGCCCACCACATGGGACTGGTCGACCGGGTCGTTGCCCGTGACACGTTCGACAGTACGGTCGAGCAGCTGAGCGACGCCGCCTGTGCGACCCCTCGCCACATCGTGACGGCCATCAAGCAGGTGGTCGACCGCGTCGCACCCCCGACCTCGTCCTCCACTGCCGACCTTGCGATCGACGGCTTCGCCGCCGCCTGGGTGGACGACGCGCACTGGGCCGCAGCGGAAGCGCTGGCCCGCAAGCGCACCCGAGGAGGCGGGCCGTGACGAGCGGCTCGCAGACGACCAACGGCGCCGTCGCCCGGGTCACGCTGCAGTGCTGTCGGGTACGCCAGCATCGCGACGGCGATCGGCCCATTCGCAAGGTGCCTGTACCCGTCAGGCGCACGCTGCCGCTCGGCACCAATCCGGGGTGATCTTCACGCCCGAGAATTGCTCAAACGCCTAGCAAGGGCACGATCCGACGGGGTCAGATGGGACGAGACGGGAACGGAAACGCAGAACGCCCCCGCCGGACTTGGCGGAGGCGTTCCTGCAGTTCACAGACCTGCAATGCTCGTGGGCAGGGGCGGGGTCGAACCGCCGACCTTCCACTTTTCAGGCGGACGCTCGTGCCAACTGAGCTACCTGCCCCCACGTGCTCCTGCGGGGCCCTGGATCAGCGGCTTCGCAGGTCGGCCCCGGTGTCCCAGGGCCGCGCGGCAGTCTAACCGAACCAGCGTCACACCCACCACCGGCTCCAGATGGGGCCGGCGAAGGCCAGTGGCGCGTGGCGTCGCCCGAGCGCACCCCGGCAGCTGTTGCCTCGTCGGTCGGGGTCGGTCGGTCGGGTCGCGACAACTCCGCACAGGCGCCGTTGGCGCGCAGGATCCAGCATGTTCGGAGCAACAACTCCGCACAGGCGCCGTTGGTGCGGCACCTGGCACCGTGTCCGGCGTGCGGAGCGACACCGGGCCGGGTCAGGCGGCCTGCAGCACCACCTGGTCGTGCTCGAGGCGGGGGAGCCGGTCGTGCCACGCGTTCTCACCCGGATGTCCGATGTTCACCACCAGCAGCGCTTTGAGGCCGGTGCCGGCGAAGAACTCCTCGTCGATCCCCTGGGCGTCGAACCCGCCCATCGGGCCGGCGGCCAGTCCGGCGGCGCGGACCCCGAGCAGGAAGTAGCCCGCCTGCAGCGTGGCGTTGAACCGCGCGGCCTGCTCGCGCTTCTCGTCGTCGGAGAAGGCGTCGCGGGCGCCGGCGAAGTGCGGGAACGTCGTCGCCAGGTGCTCGTGGAAGTCGGTGTCGGCGGCCAGCACGGCGACCAGCGGGGCGCGGGCCGTCTTCTCGCGGTTGCCCTCGGCCATGTGCTTGAGCAGGCGCTCACGCGGCTCGCCGTCACGGACCACCAGGATGCGCAGCGGCTGGGTGTTCATGGCGGTCGGCGCGTACTTCACCAGGTCGTAGATGGAGGCGATCTGCTCGTCGCTCACCGGCTCGTCGGTGAAGGAGTTGGCGGTGCGGGCCTCGCGGAACAGCAGGTCCTGGGCGTCGGAGGTGAGGGTCGGAAGAGTCATGGGTGGGGAACGTCAGTTGAACGTTCAATTATTCCGGGTGCGGGCGTGCCGATGCGCCGACTCGACGGAGTGCCGGCGTGCGGACGCGCCGGGTCGACGTACGACACGAGCGGCCCAGGCCGGAACCTGGACCGCTCGTGGTGGCGACCCCGACGGGACTCGAACCCGCGGCCTCCGCCGTGACAGGGCGGCGCGCTAACCAACTGCGCTACGGGGCCTCGCGTGCTGTGCTGTGCTGTGCCCTGCTGTGCTCACGCTGGGCGAGGAAAGGCTAACCCATCCCCGGCCACGACTCCGAATCGAGGCGTACCCCCAACGGGATTCGAACCCGTGCTACCGCCGTGAAAGGGCGGGGTCCTGGGCCGCTAGACGATGGGGGCGGGGCGGCCCAGCATAGGGGGAGTGGGTGGCGGCGGGAAACCGGCCCTGCCGTGGACGGCCGGGGCACACTGGGCCGGATGAGGGACGTGGGCCGAGCCGTGCCGACCGCAGGAGCGCACCGGTGATCGAGATGGCCCGGGACCGGTTCGAGGACCTGGTCTCGGCCGCCCTGGACGAGGTGCCGCCCGAGCTCACCGCGCTGATGGACAACTGCGTGGTGCTCGTCGAGGACGATCCGCCCGAGGGGGAGCCGGACCTGCTGGGGGTGTACGTCGGCACCCCGCTGACCGACCGCGGGCAGGGCTACTCGATGGCGCTCCCGGACCGGATCACCATCTTCCGCAGGCCCACACTGGCGATGTGCTCCTCGGAGGCGGAGGTCGTCGCAGAGGTGCACATCACGGTGGTGCACGAGATCGCCCACCACTTCGGGCTCGACGACGAGCGCCTCCACGAGCTCGGCTACGCCTGACCGGTCAGGCCCCCAGAGCGAAGCCCACGGCGCAGAGCAGCAGGGCCGGGACGACCGTGGCGAGCACGGTGAGCGTCCCCAGCCGGGCACCGCGGTCGACGGTCTGCACCACGAAGGTGGAGTACGTCGTCAGGGCCCCGCAGAAGCCCGTCCCCAGCAGCGCGAGGGCGTCGCCGGACAGGCCGAGCGCCGAGAACCAGCCGAGCAGGAACGTCCCGGCCCAGTTGACGGCGATGGTCCCCCAGGGCAGCCGGCCGTCGAGCAGCACCCCGGCGACGTACCGCAGCGGCGCCCCGACGGCAGCCCCGAGCGCGACCAGCAGCCAGCTCACCGGTCCTCCTCCCCCTCGCGCGGGCGGGCGACGACCAGCCGGCCGACGACCAGAACGGCCAGCAGGCAGGCCGCCAGCGTGCCCAGGACGTAGGCCGCCGCGAGCACCTCGTGGCCGCTCGCCGCGAGGGCCCGGGCCTGCTCGCCGTACGTCGACAAGGTGGTGAACCCGCCCAGCACGCCGGTGCCCAGCAGCGGCGGCAGGAGCCGGTGTCGCCGGACGGCAGCCGAGGCGGACAGCGCGGCCAGCAGCGCGCAGCCGACGACGTTGATGGAGAAGACCGTCCACGGGAAGCCGCCGGAGGGGTCCGGGAAGCCGGTGGACAGGGCGTAGCGCAGCAGCGATCCCAGCACGCCACCGAGCGCCACCACCGCGACCACCTGGGGCCGAATGCGGTGCGGCGTGGTCACTGACCGAGTGGCTCGACGGCGAGGTCCCCCGGCCAGGGACGGGGCTGCTCGCCGCGACCCTGGCGCTCGAACTCGCCGAGGTACCAGTCACGCAGGTCGAGGAGCTGCTGGGTCGGCGCCGCGGTCAGCAGCTGGTTCTCGCGGCAGAAGGCGTCCGCGTCCTGGAGGACCCGGTGCAGCCGGGCCATCGTCTCGGGCGCGGTGCCGGGGACGTCGTAGACCAGGTCGACGCGGTCCCGGCCACCAGTGATCGCCGCGTCCAGCTGCTCGACGCCGCGGGCCTGGCGTCGCTCCGCGTCGACGGTCGAGGTCAGGGCCGAGAGCTCCTGCGCGACGGGGTACTCGGTGCCGTGGCTGAGCGCGAGGAGCCGGAGCTCGCGCCGCAGCTCGTCGTACCAGAGGCGGTAGTGCGCGAAGACCCGCACCGGCATGCCCAGCAGGCAGATCGTGACCCGGTCCTGCTCGGCGCTGCGCGCCTCCTCGGCGGCCCCGGCCGGCTCGGCCGGCCCGAGGGGGCCCGCCACGTCGGTGATCTCCCCGGGCACCTGCCGGGCGAGGTCGGACAGGTCCTCGTCCGAGGCGGGCTCGAACCAGACGACCTTGCCGACCGGTGACATCTCCGCGCCCCAGGTCCGTGAGTACGTCGCGACGATGCTCAGGCCTCGGCCGATGGTGGCCAGCAGCCGGGCGTCGTCGGTCATGTCCCGCAACGCGGGCGGCTCGACGGAGCCGTCGTGCACCTCGACCCGGGGGTGCACCGGGGTCCCGCCCAGCCGGAGCACGATCGGAGGCGCGGCGTGCAGGATCGCGTTGGTGACCAGCTCCGAGACGCCCAGCCGGGCGGCGTCGACGAGGTCGTCGCGCCCCAGCGTGGTGAGCTGGTCCATCACCCAGGTGCGCGCCTCCCGCACCGAGCGCGGCGCGGGATCGAGCTCCAGGGTGCTGGGCATCTTCTCGGGTGCTCTACCGGTCCAGGTGCCGGGCCCAGGCGAAGCAGAAGACCCCGTAGCCCGCGAAGCCGATCGCGACGAGCACTAGCAGCGGACCGCCGAAGGGCTCCTGCAGGAGCTTGCGCAGGGCCACGTCGAGCCCTCCGGAGCGCTGCGGGTCGTGGGTGAAGGCGGCCAGGAGGAACAGCGCCCCCACGATGGCCAGGGCGGCGGCCTTGCCGACGTACCCGATCTTGCCGCACAGCACGTAGACGCGTCCGTCCGTGCCGGTCTGGCCGTCGGTCTCGAGCTTGGAGCGGAACTTCTCGGCCACTCCGCGGTAGAGCAGGAAGCCGGCGACGGCCAGCACCCCGACCCCGACGGCACCGACCAGCACCGGCCCGCCCGGCATCCGCATCAGCTTCGCGGTGAGGCCGTCGGTGCCACCGCTGCTCGAGGACGACCCGACCGCGGTCCGGAAGGCGGAGACGGCCAGGCTGCCGTAGAGGACCACCTTGGCCGCGGAGGTCAGGCGCTTGAGGACCCGCTTGCCGCCCTCCTCGTCACGGTGGCCCCACACCGCCTCCAGGCCCTGCCACAGCACGAGGGCCAGGAAGCCGACGGCCACGACGTAGAGCGACGCGCGACCCACGGCGTTCTGCGCGAGCTGCTGGAGGGCGCCCTGCTGGGAGGCGCTGCCGCCGCCGTCCCCGAAGACCAGGCGCAGCGCCAGCCACGCGATGATCAGGTGGACGACCCCGTAGGACACGAGGCCGACCTGCACCGCGCGGTCCATCCAGTCGCTGTCGTCGGCGCGCCGACCTGCCTGCTCGGCCCGCACCGACACGTCCATGTGTTCCTGTCTACCCGCATTCGTGCAGGCCCAAGCACGCCCGCCCGAGGACCTGGGTGGAACGCGACCGGGTAGAACTGGGGGGTGACGACATCGCCGCTGGTGCTGGGACCGCTGATCAGGTACGTCGACGAGACGTCGGCGTCGATCTGGGTGAAGACCCTGGAGCCCGCATGCGTGACCGTCCGCGCGGGTGCCGACGCCTGGCACGCGCGGACCTTCCGGGCGCACGGGCACCACTACGCGCTCGTGGTCGCCGACGGCCTGCAGCCGGGGAGCATCACGCCGTACGCCGTGGAGGTCGACGGTACGACGGTGTGGCCGCTGCCCGAGGGCCAGCGCGACGCGGACCAGGACGCGAAGGGCGGCGACTACCCGGTCAGCGTGATCCCCACTCTCAAGCCGGGCAAGCCGCTGCGGATGGCGTTCGGGTCGTGCCGCACCAGCGTCCCGCACGACAAGGAGGGCAACGACAGCCACGGCGTGGACGCGCTGCGCGCCCTCGCGCTGAAGATGGCCACCGACCCCGAGCAGCGCTGGCCCGACCTCGTGCTGTTCCTCGGCGACCAGGTCTACGCAGACGAGACGACCCAGGAGATGCAGGACTTCATCCGCTCGCGGCGCGACATCGAGCAGGATCCGGGCAAGGAGCTCAAGGACTTCGAGGAGTACACCTACCTCTATCAGCTGGCCTGGCGCGACCCGCTGAACCGCTGGCTGCTGTCCACCCTGCCGAGCTCGATGATCTTCGACGACCACGACGTGCGCGACGACTGGAACACCTCCTACGCGTGGAAGCAGGAGATCGAGAAGACCGACTGGTGGCACGAGCGGATCATCGCCGGGCTGTCGTCGTACTGGATCTACCAGCACCTGGGCAACCTCTCCCCGGCGGAGCGCGAGAAGGACGACCTGTGGCAGCAGGTGGTCAACCACGACGAGTGGACCGACCCGGAGGCCGAGCTCGACCTGACCGCCGAGCTCGTTGCCAAGGCCGAGCGGGTCTACGCCGAGCCGACCAGCTTCCGCTGGAGCTATGCCCGCGAGTTCGGCGACGTGCGCCTGGTGGTGGTCGACTCGCGCGCGGCTCGGGTCCTCGAGGCCGACCGGCGCGAGCTGCTCGACGAGGCCGAGCTGAGCTGGCTGGACGGACAGCTGCGCGGCGACGTCCGGCACCTGCTGATCGGCACCTCGCTGCCGTTCCTACTGCCCGCCGGCATGCACTACCTGGAGGCCTGGAACGAGGCCGTGGCCAGCGGCGCGTGGGGACAGCGGGCCGCCGACCTGGGGGAGAGGCTGCGGCAGACCGTCGACCTCGAGCACTGGGGCGCGTTCCAGAGGACCTTCCAGGCGGTGGCCGTGATGGTGCAGGAGGTCGCCGACGGCAAGCGCGGCGCGGCTCCGGAGACGGTCACCTTCCTGTCCGGCGACGTGCACCACTCCTACCTGGCCGAGGTGCAGCGCGAGCACTGGGCCGGCAGCAGCCGGATCATCCAGGCCGTCTGCTCACCGATCCGCAACCCCCTCAAGCGCCGGATGCGGTTCGCCACGGCAGCGCTGTCCTACGCGGTGGCCGGGCCGATCGGCAAGATGATGTCGCGGTCCGCGAAGGTGCCGCGCGCACCGTTCTCGTGGCGCTACCTGGCCGGGCCGTGGTTCGACAACAGCATCGCCGTCCTGGAGGAGCGCCCGGACGGCCTCTCGGTGCGGTGGTACGTCGGTGAGGTCGGCCGCGGCCTGTTCCGGCGCGCCGACCACCTGCATCCCCGGCTCGCCACCATCGCCGAGGAGCTGATCGGGCCTCGGGAGGACACCCCGGTGGCCTGAGCGCCTGGATTGTGGTCAGTGCGGCCGGGCCTCGCTCGGGTTGTGGTCAGTGCGGGGCCTGACTGGCCCCGATCTGAGCCCGGAGTGACCACAAAGCCCACCCGGGGGCGCGGATTGACCACAAGTCCCACCCGGGGCCCGGATTCTCAGGTGCCGTCCGGGCCGCTGAACGGGGTGAGCGGGACGGTCCGCTCGGGCAGGGCCAGCAGGAGGTTCTCCACGACCTCCATCAGGGCGGGGTGGATCCAGTACTGGTCGCGCGCCACCTCGAGCGCCGTCTGCCCGAAGGACATCGCCTGGATCACCGGCTGCAGCAGGTTGGAGGCCTGCGGCCCGATGAAGTGGGCGCCGAGGATCAGCCCGGAGTCCGGGTCGGCGAGCACCTTGGCGAAGCTGGTGGTGTCCTCCATCGCCCAGCCGTAGGCGGTGGCGGCGTAGTCCTTGTAGGCGGTCACGAAGGGCACCCCGCGGGCGACCGCGTCCCGCTCGGTCAGCCCCACGCTGGCGACCTGGGGATTGGAGAACACCGCGCTCGGCACGGCGCTGTGCCGGGACCTGATCCAGGCGGACGGGTCGTCGAGGTGCAGCAGGTTGTGCTGCACGACCCGCGCCTCGTGGTTGGAGACGTGCTTGAGGGCGAAGTGGTTGGCGATGTCCCCCAGCGCCCAGATGCCCTCGACCCCGGTGTGCTGGTGCTCGTCGACGACCACGATGCCGTCCTCGTCCACCTCGACACCGGTCCGCTCGAGGTCCAGACCGTCGGCGTTGGACCGGCGGCCCGTCGCGACCAGGACCAGGTCGGCCTCGACGGTGCTGCCGTCGTCGAGCTGGGCCCGGGCCCCTCCGTCGTACGCCTCGATCTTGTGGACCTGGACCCCGAGCCGGACGTCCCACTGGCGCTGGGCGATGTCGGTGAAGGCATCCGAGATGTCCGCGTCGTGGCCGCGCAGCAGGTGACCGGACCGGTTCACGATGGTCACGTGCGCGCCGAACGAGCCGAAGACGTGCGCGAACTCGGCAGCGACGTAGCCACCGCCCAGGATCAGCACCCGCTCGGGGAGCTCGTCGAGGCGCATCACGGTGTCGCTGGTGTGGTAGGCGACCTGGTCGAGCCCCTCGATGTCCGGGATCACCGGCCGACCGCCGGCCGCGATCACCACCTGGTCGCCGGTGATCGTCTGTCGGGCCCCGCCCTCGGCGGTCGGCTCGACCTCCAGGGTGCGTACGTCGGTGAAGCGCGCGTGCCCCTCGACGAGCGTGACGTTCGGGCTGCCCTCGGCCCGCCAGGACCGGCCGGCCGAGGAGATCGGGTCGATGCGGCCGAAGACGCGGTCCCGGATCTCCGGCCAGCGGGCCGCCTCGAACCGGGTGTCGACGCCGAGCCGGGGACCCTTCCGGGCCGACAGCGCCAGGTCGGCGGGATAGACGAACATCTTGGTCGGGATGCACCCGACGTTGAGGCAGGTGCCACCGAACACGCCCGACTCGATGATGGCCACCCGACGGTCGGCGAACCGGTCGTCGACGATGG
>CAXSHL010000022.1:42419-52543 GCA_964237315.1 uncultured Nocardioidaceae bacterium
CCCGATGACGACGAGGTCGAAGTGAGTGGTCACCGACCCATCCTGCCTCGGACCGGCGACCGGCGGGGGCGGACCGCGCGGAGATCGGCCGCGCCCGGTGTGAGGCAGACCATCCCCGGGGAGGCAAGTTGGCGGCCCGGGGATGCGTTGTAGCAGCAGATAGACGAAAATGGGTAGGAGAGCCATCGATGCAGGTCCCACACCAGGGAGAGGTCCCCATGACGAACGCCCCCCAGACGAACGGGCAGAGCCCCACCAGCAGCAACCGGCACCGGGTGGTCGTGGTCGGCTCGGGATTCGGCGGCTTGTTCGCGACGAAGGAGCTGAAGGGCGCCGACGTCGACGTGACGATGATCGCCAAGACTAGCCACCACCTCTTCCAGCCGCTGCTCTACCAGGTCGCGACCGGCATCCTGTCCGAGGGTGAGATCGCCCCTCCGACCCGGGAGATCCTGGCCGGCCAGAAGAACGCCGCGGTCATCCTGGGCGAGGTCACCGGCATCGACCTGGAGGCCCGGACCGTGACCTCCCATGTGCTCAACCGCGTGATGGTGACGCCCTACGACTCGCTGATCGTGGCCGCGGGGGCCGGCCAGTCCTACTTCGGCAACGACCAGTTCGCCGAGTTCGCGCCCGGCATGAAGAGCATCGACGACGCCCTCGAGCTCCGCGGGCGCATCTTCGGCGCCTTCGAGCTCGCCGAGATCTCCGACGACGAGGAGGAGATCCAGCGGCTGCTGACCTTCGTGGTCGTCGGCGCCGGTCCCACCGGAGTCGAGATGGCGGGCCAGATCGCCGAGCTCGCGCACCGCACGCTGCGCCACGACTTCCGCCGCATCAACACCCGCAACGCCCGGGTGATCCTGCTCGACGCCGCTCCCCAGGTGCTGCCACCGTTCGGGGCCAAGCTGGGTGAGTGGAGCAAGGAGGCTCTGGAGAAGCTCGGCGTCGAGGTGCAGCTCGGGGCGATGGTCGTCGACGTGGACGAGTGGGGGATCGACGTACAGGAGAAGGACGGGACGCGCCGCCGCATCGAGGCCAGCACCAAGGTGTGGGCTGCGGGCGTGCAGGCCAGCGAGCTCGGCAAGCTGCTCGGCCAGCAGTCCGGGGCGCCGGTCGACCGCGCCGGTCGGATCAGCGTGAACCCCGACCTGACGCTGCCCGGCCACCCCGAGGTCTTCGTCGTCGGCGACATGATGAGCCTGGACCACCTCCCCGGCGTCGCCCAGGTGGCGATCCAGGGCGCGAAGTACGCCGCCAAGACCATCACCGGCCGGCTGCACGGCGAGGAGGGCACCAAGCCGTTCCACTACTTCGACAAGGGCAGCATGGCGACCATCTCCCGGTTCAGCGCCGTGGCCCTGGTCGGCAAGGTCCGGCTGACGGGCTTCACGGCCTGGGTGATGTGGCTCGCGGTGCACCTGGTCTACCTCACCGGCTTCAAGAACCGCCTGGGAGCACTCGGGCACTGGTCGGTGAGCTTCCTCGGCCGCGGCCGCTCGGAGCGCACCACCACCGAGCAGCAGGTCTTCGCCCGGGCCGCCCTGCAGCGGCTCAAGCGAGGCGCGTCCGACCTGGTCAGCAGCCCAGGCGACTACGAGGCCACCCGGAGCCTGCTGGACACCAGCCGTCGGGCCGAGCTCGAGGCCCAGGCAGCCGAGGAGGCGCGGCTGACCGACTCCGGTGAGCGCGGCAGCTCCCGCGAGGAGGCCAGCGTCACCGGAGCCTGAGAGATCAGAGGGCGTCGTCGTCGATGACGTGGACGGCGGCCTCCTCGGCGCTCGCTGCGGCACCGTCGATGCCGACGTCGTCGCCGATCAGGTCGCTCTCGGTGTCCGGGCCGATGCCGGCGTTCTCGTCGACCAGCCGGCCGGCGCGCTCGTCGCCGACCTCGCCGCCGACGTTCTCGGTCTCCAGCTCCGCCTGCTCGTAGGGGTCGGGCTCCGGGTCCTCCTGCGCGAGCCGCTGGTCGAGCGTCTCGCCGAGCTCCTCCTCCAGCGGCGTGTTGCCGTAGCCCTCGGCGACCGACCACTTCTCGGGCGGTGAGTAGCCCTCGTCGAGCGGCTCGGCGAGGCCCCGGTTGTCGACCAGGCTGTCACCGTCGCTCTGCGGCTGGTCCTCGTCGTCGACGCTGTAGGAGTTGTAGGACTCGTTCGGCTCGCCGCTGTCGCCGGTGTCTTCACTGCTGTTCTGGGTCATGCCTCAGGTCTACCCGAGGACCCCTCACGCAATCTCGGGCGCATCACTGTGCAGGCGCTCGCTAGTGGATCGTCAGCTCCCGCACCACCGAGTCGACCACGGCGACCAGGTCGCCCCCGGTGCGCCGCGCCACCGCCCGCTGCCGCTGGTACGACGCCCCCGTGCGGGTGATCTCCTCGACCGAGCGCAGCTCGTCGGCGCAGCCCAGCCGGGCCGCCACCGGCTCCAGGCGGGTCAGCAGGTCCTCGAGGTCGTCGGTGACGTGTCGCTCGGCTCCGGCCGCGTCCAGGATGATCTCGGCGTCCAGCCCGTAGCGCGCCGAGCGCCACTTGTTCTCCTGGACGTACCACGGCGGCATCGTCGGCAGCGTCTCGCCGGCCTCCAGCCGGTCGGTGAGGTCGACGACCAGGCAGTGGGTGAGCGCGGTCAGGGCCGCCAGCTCGCGCAGGTTCGACACGCCGTCGCAGACCCGCACCTCGACGGTGCCCAGCCGCGGTGACGGCCGGATGTCCCAGCGGATGTCGGAGAGGTACTCGATCACCCCGGTGTGCAGGTGGTCCTCGACGAACGACTCGTACTCCTCCCACGTCTCGAACTGGAAGGGCAGCCCCGCGGTGGGCAGCTGCTGGAACATCATCGCCCGGTTGCTGGCGTAGCCGGTGTCGGTGCCGGACCACATCGGCGACGACGCCGACAGCGCCTGCAGGTGCGGGAAGTGGTTGAGCAGCGAGGAGACGACCGGCATCACCTGCGCGCGGTGCGCCACCCCGACGTGCACGTGCACCCCCCAGATCAGCATCTGGCGCCCCCACCACTGGGTGCGGGCGATCAGCTCTTCGTAGCGGTGGCCGGGCGTGAGCAGCTGGGTGGACCACTGCGCGAACGGGTGGGTCCCCGCGCAGTAGAGGTCCAGGCCCATCGCGGCCGCAGCGGGCTGCACCAGCTGCAGCGTGCCGCTGAGGTCCGCCATCGCCTCCGCGGTCGTGTCGCAGACCCCGGTGACCACCTCGACGGTGTTGCGCAGCAGCTCCTGGTGCACCTGGGGCTGGTCGCCGTGGGAGGCGCGGACCCGCTCGAACAGCTCGCTGGCGCCGTTCACCAGGTCTCGGGTGGTCGCGTCGACCAGCGCGAACTCCCACTCGACTCCCAGGGTCGGGCGAGCCGACCCGGCGTACTCGATGCCCACGCGGACACTGAACCACACGCGTCGTCAGCGCCGCCGGTCGCCGGCGCCTGCCACGATGGGCGGGTGATCGACCTGGGCGCTCTTCGAGGACCCGGGGACCTCGTGGTCCAGGGCGACAACGCGCTGGTGCTGCCGCAGCTGGCCGACGCGTCGTTCCAGGTCGTCTACATCGACCCGCCGTTCAACACCGGAGGCCGACGCGACCGTCGTACGCTGCGGACCACGGGGGACCCCGAGGGTGACCGGGCCGGGTTCGGCGGGCGCCGCTACCGCACCGTGGAGACGGCGCGGATGTCCTACCCCGACAGCTTCGAGGACTACGCAGGCTTCCTGGCGCCGAGGCTGGCCGAGGCCCGCCGGCTGCTCACCGCGTCGGGGACGCTCTACGTCCACCTGGACTGGCGGGAGTCGCACTACTGCAAGGTGCTGCTGGACGACATCTTCGGGAGGGACTGCTTCCTCAACGAGGTGATCTGGGCCTACGACTTCGGCGGCCGGGGCAAGGACCGCTGGCCGGCCAAGCACGACACGATCCTGGTCTACGTCAAGCAGATGGGCGAGCACCTCTTCGACCAGGACCAGATCGAGCGGGTGCCCTACCTCGCTCCCGGCCTGGTGGGCCCGGACAAGGCCGCCCGCGGAAAGCTGCCCACCGACGTGTGGTGGCACACGATCGTGTCCCCGACCGGCCGGGAGAAGACCGGCTACCCGACCCAGAAGCCGGAGGGCGTGCTGCGCCGGGTGCTGCTGCCCTCGTCGCGGCCCGGTGACCGGGTGCTGGACTTCTTCGCCGGCAGCGGTACGACGGGCGCGGTGGCGGCGGCACTGGGCCGGCGGTTCGTGCTCGTCGACGCCAACCCCGAGGCGGTGGCCGTGATGCGGACCCGGCTGGGTGAGGGCCCGACGTACCTCGACGAGAACGGCCACGAGCTGACCCCGGTGGACCGCCCGGTGACCTCGAAACCACCGCGCTAGGGCAGCTGCTGCTCTAGGCTCGAGCATGGCCATCGGCAGCTCGGCGGGGGCGGGCGCGTCCGAGCGGCGCACCGTGGTCGGCCGAGCCGCTGGGGGCCCACCGACCGCCGACGCCGCACTCCTGGGCGAGGCGCTGCTCCGGGTCGAGCCACATCTGAGCGCCATCATCGACGACTTCTACCTCCACCTTGAGGAGGATCCCCAGCTCGCCGAGGTGCTCGGCCGGCTCTCCGGCAAGCGGTTCGCGCGGCTCAAGGGCCTCCAGGCCGAGCACGTGCGGATGCTGATCGGCCCGCACCACGATCCCGACGGGCAGCAGCAGCGCAGCCGGGAGGTGGGCCGGATGCACGCGACCGTCGGGGTGGCCATGGACTGGTACGTCCAGGCGGTCGCCGACCACCGCCGCGGGCTGCTGGCCGCGCTCGCCACCTACGCCCCGGACCTCGACCAGGCCCGGCTGCAGTCGCTGGTCACCGACCGGTTCATGAGCGAGCTGCACGGAGCCCTGCTGGGATACCGCGACGTCGACGACGCGCAGCACACGGTGATGCTCAGGGTCCTCGAGGCGGTCGGCGACGCGCGCACCGTCTCCGACCTCGCCGGTGACGTGGTCGACGCGCTGGGGTCGCTGGACGGGATGGCGTTGTGCCTGTTCGCGCGCACCGGGGCCGACGGCCGGCTGAGGCACGAGTTCGGGGCCGGACCGGGCTTCGCCGGCTTCGCCGCAGAGGCAGCCGCCCGCGAGCACGCCCCGGTCACCACCACCGCGGGGGACCCGACCGGCGACGGGCCGATGGGTCGCGCCTGGCGCACCGGCCGGGTGCAGACGTCCGACTCGCTGGGCACCGACCCGTCCACGACCCCCTGGCGTGGGCTCACCGACCAGCTCGGCCTGCAGTCGAGCGCGTCTATCCCGCTGGTGGACCGCGGCGGCCGGACCCGGGCGCTGCTGTCGCTGCAGTCCTATCATCCCGGCTTCTTCGCGAGCCCGGCCCGCGCGGCCCTGCTCGACCAGACCCAGCGAGTCACCCAGCGTGCGCTGACCGACCTGGAGGAGCGACCCACGATGGGCGCCGGGGTCAGCAGCTTCGTGGACCGCACGAGCCACCTGGCAGACCTCGCCGCCGGACGGGTGGAGATGCTGTTCCAGCCGCTCGTCTCGCTGGTCGACGGCCGGTTGACCAAGCTCGAGGCACTGGCCCGGCTGACCGGCCCGAGCGGCCTGGTCAGCCCGGCGGCATTCCTCCCCGCCTTCGGTGACGACGAGCTGTTCGACCTCTTCGAGATCGGTCTGGACCAGTCGCTGGACGCGCTGCGCCGGTGGGATGCCGCCGGCCTGCACACCGGCGTCTCGGTCAACCTGCCGGTCGTCTCGGCCGAGGACGACCGCTACAGCCGGCTGGTCGTCGACCTGCTCTCGAGGTATGACGTGGCACCGGACCGGCTCACCCTCGAGCTGCTCGAGACGGGCTTCGTGGACCGGACGCTCCACCAGCGACGACGCTCGCTGGACGACTTCAAGGCCATCGGCGTGCGTCTGGCCCAGGACGACCTGGGCTCGGGGTACAGCT
Source organism: uncultured Nocardioidaceae bacterium (assembly GCA_964237315.1). GTDB lineage: Bacteria > Actinomycetota > Actinomycetes > Propionibacteriales > Nocardioidaceae > Nocardioides_B. The sequence goes on from CAXSHL010000022.1 coordinate 48,351, forward strand.
CGCTGCTGCGGCTGCGACACTTCGCCTTCGACGACGTCAAGCTGGACCAGAGCCTGCTGCGCGGCACCGACCAGAGCTCCGGTGCCGCGCTCGGGTTCATCGAGCCGATCAACGCGATCGCGCACAGCCTGGGGCTCTCGGTGGTGCTCGAGGGGCTCGAGGACGACGGCCTGATCGAGGTCGGGGTGCAGCTCTCCGTCGACCAGGGACAGGGCTTCGGCATCGCGGCGCCGATGCCGTCGGCCGACGTCGTGGACTGGGTGGGCGGCTACCGGTTCGACATCGACCCGATGGTGCCCCGCACCCCCGACGGCGCCCTCGCCGGCCACGTCTCCTGGGAGCACCGGATCACCGCGCTCGGCGTCCACCCGCACCGCGACGTCGTCTCCCACCTGGGCACCTGCACCCTGACGGCCTACCTCGACCGGCTCGGCAACCCCGCGATCACCGCAGCACACCGCGAGCTGCACGACCTCGCGCTCACCGACCGGGACAGTGCCGAGCACCGCGCGTCGTGGGCCCACGTGAGCGGCCTGGTCCGCGGGCAGTAGACCTGGGCTGTCGGCCGGGCTGTCGGCTGGGCTTTGGCTGGACTGTCGGCTGGACTGAGGGCCGGGGCTGTTGGCCGGGCTGTTGGGCGGGCTTGCCATGCTGGCCAGATGCGCGTCCTCGTCGCCGGCGCGACCGGCTATCTCGGCTCCCGGCTCGTCCCGGTGCTCCTCCGCCGTGGGCACGAGGTGGTGGCGGCCGCCTCGAGCCCGCCCGAGCCGGAGCGCTTCGGCTGGGCCGGCGACGTGGACCTGGTGCAGATGGACGCCACCGATCCGGCCGCGACGCTGTCGGCGACCCGGGGTGTGGACGCGGTGTGCTACCTGCTGCACGCCCTGTCCGAGCCGGACTTCCCCTCGAGGGACCGGGCGGCCGCCCGCGTGGTGCGCGACGCCGTGGCCGCCAACGGTGTCGGCAGGCTGGTCTACCTCTCCGGGCTGGTGCCCGACGTGCCGCGCGAGGAGCTGTCGCCGCACATCGCCTCGCGGCTCGAGGTGGAGGAGATCCTCGACGGCAGCCCGGCAGCCACCCTGACGATGCGCGCCGGGGTGATCATCGGGGCCGGCTCGACCTCGTTCGAGATGATCCGGCAGAGCTGCTCCGCCCTGCTGGTGCAGCCGGTCCCGGTCTGGATGCACTCACGCGTGCAGCCGATCGCGGTCGCGGACGTGGTGCGGGTGCTCGCCGACGCCCTCGAGGGCGATGCCACCGGCACCGTCGACATCGGCGGGCCCGACGTGGTCAGCTATCCCGAGCTGCTGGAGATGTACGCCGAGGTGGCCCAGCTGACGCGCCTGCAGGTGCCCGTGTTCGGCGCTCCGGTCGCCGCGGTGGCGCTGGGGGCGGGTCTCGTCTCTGCTGCGCCGTACCGGACCTCGGCGGCGCTGGTGCGCAGCCTCCGCCACGACATGGTGTGCGGCCCCGGGCAGCCGGACCCGGCCAAGGTGGACCTCCAGGACGCCCTGCCGCTCCGCGAGGCCATGGAGCAGGCCCTGATGGCCGACGGGTCGAGCGGGCGGCTCTCCGGCCGGCAGGGCAGCGACCCCGCCTGGGTCCGGTCCTCGTGGGTCGAGCGGGCGGTCACCGCCACCCGCCTGCCGGGCTCGGTGCTGCTCGGCTCGTCCCTGCACATCGCCGAGCACCGCGTGCGTGGCCTGCTCGGCCTGCTCGGCTGACCCGGCTGGTCCGCTGCCTGCCCACCCCCCGGATAATCCGTGACGAAGAGCAGGTTCTGACGGCCGATCCGGCTGCCGTTCGTCACGGATCATCCAAGGAGGGGGCGGGCGGTGGAAGGCGTCCTCGAGGGCTTCGCCACCATCGGGGCGGTCATCGCCCTGGGGGCGCTCCTCGCCCAGCTCCGCCTGCTCGACGACGGCGCCCGCGTGGTGCTGTCCCGGCTGTCGTTCTTCGTCGCCAGCCCCGCCCTGATGGTCACCGTGCTCGGACGCGCGGACGTCGGCAGCGTGCTGTCGGGCAACCTCGTCGCGTCGGCAGCAGCGGTGCTGGTGTCCTCCGTGCTCTATGTCCTGGCTGCCCGCCTGGTGTGGCACCGGGACCTCGCCGACACGGTCGTCGGCACCCTGAGCTCCTCCTACGTCAACGCGGGCAACCTCGGGCTGCCCATCGCCGCCTACGTCATCGGCGACGCGGCGCTGGTCGCCCCCACGCTGCTGATGCAGCTTGTCGTCCTGCAGCCGTTGGCGCTGGCAGTCCTTGACCACGCCACGTCGGACCGGCGCTTCTCGGTCGTCCGCGCTCTCGCCCAGCCGCTGACCAACCCGCTGACGGTGGGGTCGCTGCTGGGTCTGCTGCTGGCGGTGACCGGGGCCACGCTGCCGGCAGGTGTGCACGACCCGCTGGAGCTGGTGGGCGGGATGGCGGTCCCCTCGATGCTGCTCGCCTACGGCATCTCGCTGCGGCTCGGACCCAAGCCGGGAGCGGGTACGTCGGTCGGGGAGATCGCCTGGATCAGTGTGCTGAAGCTGCTGGTCCAGCCGGCGACGGCGTACGTCGTCGGGCGGTTCCTCCTGGGCCTCGACACCGCCGGCCTGCTCGCGGTCACCGTGCTCGCCGCTCTGCCGACGGCGCAGAACATCTTCGTGCACGCCACGCGCTACGGCCGGGGTGAGGTGGTGGCCCGGGACTCCATCTTCGTCACCACGGTGCTGTCGGTGCCGGTCCTGGTCGTGATCGCCGCCCTGGTGAGGTGACGCCCGCGGACTTCGGGGCCAGAGAGGAAACCGACCCCAACCGTGACGGGGGATGCACGGTTGAGGTCGGCTCGTGGCAACAATAACGCGTCGGTCGCGGTCCGGAAACCTCCCCGACGTACCTTGTGCCAACTTGAGACAAACCTTGGCTCCTCGAGTGGGCGCCCGGCCGGAGAGCGGCCGGTCAGACGGGCAGCAGCCGTCCGGGTCGCGTGGCCTTGGCGATCGCAGCCGGCAGACGCTCGTCGAGGGCCGCGGTGGCCGCGTGCTCGCGGGCCAGCAGGCGCTCGACGCTCGCGGCGGCGTCCGGGCTGAGCTCGGCACGGCGCTGCAGCGCCTCCAGGAAGCCGCGCGCCACCGTGCTGTCCTGGCGGTCGCCGAGCAGGATCTGCAGGCGCTCCAGGCGCTTGCCCAGCTTCGCCGCCCGTTTGCGGTCGAGGGGGATCAGGACCTCGCTGGTGTAGCGCGCCCGCTTGGTGGCCTTGCGCAGCTCGTGCACCAGCTCGTCCCGGTCGCCGCTGCCCTCGACCTGCTCTGCGCGCCGACGTACCCGGCGCACCTCGTCGGCGACCAGCGGCACGAACGCCTCCTGCGCCGTCACGCCGGGGTCGAGGGTGATCAGCTCGCTGGCGAACAGCCGGACCAGCGACGCGGCCAGGTGGCTGTAGCGGTCGGAGGCCCAGGCGTTCTCGGCGCGTGCGGTGGCGGCGCCTTCCTCGACCCGGAGGAACGGGTCGAGCACGGCGAGCGTGTCCGGTCCGAGCAGCGGGTCGTCGGAGCAGGCTCCCGCCAGCCGGGCTCGCAGCACCTCGGCGTCGCGGGCCGGGCTGAGCTCGGAGGCGAACCACCTCACCTCGCTCCGCAGCTCCTCCGACGACGGGTCCAGGAACGGCCGGAACGTGGTCAGCGTGCTGCGCAGCCGACGCAGCGCGACCCGCATCCGGTGGATCCCCGTCTGGCCGTTCGTGCGCAGCCGCCCGTCCGCCGCCTGCACCGCAGCTACCTGCTCATCGAGCAGCTCACGCAGCGCTCCCGCGGCGTGCAGCCCTGTCGAGGGCGGCGCGACAGTCCGGTCCGGCACTAGCGGACCGGGTGGCGTCGTCGCGGGGCGGCCTGCTCGGGCGGTCGACAGGTGCGGAGGGGACACATGGTGCGAAGTCTCGGTCAGCGACGATCCCGGGAGCAAGTTAACGGGCGGTGAACTCTCGGTGCGACGAGCCGGGCCATCAGGGCGATGAACGACGGATCGCCGTCCTCGTCCGATGCCGACCGCGCGTCCTTGCAGTGATGGTGTGGGCCAGGTTTCGTGCACTGGTGCGGTGGTGGGGTGGTTGTCCACCGGGTTCGAACGTGTTCTCGGATAGTGTCGGTGGGGTGTTCTAGGTTGGGGTCATGTCGTCGACCACTGGTGCGGAGCCCACCGGGCATGCGATC
>CAXSHL010000023.1:0-50168 GCA_964237315.1 uncultured Nocardioidaceae bacterium
GCCCCGGATCTTCGCGCACCATGGTGCGCCGGAGGCGCCGCGTTGCTGACCTGCGCAAACGCGCCGATTCACACGTTGAAGCGGAATTCCACCACGTCGCCGTCCTGCATGACGTAGTCCTTGCCTTCCATGCGGACCTTGCCTGCGGCCTTGGCTGCAGCCATCGACCCGGCCGCCATCAGGTCGTCGTACGACACGATCTCGGCCTTGATGAAGCCGCGCTGGAAGTCGGTGTGGATCACACCGGCGGCCTCCGGCGCCGTGGCCCCCTTCGGGATCGTCCAGGCCCGGGACTCCTTGGGCCCCGCCGTCAGGTAGGTCTGCAGGCCGAGGGTCTCGAAGCCGACGCGGGCCAGGACGTCGAGCCCCGGCTCGTCGATCCCCATCTCCGCCAGCATCGAGCGCGCCTCGTCGTCGTCGTCGAGCTCCACGAGCTCGGACTCGAACTTCGCGTCGAGGAAGATCGCCTCGGAGGGAGCCACCAGGTCGCGCATCCGCTGCTTGAGGTCCTCGTCGCCGAGCTCGTCACCGTCGCAGTTGAAGACGTAGATGTACGGCTTGGAGGTGAGGAGCATCAGCTCGCGCAGCAGCGTCCGGTCGACGTCGGTCGCGATCACCGGCGTGCCACGCTCGAGGGCGTCCTTGGTCTCCTTCATCGCGGCCAGCGACGCGGCGCTCTCCTTCTTGACCCGCGCCTCCTTCTCCACCCGCGGAAGGGCCTTGTCGACGGTCTGGAGGTCGGCCAGGATCATCTCGGTCTGGATGGTCGAGATGTCGTTGGCGGGGTTCACCTCGCCGTCCACGTGGGTCACGTCCTCGTCGCGGAACACCCGGGTCACCTGGCAGATCGCCGCGGACTCCCGGATGTGGGAGAGGAACTTGTTGCCGAGGCCCTCGCCCTCCGACGCCCCGCGGACGATCCCGGCGATGTCGACGAACTCCACGGTCGCGGGGATGATCTTCGCGGAGCCGAACAGCTCGGCCAGCTTGGCGAGCCGAGGCTCCGGGACACCCACGACGCCGACGTTCGGCTCGATCGTGGCGAACGGGTAGTTAGCCGCCAGGACGTCGTTCTTCGTCAGCGCGTTGAAGAGCGTCGACTTGCCAGCATTGGGGAGACCGACGATTCCGATGGTGAGTGCCACGGGCGGCGAGTCTACGGGCGCCCGACCGACCGAACGAATCGTGAGGGCGGCCAGGAGCGGCCACAGGAACATGCAGCTCCCATCCGAACGGCCCGGGAGACGCCGATCTCCGGGGAGTTGCATGTCGGGGTGGCCGCCCTAGGCTGGCGCGCATGCGCATCGCGACCTGGAACGTGAACTCCGTCCGCTCGCGGATCGGCCGCGTCGAGGCGTTCCTCAAGCGCCAGGACATCGATGTGCTCGCCCTCCAGGAGACCAAGGCGCGCGACGACCAGTGGCCGGTGCTGGGCCTCCAGGCGCTGGGGTACGACGTCGCCAGCTTCGGCCACAGCCAGTGGAACGGCGTGGCGATCGTGTCGCGGGTGGGCCTCGAGGACGTGGAGCGCGGCTTCGACGGCATGCCTGCGTACGGCGAGCCGCCGGCGGCCGAGGCCCGGGCGATCGGCGCGACCTGCCAGGGCATCCGGGTGTGGTCGGTCTACGTCCCCAACGGACGCAAGATCGGGGACCCGCACCTCGACTACAAGCTGGAGTGGCTGCACGCCCTGCGCGAGACTGCCGCCGGCTGGCTGGGCAAGGACCCAGGGGCTCAGGTCGCCCTCGCCGGGGACTGGAACATCGCGCCCCAGGACGATGACGTGTTCGACATCACAGCGTTCGCGAAGAGCACGCACGTGACCCCGCCGGAGCGCGCCGCGTTCCAGGCGGTCGTGGACGCCGGCTACGCCGACGTGGTCCGTCCGCTGATCCCGGGCCCTGACGTCTACACCTACTGGGACTACTACCGGCAGCGGTTCGAGCGCAACCGAGGCATGCGGCTGGACTTCGTGCTCGGATCCCCCGCGTTCGCGGCTCACGTCACAGGCGCACAGATCGACCGCGACGAGCGGGCCGGCCAGGGGGCCAGTGACCACGCCCCGGTCATCGTGGACCTCGACCGGTGAGCTGCGAGCATCTGCCACGGGCGTTCAGCTGATCGGTTTGTGCGCGGCCTCGACGGGCACTGGCAGGCCATGGCAGACACCGCACGCGCAGACACGTTCAGCAAGGCCCTCCAGCAGATGGAGCAGTCCGGCGACGCCACCGAGCTGGTCGCCCAGTTCAGCGAGGGCGCGGAGCTCAAGCGTCCCGAGCTGGACCACTCGCAAGGGGCCACCGACCCCGAGAAGTTCTGGAGCGCCTACCGCGAACAGTTCTCGGAGATCAGCACGGACTTCACACACGTCGCCGAGGCCGACGACATCGCCGTGCTCGAGTGGTCGTCCAAGGCCACCCTGGCCGCGGGACGCTCGATCGAGTACGCCGGCGTGTCCCTCCTGACGTTCGACGACGAGGACAAGGTCTCCAGGTTCTCCACCTACTACGACACCGCTGCCTTCGTGGTCCCCGAGTCGTGACCGACCCCCACGAGCGCACCCAGCGGGGCGACCCCACCGGCAACCCCGACCCGGATCCCTCCGACAGCACCGGCCTGGAGCCGGGTGGCGGGGTGCCGCCCGGTGAGACACCGCCGGACTCGGGCTCGGTCGCCACCGGACCCAAGGCGGCGGGGTCCGGTCGTCGCACCGTGACTCCGTGGCTGGTGGTCGGCCTCGTGGTGCTGATCGTCCTGGCCTTCATGATCCTGCTGCTCGGTCGCATCGGGGGACTCACCTGAGGCGTGGTCGGAGCCGGGCGGTTCGCTGACCGTCGCGCCCCGGTACGACGGGCGCAGCGGTGACACCGCGCGAGGTCCGGGGAACTGTCGGTGCTACCCGGCATCCTCGACGGCATGGACCCAACCATCGACGTCGCGACCGCCCTCTCGCTGTTGAGCATGCTGGTCGTCGGGCTGCTCCTCGGCGTGCCAGTGGGTGTGCTGTGGTCCCAGAGCCGGGCGAGCGGTCGGCTGCCGGCCGGGCAAGAGGCAGCAGAGCGCCAGCGTGAGCTGGAGCAGGTCGCGGGGCGGGCGGGCGAGGCGGCCGTCGTGCGCGAGAGTCTCGACCGGCTGCACGACCAGCTGCGGGACATGGCGCAGAACGGTGTCTCGTGGCAGAGCCAGCTCAAGCAGCACGTCGACGACGTGCGCCTCTCCACGGAGTCGCTGCGCCGGGAGACCGCCACCTTGTCCACAGCACTCCGCCGCCCGCAGGTGCGCGGACGGTGGGGTGAGCTGCACCTGCGCCGCGTGGTCGAGCTGGCCGGGATGGTGGACCGGTGCGACTTCAGCGAGCAGGTCACTGCCCGGGCCGACCCCGAGGACCATCCACCGGGGTCCCGAGGTGTCCTGCGACCCGACCTGGTCGTGCACCTCGCCGGCGGCAAGCACGTGGTCGTGGACGCCAAGGTGCCGCTCGACGCGTTCCTGGACGCGACGGGCGCCGATGACGACGACACGCGAGCGGCGCACCTCAAGCGGCATGCCCGCCAGCTGCGACAGCACGTCGACGTCCTCGCCGGCAAGGCCTACTGGCGGGCGCTGCCGGACACCCCGGAGTTCGTGGTGCTGTTCGTGCCGGCCGAGTCATTCCTGTCCGCGGCACTCGAGGCAGACGCCGCGTTGCTGGAGTACGCCGCCGAGCAGCTCGTCGTCCTGGCCACGCCCACGACGCTCATCGCCCTGCTGCGCACCGTTGCCTACGCCTGGACCCAGCAGACGCTCGCGGACAAGACCCGGGAGATCCACGAGCTGGGCCGGGACCTGCACGAGCGGCTGAGCACCATGGGCGGCCACCTGGACAGGCTGGGTCGGTCGCTGGCCGGGGCGGTGGGTGCCTACAACCGCGCGGTCGGCTCTCTGGAGAACCGCGTCCTGGTCTCCGCGCGACGCTTCACCGACCTCGGCGTCGGCACGGAGCGCCTGGCTCCGCCGGCGCCGGTGAGCGAGGCGCCCCGTCCGCTGACGACGGCCGAGCTCCTGGAGGCGGTCGCCGAGGAGCGCCCGGAGCTCCCCGGCCTGGATCTTCCCGGCCTGGATCTTCCCGCTCGCCATCGGTCCGGGCTCGAGGGAGCACGCCCGGACCCGCAGGTGCCCGTTCGGCGCGTCGCACCGTGACCTCGGGGTCGGGCGGCCTAACCTGCGTAGGTGAGCACAGGTGCGCCACACCGCAGGACGCTCTGGGAAGAGGGCCGCAGACCCGGCCGCCTGGTCGCAGTCGCCGCCGGGCTGGTCGTGCTGTTCGCCGTCCTGCTGGACCTGCAGGTGTTCGACGACCTGACCCTGTTGTTCGACATCGTCTTCGTGCTGGTCTGCGTCGCGTCCGCGCTCGCCGTGCGCCCCCGGGACTTCTTCCTCATCGGGGTGTTCCCTCCCCTGCTGATGGCCGGCACCATCATCGTGCTCGCCATGCTCTCGCGGGACGCGGTCGCCGACCCCGGCGACGGTCTCGTGCAGACCCTGGTCTCAGGGCTCGCGCACCATGCCGGCGCCCTGATCACGGGCTACGCGCTCACGCTCGCCGTGCTCGCGCTTCGTCAGGTGGCGCTGCGCAACGCCGGCACCATCCGGGCGACCGGGCGCGCCCGCGCACAGACGCCCGAGCGCCGCCAGGCCACCCGCTCCGCCCACTGACCAGGCCCGGCGATCGGCACTCCCCTGCCGATCGGTTGTCCGCCGGCGATCGGTTCTCCGCAGGCGATCGGCGCTACCCGCTGACCGGCGGCCACGAGCCAGGCGGCCACGAGCCAGGCGGACGGGAGCCAGGCGGACGGGAGCCAGGCGGACGGGAGCCAGGCGGACGGGAGTCAGGCGGACGGGAGTCAGGCGGACGGGAGGTCCGCGCTCGCCTGCTGTGCGGCACGGAGGTCGCGGCGCAGCTCCGGCGGGAGCGCGAAGATCAGTGACTCCTCAGCGGTGTGCACTGCCTGCGCGTCGGGATACCCGTGGTCGGCGAGGAAGGCCAGCACCCCGTCCACCAGGTCCTCGGGGACGGAGGCGCCGGAGGTGACGCTGACGGTCTCGACGCCCTCGAGCCACGCCTCGTCGATCTCGCCGGCGTCGTCGACGCGGTGCGACGCCTTGGCGCCGGCCTCGAGAGCGACCTCGACCAGCCGCACCGAGTTCGACGAGTTGGCCGAGCCGACGACGATCACCAGGTCGGCCTGGGCGGAGATCTCCTTGACCGCTGTCTGGCGGTTCTGCGTGGCGTAGCAGATGTCGTCCGACGGCGGGTCGATCAGCAGGGGGAACCGCTCCCGGATCGCGTCGACGATCGTCATCGTCTCGTCGACCGAGAGCGTGGTCTGGGAGAGCCACGAGACCTTCGCCGGGTCGCGGACCACGACGCCGGCGACGTCCTGCGGGGTCTGGACGAGCTGGATGTGGCCGGGTGCCTCACCCGCCGTACCCTCGACCTCCTCGTGACCGGCATGGCCGATCAGCAGGATGTCGTGGTCGTCGGCGGCGAAGCGGCGCGCCTCGTGGTGCACCTTGGTCACCAGCGGGCAGGTGGCGTCGATGGTCCTCAGGGTGCGGTCCTGAGCCTGCCTGTGCACCTCGGGGGACACTCCGTGGGCCGAGAACACCACCGTGGCCCCCTCGGGGACCTCGGCGACCTCCTCGACGAAGACCGCTCCACGCGACTCCAGGTCCGCGACGACGTGCTTGTTGTGCACGATCTGCTTGCGCACGTAGACGGGTGCGCCGTAGAGGTCGAGAGCCTTCTCGACGGTGATCACCGCCCGGTCCACGCCTGCGCAGTAGCCACGAGGAGCCGCCAGCAGGACGGCGCGAGCCGCCCGGTCGGCCTCCTGCGGAGCGAGGACAGACGGTATCCCCAGGTCCGATGTGGTCATGCCTCCATCGTAGGTGCTCTCGCCTAGGGTGCTGGCGTGGCCTTGGACACCTCTCTCGAGCACCCGGCACCCGTCCGGCAGATCGCCAACGCCATCTCCGGCTGGGTGGACCGGCTCGGCACGGTGTGGGTCGAGGGACAGGTCGCCCAGTTCAACCGGCGGCAGGGCATGAACACCGTCTTCATGACCCTGCGGGACACCGTCGCGGACATCTCGATCCCGCTGACCTGCTCGCGTCAGGTCTTCGACTCCCTCAACCCGCCGATGGTGGAGGGCGCCTCGGTCGTCGTGCACGCCAAGCCGTCGTTCTACGCCAACCGCGGGACGCTGTCGCTCTACGCCCGCGACATCCGGATGGTCGGGCTCGGTGAGCTGCTGGCCCGCATCGAGCGCCGGCGCCAGCTGCTGGCCGCCGAAGGGCTGTTCGCGGCCGAGCGCAAGCGTCGGCTGCCCTTTCTCCCCGGTGCCGTGGGCCTGGTCACCGCACCGGGCTCCGCAGCGGAGCGGGACGTGCTGGGCAACGCCCGCCGGCGGTGGCCCGCGGTCCGGTTCGTGGTGCGGCACGCCGCGATGCAGGGCACCAGCTCGGCCGCCGAGGTGATGGAGGCGCTGGGCCGGCTCGACCGCGATCCCGCCGTCGACGTGATCGTGATCGCCCGCGGCGGAGGGTCGGTGGAGGACCTGCTGCCGTTCTCGGACGAGGGTCTGCTGCGGGCCGTGTTCTCGGCCCGCACCCCGGTGGTCTCCGCGATCGGCCACGAGCCGGACACCCCGCTGCTCGACCTGGTCGCCGATGTCCGGGCGTCCACGCCGACCGATGCCGCGAAGCTGGTGGTCCCCGACGTCGCCGAGGAGACGGCGCGGGTGGACCAGCTGCGGATTCGGGCCCGCCAGCTGGTGACGGCGTGGCTGACGCGCGAGCAGCACGCCCTGGACACCGTTCGGGCCCGGCCCTCCCTGGCCGACCCCGGCAGCGGCCTGGAGCAGAGGCGTCAGGAGGTCGACGCGCTGCGCGCCCGGGCGCGGCGCACGGTGCACCACCAGCTCGACCGGGCCACGAACGACCTGACCCACCAGCTCGCCCGGGTCCGCGGCATGTCGCCGCTGGCGACGCTGCGACGTGGCTACGCAGTCGTCCAGGACGCCGAGGGTCACGTGGTCACCTCCGCCGACCAGGCGGCGCCCGACCAGCCGCTGCAGGTCCGGGTGGTCGACGGTCGCATCGACGTGGTGGTGACCGCCGCCGCACGCAGCGCTGAGCCGGACCAGGAACCGACGGCCACCAAGGCCGCAGCAGCCGGAGGGGAGGACCAGTGAGCGAGGAGCAGCCGAGCTACGAGCAGGCCCGAGAGGAGCTGGTGGACGTGGTGCGTCGCCTGGAGTCGGGTGGGACGGACCTCGAGGAGTCGCTGGCACTGTGGGAGCGCGGCGAACGGCTCGCGCAGATCTGCCAGGCCTGGCTCGACGGCGCCCGCAAGCGGCTCGACGCCGCCACGAGCCCCGACGCAGGCAACGGGTCCGCCACCGGCACCAGCCTCACGTCGGGCGGCGGGCCCGGCGAGGAGCCGGACCACGCTGAGGGCTAGCGGAGGCCGGCGGTGTAGGACACCAGGTCCGAGCGTGGTACGTCGTGGCCCACCACCAGTGTCGTGGTGCGCCCCACGCGCCGCACCAGGGCGAGGTCGCCGCCCGAGTCGGTGTACGTCGCCCAGGGCCGCCCGGCCACCTGGGCTGCGCTGCCCCGCTCGGCGCTCTCGTCGACGAACTGGGTGACCATCGACCGCACCGACTGGTCGGCCTGCTCCAGCCCGACGTAGCGGCCCTTGTCGGTGAGCACCCCGAGGTGCCAGCGCGCATCGGGAGCGGTCACGAAGCTCACCGTGGTCGCACGCCAGCCGGCGGGCAGTCGCGGAGGAGCGACCAGGTGGAAGTCCGCGGCCTTCCGGGCCGCCGGCAGCACGCGGCCGTAGTCGACGGTCTTCACGTCGGTGTCCGGCTTCTCGAAGAGGGCCTGGACCCCGGCGTAGCCCAGGATCAGGACCAGGAGCAGCACCATGGCACCGGCCATCCCACTGAACGACCGCTGGTAGCGGGCTGTCTGCTGGCTCACCTCCCCATCTTCGCAACCGCGGCCAACCCCGGGCCATGACTCGTCCGGTGGCCTAGGCTGCCGCGGTGCCCCCTGCGCTGGTCGACGTCGTGGCGGTGGCCGCCCTGGTGGTGCTGCTCGTCGTCGCATTCGTGCACCCGCCGGGCTGGGTGGAGGCTCTGGCCGGCCTGGTGGCGGCGGGCGCGGTGGTCGCCACCGGAGCGCTGCCCGCAGACCAGGTCGGGGAGCAGGTGCAGCTGCTCTTCCCCGTCGTCGCGTTCCTGGCCGGGATCCTGGTGGTCGCCGAGGTGTGCGCCGCTGAGGGGCTGTTCGCCGCCGTCGGCTCGCTGGTCGCCCGCGCCAGCCGGCAGGACCCTCGGCGGATGCTGCTGCTGGCCTTCATCGCTGCCGCGGCCACGACTGCGGTGCTCAGCCTCGACGCGACCGTCGTGCTGCTGACGCCGGTCGTCGCGGCGGCCGCGACCAGCACGCTCACCAGCCCGCGTCCTGTGGTGCTGGCCTGTGCCCGGCTGGCGAACAGCGCCTCACTGCTGCTGCCGGTCTCGAACCTGACCAACCTGCTGGCCGTCCCGTCGCTGCCCTCGGTCTCGTTCCTGGGCTTCGCGGTGCTGATGGCGCCGGTGTGGGTGGCGGTGATCGGCGTGGAGTACGTCGGGCACCGGCTGTACTTCCACCGCGACCTCGGTCGGCCCCCGGGACACGGGATGGCCCACGAGGCGCGTCCGCTGCCCGTCGTACCGGTGGTGACGGTGGCGCTGATGCTGGTCGGCTTTGCCGCACTCTCGCCGCTGGGGGTCGAGCCCGCCTGGGTCGCCGGGGGGGCGGCAGTCGTGCTCAGTCTGCACGCGCTGTCACACCGCCGGGTCCGTCTTGCCACGGTGCTGCGGGCAGCGCACCTGAGCTTCTCGGTGTTCGTGCTGTGCCTCGGCGTGGTGGTCGCCGGGCTCGCCGACACGTTCCTCGGCTCCCTGGTCCGCTCGGCCGTCCCGGACGACACCACGCTCGGCTCGCTGGTGGTGGTGGCACTGCTGGCGACCGTGCTGGCCAACGTGGTCAACAACCTGCCGGCGACGCTCCTGCTGGTGCCGCTCGTCGCCCCGGTCGGCGTGACCGCCGTGCTCGCCGCCCTCATCGGTCTGGGGGCCGGCTCGAACCTCACCTACACCGGCTCGCTGGCGAACCTGCTGTGGCGGCGCACGCTCGCCCGGCGCGGCGAGCCCGCGTCAGGCAGGGACTTCCACCTGCTGTCCGCGATGGTGACGCTGCCCGCGGTGCTGGTCGGGGTGCTCGTGCTCTGGGCGTGGTCTCGCCTGGTGCGGTAGCCGGCCGCTCACGAGCTCCGCAGCGCGGGCAGCAGCTCCTTCTCGGCGAAGGCCAGGAAGTCCTGCTGCCCCTCGTCGCCGATCTGGACCACCGCGACGTCGGTGAACCCGGCCTCGGTGAAGGCCCCGACCGCCTCGACGATCGCGTCCACGTCGGGCCCGCAGGGGATCGAGGCGGCGACGTCCTCGGGGCGCACGAACTGGGTGGCGCCGGCGAACCCCGAGGGTCCCGGCAGCTCGGCGTTCACCTTCCACCCGCCCCCGAACCAGCGGAACTGCTGGTGCGCGCGCTCCACGGCACGGTCCTTGTCGGGGTCCCAGCAGATCGGGATCTGGCCGATCTTGCGGCTCTCACGGCCCTCGACGGCGGCGTCCCAGGTGCTGACCAGGTCGGCCTCGGGCTCCACGGCGATCAGGTGGTCCGCCCTCGGCGCGAACTTCCTGATCGACTGGTCGCCGGACACCGCGACGCCGATCGGCACCCTGGTCTCCGGCAGGTCCCACACCTTGGCGGAGTCGACCCGGTAGTGCGAGCCGGCGTAGCTCACGTAGCCGCCGTCGAAGAGCGCGGAGATGATGTCCAGCGCCTCGGAGAACATCTCGTGCCGGACGTTGGCCGGTGGCCAGCCCTGGCCCACGACGTGCTCGTTGAGGTTCTCCCCCGCACCGAGACCCAGCGTGAACCGGCCCTCGCTCAGCAGCCCGATCGTCGCTGCCTTCTGCGCGACGATCGCCGGGTGGTAGCGCATCAACGGGCAGGTCACGTAGGTCATCAGCTCGACCCGGTCCGTCACCTGGGTGACTGCCCCCAGCATGCTCCAGGCGTACGCCGCATGCCCCTGCTCCACCAGCCAGGGGGAGAAGTGGTCGCTCATCACCTCGAAGTCGAAGCCGGCGTCCTCCGCCCCGGCCGCGTAGCGCACGATCTCGCGCGGCCCGGACTGCTCGGTCATCAGCGTGTAGCCGTACCTCATCTGGTCCTCTCCCTCTCGTCTCCCCCTCGTCGGGACCGCGCCGTACCCGGCAGGCGGCGATGTCAAGCGTGTCCGGGTGGCCGGGTCGTGTGCGGGGTGGCCAGGTCCGGGATGCCCTAGGATCCGGCTATGTCTGACGCCAGCCAGCTGTCGCCCGGTCTGTCCGCCGCCCACCAGGCGCCGGACCGCAACCTCGCGCTCGAGCTCGTCCGGGTCACCGAGGCGGCCGCCATGGCTGCCGGCCGCTGGGTGGGTCGCGGCGACAAGAACGGTGCCGACGGGGTCGCGGTGAACGCGATGCGCACCCTCATCTCCACGGTGGGGATGCGCGGTGTCGTGGTCATCGGCGAGGGCGAGAAGGACAACGCCCCCATGCTGTTCAACGGCGAGGAGGTCGGTGACGGCACCGGTCCCACCTGTGACGTGGCGGTGGACCCCATCGACGGCACGACCCTGGCCGCGAAGGGGATGGCCAACGCCATCGCGGTGATGGCGGTCGCTCCACGAGGGTCGATGTACGACCCGTCCGCGGTCTTCTACATGGAGAAGCTGGTCACCGGGCCGGAGGCCGCCGACGTCGTGGACATCCGCGTCCCGGTCGCGGAGAACATCCACCGGGTCGCCAAGGCCAAGGGCAGTGGTCACGAGGACGTCACCGTGGTGCTCCTGGACCGGCCGCGGCACCAGTCGCTCGTCGACGAGATCAGGGCCACGGGCGCTCGCATCAAGTTCATCACCGACGGAGACGTCGCCGGCGCGATCATGGCGGCCCGGGACGGCACCGGCATCGACCTGCTGCTCGGCATCGGGGGCACACCGGAGGGCATCATCACCGCCTGCGCCATGAAGTGTCTCGACGGGGTGATCCAGGGCCGACTGTGGCCGACCGACGACGACGAGCGGCAGCGCGCCCTCGACGCAGGGCACGACCTGGACCCCGACCACGTCCTGCGCACCGACGACCTGGTCACCGGCGACGACGTGTTCTTCGTGTCCACCGGGATCACCGACGGAGAGCTGATGCAGGGAGTCCGCTACCGCGCCGGAGGCGCGAGCACCCACTCGCTGGTGATGCGGTCGCGCAGCGGGACGATCCGCTCGATCACCTCCGAGCACAAGCTGCAGAAGCTCAAGGCCTACGCCGCCGTCGACTTCGGGCGCTGAGTCGATGTCCTCGTCCTTCGTGGTGGCCGGTGAGTCCCTGGTCGACATCGTCGTGCCCGCCGACGGCGGTCCGCGACACAACGCGGTCGGCGGCTCGTGCCTCAACGTGGCCGTCGGGCTGGCCCGCCTCGACGTGCCGACCACCCTGGTGACGCGCATCGGCGACGACGAGCTGGGGCGCCTGGTGCTCGAGCACGTGCAGGCCAGCGACGTCCGCGTCGCCCCGGGTTCGGTGGTCCAGGGCGGGGTGACCAGCACGGCCACGGCACACCTCGACGAGCAGCACGCAGCGACCTACGACTTCGAGCTGGACTGGGACCTCCCGCCCCAGGAGCTGCCGAGCGACGCACTCGGCGTGCACGTGGGCTCGCTCGGAGCGACGCTCGAGCCCGGCCGACAGGCGATCGTCGACCTGGTGCGCCGCGCGGGCGAGGCGGAGGTGTTCGTCAGCTACGACCCGAACATCCGGCCGTTCTTCCTCGACGACCCGCAGGCGGCCTGGCGCGACGTCGTCGAGATCGCCGGCGGAGCCCGGCTGGTCAAGCTCTCGGACGAGGACCTGCGGCTGCTGCGCGGCGACGACGCCGAGGAGGATGTCTGCCGGGAGCTGCTCGAAGGGCGGCACACCGAGCTCGTGGTCCTGACCCGGGGAGGCTCAGGTGCGACGGCGTTCACCGAGGGCGCGACCATGCAGGTCGTGGCCCCGCGGACCGATGTCGTGGACTCGGTGGGTGCCGGCGACTCCTTCATGGCGGCCATGCTCGCGATGCTCAGCGACTGGGACGTACTGAGGGGCGGCGAAGGCGCACTGCGCGCGCTCGACGACTCCCGCGTGGAGCTGCTGGTGCGCGGTGCGGCCACGGCGGCCGCCGTCACGGTCTCGCGCAGGGGGGCCAACCCGCCGACGCGCCGGGAGCTGCCCCCGACCTGGCCCGCCGGCTGACCTGGCCCGCCGGCTGACCTGGCCCGCCGGCTGACCTGGCCGGCCGGACGACCCTGCGGCCGTGCCGGTTGATGGCAATGGTCGGGATCGGTGGGGTTCGCGAGGTCCGGTAAACTCGCCGGTAACCAGGGCGTCAGCCTGTCACCCGGTGTGCCCGACCCGTCGAGGAGCCCCGCGATGTCTTCCCCCTCGTCCCGCCCGTCGTCCGCGCCCGTGCCGGACGGCGCCTCGCCCGAGCAGCTCGCCGAGCTCTCCGGCGGTGTCACCCTGTGCTACCAGACCTTCGGTGAGCCCACCGCCGACCCGCTGCTGCTGGTGATGGGTCTCGGTGGCCCGATGACGTGGTGGGATCCCGGCTTCTGCTCGATGCTCGCGGATGCCGGCTTCTTCGTGATCCGCTACGACAACCGGGACACCGGGCGCTCGACGCACCTGCACGGGCAGGTCACCCGGTCGAGGCTGGTGCAGGCCGCCCTGGGACGGGGGTCGCGACCGCCGTACACCCTCGACGACCTGGCCGGCGACGCCTTCGGCCTGCTGGACCACCTCGGCATCGACGCGGCGCACATCGTCGGCATCTCCATGGGCGGCATGGTCGTGCAGACCATGGCGCTGCTGCGGCCCGAGCGGGTGCTGTCGCTCACCTCGATCATGTCCACGACCGGCCGCCGCACGGTCGGCTGGCAGGACCCGCGGCTGCTCCCGATACTGCTGGCCCGCAGCGCCCAGACCCGGGAGGGGTACGTCGCCAGCTCGGCCCGGCTGTGGAGGATGATCGGCTCGCCGGCCTACCCCGAGACCCCGGAGACGGTGGACGCCCGGGCCGCCGAGACCTGGGACCGCGGGCTGAGCGCCACCGGCGTCGCCCGGCAGATGCTCGCGATCCTGGGCCAGCCCGACCGGTCCCGGCGCCTCGGCGAGCTGACCATGCCCACTCTGGTGATCCACGGTCTCAACGACAAGATGGTGCACGTCTCCGGCGGCCGAGCCACCGCCCGCGCCATCCCCGGCTCCGAGCTGATGCTGGTGCCCGGCATGGGCCACGACGTGCCCGCCGAGCTGCGCGGGCGGATCGTCGCGGCCATCCGGCGCGTCGCGTCCCGCAGCAGCGACCGGGCCGCCGGCCCCGTCCCGGGCGACCACTGACGCGCCTGGCTCCTCCTGCCGATTACCAGGGGATGCAGGAACTTTGGCACTTCCCATGGGTCACAGCCCATGGGAAGTGACAGTTTGCCATGGGAAGGTCGGTGCTGGCGGTCAGGAGTCCTGACGAGGTGACCGCTTCTTGGCCGCGGCGGAAGCCTCCTTCGTCGGCGCCTTCACGGGCACCTTGCCGGCGACCTTCGCGGGAGCCTTGCGACTCGACCGCTTGCTCGCCGAGGTCTTCGCCGCGGCCCGCTTCGACGCACCGGACCGCGAGGCTCCCGGCTTGGGACCGTCGGCTTCGGACCCGCCCCCGGCTCTGTCCCCGGACCCGGCCCCGAGCGGCTCCTCGACGACCACTGGGGCACCGGTCTTCGTGGCGGCCGCCTTGACCGCCCGTGGCCGGCGTCGAGCGGTGGCCTTCTTCCCGGCGACCTTCTCGGCTCGCGCCGCCCGGGCCGCAGCGCTGGTCCCGCCCGCCCCGTCCCCGGAGTCCCCCGAGTCCCCGGAGCGACCCGAGTCGGGCACCAGGGCGAGCAGCTCGGCCATCGCGTCCTCGAGGTAGCCGATCAGGTTCCACAGGTCGGGCACCATCTCCCGGCACGCGACGAGCCCGAAGTCGAGGGCGCCGTCGTAGGAGAACAGCGTGATGTTCAGGCCACCGGTGAGGTCGGTGACCGCGGAGACGGGATGGATGCCGCGGACCCGGGCGCCGGCGACGTACAGCGGCAGCTGCGGGCCCGGGATGTTGCTGACGAAGAGGTTGAACGGCACGCCCGGCACGGTCGCCAGCCTGAACAGCGCCCGGGCGGCAAGCCCCGAGAGGGCCGTCGGGACCAGGGCGGAGAAGTCCTGCAGCAGCGAGGCGGGTACGGCGTCGAAGGCCCGCTTCGCGTCGAGCATCGACTCGCGCATGAACGCCATGCGGGCCTCGGGGTCGCGCAGATGGGTCGGCAGCTCGGCGAGCATCACCGAGATCTGGTTGCCCTGGGCGCCGGGCCGGTCCCCGTCGCGGATCGACACGGGCACGGCGGCCACCAGTGGCGTGCCGGGCAGGGCGTCGTGGTCGAGCAGCCACCGGCGCAGGGCCGACGTGGTCAGCGCCATCACCACGTCGTTGACCGTCATGGCGAAGTGGTTCTTGACCCGCTTCACGTCGCTCAGGGGCAGCGACCCGAAGGCGAACCGGCGGTGCGCGGTGATCGCACCGTTGAGCGGGGTGCGCGGGGCTCTCAGCTCACGCGTGTCGGGCGACGAGCGCAGCGGCCCCCCGAACGCCATCCCGACCAGCGACGCCGACTCCGAGAGCAGCCGGGCACCGGGGATGTTGGCCGCGCCGGGCAGCCGGTCGACGTACTGCAGCGACCTCGGCAGCGTGGACAGCGCCTCGAGCGGGTTCACCGCCAGCTCGCCGATGCCCCGGCCGACCAGGCTCAGGGTCGAGGGCATCGGCCGGGGGACGAAGGGCGCCTCCTGGGGCGGGACCTCCCGCGGCTCGGCGGTGAGGTCCATGATCGTCTCGAGGATCTCGGCGCCGGTGATGCCGTCGATGGCCGCGTGGTGGATCTTGTTGTAGAACGCGCCGCCACCGCCCTCGAGGCCGGTGATGACGTAGGCCTCCCACAGGGGGCGACTGCGGTCGAGCTGACGGGCGTGGATGCGCGCGACCTGCTCCCCGAGCTGCTCGCGCGTGCCGGGACTCGGCAGCGCCAGCTCACGCAGGTGGAACTCGATGTCGAAGTGCGGGTCGTCGACCCAGTAGGGACGGCCGAGCCCCAGCGGCACCTCGACCAGCCGCTGCCGGAGCGGCGGGGCGAGGTGCAGCCGGGGCTCGAACACGGCCCGCACGGACTCGAGGTCCCACCGGCCGCCGGGAGCGGTCGACGGGTCGACGACGACCAGGCTGCCGACATGGCCCACCGTGGTGGGTGACTCGACGTTGAGGAACTGGGCGTCGAGAGCTGAGAGCTGGCGCATGTCGGGCCGGACCGCCTCCGGTCGCCCTACAGGCGGGCGCCGGACTCGGTGTCGAACACGTGGACGTTGGCCGGGTCGGTGGTCACGTAGATCGTGTCGCCCTTGTGGTGGGTGCGGCGTCCGTCGATGCGGATGGTCACCTGGTCCGGCGTGCCCTCCGCGCCGCTGGTGCCGTAGACGAAGCCGTCGGCGCCGAGCTCCTCGACGACGCTCACCTTGACCGGGATGCCCTCGCCCTCACCGACGATGCGCCAGGCCTCGGGGCGGACCCCGACGGTGATGTCGCCCTGCGCCTTGCTGGCCGCGGTGCGGTCCACCGGAACCTCGACGTCACCGATCTTCGCGTGCCCGTCGACGTTGTGGGCGTTCAGCAGGTTCATCGCCGGCGAGCCGATGAAGCCCGCGACGAACAGGTTGGACGGCTTGTCGTAGAGGTTCAGCGGGGTGTCGACCTGCTGCAGGATGCCGTCCTTGAGCACGGCCACTCGGTCGCCCATCGTCATCGCCTCGACCTGGTCGTGGGTGACGTAGACGGTGGTGACCCCGAGCCGCTGCTGCAGGGCCGCGATCTGCGTGCGGGTGGAGACCCGCAGCTTGGCGTCGAGGTTCGACAGCGGCTCGTCCATGCAGAACACCTGGGGCTGGCGGACGATGGCACGGCCCATGGCCACCCGCTGGCGCTGGCCACCGGACAGCGCCTTGGGCTTGCGCTCGAGGTAGTCGGTGAGGTCGAGCAGCTTGGCTGCCTCCTTCACGCGCTCGAGCCGCTCCTCCTTGGGCACCTTGGCCATCTTCAGCGAGAAGGCCATGTTGTCCCCGACGGTCATGTGCGGGTAGAGCGCGTAGTTCTGGAACACCATCGCGATGTCCCGCTCCTTGGGCGGCAGGTGCGTGACGTCCCGGTCCCCGATGCGGATGTGGCCGTTGGTCACCTCCTCCAGTCCGGCGAGCATCCGCAGGCTGGTGGACTTGCCACAGCCGGACGGGCCCACCAGGACGAGGAACTCCCCGTCCTCGATCTCGAGGTTGAGGTCGTCCACCGCGGGACGGTCACCCCCGGGGTACATCCGCTCCGCATGTTCATAGGTGACAGTTGCCATCGATCATCAATCCCTTCACCGGCAGGTACGTGCCGGACGATCCGTTGTAAAGGTGTGGTCGCGCTCACACTAGCCGCTCAGACGTGGAAGGCAATGCTCCGGCGCCGGTCAGTCCCCGACCACGAGTACGGCGTCCGCCTGCACGTGCACCCGCACCGCCTGGTCCTGCGCGAGGTGCGCCGCTGCCGAGCTGGGCACCTGCGCGAGGATGATCTGGCCGTCGCCGAGCCGGCACTGCACCCGGGAGAACGGGCCGAGGAAGGCAACCGCGACGACCCGGGCGTTCGGCTCACCGCTCGTCGAGATGTCGACGGACTCGGGCCGGACCAGCGCTTGTCCCCTCCCCTGCTCGAGCGAGCCGGCGAGCAGCGGGAGCCGGCTGCCGAGCAGGGACGCGGCTCCTCCGGACACCTCGGCAGGCATCCGGTTGCTCAGCCCCACGAACTCCGCGACGAACCGGGTGGCCGGCCGGGCGTAGAGCTCGGTGGGAGGCGCGATCTGGTCCAGGCGCCCCTTGTTCATCACGCCGACCCGGTCGGCCACCGCGAGCGCCTCCTCCTGGTCGTGGGTGACGAACAAGGTGGTGGTGCCGACATCGAGCTGCACCCGTCGGATCTCGTCGCGCAGCTGCACGCGCACCTTCGCGTCCAGCGCCGACAGCGGCTCGTCGAGCAGCAGCACCGCCGGCTCGATGGCGAGCGCCCGGGCCAGCGCGACGCGCTGCTGCTGCCCGCCGGAGAGCTGGCTGGCGTAACGACTGCCCTGCTCGGACAGGCCCACCAGCTCGAGCATCTCCGCGGCACGTGCGGTGCGCCTGCGCCTGTCGTCGCCGCGCAGCTTCAGGCCGAACGCGACGTTCTCCGCGACGGTGAGGTGCGGGAAGAGGCTGTAGGCCTGGAACACCATCCCCATGCCGCGCTTGTTCGCCGGGACCCGGGTGACGTCCTTGCCGTTGACCAGCACGGACCCGGAGTCGGCGACGTCGAGCCCGGCCAGGATCCGCAGTGCGGTCGTCTTGCCGCAGCCGGACGGCCCGAGCAGGACCACCATCTCGCCGGGCGCCAGGTCGAGGTCCAGCCCGTCGAGCGCGCGGACCTCCCCGTAGTGCCGGTGCAGGTCACGGAACGCGACCGCGCCCTCGGTCGTGCTGCGGACATCGGTGGTCACGACTCAGCTCACTCCCTTGCCGGTACGACGCCTGGACCCGCCCACGACGGACAGCCCCAGCAGCAGCACGAACGCCAGCAGGATCGCCGCCAGCGACGCTGCCACCGACGTGTTGGCGTCGCTCTTGCCGAGCAGGTTGATGACGACCTGCATGTTGTTGTAGTTGAGCAGCGAGGCCACCGTGAACTCACCGAGCACCACGGCCACGGTGATGAACGCGGCGGACAGCACACCGGTCCAGATGTTCGGCACGATCACGCGCACGATGACGGTGAACCAACCCGCGCCGAGGGACCGCGCCGCCTCCGCCAGGGTGGGTGCGTCGATCCCGGACAGCGCCGCGTCCAGCGCGCGGTAGGCGTAGGGCAGCACCAGGACGACGTACACGAAGGTCAGGTTCAGCGCGCTGTCGCCCAGGAAGTAGGTCACCCACTGGTAGACGGTCGTGATGCCGACGACGATCACCAGCGCCGGGATGGTCAGGGGCAGCAGGCACAGGAACTCCAGCAGCCGGCTGGCCTGCGGCACGCGGAGGCGCACCCAGATCATCGTCGGCACCAGCAGCGCCAGCGACAGCACGACGGTGAACAGCGCGAGCAGCAGGGACGTCACGATCGCGGCGTTCAAGTCAGGGTCCTTGACCAGGTTCGCCCACGCGTCCCACGAGCGGCCGCCGGCCGTGGCCCGCGTGCTGAAGTCCAGCATCGCCAGCAGCGGCCCGAAGAAGAACACCGCGAAGACGGCGAGCAGCACGACCCGCAGGACGCGGTAGGTCCGGGAGGGAGTCACTGCAACCACCTGGCCGTACGTCGGAGGAGCAGCGCGTAGAGCCCCATCACGAGCGCCACCACGATGATCATCTCGAACGCGAGGGCGTAGGCGAGGTGCTGGTGCCCAAGGAGGACCTCGCTGCTCAGGCCGGCTCGGATCAGCAGCGGCACGATCGGGCTGCCCTGGCTCACCAGCGCCGCCGCGGTGGCGTAGGCCGCGAACGCGTTGGCAAACAGCAGCAGGGCCGCCCCCAGGAAGGCGGGACGGAGCAGCGGGATGGCGACCTGCGTCCAGTACTGCCAGCCCGTGGCCCCCAGGGTCACCGACGCCTCGCGCCACTGCGGTCGGATTCCGTCCAGGGCGGGCAGGAAGACGATCACCATCAGCGGGATCTGGAAGTAGGAGTAGACCAGGATCAGGCCGGGCAGGTCGAACAGCCAGCCGGAGCCGTAGATGTCCACGCCCAGGTGGCTCTTCACCCAGACCGTCAGGGTCCCGGTGAAGCCGATGGTGGCGATGAACGCGAACGCCAGCATCACACCACCGCACTGGGCGAGCACCCCGGCCAGCGAGGTGACGAAGCGTCGGAGCAGCGAGTCGGGCGACCCAGTCACGACGAGGTAGGCCAGCACGCTGCCGAAGACCGCACCGATCACCGCGCTCGCGGCGGAGAGGACCACGCTGGTCCGCAGGGTGGTGAGCGCCACCGGGTCGCCGAGCGCCGAGACGTTGGCCAGGGAGGCCCGGCCGTCCTCGACGAACGCCCCGACGACGACCGTCACCGTGGGGATCAGCAGGAACACGAACAGGTAGAACAGGAACGGGAGCAGGGCCAGCGACGGCGTGAGCCGGGACCACCTGCTCATGCCGTCACCCTCTGCCCGGCCGTCTCCAGATCCGTCACCCGAGCGGTCGGCCGTGCGGTCACTTGACCGCCGCGGACCAGTTCTTCGCGAGGTACGCGCCGAGCTTGGTGGTCTGCTCGGTCGTCGGGATCACCGGGGTGCCGGGGACCTTGGGGAGCGCAGAGTACTTCGCCTTGTCGATGGTGCCGGCCTTCACCATGGCGTCGGCGCGGATCGGGCGGGCGCCGCCGTCGAGCCACAGGTTCTGGCCCTGGTCGGAGAACAGGAACTCCTCCCACAGGCGGGCGGCCGCCGGGTGCGGCGCCGCCTTGTTGATCGCCTGGTAGTAGAAGCCACCGACCGGGTCGACGCCGGGCAGCAGCACCACCTTCCAGGTCGGCACGTCGTTCACGTGCGCGGCGTTGGTGTAGTCCCAGTCGATGACGACCGGGGTCTGACCGCTCTTGATCGTGGCCGACGTCGGGTCCACCGGGACCAGGTTGCCGGCCTGCTTCACCTTCTTGAAGAAGTCCACACCGGGTCCGATGTCGTCCGCCGAGCCACCCTTGGCCACCGCCGCCATCAGCACTCCGCTGAAGCCGGCACCGGTGCTGGTGGGGTCGCCGTTCAGCGCGACGCTGCCCTTGTACTTGGGCCCGAGCAGGTCGTCGATCGACTTCGGAGCCGGCACCTTGGCGGAGTCGTAGCCGATCGCCATGTAGCCGCCGTAGTCGTTGACCCAGGCGCCGGCCGGGTCCTTGAAGTCGTCGCCGATGTCCTTCCACGTGGACACCTGGTACTTCGCGTACAGGTCGGTGTTCGCCAGCGCCACGGCCTGCCCCAGGTCGAACACGTCGGGCGCACGGGCGCCCTTGGTGCGCTTGGCCGCGTCGATCTCGTCCTGGCTGCCGGCGTCCGGCTGCTGGGAGTTGACCTTGATGCCGTACTTGGAGCTGAAGGTCTTGATGATCGTGCCGTAGTTCGCCCAGTCCGGCGGGAGGGCGATGACGTTGAGCTCCTTCTCCTTCTTGGCGGCCTTGACGAGCGCGTCCATGCCGCCAGCCGCACTGGCCGACGTCGCGCTGGCGGCGTCCGACCCCGAGCTGCCGGAGCTGTCGGACTTCTTGTCCGGCGGCGCGCACGCGGCGAGTGCCACCACGCTCACGGCTACGACAGCGACCTGCAGGGATCTTCTGGGCACGACGGCACCTCCACCTAAGAACTCACCGAAGGCGAACGTATTCCACACGCGGGTCCCGAACGGGGATCTGACACGCAACAGTTCGGCAACGACTGCGTGACCATCAGGCGTCGGCGCGTTGGCGGGCCGGCCGGCGACGGCTCAGTGACCGGACCAGCCGAGGTGCCGACGCACGCCCTGCCCCGGCGGGCCCTTGCGCACGACGTGCACGCCGCCCATCAGGGCGAACCCCCGCACGCGGACCACGGGCCCACCCATCTCCGCGTCGAAGGGCACCTTCGCGCGCTGCTCGCTGAAGTCCCCCATCACGCCGATCCCCTCCACGACGACCGTGGTGCCGGCGTTGACGACCACCTGCACCTCGCCCATGATCGCACTGGCGTTGACCTCGACCTCCCGGCTCTCGAACTGGGCCTGTCGCATGTCGAGCACCACGCTGCCCATCAGCGCGAACGCGTTCTGCTGCGCCTCGACGAGCCAGACCCCGGACCGCTTGGTCTCCGACATGACCGCGAACGCACCGGAGTAGCGGACGGCGGGCACTCCTGGGGGCGTCGGGCCGGACACCGGACGGGGAGGCGCGGGCGCAGGCCCCCCCTCGGTGGGCAGGTCGGCGGTGATCGGCACCAGCTCGCCGTACGTCTTGGCCTTGAACGTCGCCTCGAGCCGCTCGTCGAGCTCCTCGAGGTCGATGCGGCCCTCGCCCGCCGCCTGCCGCAGCACCTCGGCGACCTTGTGCCGGTCCGCATCGGAGATCCGCAGCTCCATCGCCTCCGGCGGGCGCAGCGGGCGCACCGGGTGCCTGGCGTCGCCGCCGTCCGGGGACTGTCCCTCCATGCGGACCACAGTAGTGCCGCGTCCTCCCGGCCGGCACCGGGCCCGGTCCCGCCCTGGCGCTAGCCTGCGCCGATGACGGAGTACGTCGAGGTGGCGCGCGACTCGTCCCCGCGGGGCGAGGTCGTGCTGCGCGCGCGGCACGAGCCCGACGGCTCGGAGCCCGTCCTGGAGCTGCGCGTGAACGGCGTCTTCGTGATGGACACCCGGGAGACCGGGACCGAGCAGCAGCTGGCCGCCGTCGCGCTCGCGGAGGTCGCCGACCCTCGTGCGGTCCTCGTCGGGGGCCTGGGCCTGGGCTTCACCGCGCACACGGTGCTCGCCGACCGGCGCGTGGAGCGGCTCGTCGTGGTGGAGGTCGAGGAGTCCCTGGTGCGGTGGATGCGCGACGGGACGGTGCCGCACGGCCCCGCCTACCTCGCCGACGAGCGGGTCAGCGTGGTCACCGCCGACGTCCGGCAGGCGGTGCTCGAGGCGGCGGACGCGTCGTACGACCTGGTGCTGCTCGACGTCGACAACGGTCCCGGGCAGCTCGTGCACGAGGGGAACGCGGAGGTCTACGCGGCCGGCTTCCTGGGCTCGGTCGCCGACGTGCTGCGGCCGGGCGGTGTGCTGGCCGTGTGGTCCGCAGCCGCCTCGCCGGAGCTCGCCGACGACCTCACGGCGATGTTCGGGGCGGTGACGCCGGTCCCGATGGACGTGCGCCTGCAGGGCCGCGCGGAGCTCTACTGGCTCTACCTGGCTCGTCATCGACCCAGCGCTGACGAGTAGCCTCTGGGGCATGGACGGTTATCGCATCGAGCACGACAGCATGGGCGAGGTCGAGGTCCCGGTGGACGCCCTGTGGCGGGCCCAGACCCAGCGCGCCGTCGAGAACTTCCCGATCAGCGGCAGCCCCCTCGAGGCCGAGCACGTCAAGGCGATCGCGAGGGTGAAGGCCGCGGCGGCCGCCGTGAACGCGGACCTCGGGGTGATCTCGGAGGAGCAGGCGAAGGCGATCCAGGCGGGTGCGGCCGAGATCGTCGACGGCCAGCACCTCGACGAGTTCCCCATCGACGTCTTCCAGACGGGGTCGGGCACGTCCTCGAACATGAACATGAACGAGGTGCTCGCGTCTCTGGCCGGGCGCGCCGGTGTCGACGTACACCCCAACGACCATGTGAACGCCAGCCAGTCCAGCAACGACACCTTCCCCACCTCGATCCATGTCGCGGCCACCTCTGCCACCGTGCAGCAGCTCGTGCCGGCGCTGGACCACCTCGCGTCGTCCCTGGAGGCCAAGGCCGAGGAGTTCGCGGAGACGGTGAAGTCCGGTCGCACGCACCTGATGGACGCCACCCCGGTGATGCTCGGCCAGGAGCTCGGCGGCTACGCGGCCGCCATGCGCTACGGCATCGAGCGGCTCGAGGCGGTGCTGCCTCGCGTGGCCGAGCTCCCCCTGGGGGGTACGGCGGTGGGCACCGGGATCAACACGCCGCCCGGCTTCGCGGCGAAGGTCATCACCGAGCTGGCCGACGCCACCGGGCTGCCCTTCACCGAGGCCCGCAACCACTTCGAGGCCCAGGGCGCGCGTGACGCGCTCGTCGAGCTGTCCGGCCAGCTGAAGACCATCGCGGTCGGTCTCACCAAGCTGTGCAACGACCTGCGCTGGATGTCCTCGGGGCCGCGCACCGGGCTGGCCGAGATCAACCTGCCCGACCTGCAACCGGGCTCGAGCATCATGCCCGGCAAGGTCAACCCGGTCCTGCCGGAGGCGACGCTGATGGTGTGCGCGCAGGTCATCGGCAACGACACCACGGTGACCGTGTGCGGCGCGTCCGGCAACTTCGAGCTCAACGTGATGATGCCGGTGCTCGCGCGCAACCTGCTGGAGTCGATCCGGCTGCTGTCCACCAGCAGCCGGCTGCTCGCCGACCGGTGCATCGACGGGATCACCGCCAACGTGGAGCGGATGCGCACCTATGCCGAGTCCTCGCCCTCGGTGGTGACGCCGCTGAACCGCTACCTCGGCTACGAGAACGCCGCCAAGGTCGCGAAGAAGGCGCTCGCCGAGGAGAAGACCATCAAGGACGTGGTGCTGGAGATGGGCTTCGTGGACGACGGCGCCCTCACCGCCGAGCAGCTCGACGCGGCCCTCGACGTGGCGAGCATGACCCACCCCTGAGCCGCCGCGGTGAACGGCGGGACGACAGCGAGGTGGACGACAGCTATGCGGCTTATGACGAGCACCCGGTCGATGAACCAGACGAGTGGGGCGACCTCGCCTCGTGGCGGCAGGCGGCCGCCGCCTCGTGAGCGGCCTACCGGCCCGTGGCGAGGTCTCGTCGTGTGAGATTGCCGAGCCCGGCGATGACCCCGTGCCGCGGAGGTCTGCTGTCAATCTGGACTCCCTGGAGAGCGGCGCCGTCGCCTGCGCCTGACGGGGAAGTGCGTCGCGGCGGCGGATGCGCTGCTTCTCAGCGGGTTCGGCGACTACGGTCGGACGGTGACCAGTGACGCTGCGTCCGAGCCCGCGCCGACGGCTCAGCACGAGCGGCACGCGAGCTGGACCGAGCTGTTCTTCGACCTGGTGGCCGTGGCCGGGCTGGCCTCGCTCGCCCACCTGCTGCTGGGTGGACTGGACCTCGCCTCGCTGGGGCTCTACACCCTGCTCTACCTCGCGTTCTGGCTGGCCTGGACGACCTACATGCTCTACGGCAACGTCGCCGCCGACAGCACCCACCTGGTGCGGCTGCTCGTGGGCATGTTCGGCCTCGGCGTGATGGCCGCGGCGGTGCCGGGCGTCGGCGAGGCCGTGCTGCACGACGGGAGAGGCGGACCCGCGCTGAACGCCTTCGCGCTCGCCTATGTGCTGGCCCGGGTGTACGGCGCCCAGGGCTGGCGACGCGGCGAGGTGCTGCTGGACTTCCCCGTCGCCCAGCACACCGTCGGAGTGCTGCCGTGGGTGGTCTCGCTGTGGGTCGACGAGCCGTGGAAGGTGTGGCTGTGGGCCGCGGGGGTGGCTCTCGACCTGCTGCTGGTCCTCGTCGTCTCCGGCGACGAGCTGCTGGAGCACCAGGAGGAGCGGCTGACCGAGGAGCGCAGGCGTCGCCGGGCGCCACAGCAACCGCAGCGCCAGGCCGGGCCCCTTCGGATCGTCGGGGTCCGCACCGACCCCGAGCACCTCGCGGAGCGGCTGGGCCTGTTCATGATCATCGTGCTGGGCGAGGGGGTGGCGCAGGCCGTGGACGCCGCGGCGGAGACGCACTACCACCGGGGGACCCTCGCCGCGGGGCTGGCGGCCTTCGTGCTCCTGACCGGGATCTTCGGCCTCTCGGTGGTCACCGTATCAGCCGGCCTGCCGCACCTGCAGGCCGGGTCGGTGGACGCGCGCGTGGGCCTCGGTCTGCACTGCCTCGTCACCGGAGTGGTCGCCACCCTGGCCGTGGCCCTCGGGACGGCGGTGGCGACTCCCGGCGAGCCGCTGACCGATCGATGGCGCTGGCTGCTGTGCGGCGCCGTGGCGTCGTACTTCTCCCTGGGGCTCGTGGCCTCGGTGGCCAGCCGCGGTCTGCGGGCGGTCCCTGCAGTCGCCTCGCTCGTCACCGGCGTGGGGGTGCCGGTGCTGCTCGGCATCCTGGCGACCGGGATCGCCGGCACCTGGCTCGTGGGCGTCGTCGCCCTCGTCGTGCTCGGCCACCTCTGGGCCGGCCGCCAGACCCGCCGGGTCGACGAGCTCTAGCCGCCGGACCCGCCGGGTCGACGGGTCAGGGGTGGGTGCAGCGGCCGGCGGGCAGCACCCGGGACTCCAGGGCGTGGGACCCGTCGGCGACGATCCCACGCAGATAGACGAGGTCGCGGTCCAGCAGCCGCAGGCAGTCCGCCCGGGTGGCGCGCAGGCCGCCGTGGAGCACCAGCACGCGGGTGCTCCGGCAGAGGTCCCGTGCGCGTCGCACCTCGGGCAGCACGGGCGCGACCGAGACGCTGACCACACCGTGCAGCCGCCTGCGCAGCGAGGCCGGGATGCGCGAGTCGAGCGCCGGGCGGACGTAGCTGACGATCGAGTCGACCCGGGCCGAAGACACCCGCACGGCCGAGACCGCCTCAGCCCGGCAGCGGTCGACGCGGTCGCCCTCCCGCAACCGGACCCGGCGGTCCACCACGGCACCGACCACCAGCAGGCACAGCACCACGAGGACCAGCAGCACCCGCGTGCGCCGCGAGCGCGGCCCACGCGGCGGCCGCGGCGGCCGGCCCTGCTCCACCGTGTCCCCCGCCGACCCGGCTCCCACGGGCTCCGGACCAACCGGAGGCGGGTCGCGCGGCGGCGGCACCCACCTCCTCACGGCACGCGGTGCCGCGCCAGGGGCCCGAAGTCGACGACGAGCGAGTCCTCGACGACGTCGAGCGGGAACGGGTCACTGAGGCCGCCCACGAACCCGCCCTGGTCGTCGAGGCGGTCCCAGGCCAGGAACCACCAGCGGCCGGCGTGCTCGATCGCCCGACCGGCGTACAGCGAGGGCCCGTTGTCGCCGGACAGGAAGGCGTCGGCCTCCAGCCGGAAGGGACCGGTGGGCGAGTCGGAGTAGAGCACGTGGGTGCCGTACTCGGGGGACGCGCCCCGCGCCAGCCGGGCCGCGCTGTGGTCGATGTCGTTGGCGCAGAACAGCAGTGCCAGCCGTCGGCCGCAGGGCACGACCTGCGGCACCTCCAGCTGCCGGAACTCCCCGGGTGCCGTGGCCGGTGGTCCGGCCGTCCAGCCCGCCAGGTCCGGCGAGGAGAGCTGCGCGACGACGCCCCGGCCGTCGGCGGGCCCGGCCTCCGGCTGGTCGGCCGCGGTCGCGCACACGTACATCCGCCACACCTGCGCGTCGGCGTCCCAGTGCACCCAGGGGTCGCGCCAGTCCTGCGGCGCGTACCACCGCGGGTCCGCCTCGAGGCACAGCTGCCCGCGCCGCCAGCTGTGCAGGTCCTCGGAGGATGCCTCGACGACCCGCTGCACCGCGCCGTCGTCGTGGGTCGACAGGCCCGTGTAGAGCATCCGCCAGCCGCCGGCCGGGTCGCGCACCACCGACCCGGTCCACGACGCGAGGTCGTCCATCGCCTCGGCTGGCGCCGGTGGCAGGGCGTCCCCGAGCTCGGTCCAGGCGACCAGGTCCCTGGAGACCGCGTGGCGGATCCGCGCGTTGCGGTGCCGGAGCTCGGGATCCCCGAGGCTCCTGGGCGCGCTCAGGTAGAACAGGTGCACGTCTTCACCGTCCTGGGCGAACCAGAAGTCCCAGTTCCAGTGCGTGCGCGAGCGAAGGCTCATCGGGGTCAGGCTCCTTCGAGGGCGGCGCAGTGCAGCACCACCGCGCTCTCCGGCAGCATCGCCGGGAGCACGACCCCGGCAACCCCGAGCACCGAGCCGGGCAGGTTCAGCCCCGAGGACACCCATGCGGCCCCCTGCTCGGCCCGCTGGGCGTCCGCGTCACGCGGACCCACTCGGCGTACGGCGTAGCGGCGGTCGTCGCGCAGACCGGGCAGCACGACCGGCGCCGGGGTCTGCGTCGCCGAGGTCGCCGTCGTCGCGACCACGAACACCGCCTCGTCGCCGGTCGGGGAGACCATGCCGGTCACCAGGACGGCCGGGTCCGGGTGGTCGCCGCGCACCAGGGTGCCGGACGCGACCAGCGGCCTCAGCAGCTTGTGCAGGCCCACCCACTCGGCCAGCTCACCGCGCTCGGCGGCGGTGGCCCGGGTGAGGTCCCACTCGATGCCGAGGTGTCCGATCAGCGCGGTGGCGGCGCGGAAGCCCAGCCGGTGCGTGCGGCCGGTCGTGTGCGCCACCGGGCTGCCGACGTGGGCGCCCATGATCTCCGGCGGCACGAGCAGCATGGTCCACCGCTGGAGGTGCTGCCGCTCGAGGGCGTCCATCGTGTCGCTCGCCCAGATCCGGTCGGTCCGTGACAGCACCCCGAGGTCCACGCGGCCGCCTCCCGACGCGCAGCTCTCGATCTCCAGCGTCGGGTGCGCCGCCCGCAGCACGTCGAGCAGCTCGTAGACCGCCAGGGTCTGCCCGTGCACGGCGGGCCGACCCGCGTGTGCCACGTCGACGAGGTCCCGGTTGTGGTCCCACTTGAGGAACGCGACGTCGTACTCCTCCAGCAGGGCCAGCAGCGCGTCCCGCACGTGCTCGAACGCGTCGCGGTTCTGGAGGTCCAGCACCTGCTGGTGGCGCCACTGCGGCGGCAGCTCCGCCCGACCCCTCAGGACCCAGTCGGGGTGCTCGCGCACCAGGTCCGAGTCTACGTTGACCATCTCGGGCTCCACCCACAGGCCGAAGTCCATCCCGAGGCCGTGCACGTGCTCGACCAGCGGGTGCAGCCCGCGCGGCCAGACGGTGCGGTCGACCGTCCAGTCACCGAGGCCGGCCGTGTCGTCGCGGCGCCCGCGGAACCACCCGTCGTCGAGCACGAACCGCTCGACCCCGACCTCGCCGGCGACGTCCGCCAGGTCGGTCAGGCGCTGCAGGTCGTGGTCGAAGTAGACCGCCTCCCAGGTGTTCACCAGCACCGGGCGCGGCGGCAGCGGCAGGGCACGCGTCCGGCGCTGCCATGCGTGGAGCCGGGCGCTGAGGCCGTCCAGTCCTGCGTCGGACCAGCCCGCGACCAGCCACGGCGAGCTGTACGACGTCCCGGTGCCCAGCACGACCTCGCCCGGACCGAGGAGCTCGTGGGCGCCGAGCAGGGACTCCCCCTCCGGGGTGCGCTCGGCGTAGTGCACGTGGTCGCCGCTCCACGCCAGGTGCACGGCCCACACGGCGCCTGACCGGAACGAGAAGGACGGGGTGCCGGCCACCAGGAGCAGGGTGGCGTCGTGCCCCGTGCGACCGTGCCGCCCGGCGCGGACCCAGCTGCCCTGGACGAACGGGTGCCGCTGCGGGACCCGCTCACGGGTCCAGCGGCCGGTGAGGTCGAGGAGCTCCGTCGCCTCGCCCGGGACCGGCAGCACGGACCGGACCGCGTCGAGGAGGAAGTCGGCCGCGGCGGTGTTGGTCACGGTGGTGCGCGAGCGCAGCACCCCTTCCGGGGTGAGCTCCAGGTCGACCTGCAGTGCCAGGCCGCACTCCGGGTCGGCGGCCGTCAGCGACACCTCCTGCCCGCGCACCCCCAGCGTCCAGTCCGACCAGCGCGGCTGCCACGAGCCGGCCGCCTCGGCTCGGGCTCCCACCACAGCAGGGGTCCCGGTGAAGCCGGAGGTGGGGTCCGGCACCAGTGCGGGCCAGCGCACGTCGTCGAGCGCACTGCCGGGCGGCCGGGTGGCACGGGACCGCACCAGGTCCTTCACGTCGACACTGCCGAGTGGTCCGAGGTCGACGCCCCAGTGCAGCAGCACCGGCGTCGTACCCGGGGCCGGCTCGTGGCCAGCAGGCCCGCTGCCTGCAGCCAGGCCGGCGCCGTCGCACATCGCCACCAGGACGCTCGTGCCGGACGCCCGGAGGTGGGCGTAGGCCCCGGGAGCGGGTCCGCCGGCCTCCTCCTGCCTCGAGGCTGGCCCGGTCACCGGGGGGTCATCGGGTGGTCACCGGGTGGTCACCGGGGCAGCCAGCTGGCGCCCCGGAGACCGCGGTAGCTGCAGTAGGCAGCCACGATGAACGCGCACCAGCCCACGAGCGTGGCCGCCGTCGCCAGGTCCTGCTTGCCGGCGTCGACGAACCCGGTCGAGGCCAGCACGGCGATGAACGCGACCACCAGCGACCACACCGTCCGCACTCCCCACCTGGGCCGCCGTGGGCGGGGCGGACGCTCGGCGTCCACCCCGCGCGGCTCGATGTGCCTGGCCATGGCGCTCCCGACGTCAGCCCGGTGTCAGCCCTTGACCGCACCGGCGGTGAGGCCGCGCACGAAGAACTGCTGCAGGGAGAGGAACACCAGGATCGGCACGATCATCGAGAAGAAGCCACCGGCCGTGACGAGGTTGAAGTTCTGTCCCTGCTGGCCGAGCAGCTGGGAGAGGGCCACCGTGAGCGGTGCGTTGTCGCCGGGCTGGATGAACACCAGCGCGACCAGCAGGTCGTTCCAGACCCAGAGGAACTGGAAGATCGCGAACGCCGCGAGCGCCGGCACGGACATCGGCAGGATCAGCCGCCAGAAGGTCTGGAAGTGGCTGGCGCCGTCGATCTGCGCCGACTCGATGATGGTCCTGGGCAGGGTGGCCATGTAGTTGCGGAGGATGTAGATGGCCAGCGACATGCCGAAGCCGATGTGCGCGAGCCAGGCCGCCGGGAACTGACCGGCCAGGTTGATGCTCGCGTAGATCTTCAGGATCGGCACGAAGGACACGAAGTTCGGCACGACCAGCAGGCTGACCACGACCGTGAACAGCACCTCGCGTCCCTTGAACTCCATGAACGTGAACGCGTAGGCCGCGAACGCGGCGAACAGGATCGGGATGAAGGTCGCCGGCAGCGTGATCGCGAAGCTGTTGATGAACGCCTGACCGAGGTTGGCCTGCCCGATCACGTCGTGGTAGTTCGACAGGGTCAGGCTCGGGTTGGTGAAGACGGTCCACCAGCCGGTGGAGTTGGCGTCCTCCTGGGTCCGGAAGGAGGTGATGAACGTGCCGATCAGCGGGATCATCCAGATGAGGCAGATGACGGCCAGCACGACACGCGGCAGCGGGCCGCCTGTGCCTCGGTCCCGCGGGGCCTTCTGCTTCTTCGCGGTGGCCGCCTGGTTCGCACTGGCGACGGGAACTTGTGCGGTCGTCATCAGACGGCCTCCTCACGCTTGAAGTGACGAACCTGGTACCACATGACCGGCACGACGGCGAGCATCAGCAGCACCACGATGGCCGACGCGGTGCCGTAGTCGAAGAACGTGAACAGCTGGTTGAAGAACTCGGTCCCGACCACGTTGGTGTTGAACTGCCCGTTCGTCATCACGAACACGATGTCGAAGATCTTCATGACGCTGATCAGCACGGTGACGAACACCGTGACGATGGTGCCGTTGATCTGCGGGACCACCACCCGGAAGAAGGTCTGGGCGCTGCTGGCACCGTCGACCCGGGCCGCCTCGATGGTCTCCTCCGGGACTCCCTTGATCGCCGAGGAAAGCAGCACCATCGAGTAGCCGACCTGCGCCCACAGCAGCATCACCATCAGCAGCAGGCTGTTCACGTGGAAGTGGCTGAGGCTGAGCCACGCGACCGGCGAGCCGCCCAGTCCCGTCCAGACCGCGTTCAGCAGCCCGATCTGGTCACCACGGGGGCTGTAGGCGTAGACGTACTTCCACACCGCGCTCGCGCCGACGAAGCTGATCGCCATCGGCACGAAGATGATCGTCTTGGACAGGCTCTCCCCCGACGGGCTCAGCTTGTCCGCCAGCGTCGCGACGGCGAGGCCGACGATCACCGACAGCGCGGGGACGATCAGGATCCACAGCAGCGTGTTGAGGAGCGTCTGCTGGAAGTCGTGAGAGCTCAACAGCTTGGTGAAGTTGGCGAACCCGACCCAGCTCGTGCTCGTGGAGTCCTTGAACGCGTCGATGATCGTCAGGATCGCGGGATAGATGAGGTAGAAGGTGATCCCGACGTACGCCGGCAGGATGTAGAAGTACGGCTTGAGGCGGGCCTCGACCGGGCCGGGCAGCAGCTCGGCAAGCTTGTTGAGCACCCAGTACAACAGGACCGCCGCACCGATGCCGACCACCACGGTGAGAACGGCATAGATGATCTTCAGTGCCATGTCAGCCTTCTTCGCTCGTCGCTCGAACTGCCTGCGCTCGGGCCCGGTGTGCTCCGGGATGCTCCGCTGTCGGACTGTGCGGGTGGCCGGGTGAGCGGTCCGGAGGGCACTGCCCTCCGGACCGCCGCCCGCACCCGGTGCTGCGGCCCTCCGACTAGGAGGAGGGCCAGCTCTGGTCGATGTTCTTCAGTGCCGTGTCCAGGTCCGTCTCGTCGGAGATCCAGGCCACCATCTGCTTCCAGAAGGAGCCCGCACCCACCTGCGCCGGCATCGCGTCGGAGCCGTCGAAGAGGAACGAGGTGGACTTGTAGGCGACGTTCGCAGCGCCCTTGACGATGGTGTTCGGGTACTGGCTGGTGTCGAAGTCCTTGTGGGGGGAGATGTAGGCGCCGGACTTCGCGGCCGCGGAGCCCAGGTCGGTCGACCCCATCAGCTTCATCACGGCCTTGCTGCTCTTGTTGTCGTTCAGCAGCGTCGCCAGGTCACCACCACCGACCGTGGGGTTCTCGCCGCCCGCGGTGGCCGGCGGGAAGCCGAAGACCCCGACGTTGGCGTCCAGGTTGGCCTGCACCTTCTTCGGGAAGAACCCGGTGATGAAGTTGCCCTGCTTGAGCATCCAGCACCCGGGCTTGGCGTCGAACATGGAGTTCGCGACCGTCTGCCAGTTGGAGTTCGCGATGCCCTTGCGACCGCCGGCCACGTCCCCGTCCGTGAACAGCAGCTTCTCGAACTCGCCGGCCGCCTGCTTCACCACCGGGGAGTCGAACTTGGTCTTGTGGGTCACCCAGTTGTTGTACTCGTCAGTGCCGCCGTAGCGGGCGACGAGGTCCTCGATCCAGTCGGTGGCCGGCCAGCCGGATGCGCCACCCGGGTCCTGGACACCCATGCACCACGGGGTTCCGCCGTCGCTCTTGATCTTCGCGGTCAGGGTGTTCAGCTCGTCGAGGGTCTTGGGGACCGGGTAGCCGGACTGGGCCCAGGCCTTCTTGTTGTAGAACACCAGGCTCTTGACGTTCATGCTGACCAGCAGGCCGTAGAGCTTGCCGTTGACGCTGCCGGCCTCCAGCGTGCCGGGTGTCATGCTGCTCTTGAGGGCACTCATGTCGACCACGTCGTCGAGCGCGATCGCCTTGTTGCGCTTGACGATGTCGGCCACCACGCCGGGCTGCGGGATCATCGCGATGTCCGGCGCCTTGTTGGCCTGGATGCTGGTCATCACCAGCTGGTTGATGTTGTTGACCTTCTTGAACTTGACCGTGATGCCCTGCTTCTTCGCCTCCGGGGCCAGCACCTTGTTGAGACCGTCGATGACCGGCTGGTCGTTGCTGGACCAGATCGTCACGCTCTTGCTGTCGGAGCTGCTGCTGCCGCCACCTCCACAGGCGGCAAGACCGGTCGACGCCAGCACGACGGCCGCGGTCGCCACGAAGGCTGACCGGCCGCGCTTGGAGACTCGCATATGTGCTCCTAGAGAGGGAGAGGACTCGCGCTTAACTAAGCAGATGAGGTGTGGTAGACATCACGACTGAAACGGATCAGCAGGATCATCGCTGGCGGGACGAGGGGTGTCAAGCAACCTCACCGAAACACCGGCACTGATGATGTTGCGATTGCATCACGGTCCTTCTACGCGCGAGGGGGCAGGGACGATGGCGGTACGTCGGAGACCGACCCTCTCCGACGTGGCCGCCCGCGCCGGCGTCTCGGTCACCACCGCGTCGTACATCTTGAACAGGCGCTCGAAGGAGATGCGCATCTCCGCCGACGCGGCGCGCCGGGTGCAGAAGGCCGCGGCCGAGCTGGAGTACCGACCCAACCGCAGCGCCCGCAACCTGCGGTCGTCCTCGACGGCCACCATCGGGGTGATCACCGACCACGTCGCGGGTGGCGCCTACGCGAGCCGGATGCTCAGCGGCGCCGCGGCGGCGGCCCGGGCCCGCAACCACCTGCTGGTGATCGGCGAGTCCGAGGGCGACCCCGAGCTTGAGCGCCTGCTCATCGAGGAGATGTTCGACCGCCAGGTCGACGGCATCGTCTATGCGACGCTGGCGACGCGGTCGGTCACCGTGGCGACCGGCCTGCGCAAGCACCGTGCCGTGCTGCTGAACTGCGTGGACCTCGAGGTGGGGCTGCCCGGGGTGGTTCCCGACGAGCTCGAGGGCGGCCGCACCGCAGCGGCGGCGATCCTAGAAGGCGGACACCGGCACGGCATCTACGTCGTCGGGGAGGAGGAGGCGGCCGGGACGATCGCCGGCGGCCTGCGGATGCAGGGGATCCGACGACGGCTCGCCGAAGACGGCTGCTCGCTGGCCGGCGTGGTGGCCAGCTCCTGGTCGGTCAGCCCGGCCTACGACGCGGTGAGCGGGCTGCTCGCCCGCGGGGTGCGGCCCGACGCACTCGTGTGCCTCAACGACCGCATCGCCATGGGTGCCTACGAGGCGCTTCGCGAGCACGGGCTGCGAGTGCCGCAGGACGTGTCGGTGGTCTCCTTCGACGGGTCGGAGCTGGCCGGCTGGCTGCGGCCGGCGCTCACCTCGGTCAGGATCCCCTATGCCGAGCTCGGTGAGCGGGCCGTCGAAGCGCTGATGAGCGGCACCCAGGAGGTGGAGCTGATCGCGATGCCACTGGTCCGGGGCGGGTCGATCGGCCAGCCGCACCCCTCGACCGCGGGTGCGCCCCCTGCACGGGCCTGATCAGTACCAGCCGTGGCCCTGCTTGAAGCTCCAGGCACTGCACGGCGTGCCGTAGCGCGCCTTGATGTAGCCCAGTCCCCAGCGGATCTGGGTGACCGGGTTGTCCGCCCAGTCCGACCCGGCAGAGGACATCTTGGAGCCCGGCAGCGCCTGCGGGATCCCGTAGGCCGACGACGACGGGTTGTCGGCGTGCACGTTCCAGCCGCTCTCGTTGACGTAGATGGAGTCCAGGCAGGAGAACTGGTCGCTGCCGAAGCCGAACTCGGGCAGCATCGCCTTGGCGATGGTCCGCGGGTCGCGGCTGGTCAGGTCCTCGGTGGAGGTGACCTGGCCGCCCTGGTCCTGGTCGAGCGCAGCCTTCTTCACCGGGTCGACGGCGGTGCGCTGGTCGGACCGGGACGGGACCCGCGCCCGGTCATCGACCTCGCCGGGAGTGACCCGTCGCGGGCTCCGCAGGGTGGACCGCACCGGGTCGGGAGTGGCCGGAGCGGCGGTCGTGAGCGACGCCGGCGACGCGGCCGACGTCGTCGACGCGGTCGACGTGGCGGCCGCGGACCCGCCCCGCTCGGAGCCGATGCCGGTGGCGACCGCGATGCCGGTCGCGGCGACGGCCACGCCCGTCAGGGTCAGGGACCTGCGGACGCCTGCTCGCCGGGACCGCGGTGCCGGCGCGGCACGGTGCTTGGGGGCGCTGTGGTTCGCTCGGGGCACAGGAGTGGCTCGCAGACGTCGACGACAGGGTACGGCGCTGCGGTCGGCCTCCCGCCTGACCACGGCGAGCCCCCACTCTGCACAAGGAGGGCCGGATGCGCAAACCCGACATCAGGGCCGATGTGGACAGACCTGCGCGGCATGTGACCGATGACGGCCCCTGTGGTTCCTGAGGCGGGCTCGACGGACCGCGCCGGTGACGCTCCTCACCCGGTCCCAGGCACCGGCCGGCGACCTGCCGAGCTGTCGACCCTGTCGACCCGTCGAGCCGCGCGTCAGGGCACCACGCCCTCGAGCATCTCGGTGACCAGGGCCGCGATCGGTGACCGCTCCGAGCGGTGCAGGGTGACGTGGGCGAACAGCGGGTGCCCCTTGAGCCGGTCCACCACCGCGACCACCCCGTCGTGGCGGCCCACCCGCAGGTTGTCGCGCTGGGCGACGTCGTGGGTCAGCACGACCTTGGAGTTGGCGCCGATCCGGGAGAGCACCGTCAGCAGGACGTTGCGCTCGAGGGACTGCGCCTCGTCGACGATGACGAAGGCGTCGTGCAGCGAGCGGCCGCGGATGTGGGTGAGCGGCAGCACCTCGAGCATCCCGCGCGCCAGGATCTCGTCCACCACGTCGGGCGTGGTCAGCGCACCCAGCGTGTCGAACACGGCCTGGCCCCACGGCGACATCTTCTCGTTCTCGTTGCCGGGCAGGTAGCCGAGCTCCTGGCCGCCGACCGCGAACAACGGCCGGAACACCACCACCTTCTTGTGTTGTCCTCGCTCGAGCACCGCCTCGAGACCGGCGCACAGGGCCAGCGCCGACTTGCCGGTGCCGGCGCGTCCGCCCAGCGAGACGATCCCCACCTCGGGGTCCAGCAGCAGCTCCAGGGCGACCCGTTGCTCGGCGGACCGCCCGTGCAGGCCGAACGCCTCTCGGTCCCCCCGCACCAGGTGGACCTGCTTGTCGGCCTTGACCCGGGCCAGCGCGCTGCCCCGCTCCGAGATCAGCACCAGCCCGGTGTGGCAGGGCAGGTCCCGGGCCTCCTCGAGGTCGACGACCCCTCCGTCGTACAGCTCGTCGAGGTCGGCGGCCTGCACCTCGACCTCGGCCATCCCGGTCCAGCCGGACTCCGCGGCCAGCTCGGCGAGGTACTCCTGCGCGTCCAGACCGATGGCCGAGGCCTTGATCCGCATCGGCAGGTCCTTGGACACCAGCGTGACCCGGTGCCCGTCGGTGGAGAGGTTGTGGGCCACCGCGAGGATCCGCGAGTCGTTGTCACCGAGCCGGAAGCCCGAGGGCAGCGAGGCCGGGTCGGTGTGGTTGAGCTCGACGCGCACCGTGCCCCCCGCGTCCCCGACCGGCACCGGCTCGTCGAGGCGGCCGTGCTGCACACGCAGCTCGTCGAGCATCCGCAGCGCGGCCCGGGCGAAGTAGCCCAGCTCCGGGTGGTGCCGCTTGGCCTCCAGCTCGGTGATCACGACGACCGGGAGCACCACCTCGTGCTCGTCGAACCTGCGGAGCGCCCCCGGGTCCGCGAGCAGCACGCTGGTGTCCAGCACGTAGGTCCGAGCGCCCCGCTCAGTGACCCCGTCGGCGGACCGGTCGGCGGACCGGTCGGCGGACCGGTCGGTGTACCGGGTCGAGACGTTGGTTGCAGCCACGGTGCATCCCCTCGCGGACCGACGCGCGCACCCACGCCCGGCCCTGTTCGATGACTGAGGACCGGGTCCGGGACCGGCCGTCCGAGTGCGGACGTCGCGATATCGGCGACTCGACTGGGTCGCGATAGCTCACGAACAGGCCTCCCGGAACGCCGCGCTTCCCCGCTCGACGTCGCCACGAACGTAAGCCTGGACAGGTGTCCAACCGGGACGACACGCCAGTACGCCCGATGACGGCCGCGTTAAACCTCGGCGTCGCTCACGCGCCGAAGCGACGCTCGCGCTCGGCGTACGCCCGGACGGCACGCAGGAAGTCCACCCGCCGGAAGTCCGGCCAGTAGGCCTCGCAGAAGTAGAACTCGCTGTGGGCGCTCTGCCACAGCAGGAAGCCGCCGAGCCGCTGCTCCCCCGAGGTGCGGATCACCAGGTCGGGGTCGGGCTGACCCTTGGTGTAGAGGTGCTCGGCGATGTGCTCCACGTCCAGGGTGTCGGCCAGCTCCTCGATCGAGGTCCCTCGCGACGCGTGGTCGCTGAGCAGGGAGCGTACGGCGTCCGCGATCTCGCGCCGGCCGCCGTACCCGACGGCGATGTTGACGATCAGGCCGTCCACGTCGCGCGTCTGCTCGGTGGCCTCCTTCAGCCGACGAGCCGTCTCGGCGGGCAGCAGGTCCAGCGCGCCCACCGGGTGCAGCCGCCACCGCTGCTCGGAGGCCAGGTCGGCCACCGCCTCCTCGATGATCACCAGCAGCTCGTCCAGCTCTTCGGCCGGCCGGTTCAGGTTGTCGGTGGACAGCAGCCACAAGGTGACCACCTCGACCCCGAGCTCCTCGCACCACTGCAGCAGCGGCGAGATGTTGGCCGCGCCCGCTCGATGACCGTGGGCGGCGTCCTGACCGACGGCCTTGGCCCATCTCCGGTTGCCGTCCAGCATCACGCCCACGTGCTTGGGCAGCTGGTCGGGCGGGAGCCTGCGGACGACGCGCGCCTCGTAGGCGGGGTAGAGCACCCGCCGGAGCCCACGCTTCCAGTCCGCCACGCTGGGTTACCTTACTCGGGGAAATGCAGCGCATGCCGGGGTTCCCCGGTTGACGGTTGTTTGTCCGGGTAATTTGTATTCGTGAACGACCGCCACTCCCCTCTCGCCGACGCGGCGTCGGAGGCGACGGAACGGCTGGGTGAGACGGTCCGCGAGGCCATCCACGAGGCGAAGCCGCACCTGCGGGGCTGGCTGCACGCCGCGACGGCCCCGCTGGCGCTGGCGGCCGGCATCGTGCTCGTCGTCCTCTCACCCACGGCCACGACGCGGGTCGGCTCCTCGGTCTTCGCGGCCTCAGCGCTCGCGCTCTTCACCGCGTCGGCCACCATGCACCGGGGACGGTGGTCACCGCGGACCGGCCTGTGGCTGCGGCGGCTGGACCACTCGAGCATCTTCTTGCTGATCGCCGGCAGCTACACGCCGTTCACCCTGCTCCTGCTGCGCGGCAGCGACCGCACCGAGCTGCTGGGCGTGGCCTGGGGAGGTGCGCTGCTGGGCATCTGCTTCCGGCTCTTCTGGCCCACCGCTCCCCGCTGGCTCTACACGCCGATCTACATGGCGCTCGGGTGGGCCGCGGTCTTCTACCTGCCGGCGTTCTTCGACCAGGCGAGCGTCGCCGTGGTGACGTTGCTGATCCTCGGAGGGGTCCTCTACACGGTCGGCGGCGTGGTCTACGGGTTCAAGTGGCCCGACCCGCTCCCGCGCTGGTTCGGCTTCCACGAGGTCTTCCACAGCCTGACGATCCTGGCGTTCGTGACCCACTACGTGGGCATCTCGCTGGCGACATACTCCTTGCGCTGAAGGGCTCCTGGCCCAGCGCCCCCGGTCGGGGTGTCGTTGCTCACCCCTGGCGCGGCGGGTGCCCGGGGTGCCCTCCCAGTGAGCCATCATGGATGAGCCACATTGAATGAGCCACATTGAATGACTAGTTGCACAGTTCTACCGGAAGCAGTGAATGGACACCCGCACCACGAAGCGCCCGGACCTCTACGAGGACCGGGACCTGATCCCCACCCAGCCCGACCGGACAGACCGTCCCTCGATCCCGCCCTCCACCGACGCTCCGAGGATGGAGCTGTCGCTGACGCAGGTCCTCGGTGGCTCGCTGGCCGCCGCGACCGCCGCCGCGCTCGGCTCCCGGCTCGG
This sequence comes from uncultured Nocardioidaceae bacterium, assembly GCA_964237315.1. Lineage (GTDB taxonomy): Bacteria > Actinomycetota > Actinomycetes > Propionibacteriales > Nocardioidaceae > Nocardioides_B. Next base: position 38,417 of record CAXSHL010000023.1, read on the forward strand.
CGTGGTCGGCACCATCACCGGAGCCGCGCTGGTCAGCGTGGTCGCGTCGGTCGCCGGGGCTGTCTACACCGCCTCGCTGCGACGCACGACGTACCAGGTGTCGCGGGCGCTGGGCACGGTGCCCGGGGCCGGCTCCCGCCCGGTCCGGGTCCGTCCGCGTGCCCGGGTGGTGCTCGTCGGCGCCCTCGTGGTGTTCGCCCTGACGGCGGCGTCCGTCACCGGCATCGAGCTGCTGACCGGTACGTCGCTCAGCGGTCGATCCGGGAGCACGACGGTCTCTACGTCGCTGCACACCGGTGCCGGCTCCGGCCACGACGAGGCACCCGCCCCGACGGCACCAGCCGGCCCGAGCGTCAGCTCGACACCGAGCGGGAGCCCCAGCGCCACAGCCGGCGCCACCGCCACGCCGAGCGCCACCGCGACCGCGTCACCGGGTCCCTCCAGTGCGCCGAGCGAGCCCACCGCGTCCCCGACGGCCACCGGCACGCCCAGCGAGAGCGTCACCACGGACAGCAACCCGAGCCAGGCGCCGTCGGCGGAGTCGAGCCCCTCAGGGATCCCGACCGCCGAGCCGACGAGCCCGGCGCAGGGCGCGTCGGTCATGCCCTGACCGTCAAGCCCTGACCCGTCAAGCCCCGACCGTCAAGCCCCGACCGTCAAGCCCTGAGGAGGGCCTGCAGCTCCTCGGGGTCGGTGACCGGCCGGTCGCACACGAGAGCTCGGCACACGTAGGCGGCGGCCCGACCGCCGACCAGTCCCCGTCCCTCGAGCAGCGGGATGCCGTCCGGGACCTCGCCTGGCACGCCCGAGCCGGGTGCGGACCGGCCGTCCGGGGGTGGCTCGCCGGCGACGACGACCTGGCCCGGGCTGGTGCCCGCCCGGGCCACCTTCTCGAGGGCGGCCCGCTCGGGGTCGTCGGCGTGACCCACGACCGCCACCTCCAACGGCCCCGCGATGGCGGCCTCGGCCGCTGCCAAGGACCAGCCGGCGAACCGCGGCACCCGCTCGGCGAGGGTGCGGACGTTGCGGAGCGAAGCCTCCGCAGCGTCGCGGTGCCGCCCCGAGCCCGTCAGCGCGGCATAGGTCAGCAGCGCGTGCACCAAGGCGGACTGGCCGGACGGGCTCGCGTTGTCCGAGGGGTCCCGGGGGCGCGCCAGCAGCGTCTCGGCGGTCTCGGAGGTGTCGAAGTAGCCGCCGTCCTCCGCCGAGAACATCGCCAGTGCCTCGTCCAGGAGGGCCCGCGCGGTGCGTAGCCAGGCCACGTCGCCGGTGGCGGACACCAGGGCGAGCAGGCCGTGCGCGAGGCAGGCGTAGTCCTCGAGCACTCCTGCGTGCCGACCGACCACCCCGTCCCTGGAGACGCGAGCCAGCCGGCGGCCCTCCAGGTGCCGGTCCACGAGCAGCCGGGCCGCGGCGACCGCCGCGTCGACGTACCGAGGCTCGGAGAGCAGGGTCCCGGCCTCGGCCAGCGAGGCGATCGCCAGGCCGTTCCACGCGGCGACCACCTTGTCGTCACGGGCCGGCCGCACGCGGGTGGCCCGTGCAGCGAGCAGTCGTTCCCGCACGGAGTGCCAGCGGCGCAGCGCATCCGTTCCGACCGGGTCCTCGAGCAGCTGCAGGGTGGACAGGCCCTGCTCGAAGGTGCCAGCGGGGGTCACCGAGAACAGGCTCGCCCCCCAGGCCCCGTCGGCCTCCCCGAGCACCTGCACGAGCTGGGCGGGGCTCCAGGCGTAGAACCTGCCCTCGACGCCGTCGCTGTCGGCGTCCAGGGCCGAGGCGAACCCGCCCTGGGCGGTGCCCAGCTCGCGGATCAGGAAGTCGGCGGTCTCCCGGGCGACGCGCGCACCCAGCGGGTCACCACTCTGCCGCCACCACCGGACGTACGCGCCGAGCAGCTGGGCGTTGTCGTAGAGCATCTTCTCGAAGTGCGGGACGACCCAGCCCCGGTCGACGGAGTAGCGCGCGAACCCACCGCCGAGCTGGTCGTAGATGCCGCCCCTGGCCATCGCCCGCAGGGTCCGGTCGGCCATCCCGGACGCGTTGGGCGAGCCGGTTCGGGCGGCATGCCGGAGCAGGAACTCCAGCACCATCGACGGAGGGAACTTCGGTGAGGTGCCGAAGCCCGCGGCTGTGCCGTCGAAGTCGCCGGCCAGGGAGGTGACCGCCGCGGCGAGCACGTCGGCGTCGATCGGCTCCTCGCCGGCCGGTGTCACGCTCTGCTGCAGGTGCCCCGAGACGTCCGCGGCGACCTGCGTGACCTCCTCTCGCCGGTTGACCCAGGCCTCGGACAGGGCCTCGAGGACCTGACGGAACGCCGGCTGCCCGTGCCGCGGCTGGTCGGGGAAGTAGGTGCCGGCGAAGAACGGTGCTCCGTCGGGAGTCAGCAGCACGGTCATCGGCCAGCCGCCCTGGCCGGTCATCGCGGTCGTCGCCTGCATGTAGACCGCATCCACGTCCGGGCGCTCCTCCCGGTCGACCTTGACACACGTGAAGTGCTCGTTGAGGTAGGCCGCCGTCGCCGGGTCCTCGAACGACTCGTGGGCCATCACGTGGCACCAGTGGCAGGCGGCGTACCCGACGGACAGCAGGACCGGCACGTCGCGCTTCCTGGCGTCCTCGAAGGCCTCGGGCGTCCACTCCCACCAGTCGACCGGGTTCTCGCGATGCTGCTGCAGGTAGGGGCTCGTCGCCGCTGCCAGCCGGTTCGCCATCAGAGCTCCTCGTGCTCGTGCGGCCTGTCGCAGGCGTGCCACCATCTATACCGTGCCGAGGACGGAACGGCCGCAGCCCTCGCCGACGTTCCACCGGGATCGACCGACACATCGGACGGGCGCCGACGCACAGGTGCGTCGACGCCCGTTCCGCGGTCTTGCCTGCTGCCGCCGCGCTCAGCTGGTGGTGTTCTGCTTCAGGGTCTGCGCGGAGGACCGGCCCTCGTCGGTGACGGTCGCGGCCGAGGACTGGCCCTGGTCCTTGACCGTCTCGGCGGACGCCTGACCCTGGTCCTTGACGGTCTGCGCGGACTCCGCGGCGGTGTCCTTGACCTGCTGGGCGGACTCGACCGCCGAGTCCTTGAGGTCGGCACCCACCTGCCGGCCTACCGACTTCGCCTCGTCGAGCACCGGCTGTCCGTGCTCCTTGGCCGCCTCGACCGCCTGGTGCGCCAGCCGGGCTTCCCTCTCCGAGGCCGGCAGCAGCGCCGAGAGCAGCATGCCGGCGCCGAACGCGACCAGACCGGCGGCCAGCGGGTTGCCCTGCGCACGCTCGGTGAGGGTGCCCACCGTCGAGGACGCCGAGTCCGACACCGAGGAGGCGACCCCGGAGGCCCGCTCACCGACCCCCGGACCCGAGGAACCACTGCCACTGCCGGGGAGGTGGCTCTTCGCCGCTCCCAGGTCCGGAGCAGCGCCCATCACCTTGTCCCGCACCTCACCCAGCTTCCCCTTCGCGGCCTGCTTGCGTCGGTCCACCACCCGAGCGGGGCTGACCTTCTCGGTCAGCTCGTCGATGTCGCGGGACAGCGACGCACGGGTCGCCTCGATGTCAGCCGGCGTCGTCGTCGTCCCCGACACCGGCTGCTCCTGTGTCCCACGACCGGTGCCCCGTGCCTCGACGTACCCGGTGTCGGTGTAGCCGGTGGTGGTGGTGTCCGTGGTCAGCTCTTCAGGGTTCTGGCCCATTGCGCGTCCTCCTTCAAGGTCTGCTGCGTCGTCGGCAACGCCGGGTTGGCGGCCTTCATCTCCTTGCGGCCCCGCAGGGCCAGCACCGCCGCGACGATCCCCCACAGCACCGCCACGATCAACGCCGCCAGCTCCACCGGCATCCAGTCGTCCAACAGGTACGTCAGTGCCAGCGACACGAAGAACAGGGTGAGGAACCCTGCCACCCCCGCGCCGCCGAACATCCCGGCACCCTTGCCGACCTTGGAGACCTCCTGCTTCATCTCCGCCTTCGCCAGATCCAGCTCCTGATGGATCAGCGTGGACATGTCCGCGGTGATGTCGCCCACGATCTGTCCCAGCGAGCGCGGCTCCCCTACGGGCTGCTCCGGACCCACGCCACCTGCCGCCGTACTCACGGGCGACCCCCCTCGGCGCCGCCCGGGTAGACCGGCCGGGACTCGGGAGTGCCCACGCCGGCGAGCGGGTCGCCGGTCGCGGTGCCGTGGCCCTGGGTGGACGGGTCGCTGATCGGTCCGCTCGAGGGTGTGGTGTCGCTCACGTAGCTCTGCGGGTCACGACGGGGGGTCTGGGCGAGGGCGCCGGACGATGAGTCGGAGCCGGACTGGGCGGCCTTGGCGCCGCGGGTCAGCCGCCCCACCACCACGCCGGCCACGAGCGAACCGGCCAGGAACGCACCCGGACGGCGGCGCGCGAAGCTCCGCACGTCCTCCAGCAGATCCCGCGGCTCGCGCCCCTCCAGGTGCGAGGCGATCCCGCGAGCCCGATCGGCCGCCTCCTGGGCCAGGCCGGTCGCCGGACCCTCGCCTTGCGAGGCCATCCGCTCGAAGTCCTCGCCGAAGGACCGCAGCGTCTCCGCCAGCCGCCCCAGCTGGGTCCGCGACTGCTCCTCGACCTGGTCGGTCGCCTGGCTGACCAGCCCGCGCACCTGCGACGACGCCTCCGACACCACCCGCTGCGCCTCACCGGCAGCAGTGCCCGCCACCTGCCGGGCCTCGTCGGCGGCCGTCCCCGCCACCTGCCGGCCCTGCTCGGCAGCAGTGCCCGCCACCTGACCGGCCTGCTCCTTCACCTGCTCCTTCGCCCCCGGCGAACCGCCGTTCTCACCACCGGCGGCGGCAGTGGAGCCGTCCGGGTAGTCGGGGTCGCTCGCTGTCATGAGTCCTCCATCGGTCAATACGTGTCTGGAAGGGGCCGCGGTACCCGCCCTCGGGCGCATCAATCCTGCGGGGCGGTCAGCCCTGGGTGGGATCCGGAATGTCTGGGCGGGGCGGCCGGTTGGGACCAGGGACAGAGCACACTCGACAGACGGTGCGACGGCACGACCAGATATACCGGAGGACAGATGAGCACGACCGAGCTCACGGCAGAGGCGTTCGAGAAGACAGTCGCGGACCACGACATCGTCCTGGTGGACTTCTGGGCCTCGTGGTGCGGCCCCTGCCGCCAGTTCGCACCTACCTTCGAGAAGGCGTCGGAGGCCAACGCCGACATCGTGTTCGCCAAGGTCGACACCGAGGCGGAGCAGTCTCTCGCCGCCGCCGCCAACATCACCTCCATCCCGACCCTGATGGCCTTCCGTGAGGGTGTGCTGGTCTACAGCCAGCCCGGCGCGCTGCCGCCCCAGGCGCTCGACCAGCTGATCGGCGCTGTCCGCGAGCTGGACATGGCCGAGGTGCACGCAGCGGTCGCTGCCCAGCAGAGCGGCGACGTCGCGTCCGGCGAGTAGTCCTCGCCCGACTGGGCGGCCCGGCTAGATTCGAGGCATGGATGCCCAGGCGTGGGACGAGCGGTACGCCGCTGCGGACCTCGTCTGGTCGGCGACACCGAACCAGCTCGTGGCCGGGGAGCTCGCCGGGCTCCGACCCGGACGGGCCCTCGACCTGGCCTGTGGGGAAGGGCGCAACGCCCTGTGGCTCGCGGAGCGAGGCTGGCAGGTCACGGCCGTCGACTTCTCCCAGGTGGCCCTCGACAAGGGCAGAGCATTGGCGTCGCGCCACGCCGGGAGCGATGCCCTGCAGGTGGACTGGGTCCTCGGCGATGCGCTCACCTTCGACATCGGGTTGGCGCCGTACGACCTGGTTCTGCTCGCCTACCTGCAGCTCACCGCGGACCAGCGGCAGACCGCCGTACGGCGGGCGTTCTGTGCGTTGCGCCCGGGCGGGACCTTCTTCCTGGTGGCGCACGACGCGACCAACCTGACCGAGGGCACCGGCGGGCCGACGGACCCGTCCGTGCTGTACACCGCCGAGGAGGTGCTCGCCGACTTGGACGGCGAGCGCTTCGAGGTGCAGCGTGCCGAGCGGGTGGCCCGCCTCGTGCCCACCGTGGACGCCACCCATCACCACCGTGGCGACGAGACCAGGACCGCCTACGACGCCCTGGTCCGGGTCGTGCGGGCGTGACCCCGACGCAGCTGAAGGCATACGCCTGCGTGGTCCGGCTCGGCTCGGTCAAGGCGGCCGCCGACGAGCTGGCCGTCAGCGAGTCCGCGGTCTCGATGCACGTGGGGCAGCTGCGCCGGGAGCTCGAGGACAAGCTGTTCACCCGCACCGCCTCCGGGCTCGCCTACACACCCGGCGGCCTGCGGCTGGCCAGCCGGGCGGTGGAGATCCTGGGCCTGCAGGACCGCACCGTGCGCGAGGTCAGCCAGGCGGGCACCGGGCGTCGGCTGCTGCGGCTGGCCGCCTCCAGCCTGTTCGCCGAGCACGCTGCTCCGGGTCTGATCGACCTGTTCACGGGTCGTGCCAAGGATCTCGACGTCGAGCTGAGCGTGCGGCCCAGCGCGCAGTTCCCGGCCCTCCTGGCCGGTCGCACGGTCGACGTGGCGATCGGGCCGGCCCCGAGCCGGATGCCCGAAGGGCTGATGCACAAGCAGTTCCTCAACTACGAGGTGCTCGCCGTCTGCGGGCCGGACCACCCGATGGCCCGCGGAGCCACGTCGTCGAGAGGGCTGCGCGAGGAGACCTGGCTGCTCGGGCCCTCGGCGGCCGGTGAGGAGGGCGTGGTGCCCGGCATGCTGCGACAGCTCGGCATCCCGGAGTCGAGGCAGCGCATCTTCCAGAGCGATGCGGCGGCGCTCGAGGAGACCAAGCGCACCAACGGGCTGGCCCTGGCGGTCCGGTTCGCGGTCTCCGCCGACGTCGCCGCCGGGCGCCTGGCACTCGTCGACGGCCCCGGTCTGCGGGCCCAGGGACGGTGGGCGGCACTCGCGCTCCCGGCGCACAGCCAGTCGGCGGCCGCAGCCGAGCTGCTCAGGTTCGTCACGACCCCGCGCGCCACCCAGGCCATGGTCCGCGGATCCGGCGTCCGGCTCGGCCGCTTCAAGCCCTCGGTGCACGTCACCCTCTGGAGCTGACGCCTCCCCGCCTCACCGACCCGCGACCGCCTGCACACCCCGGATAATCCGTGACGGAAAGCAGGTTTTTCAACCCCAAAACCATGCATTCCGTCACGGATTACCCGGCGCCGGGGTCGAGGATCGCGCCGAGGGCCTCGGTCGTCGCCCGGAGCGTGTGCGCGGGCATGAAGGCGTCGCAGAACGGCAGGGCCGCCGCCATCGAGCCGACCAGCGGCTCGAACCCGGCCGCCCCGGCGCGCGGGTTCAGCCACACCAGGCGGTGCACTCGTCGCCGGAGCCGCGCCAGGACCGTCGCCAGATGCGCCGGGTCGTCGCTGTCCCAGCCGTCGGAGGCGATGACCAGCACGCCGCCGCGCAGTGCGTTGCCGTGCCGCGAGCGGAGCAGGGTGGTGAGGCTGCTCGCCAGGTGCGTGCCGCCGAACCGGTCCACGACCAGGTCGCTCGCATCGGCGATGGCAACGTCGACCGACCGGTGCCGCAGCGCCGGGGTCAGCCGGGTCAGCGACGTGGAGAACGCGAACGTCTCCGCGCGTCGGGACCGGGCCAGAGCGCGCATCAGGTGCAGGTACGCGGTCGAGTAGGGCTGCATCGACTGGCTCACGTCGGCCACCATCGTGACCGTGCGCGGCCGCCGCACCGGACGGGACCTGCTCAGCTCGACCGGCTCCCACGCCGTACGACGGGAGGCGGCGATCGTCGCGCGCAGCTCGACCCGGCGTCCCGCGTGGTGCACGCGACGACGGCGGCTCCGACGGGAGGGCCACCGGTGCCACGACTCCTCGAGCCACGCCCCCACCAGCGCCAGCTGCTGCTCGTCGAGCTCCTCGAAGGGCGTGTCCCCCACCGCCTCCAGGGCGCTGGGGAGCAGCTCGGGAACGGCCGGGCCGTCGTCGGCGGCCGGGTCGGCACCGTCGCCAGGATGCCGGGGAAGGGTGTGCCACGGCAGGGCGGCGTCAGCAGAGCCGGCACCGTCCGGGAGCCCGGCGGGACGGACCGAGGCCGACACCTCCGGGTCCTGGGACGACGGTCCGGAAGCCTGCCCGTGAACGGCTAGCACCGCGTCCTCGAAGACGGCGGCGAACACCTCGTCGAAGGTCGCCAGGTCGCAGGCCCGGCGCACCAGGGTGACCCGGGCCGTCCAGTACAGCTCGCCGGTCCGGGTCGCCGGCAGCACGCCCAGGGCCTCGCTGAACGCGGCCAGCGCGGTGAAGGTCACCGGCACCCCGGCGGTCCGCAGCCGCTGCCCGAGGGCCACGACGAACGCGGCCCGGTCCACGGAGCGCAGCAGCGCGGGAGCGGGGGACGCCATCCTCAGCCGAAGCCGTATCGGTCCGCGGCGGCCATCACCACGTCCCGGTCGTCGGGTGTCTTGGCCAGGGCGCCCAGCGACGTGACCACGTCCTCACGCACCAGCTCGGTCACCCCGAGCACCGAGAGCGCGGCGACCCAGTTGATGGCCTCCGCGATGCCGGGCGGCTTGTCGACGTCGAGCGAGCGGACGTGGCCGACGAACTGGGCCGCGGAGGAGATCAGTGGGCCGTTGGCCTGGGGCACGGTGCGCCGGAGGATCTCCACGGCCCGCTCGACCGACGGGTAGTCGAGCCAGTGGTAGAGGCAGCGTCGGCGCAGGGCGTCGTGCAGGTCCCGCGTGCGGTTGGACGTGAGCACCACGACGGGCGGGGTCGCGGCCGTGAACGTGCCCAGCTCCGGGACGGTGACCGACCCCTCGCCGAGGAACTCCAGCAGCAGCGCCTCGAACTCGTCGTCGGCACGGTCCACCTCGTCGATCAGCAGCACGGGCGGCAGCGCGCCGGAGTACCGCACGCACCGCAGGATGGGCCGCTCCAGCAGGAACTCCTCGCTGAACAGGTCGGCCTCGGCGAGCTTCTCGTGCTGCGCCTCGGCGAGCCGGATGGCGAGCAGCTGACGCTGGTAGTTCCAGTCGAAGAGCGCCTCGCTCGCCGACAGGCCCTCGTAGCACTGCAGCCTGATGAGGGGTACGCCGAGCGTGGCGGCGAGCACCTTGGCGGCTGCCGTCTTGCCGACCCCGGGCTCCCCCTCGAGCAGGAGCGGCAGGCCGAGCTCGAGCGCCAGGAAAACGGCGGTCGACGTGCCCTGGTCGGCCAGGTAGCCGTGCTCGTCGAACCCGCGCCGGACGTCCTCGGCGCTGTGGAGCGCGCTCACGCGGGGTGCGCCGCCACGAACGCGTCGCGGCACGCCGGCATGCAGAACCAGTGGTCGGTGCCTTCCGAGCTGGCGTGGGGTGTGTCGGCCGCGACGGTGACCGTCATCCCGCAGACCGGGTCGACAGCCAGCCGGGCACGCTCGTGCGCGGCCGCACCGGGAGCGGCGACCAGCCCCTCCAGCCGGATGCTGCGGACCAGCGAGGCCATGATCGACAGCGCGATCTCGGGTGCGGTGCGTGCGCCGATGTCCAGCCCCACATGGGGAATCACCTTGCCACGGTCCTCCGCCGACAGGTCCAGCTCCTCGAGCAGGGCCTCGCCGCGGGTGCGGCTGCACACCAGCCCGACGAAGCCGACGCCCGCGTCGAGAGCCACTCGGACGGCGCTCGCCTCGTCGCCGCCATGGCTGGACACGACCGCCGCGATGGCACCGGCCGGCTGCGCGCCGTCGGCGGCACGATCGACGACGAACCCCAGCGAGGGCGCGAGCGCCGCCACCGCCTCGGCTGTCGGCGAGGAGCCCACGAGGTACAGCGCCGGAGAGGGCAGCAGCGGCTCGAGGTAGATCTCCATCGCTCCTCCGGACAGGCAGGGGTTGACCACGATGCTGGCCCCCGGGGTGGCCGGGAAGGAGTCGGCTCCCACGCCGGCGTCCGGCAGCACCCGCAGCAGGACGCCCTCCCCGCTCTGCAGGGCACCGAGCGCGGCGGTGCGCACCGACCCGGTCGCGCACTGGCCGCCGACGAAGCCCTCGATCGAGCCGTCGGCGAGGACGATCGCGCGGTCGCCCGCATGGGCCGAGCTCGGTGCCTGCGCGCGCACCACGGTCGCCTGCACGAAGGGCACCCGGGAGCGGGTGAGCTCGTCCATGCGCTCGGAGAGTCGCGTCGTCACGGTGTCCATCTCTCTCGGCGTCTGCTAGATGGGCGGGGTCGCGTGGCCCTGCATGGCGTCCCACACCCGCGAGGGCGTGAGCGGCATGTCGGCGTGCCGGATGCCGTAGGGCTTGAGCGCGTCGATCACCGCGTTGACCACCGCCGGCGGCGACCCGACGGTCGCGGACTCGCCCACGCCCTTCGCGCCGATCGGGTGGTGCGGCGAGGGCGTCACGGTGTGCCCGGTCTCCCAGTGCGGGACCTCGAGCGCCGTCGGGATCAGGTAGTCCATCAGCGACCCCGCGATGCAGTTGCCGTCCTCGTCGAAGGAGATCATCTCCATCAGGGCCATCCCGACGCCGTCGGTGAGACCGCCGTGCACCTGGCCCTCGATGATCATCGGGTTGATCCGGGTGCCGCAGTCGTCGACCGCGATGAACCGGCGCACCTTGACCTGCGCGGTCCCGGGGTCGATGTCCACGACGCAGATGTAGGCACCGAACGGGTAGGTGAGGTTCTCGGGGTTGTAGCAGATCTGCGCCTCCAGCCCGCCCTCGATGCCCTCGGGCAGGTCACCGGCCCCGTGCGCCCGCATCGCGATGTCCTGGATCGTGACCGCGCGTCCGGGGTCGCCCTTGACGTGGAAGGAGCCCTTGTCCCACTCGAGATCCGCGACCGACACCTCGAGCATGCCCGAGGCGATGATGCGCGCCTTGTCCCGGACCTTGCGAGCCACCAGCGCCGCCGCCGCCCCGGACACCGGCGTCGACCGGCTCCCGTAGGTGCCGAGCCCGAACGGCGTGTTGTCCGTGTCGCCGTGGACGACGTCGATGTCGTCGGGCGGGATGCCGATCTCCTCGGCGACGATCTGCGCGAACGTCGTCTCGTGCCCCTGCCCCTGACTCTGCACCGAGAGGCGTACGACGGCCTTGCCGGTGGGGTGCACCCGCAGCTCGCAGCCGTCGGCCATCCCGAGACCGAGGATGTCCATGTCCTTGCGGGGCCCCGCGCCGACCGCCTCGGTGAAGAACGCGACGCCGATGCCCATCAGCTCGCCACGCTCGCGCTTCTCCGCCTGCTCTCGCCGCAGGTCGTCGTACCCGGAGATCTCGAGCGCGAGGTCCATCGCCTTGTCGTAGTCGCCCGAGTCGTAGACCCAGCCGGTCTTCGAGGTGTAGGGGAACTGGTCGGGCTGGATGAAGTTCTTCTTGCGCAGGGCGACCGGGTCCATCTCGAGCTCGTAGGCCAGGCAGTCCACGATCCGCTCGACGAGGTAGACCGCCTCGGTGATCCGGAACGAGCAGGCGTAGGCGACGCCGCCCGGCGCCTTGTTCGTGTAGACGGCCGTCATGTGCGCGTAGGCGGCCTCGATGTCGTAGCTGCCGGTGAAGACGCCGAAGAACCCGGCGGGGTACTTCACCGGTGCGGCGACGCCGTTGAACGCGCCGTGGTCGGCAAGCACGTTCGTCCGGATCGCCAGGATCTTGCCGTCCTTGGTGGCGGCGATCTCCCCGCGCATCACGTAGTCGCGCGCGAAGCCGGTGGACACCAGGTTCTCGGTGCGGTCCTCCATCCACTTGACCGGCTTGCCAGTGACCAGGGACCCGACGATCGCGCAGACGTAGCCGGGGTAGATCGGCACCTTGTTGC